>NZ_JBFONT020000002.1:0-950224 GCF_040779325.2 Aestuariibius violaceus
ATGAGCGGGGGGGGGGGGGGGGCGCGCGCCCCGCCGCGCGGCCCCGGCGGGGGGGGGGGGCGGGACCCCCGGGGGGGGGGGGGGGGAACGGCGGGAGACCCCCGCCCTAAGGGTTGTGGAGCCGGGGGCGCGGGGTGGCGGCTGGGGATGGTGGGGTGGAACCCCACCCTACGGCCTATGGATGGCGGAGTGCTCCAGAGGGCGGCGCCCGACCCTGGGTGGGGTGAGAGACGTCTCGGACATCGTCCAGTGGACGATTTCAGTCTCGAACGCTGGGCGCGCAGGGCGGGGAGAGGGAGGAGATGCGGTGGGTGAAATCAGCGAGCCTACGCTTGCTTACATGATCTATTTCAGTTTCGACAAAAAGAGTATTGTTGAGCCTGTTAGGTTCAAAGCATATGAGGAGATGCTTTCCGGCACACTTATCGGTTTTTCTCCTTGTCCGTGAGCACCAATCTTGTTCCTTATGGTTGGCGACCCGCTCATAAGAAGCGTCCGAAGTGAAGTAAATTGAGACTCAAGATACTTAGGTACAATATTTTTCTCGAATGCAGTTTTGACTAGCTGGCTTGAAGACATGGTTTCGGTGTCGGATACTCCCCTGCTCGAAAGAATTATCTTTAAAGTGCTTTCAAGAGAACGGACGCAGTCAACAAGACATTCCCGATGCTCACCACTTCGATACTTCTGGTGGGCTGAGATGAATTCGTCTCGAGCAGTCAAAAATCTCTGACCGGAAAGAAAGTTCAAGGATGGCTTTATGATCTCCTTATGGGTGAACTCAGTATCTAGCTTAACAATAGCGCCAGAAACGTACTGATAACCAACGTTGTTCTCTCTCATGCGTTGGTTCAACTCCGAGACAAGCAAAGCCGCTCGCCCCTTGAATTTCCCCGACCATTCATTAGTCACTTTTTCAATCATTCGAAAACAGATCTCAATCACGTCAAGTACCCTTAAGAAGTCACCTTCACTCATAAAAAAGGTCAAGACTTCCGCTCGAAAGTCTTCTTTGTCGTTCAATCTGCCCGATAGTCTAAAGACTCCGTATTCACGTCTCAGAAGTTTAGCAATAGCTTTGTATATGCCTTCTGTGTCTCCTGGTGTGTAATGATCACGGTAATCCCGATCATCTCCTAGACCATCATCGAGAATGTGAACGATCTGAACACGAAGCTTTTCTGGGATCAGGTCGTAGATATAGACGTCATTATCTTGAACGTTTTCAGCTCTCACTCTTTTGGAGAAAAGATCAAACACTGGCATATCAATTCACCTCAAACATCCAACTCCTCCACGAACCGGGCGTTCTCCTGGATGTACTGGAAGCGCAGCTCGGGTTTCTTGCCCATCAGGCGTTCCACGAGGTCGCCGGTCTGGCCGGGGTGGTCTTCGGCGACGGTGACGCGGATGAGTTTGCGGGTCGCGGGGTCCATCGTGGTTTCCTTGAGGTCCTTGGCGTCCATCTCTCCCAGACCCTTGAAGCGGGAGACGGAGATCTGGCCTTTCCCGCCGATGCCGCGGGCCATGAGCGCGTCGCGTTCGGCCTCGTTCAGCGCATAGGCGCGGTGCGCCCCCTGCGTCAGCTTATAGAGCGGCGGGCAGGCGAGGTAGAGGTGGCCCGCATCGATGAGCGGGCGCATCTGGGTGAAGAAGAACGTCATGAGGAGCGAGGCGATATGGGCGCCGTCGACATCGGCGTCGGTCATGATGATGACCTTCTCATACCGCAGGTCGTCGAGGCGGAACTTGGTGCCCATGGCGACGCCGAGCGCTTCGCAGAGGTCCTTGATCTCCTGATTCTGGCCGAGCTTCGAGGACGCGGCACCGAGGACGTTGAGGATCTTGCCGCGCAAGGGCAGGAGGGCCTGGGTTTCGCGGTTGCGGGCGCCCTTGCCGGAGCCGCCGGCGCTGTCGCCCTCGACCAGGAAGATCTCGGTCCCGTCGCGGGTGTTGAGCGAGCAATCGACCAGCTTGCCGGGGAGGCGGGTCTTCTTGGTGGCGGTCTTGCGCTGGGTCTCCTTCTCGGCCCGGCGGCGGAGGCGTTCCTCGGCCCGGAGGATCAGGTAGTCGAGGATGGCGCCCGCCGATTTGGGGTCGGCGCCGAGCCAGGTGTCGAAGCGGTCGCGGACGGCGCTTTCGGTCATCTTCTGGGCGGCCTCGGTCGACAGGCGGTCCTTAGTCTGGCCGACGAAGGCGGGGTCGCGGATGAAGCAGGAGACGAGGCCTTGGGAGGCGGTCTGCAGGTCGTCGCGGGTGATCTGGGCGGCCTTGCGGTTGTTCGCGAGCTCTCCATAGGCGCGCAGGCCCTTGAGGAGGGCGGCCCAGAAGCCCGCCTCGTGCGTGCCGCCTTCGGGGGTGGGGACGGTGTTGCAGTAGGATTGCAGGAAGCCGTCGCGGGCGGGCGTCCAGTTGATCGCCCATTCGACGGAGCCGGGTTCGCCGAACTTCTCCTGAAAGTCGACCTTGCCGGCGAAGGCTTTTTCGGCGTGGGTGGTGGCGTTGCCGAGGGTTTCGGAGAGGTAGTCGGAGAGGCCGCCGGGGAAGTGGAAGGTGGCCTCATCCGGCACGCCGTCGGCGGGGATGGCGGTCTTCCAGCGGATCTCGACGCCCGAGAAGAGGTAGGCCTTGGAGCGGACCATCTTGAGGAGGCGGGCAGGTTTGAAGACCGGCTGGGGGAAGATCTCGGGATCCGGGTGGAAGGTGACGGTGGTGCCGCGGCGGTTGGGGGCGGCGCCGATTTGCTCGACCGGGCCGAGGGGGAGGCCGCGGGAGAAGCGCTGTTCGTAAAGCTGGCGGTCGCGGGCGACCTGGACAATCATCGTGTCCGACAGCGCGTTGACGACGGAGGCGCCGACGCCGTGGAGGCCGCCGGAGGTCTGGTAGGCTTTCCCTGAGAACTTGCCGCCCGCGTGCAGCGTGCAGAGGATGACCTCGAGCGCGGACTTGTCGGGGAATTTCGGGTGCGGGTCGATCGGGATGCCGCGGCCGTTGTCGCGGATGGTGACGGAGTGATCGGCGTGGAGTTCCACCTCGATCCGGGTGGCGTGGCCCGCAACGGCCTCGTCCATGGAATTGTCCAGCACCTCGGCCACCATGTGGTGGAGCGCGCGTTCGTCGGTGCCGCCGATATACATACCGGGGCGTTTGCGGACGGGCTCCAGGCCTTCGAGGACCTCGATGGAGGAGGCGTTGTACTTCTCGGGCTCTTGCCCACCGTGCAGGAGGTCTTCTGGCATGTCTCTGGTCCGCTCGCTCATAACCGCGCCTTGTGTCAGATTCTTATGTATGGCGCTAGATTTTGTGGGTATTAGAGCAGGTCCGGCGCCGTGAGGGAAGCCTTCTCACGACCGTTTGCCGTCCCGCTTGCCGCCTGCCCCGGGGCGCGGTAGGCGGAGGGCATGACGTCCGCGCTCGTCGCCTGCATCAAGTGGGGCACGCTCTATGGCCCCGAATATGTCAACCGCCTCTATTCCGGGGTGCGGCGGCATTTCGACCGGCCGGTGCGGTTTTTCTGCATGACCGAGAACGCGGCGGGGTTTCACCCGGATATCGAGGTGCTGGAGCTGCCGGAGGAGCCCTTCCGGGCGGAGATGGACGCGGCCCTGGAGGTCGCGGACCGGAAGGGGGCGATGCGCAAGGTCTCGCTCTTCCGGCCGGGGGTGATCCCGGCGGAGGGGCCGGTTCTGGGCTTCGATCTGGACGTGGTGATCACGGGGCCCTTGGCGGGGATCTACGACGCCGCGCCGGGGGCGGTGCGGATGCGGCACGATTGGGTCGAGGCGCGGCGGGGGCGGCCGACGGGCCACGGGTCGGTCTTTCGGTTCGATCCGGCCGAGCACGGGTTCCTCTATGAGGAGGTGGCGCGGGATCCTGTGGGTGCCGTGGAGCGGGCGCGGGGGTCGGAGCAGCGGCACACCTCGCATCTGGCGATGGCGCGGGGGGTGTTCGACTATATCCCGGGCGATCAGGTGGTGAGCTTCAAGCACGATTGCATGGACCTGCCGCCGATGAATTACCTGCGGGTGCCGGAGTTCCCCGAGGGCGCGAGTGTGGTCTGCTTTCACGGTCATCCGAAGATGGACGAGGCGGTGGCGGGCTATCGCGGGTCGTTCCTGCGCTGGTGCCGGGCGACGCCGTGGCTGGAGGAGCACTGGGTGGCCCGGGCACGGGAGGATCTGGGCGGGGATTGGGCGTGAGGGGGCTTGGGTGCGGAGCGTTGGTTGGCCCGGCTTGGGTTGCGGTCAGGGGGGTGTGGCCACCGTCCGGTGTGCGAGACGGAGCGGCCATTCTATATCAGACTCTTAAGGATCAGTTCTATACTAGCTTTCTTTGGCCGCTCGCCCTGCTGCGGGAACCGCAAGGATTTTCGCGATTGGACGTTGCGAAGGTTACTTGAGGTCGATCATTTGCGTTGCCAAGCAAGCCCAAGGGCAAATCGACACAAAACCCTACACCCAAATCTTGAACTTGAACTTTTAGTATGTATGGTTTTACGTCTTCGTCACCCTCGTATTGCTGACCTGCCGGGTTTTTGACGGTGACTTCTTTGGGGGTTTGCGGGAGAATAACATTGGTCTATCGGCTTCATTTTCAGTATCCAGGCGGTAAATCTCCTTCATTTTGGTTCGGACAGGAAGAACAGAGTGATTGGGTAGATGCAAGAATGGGTGAGTATGGCTGGGGGTTTCCGGTGCCGGAAGAACTCGCGCCACCGCCCGTTGCGCACGAGATCGAAAGTGCGCCTTTGTCGGACGTCTTTCCGATGTCTGGTGTCTTCGCGGTTAGTCAGAGATTCAGATCAATCATTGAGGAGTTTGAACCGAATGTTCATCAGTTCTTCCCGGTTACCCTTAGGCGCTATAAACCGCGTAACAAGGACGCAGAACCAGATGAGCTCTATTTCATTCTGAATGTTTGCCAGCGCTTTGACGCCGTTTTCAGCGGCCCAGAAAAACGGCGGCCGATCACCGAAACGGAGCGAGGCGATGAAGCAGGAAAACCGGTGATTTCAATCAAGGGACGCACGCGGACCTTTAGCAAACAGAAAATTGCGGGAAGGCACCTTTGGCAGGGTAATGTATTCGGGCGACGCGAAAACTATATCTCCGATGCTCTGGCCGACCGGCTCAAAAAAGAAAAGATCAAATTCATTGAAATCGGAGAGAAATACGAGGAAATCGATGCTCCTTGGGATCCACAGGAAAACATTGGTCCCGTCCTCGAATGGATGGCAAAGAATCCAGACCTGCCTGAGAAGCTTAAGAAGCTGAATCAAGAGTGCTAAGCGGCGCTTTTTGTCGATTTGCCAGCGACCGGCCCGCAACGGCACTTGAATGTCCCCTGTCAGCGCCTTTGGGACATCTGATTTGATTTCGTAGCGGAGGATTTCTGGCTCATCCGAACCGTCAAGGAGTGAAGATGAGACGGAGATCCGGAACAGCCAAACGGTCGGCCGAGAAGGTCGGCAAAGACATCCGGCGTCGAACGCGCAAGCATCACTGAGCCGAA
Source organism: Aestuariibius violaceus (assembly GCF_040779325.2). Taxonomy (NCBI): domain Bacteria; kingdom Pseudomonadati; phylum Pseudomonadota; class Alphaproteobacteria; order Rhodobacterales; family Paracoccaceae; genus Aestuariibius; species Aestuariibius violaceus. The sequence goes on from NZ_JBFONT020000002.1 coordinate 5,512, forward strand.
AAGAAGATCCGCATAGTTCGGATGGCCTTCGGGGTGAGGAGAGCATTGCCGGGCTTTGCCGTCGTGAAGGGATCGCGTGAAGCTTGAGGATCGAACTCTCATCTCGTGAGATCAAGCTGCCTGGTCCAGCACGATTGTCATCTCGGGGTTAGTTGTATCTATCGACTTCGTGCCTCACAGGTTTGATGAGCGTCCTGAACCAGCGATGCGCTGGATCACTGTCATCGCGGCCGTGCCAAAGTATCCTTTCTCGGCAACCAGCATGCGGAATGGGTCCGGGAAAGCTACGCTGGACGCCCGTCCAGCCTTTGGTACGCTGCCGCATTGCCGCTTGAGTTGTCTGATTGAGGGGTAACGGCGGCCCATTGCAAACCTTGCCCACCCGAAATCAATGCGACGGTACTGCCCGCCAGGTAAGACATTCGCTGCAGATGCAAAACCACTGCGTATGGGAGAGGCTTTCGTCTTTGCCGCGCTCTATCGTTCGGCCGGTCGTGCAGAAGGCAGAAAATCAGTCAGTGTGAGCTGGTCAGCAAGCCCCGTCTATTCGGCGGGGGAACTGAGAACGGTGCACTGGCCGCAGCGCAAAGGAGTCAATCCCATTCCGCGTAGATGAAGGCATGGCCACAGTCCGGCACTTCGACGAGTTGGGACCGCTCTACCGTTTCGGCGAGCGCGCGGGCGCCTTTGAGCGGGTTGATCTGATCGCATACACCGTGAAAGAGTTGAAATGGAACGCGCAGCTCCGAGACGTCGACGTCGAGAGGTTGCGCGACGATCTGGTATTCCTGAACCAGCCCGTCCATCCCCTGGGCAATACGTTCTTCCAGCATTGCCTTGGATCGTGCGCGGATTACAGGATCCGTGAGGATCGGCAGATACCGCTCTGGATGGCCCAGAAGATCCAGTGCTCCCCCGGACAATGCGTCGTAGTGGACAATCGGATAGGCGTCTTCCCGACCAAGCTGGAAGATCTCGATCTGCCCTCCACCCGGACAATCGATGAGGCGACGAACGTCTCCCTCGCGAGGTCGTCCGTGGCGTGCTCGCAAGAGAAGCGCCGGGTTCAAGAGAACCATCCGGAGCAGTTCGGCTTGGCCGCTCACCCCGGCATGCTCGCAGATATCCTTGAAATAGGTGCGTGCCGTTTCATAGCTTAGGCCTTGGTCTTCGGCAGCGCGGCGCAGGTTCGCATGGCGCAGAAATCCGGAGAGCAGCTTTTGCCGCGACGGCGTCAGGGACAATTCGCGCGCGATATTGGCGGCAATCCCATCGCGGGCCTGCGCAAACCCGATCTGGACGGACGCGACCTTGGGCGGCAACCCCAATTCCCGCGCGCGCTCTGCGTCGAGGACGAGCATGCCGGCGTCGATATCCGCCTCCACGGCCGGCGGGGACCCACTTTGATCACCCCTGCCCAGCATACCGAGGCTGTTGCCGTCATGGCCGAACATCTCTACGCGCAGCGCGACATTGTCGAGAAGCCGGTCCTGGAGGTCGCCCCGTTCCTGCAGCTTGAGGATCCGTTCCGAGATTTGCAGGCCCTTCGCGAAGTGGACCTGCAGATCCCGCAGGCTTTCCGAGGCGGGTTCCGTTTCGCTCTCTTCTTCGAAGGCGTCGTAGATCCGCAGCACCATCTCGGGCCAGAGCGAATTATCGATTGCCGTGTCGTAGATGAGGTGGATGAGCTCAGCGCTCAGTATATCGCTGCGGCGATAGGCGAGTTCTCCTGACACGTATTCGGAACACCAACATGCGCTTTTCCATCAGTCGCCTTTCCGTTGCCTCCGCTCTGCAGTCGGCGGCGTTTCTGCCAGACATCGGGCACGAATAACGAGACCGTTTGGCCCGTCGGAACCGGCCCTCAGGTGTGTCTCTTCTACTTGCTCCAATCTGACGAGTTCAGAAACGCGCCTGTCTTTCTTCTTGGCGCTGATGGTTTGCCGAGGAATACCGGTGGCAGCTATTGGTTTGCCGATAGATTTGAGCTCGAGAAAAGGATCGTTGCCTCGGATATCGAGGAGGAATGCGAATTCTCCGATGTGACGATTATCAATCAATCCGAAGCCGACCTTCTTCGCGGATATGCGGGCGATAACTACATGGGGATCACGTTCCGCGGTACGCCCAATGGTCAGGACCAGGAATATGAGCACGAGATCGCCCTGGTCGGCGCGACAGATACGTTGATCGTCAACACGCGCATCGCGGTTCAACTCGTGAACACCCGCCCGACGGCGCATGCCGGACGGCAACACCGCCGCCCAGCGGTTCAGCATCGAGAGCGACCTCACCAGGCCGGGTGTTACGATCAGTGGCGTTCCATCGGTGATCACCGCCCTTTTCACCGCGACCATCACGTTCAGCGAGGACGTCACCGGGTTCGAGCTTGCCGATATCACGGTCACTGGAGGAACGTCGTCGGATCTCACCTCCGTCTCGGGTCGCAGCTATACAATCGTGGTGACCCCGGTTGCCGAGGGTACGCTGTCGCTCTCTGTCCCAGCAAACGTCGCAGAGGATGCGAGCGGCAACGGCAATGCGCCTTCCCCGATCTCGAGCGGCAGCAGCGATCTGACAGACCCGGACGTCACGCTCACCGGAACGGCAGCCTTCCCGGGGACGCCCTACGCGCTGACCGTCACGTTCTCCGAAGCTGTCACGGGCCTGGCTCTCGCGGATTTCGTGACGACGAATGTGATGCTGTCTGATCTGTCCGGGTCGGGAACGACCTTCACCGTTCAGGCTCTTGCGAGCGACTTTGACCAGTCGGTCCAGCTGCCGGCGAACACGGTCGCCGACGCATCGGGCCGTGGGAATACGGCGTCCAACACCTTCTCGGTCACGCCCGACGCCTCAGCCCCCGTGCTCAGCATTACCGGCATGCCCGATCAGTTTCAGGCCGGCGCCGTTTTCGACGTGACCTTTGCCTTCAGCGAAGACGTGACGGGGTTCGACGCGACTGATGTGGCCGTGACGCACGGTACTCTTGGCGGGTTCAGCGGAGGTCCATCGGTATTCTTCGCGACGATGAGGCCAGATGGCGACAATGATGTCACCGTCTCGGTCGCCGAGGTGCCGCGACCGACATCACTGGCATGCCATCGCTGGCCGCATCCGCAAGAGCCTCAATCGACAGCGCGGCCATTGCCAGCGAAGCGATCGCAAGCTTCCTAGAGAACCGGGCCCGCAGCCCGGTACAGAACCGTCACGGCTGACGGATTTTATCACACGGCAGCGCGAGGGGTCGGCACAGGCCTCTGTAACGCAAGACAGTGCTGGCTTCGAACTGCATTCGCGCGGCAATGGTGCAGTCTGGTTTTCCCTGTCCGGCTCCTGGACCGAGACCGACGCAGAGGCGCTGTCCTACTCGCTTGCCGTTATCGGGAGTCACCGCGACCTTGCGTCAGGTGCGATTCTGGGCGCCATGCTGCAATTCGACATTGCGGACCAGAGCGATAACGACACCGATGTCAGTGGGCAGGGATGGCTGGTCGGTCCCTACTTCGCCAGCCCGATTGCGGGCCATCCCGTCTATGTCGAAAGGGATTTCGAAATCGACGCCAGACAGCGCGATCTATGGTTCGATCTCGGCGTCTCCGGCATCTACTCCGAGGTGTCGAGCGACGGAGCGGCGACCGCCTACATTCCGAATGAGGACGGCGGCCGCGCAAGGATCGATTACGACCTGCGGTATGATAACGGCTCCAGAGTTACCTCCAGCCTTGCGGGATTTGTGGACGGCCTAGGCAGCGAAAGCGGTTTGCAGACGCACGGGCAGGAGTTCGAACTCCAAATGAAGTTCTGACGGTAGGAGCCTTATGCAGGTGTAGATTTCCGGCACCGCCCTCAAGGAACAAAAAAGGTCACGTATGGAACGGCCCGGAGCCTGTGTAGGTGTGCGGACGCCGAACTGAGGTCGAGCTCCCGATAGGGTCACAGGGAAACTGTGAGCATGGGAGATTTCGAACGGGGTATTTTGCGGACCTGGATGTTTCTCTGCGGTGGTGTGCAGTATGCGTGATTGACGGTAAGGGCACGGTTTTGTGCGAGCGAGAGCTGCCCTGTGAGATGAGGGAGATCGCATCCTACCTGAACGAGCTTTCCTATCCGATCGAGCGGGTCGGCGTCGAGTCCGGCACATCAAGCCAGCATCTGTTTTACGGTTTGGCATCGGTAGGGTTCGACGTCGTCTGTATGGACGCACGACAGGTGAGCGCTGCTCTATCAGTCCACCGCAGACTCCCGCACGGGCCAACTGACCAAGCCTTGATCATGTTCGACCGGCGGTTAGCTTGCAGACGATGGTTGGCCCGGATCATATGAAGGTTGTCCTTGGACGATTTACCGTTCTTTCCGTTTTCGTCGCGGCACTGTGGGTGATCCAAGCCGTGAACTGGGTCACGGGATACAATCTCAACATCGCTTTCGGCCTCGTGCCGAGACAGATCTACGGCCTTGATGGGGTTTTCGGCATGCCCATCCTGCATGGCAGTTTCGGGCATCTCATGGCGAATACTCCACCATTGCTTTTGATGGGCGCGCTGCTGGCAGCGACAGCAACTCGAGCGCTGCTTGCCATTAACGCTGTAGTTGTCGGCCTGGGAGGCGCACTTGTCTGGCTGCTTGGAAGTCCAGCTATCCACATCGGAGCGTCTGGATTGGTCTTCGGGTGGTTCGGTTTTCTCATCACACGTGGCCTTGTGGACCGATCTCCTATCGCGCTTGGGGCAGCAATATTCGTGGGCTTGTTTTATGGCTCCATGATATGGGGGGTGCTTCCAGGCCAACCCGGCGTTTCCTGGGAAGCCCACCTCTTCGGCGCGCTTGCAGGCTCAGTCGCTGCCTTAACCGTGCGTACGCATGTTCATGCTCCGCGACTGCGCGACGTGGATCGGAGATGACGAACCTTGAATGGCTGCCCTTGGCGGACTCACAGCAAGATGGGGCGATGCTGCAGTCGCAGCCCACAAAGCTGCATTAGTTGCTACAGCTTATCGTCGAACAATTCGAACTTGGACAATGCGGACAAAGATGAGCTTCCCCCCGCATCGATGACTGCTTCATTGGGTTGCAAGCTCTGACGGCCGATCACAACGCGCCATTGACCACCATCGTTCTCGCTGCCCGCCCGGCGGAAACGAGGTATTCCGGGTCACGATGGACCAGGACGGTGGAGAATGCGCCGTCCATCAGCAACACCACGTGCCTCGCCAGTTCGTGAGGGTTGTCCGTGTTTCGATCCTCGAAGACATCACAGAGCCAGGCTTCGAATTTCTTCTTGTGCGCGGCGCCGACTTTCATGGCCGGGTGGCCTGGCATGTTTGCCAGCTCGGCAGCGGTGCGCAGGAAACCGCAGCCCTTCCACCTGGGGTGGCGGGCGGATTGGGCAAGGTTCAGGAAAATCGCTTCAACCTTGTCGGCAAGCTGGCCATCGGCCTCATCAAACCACTTCCTGAAGAGTGCGAGGTTCGGCTGGTCACGCGATGCCAGATAGGCCTCGATCAGATCGTCCTTGCTCTTGAAATGGTAGTAGAGGGTCTTTTTCGTGAGACCGGCTTTTGCGGCAATGGTATCTACGCTGACGGCCCGAATTCCCTCGCTGTAAAACAGGCGGTTGGCTGCATTGAGGATGCGGTCTTTCGCAGGGAGATTTGCTGGTGACATACGCATGTATACTACTCAGTGAGTATACGTCAAATTCAAGCCTCGGTAGGGTCTTCAAAACAGAACGGAGACCATAATGACGGACCTCATAACATACGATAGGAAAGGAGCTGTCGTCCTTCTGACCCTGAACCGGCCCGAGAAACTGAACGCCATCAGCTATGCCGCAAACGACCGCTTGCTGGCGCTGCTCGACGCCATCGAAACCGACCGGTCCATACGGGCTGTGATCCTTACCGGCGCTGGGGAGCGGGCGTTTTCAGCAGGTGGCGACATTCCCGAATTCACTGAAAGCGTCAAAGCCGGTGTCGATGACGCCGTGCGAGACTTTTGCAAACGCGGCCAGACCATGACCGCCAGACTGGAAGCCTTTCCAAAGCCAATCATTGCTGCCGTCAACGGCATCGCCTTTGGCGGCGGATGTGAAATCACGGAGGCGGTTCATCTGGCAATCGCCAGCGAAAGGGCGGTGTTCGCGAAGCCGGAGATAAAGATCGGGATACCCCCGACCTTTGGCGGCACGCAGCGACTGCCACGCCTTGCCGGGCGCAAGCGCGCCTTGGAGCTTCTTCTGACGGGAGACGCCTTTTCCCCCCGGCGGGCCTACGAGATGGGGCTGGTGAACAAGGTCGTTCCGCACGACGAATTGCTGCCCGCCGCCTTTGATCTGGCAGACCGTATCATCCGGCATTCTTCGCTCGCGGCGTCACGGATCATCAACGCCGTCACAAGGGGGATCAACACAACCATTGACGAGGGACTGCTTATCGAACGCGAACAATTCGCGCGGATGGCGGCCACGCAAGATGTGCATGAAGGCCTGAGCGCGTGGATCGCGCGACGGATACCGCACCACACAGGAGCCTAGCGTGGAAGACCCTCAGTTTCATAAGAGCTTTTCGAAAGAGACATGGGAGATTTTCAAGACGCATCAGCGGCCGGGATCCATCCAGATGTTGAACCTCGTCCGGCTGCGTGCACGGGCTGAATATCCGGACGGGCGAGCCTCTACCGGGGCGGAAGCCTACAGGGCCTACAGCGACTTGAGCGCGCCTGTTTTTCAAAGGCTGGGCGGACAGATCATCTGGCGCGGCAGGCACGAGTTAACGATGGTTGGTCCGCAATCAGAAGTATGGGATATTGCTTTCATTGCGGCATATCCCAGTGTTCAGTCCTTCCTGGATATGATGAGAAATGAAACCTACCGCGATGCGATGAGACACCGGCAGGCTGCTGTGCTGGATAGCCGATTGGTGCGATTTGCATCCGGAGAAAATGCTCTCAGTTTCGCCGGATGAACGACGATCAGATCACATTGGTACTGGAGCAGTTCGATGAAGCATGCCGTCCAAACCTTCGTGGAAGGTGTCGTGCAGATGTATGCCTTGAAGGCACCCAACGGGCAAGTTCCGGGGGCTGAGCTTGGCGAATTCATTGATCTACTGCATGCCATGGACTGGTCCGCTGAAGAGAGGCCGATCCCATCGCCAGCGACCATTACCGGCCTACGCCATATGCAGAACGCACTTGCAGCTGCCTATGCGGAAGGTCCATGTCCCATCGTGGATGCCTTGCGACTTTGCATCGGAGTTACACCTTGGGAAACCTACTATGCAGACAGCGTTTGGTCGCAGCCTTTTCTACATGAGTTCGCATCTGGCGAGTTGATCGGTCCAAACGGGTTCTTTCCAAGCAGTGATGTGTCGCTCGGTCTGTTCTTACTTGGGCCAAACACAACATATACCGAGCACGCTCATACTTCGAGTGAAGTCTATTACATACTCTGCGGAACGGTGACATACCGGATCGGTGATCCGCAAAGTCCTCGAACTGCAAAGCCGGGCGATCTGATTTATACCGCCCCGAATGAACGGCATGATATCCAGACGGGTGATACGCCGATGTTGGCGGTTTACACTTGGAAGGGCGACCCGTCTGCCACGAGCTATCATTATGACGAAGGACCATGGCTTGGTGGCATTCTAGTCCACCCGCCGCTCGTCAACCGTGGGTGAAATCATCGCGCCCGGTCTGCAAGCCGTAGAGAATTCTTGGTTGAGGCAGGGACAGTTCAAGTATTCGAGGTAGGGATCGAGGAAGTGTTTTCTCAATCTTCTCAGGGCATTACCTGAAGACTTGGGGCCAATCCATGTGTTGGTCTGGAGCGCGCGATATTCGCTGCACTATACCAAAGCTGAAAATACGGAACTTTGCGGCAGCGTAACCACGCGGTGGCAATGCTGGATGGAACTGCCGTTGGTTCAATAGTCGCTGTGCAGAGGCTACGTTGACTCAGACAGCCCATTCGAAAGCATCTCCTGTTTCCAAAGATTCCAGAACCGCGGGCAGGAGATACAGAAGGAAGGGCCTCAGCTTCAGCACGAGCGCGATCGCCATCGCGCCCTGATCAGCTCCATCTGAGCGGTCCAGGTAGACTTTTAATGCCTTGTCGACCTTTGGTCCATCCAGGCGAGGGCTTCGGGCGCGGGCGGGCGATAGCCAAAAGCACTGATGTAAGGATCTCGTCAGCAAGTTCGCTCAACGTCATCGCTGGAAAACCATGAGATGGATGGAGCTAAGAATGAGCGTAGAAAGATCTACCGAAGGCGCCAGTGTTCAGCAAAACGTGCCGGACAGAGGCGCGGTACAAGCCTCTTTCACCGTCGCACAGCGTAGAAACGGTGAAGCATCAGGCCTGCAAACCACCCAGGCCAGTGTTGCGGGTGCGTTGCCCCTATCGCCGGAGCTACAAGTCCTTGGAGCGCTCGCCGGCGCTGCGGGCAAGTTCCTCGCGCCGGGCGGCGGAAGCGCGGCTGCCGGTGGGGCGGCATCGGGCGGCAGTGCCGCCGGAGGAGGCGCGGCGGCCTTCGGTGCCACACTCATGAAAGGCGGGGTGGTGACGGTCGTCGGAGCGGGGCTGGTTCTGGGGGAGGCCTTTATCCCCGGCGTCGGTTTGCCGGCGGGGAGCTCCAGATCTGAACGCACGGCGCAGAGCGGAACCTTACTGTCGCGGATCGTGAAGGAGTCTCCGGACCTCGAACTCGGGACCGATCAGAAAACCGGCCAGCGCGCGGCCGTGGACAAGGTTACCGGCAAGAGCGCCTATGTGGTGAACAAGGATGGCAGCCTGCAGATCGCCGATGGCATGAAGGCGATCGCTGCAGACCGGGCGATGACGGTGTTCGTCGGGCAGACGGTGAAGGCCATGGCCAATCAGGGTTTCGACGTCTCGAACACGGCCGATCTGAACCAGGCGTTGCGGGATTATGCGACCACGAGGGTCGGCAGTTCTGCCTCGCCGCGGGATTACGCCGCCGTTTTCGGAAAGCTCGCCGGTGACAAGGATGCGCTCAAGGCGATTGCTGACCGCGCGCAGGTGACGGCTCCGGTGTCTGCCTATCAGGGCAATGCGGCGGCGGGCGGGTCCGCTGGCGCTGTCCAGAAGCAACCTCTCCCGACCTATGACGAATACGAAAGCCGGATCCTTGGGGAAGTCGACGCGGCTTCGGGTGCGGCGTCGGCCAACGTTATGGAGCAGCGTCTCGACGATTTGGAGGATTACGACAGAGAGCACGGGACAAGCCTTGCCCGTCGGGTAAAGAAGGCCGCCAGCGAAAAGGTTCGGAAGCAAGTTGGGGAGATAGCTGAGGCCGGAAAGAGACCTCCATCACGCGAAGAACAGGAAGAGATGGAACACCAGGAGGCCGAAGCGCTCGCCGGGAGGGTTCTCGAAGATATTGACAGGTTGGAGCGTCAGATGCGGGAAGGCGATAGCCCGATCATCCTGTCGGGGGGCAGCGCGCGTCGAGCTCCCAACCGGGGGCAGATTAATGAAGCGGCCCGCGATGCGGTCAATCGGTACGCGTCATCAGGCGATATGATTACTCCGCCACCGCAGGGGAAACCTCCCAAGGTGAACTTCTCAAAAACGCAGGTCGCGACGATGGCGACTGTCGCGGGCGCGTCGGTCCTTCTTGGCGGTGGGTATCTCGGAATACGGGAGGCTGTTGAATTTTTTGGCCGCAAAGAAGGGATATGGGGTTCTGAGCCATGGACTTATCCCGAAAACGCCGATGGCTCCTATTTCGACGAGAAACGAAACCCCGAATTCAAAGAGACGGACCATAATGTCGGATCCCGAGGCTTATTCGGTGTTCGCATCAAGGAGACGAAAGAGGGGGAAGGGGCCGATGGCCTTGGCGATGTGGTGCAGATCGTCGCACCGCTTGCCAAGCGATCGGTTGTGGAGCGAAAGCAACTCGTCGACCTTGAAGAACGCGTCAAGCCGGGGCAACCGATCCTCAGAGTCAAGGATGATGATCTGGAAGCCGAGATCACAAAGCTGGAAACGGAACTGAAGAGCCTTGAAGGCCGGATCGGCGTTGAGATCTTCCGGGCCAGCAAGGCCAAGAACATCCCGCGTCAGGAGGTCGAGGAGATTGATGCCCAGATCCAGGAAAAGGAAGTGGACCTGGCGCGGGCTGAGGTGGATCTCGGGCGGATCAACTTTCTCTATGAGAATGGGGCAGTTTCCAAGCAGGCCCAGGACGAGGCGGTCGCCCTCGTCAAGAAGACCAAAGCTCAGATTTCAGATCTGAATGCCGACCGACGCGCTGCCCTTACCAACCTTGAGCTTGCCGGAGACGCGGCCAACCTTTCGCCGACCGACGCGATCGAGATCATGAAGACAGGCACTGTAAAAGAACGCGCCAACCTTCCTGAAAGCGTGGCGGAAGCTGTCGGCAACTACCTGGCTACGCTAAACGAGCTTGGCAAGCAGCTCGATATTCAGGCAAGAAACACAACGTATTCCAGCGTGTACGGTACAGTCACCAATTCCAACGCGTTGAAAACATTTGCCAACAACCTCGACAACACAACGACGTTGACGGACAACACAGAATCCGCGAATAACAAGAACCCTCTCCTGAATAACAAGAATGACGGCAATCTTGCTATCCTGATCGACAAATCGCCGGATGGTCCCTACGGACCGGACAAAGGGGATGCCTTGACGGTCGAAACCGCGGTCAGCTGGGATGTTTTTTCGAAGATAAAGAAGGGCGACAAGCTTCCCTTCGTTCTGACGGATGGCAGCACCGGTGTCGGTACGGTTGACCGCCTTGCCACGATTGGTGAGGGCGATGGTTACCGCGTCGAACTGAAAATCGACGGAACGCTGACTGCGCCAGACGGTACGAAAAAGAAGCTTGATCCTAGATATGCCGACTATATCCGGGTCTATGCAAAGACAGATCCGATTACTGTTCGACCGAAACCTGTCAACCATATTGACGGTGATGATCTCGTCAATGAGGTTTCGTTTTCGGAGGCCTCCCTGCCGACCAAGGTGGACGGGCCGACGGACTTTCCCGAGCGGCGGCAGGATTTCGAGTTTTCCCGACCCGTGTATCAGAAGAACGGTGCCAACAGAACTCGGGTGGGTACCGTCATCGTGAAAGGAACAGTTTCGACCGACGGAAAGACGGTCGCTCTTGGAGAGAATACGACAATTTCCTTCAGGTCGATTGACGGCAACACCGCTGAAACGTCCGAAATCCAACGTCCTGAGACTTTCGGAGGATCGAGCTACGGTGGTGTAGTGGGTATCGATGGCAGTATGGTGAAGGCGTCGGTGAAGCTCAACGTGACACCAGACAATGCGGCCCGGTCGTTCAATGCGACCTTCGGGGAGACGCGCCCGCCTGACAGCACCGAGACGACGGTAAAGTTCGACATCGTCCCGTCGGGTGCCAATGATGAGATCGTCCGGCTCCGCGTTCCGGATGCGATCCTGCTGCCGGATCTGTGATGACCTGTCGATGACGTGCGCTGCCGAAGATCGGTCTGCGGTCTTCGGCGGAGGTGAAAGACCTCTGATTTCAGTGCCCGAATGGCCTCTGTGCCTTTCGGGCATTTTTGCGTGAGGGTTATTTCGGGTTTTTGACGATGGTTGTGTCTGAGCGTATGAGGGCATTGTCGCCCTTATGCTTTGGATATGAGCGAGGCGCTTCGTCTAGATCCTCGCGCGGATGGAGAAATGCGCCCGGCGTTCTCTCGGCGGGTTGATGCCGGAGGTTTCTTTCGCATCATCGGTCGACGGTCGGAAATGCTGTCTCTGAAGCAGTTCACCCCTCCGAGCGGGAGGGGTGTTCAGGGCGACTAACCGGTCCCGGTCAGGCGGTTTCGTTTCGGATCAGCTTTCTTACCTGGTTCGCCGTCCTTCTTTCGAACCGGTACTTCTCTATCAGTTTTGCGGCCTTTGCGATGCAGGCGCTGAGGCTGGTGAGCATCTCCTGTCTCCTTTGTTTTCCTATAAATGTCTTGCCGAAATAGCCTTGCTTCAGCCTTACGATGCCGGCTTCAGATCTTCGCAGAGAGGCTTCCCCCGAGGAAGGATCGGGGGAGCCAGATCCCGTCGCATGGGCGGGGCCTCGAGCGGCTCGGTTTTAGAGGAGGGGCTTCTCGTTGGTAGAGAAGTGGAGGGAGAAGACGGCACCGCCCCCCTCGCGATCGGCCACGTCGACGGTTCCACCATGGACCTGCATGATCTGCCGCACGATCGCGAGCCCCATGCCGGTTCCGTTCGGTGTTGGCGTCCGGCCCTGCCCGAAGGGCATGAAGATGTGCTTCTTTTCCGAACCGGGAACGCCAGGCCCGCGATCCATGACTTCCATGGTCGAAGGCGGGTGGATCCGTATCCTGACGGTCGTGCCGGGCGCGGTATGGGCGATCGCGTTTTCGACCAGGTTGTGCAGGGCCTCGACCGCCAGATGCGCCTCTCCCGCCACGATGACGGGCGATGTCGCCTCGACCAGCTCCAGTTCGCAGCCCTGGTCGATGGCCAGCGGCGCGAGAGAGGTGGCGACCTCGGTTGCGAGTTCCGACAGGTCCATCCGCGAGGACGGATCGAGCTCGAACGCGCTCAGCCGGGCGCTGGTCAGAAGCTGGCGGACAAGCCGATCCATATGGTCCAGATCGTCCTCGACAAGCGCGCGGCCTTCGAAGGCGGGGATCGACTGGAGCCGCGCCCGCAGGACGGCCAGCGGCGTTTTCAGCTGGTGGGCCGCATCGATGGTGAAGCGCTTTTGCGCCTCGTAGCCTTCGGCCACCCGGTCGATTGCATCGTTGAACGCCTCGGCGAGCGGAGCGATTTCGGCGGGTGCCGCATGGACGGGCAACCGTGCGCGCAGACTTTGCGGGCCGATCTCGCGCGCTTTTCCGGACAGGTAGGTCAGGCCCGTGGTGCTGTATCTCACCAATCCGACGCCGAGCAGGATAAAGACGGCGAGGAAGGGAAGCCCGACCATGACGGCTTCGTCCATAAGCTCGATCGCAACCGCCCGGTTCAGGAAGTCGTCGGTGACCTTGTGCTGTGCGACGGTGATGAAGACGTCTCCGCCGCGGGTCGAAAAGCGCTCGGTCAGGCCGAAGCGTGTCGGATCGAGGCCGCGCGCCTCGGTCGGGGACATGTCGACCGCCTGGAAGAAGTCGAAGAACTCCGGAAAGGTAAATCCGGGCTGAAGGACCTCGAGCGCGTTGTCGCCATCGACAAAGAGGAGGTCCCCCCGCGCGTTCCGGATGGCGAAGATCGCGCCCGAATGCTCCATCTCGTAGAGCCGGAGCAGTTTTTCGGGTAGGTCGAGCGTCAGGCTACCGTCATCGGTCAGAACGAGCGCATCTGCCAGGTCCTGGGCCTGATGGCCCAGAGCCACTTCCTGCACCAGATCGTCGATATGGGCGATCTGGCGCACGGCCATGTAGGAGGCTGCGGCGATCCCGAGAAGCGCCAGCAGCACGAAGCGCAGACTGAGCTGAACCCTAATTGAGTTTGCGTTCACGGATCAGATATCCAACGCCTCGGACGGTATGGATCTCGGCCGTTGCACCGGCCGATATCAGGCTCTTGCGCAGCCGGCAGATGCAGACCTCGATCGAATTGGGCGTCACCTCTTCGCCATGGCCATAGAGGCTTTCTTCCAGGGACTGCTTCTGAACCACCCGCCCGGTGCGGCGCATCAGGTGTTCCAGCATGCAGCCTTCCCGGCGAGAGAGCTGTATCGGCTGCTCAGCGACGGCGGTCTCTCGATGGACGGGATCGAAGGCGACGTTGCCGGTGACCAGCTTGGTCGGCAGGAGGGCCGCGGGGCGGCGGAGGATGGCGCGGATCCGCGCCTCCAACTCATCCGGCGAAACAGGTTTCGGCAAGTAATCGTCTGCCCCTGCGTCGAGACCTTCGATCCGGTCCTCGATCTTGTCGCGCACGGTCATGAAGAGGGCGGGGGTCGCCATCCCGCCACGGCGGCGCGCGCTGAGCCAGACCTTGCTGTCCCCGTCCGGCACCTGACGATCCAGTAGCAGGAGGTCGTATGCGGCCGTTTCGACGGCGTCGCCCGCTTCATCCAGTGTGGTGACGAGATCGACCGCAAAGCCGATGCGGCGCAGATGGGAGCCGAACATATCGGCGCTTTTCGGGTTATCTTCGAGGAGCAGGACACGCATCCGGTTTTATCCGCCGGTTTCGCTGGAAAGGTCGCGCTGGAGGTGCTGAAGCGACTTCTGAACAACGACTTCCCGCTCGAACATGACCTCTTCCTGCTCGTCGAGCGCGAAGAGCGTTGTTTTGCCCACCTCATGCGCGAGAACGAAGACGGTCCTGTTCGAAATGACCTGCACGCTTGCGATTGTGGGATCTGCAACGAAAAGCGTGGCGGCCGGCTCGTCCAGGTGAATGAGCTCGCCTTCCGATTCGATGATCGATATCGCGCCGAACTGCATTTCGTCGGCGACAGAGATCACCGGGGCGACGGATAGCAGTGCAATCAGTAGTGGTTTCAGGGCGTATCTCATAAAGCTCTCCCTTGAGTGATGAAAACCATGAACTCGGATACGGGATACGCTGGACTCGCTTCCTGCATAACATTTATCGCAGGGGGATTTTTCCAGCAAATACGGCATTTCATGCGGCCTCCGCGTCCGGTTCCGTGCGCTGAGGCAGATCGATCAGAAGGGTCGAAACAGGGACGACGGTGAAGCCGTCGGCCAATTCCTGAAACGACAGGACGTCGATGGCAATCCGGTTGCGGGTGAGGAAGGTCTTGAGGTGGCGTCGGACGTCCATCGCGCTCATCAGGACCAGGGTCAGACCCTCGGGTCTGGTCTCTGCCAGCTGTGACTGCACCTTCGAGATCAGCGCGTCTGACTGCTCTTCATCGAGCACGAGGAAGGTGCCGACATTGGTCTCGCGCAGGCAGTCGCGCAGCATCGCCTCGGTGTCGCGTTCGAGGATTATCGCGGTGACGACGCGGTTTGCATCGGCGATCCGGTGGCAGATCTGGCGGCTGAGCGAGACGCGGATGTATTCGGTCAGCAGCGCCGCGGGCTGGTCGGGCGTGACCCATTCCGCGAGCGCCTCGAGGAAAAGCCGCTTGTTGGTCGGAAAGACCAGTTCCTGGACCAGGCGGCGCAGGATATCGGAAATGTTCTGTACCGAACTTGAGCGTACGACTTCGGCAACCAGGGCGCCGTAGTCGCCTTCGAGTTCGGATAGCATGGTTTGAGTTTCCTGAATGCCGATGAAGGACGCAAAATTCTTTACGATCGTGTCCTCGATGGCGTCCAGAATGCGGTCTTTGGGGGTCAGGAAGGAAAGGCCTGCGGCTTCGAGTGCGCCCGCATGATCTGCGTGGAATGCGCGGAAGCTGCGACCGTCGGATGCCGTTACCGGCTCATTGGTCAGATCCATCAGATCGATGAATTCCGGGCTGTCATCGGCATAGATTTGATCGGGTGAGACCGCGTCCCACGAGACGGGCACATCGTCGATGAGGATTTGGAATGCATCCTCCTCAAGCGTTTCGTCGAGCCGCATTGTTATGGCAGGGCAGGGCAAGCCGACGGTCTGGGTAACTTGGGAACGGATAACACCAATAGGGGCGACCAATGTGTCGCGTGGCATAACCGCCGCGAGGTTGTGGGACAGAGTGAGTATGACGGGCGCGCTTTCAGGCAAATCGTGAACGATTGCGTCTTTCGCATCCACTCCAGCCTCTGCGCCATCGTCTGGAGCGGTGGCGTTTTCTGCGCGGGGACTGAGGAAAATGCTTCCGACGGCGAAGATCCCTGCGAGAGCAAAGAGGATCAGCGTCGGAAAACCTGGCAGTAGCCCCATTCCGAAAACCGTCACCGCCGCCATTCGCATCGCGCGGCGGTCGGCGACAAGCTGAGTGATGATGTCGGCCCCCAGATTGCGCCGGGCGTCCCCCTGAACACGCGTCACGATGGTTGCTGCGGTGATGGAGATGAGAAGGGCCGGGATCTGGGAGATCAGGGCGTCACCGACTGTTAGAAGCGAGTATTTCAGCGCAGCATCGCCAAGGCTCATCCCATGCTGGAGCATACCGATCGTCAGCCCGCCTATCAGGTTGACGCTGATGATAATCAAGCCCGCGATGGCATCGCCTTTCACGAACTTCATCGCGCCGTCCATCGCGCCATAGAACTGGCTTTCCCGCTCGAGGAGTTTGCGGCGCCGCATCGCCTCGGCGTGGTCGATATCGCCATTACGCATCTCGGCGTCGATGCTCATTTGCTTGCCCGGCAGCGCATCAAGCGTGAAGCGTGCGCCGACCTCTGCAATCCGCTCCGATCCCTTGGCGATCACGATGAACTGGACGATGGTGACGATGAAGAACACCACCATGCCCACCACAACGTTGCCCGCGATCACGAAGGCTCCGAAGGTGTCGACGATCGCCCCGGCATCGCCTTGAGACAGGATCAGCCGCGTCGTGGTGACAGAGAGGGCGAGCCGGAAGATGGTCGAGATCAGGATGATGCCCGGAAGGCTCGACAATTCCAGTGCCGAGCCAAGGTAGATTGCCGTCATGAGCATCAGGACGGCGATCCCGAAGTTGAAGCCGATCAACGTGTCGACCAGTGGTGTCGGCATCGGCAGGATCATCAGCGTGATGGTCACGACCAGCAGGACACCGATGCTGAGATCCTTGCTGGCTGCCAGCGCGGTCATGAGGCGGGTGGGGACAGTCAGTTTCATCAGGCTGCTTCTTCCGAAAAGGTGGTCTGCGTCTCTTCAACGACGGCCCCAGATGCCGCCGCTTCCAGCAACTGACGAGCTTCGTCGCGGCGGCCGGCCCGGGCCAGAAGCCGGACATACAACAGACGAAGGGGTCTGCTGCCGCTATCCGACCGTTCAGGAAGCCTGCTGAAGAGAGCGGCCGCATCATCGTGACGGCCAAGGCGGCTTAGCCCTTCTGCAGCCAGCTTGACCGCCGGCCCATGATCTGGGCGGACGTTCAAGACGGGGTGGAGCAGCAACAGCGCGTGGCGCGTCCGATCGATGCGAATGTAGATCTGCGCCAGGAGCACGAGAATATCCATCTGACGTCGTGTCATCGCATCACACTTTCAGTACCGAGCAGAGCTGCCGTTCAAGGATGGACATCTTGTCAAGCTCGCGTCGGATAGCTCGGGCCGCCAACCGGTCGGTCCGGTCTTCGGACGCTTCGAGTACCCTTACGATGGCACGAAGCTCTCGCTGGATCTCGGGCGCGTTGAGCGTCGGGTTGAGTGCCTTGGGCGGCGCAATAAAGTCGAGCACGAGGCGCAACAGCCCGCGTAGCCGCGGAAAGGGGTCGGGCCTTATGCCCGATACTGGTAGCGGGCCCTCTCTCTGACTTTCGCGATGACGACTGGTTCGGCTGATCTGCCCTGGCGGAGTTGCCGGGACCGGTGATGTGGCCTTGATCGGTTGCATGTCTTTTCCCCAAGGTCCGGAAGAGTCAGTAGCGGATTTCGATCCGCTGCCCGTCGTGTTCGAAGTTGGCGGCCTCGATGCCGATGGATGTCAGGGTCCAGCCGTTGGGCAGCGTGCTGCCTTCGTGGTACCGGGCGTCGTCGACGGTGATGAACGGGCGGCCGCTGTGCCATGCGGATTGGATCGAGGGAGGACCGGCCAGTTCTTCCACAGGGGCGGACCGGATGTCGGAAATCAGAGCGACATCCCCGAAGGCGCCGTCGAACCAGCGTTCGATGGCCTGCCAGTCAGCCATTTGGGCATCCGGCAGGGTGCCCCGCGCCATCAACACCTCGCCGTCATGGTTGACGTCGATGCGATCGAGGCCGCTGCCAGACACCTTCTCGCGCAGGGCGGTTTCGGCCGTGAGGGGATCGTCGGTCAGGGCAGGGCGGACGGGCCCTGCCGCGGCAGGCGCATCGCCGCGGAGGATTTGGGCGATCGGGGTGCCATCGGCAGCGCCCGGACCGTCGCCGGTTTCCGGCATCAGCGTGAGCGCGGCGACAGCGCAGGGAACACTGGCCAGTGCCAGCGCTGCGGCGGTGAAGCTTGGCAGCTTGGCCCGAGGTTCGGGGGCGGTCAGGTGGAGTTCGACATCGCCGAGCCGCAGGTCCGCGGGGGCCTTCAGCGAGACACGATGACCGGCGGGAATGGTGCCTTTTCCCACGACATCGACCCCGGCTTCCAGCGCAGTCACGGTCATCCGCTTGCGCTTTCTCTGGATGGTCATGTGTCTGTCGGCGACACCGTCATCGGCCAGGATGACGTCGCAGTCCTGATCAAGGCCGAACACCGTTTCCCCTTCGGGAATTGGGCTTTGGGCCCCTGAATGACATCCTGACTTCACGTGCACTTCGCAGGCCATGGTGTTGCCTTTCGCTCGGCATACTTATTTGGTTGAGATGGGCGCGGTGATCGCCACCGCGCCCGCTTGGCTGCGTCAATTGACGCCGGTTTTCTTGGCCAAGTCATTTGCCAGCTTTGCAACAGTGTAATGCGCGTTGAAGTTCAGTTGCTCTGCAGTCGACCAAGAATAGTTGTCCATCATCGAGTTGAAAGACTGATCGACGGCGCTTTGGTCGACGTCGTTGGCAGAATTTGCGCCATTGCCCGAGCTACTTACTGCAGTCATTTTATTCTCCTATGGTTGAGTTGCCATCTTGTTCAAGATCGCGAGGTTGTGCGGTGCCCTGAAAGGATTGTCCTATTCCCTGGGCAGCGCTCTTTGACAGCATCAGCCGGCCTTCAGGTGAAACCCAGAGAGTTCCAGCGGTGCTGCATCTGCTTGCTCATCGGTGTCCGATGGGCCGTTAGCCAGGATTGTGTTTCTCAGCATCTGGTCCATCGCCTGTCGCCATTTGGATTCAGGGCTTTGAAACCAATCAGATAGCGGCAGTGATGAGGCGGATTCGTCGGAAACACTATCCGAGTTTGACGTCGCTTCATCGTCAGAGTTCAAAGTCACTTTGAAGATGGAGAGATCTGATTTTCCGCCGTCCCGAGCTTCAAGCTCAAGCCTGGCGAAAGATCCTTCGATATCAGCCATTGCGGTGTCCGTCTCGGTCCCTTTGACCGGGATCTCGTGGGCTGCGCAGTCGTATGTTTTTTGTAGAGGATTTTTTTGATCACCCCCAATGGAATCTTCAAGACGATCCCGCACCATCTCGATAAAGAGATCGCTGATCTTTTCAGCCAGAGACGTCTTTTCAGAAGGGTTCGATTTTCCGAATCCGCACTCGCTTGATGAAGCACTGGGCCTCTCAAACCCACAGCTGAAGCTTCGAGAACTGCTTGCATTTCGAGCATCGTCAAATTCGAAGGTGTTCCTCGAACCGGCTGCATAGTAGTTTATTGTCGGTGAGAGTGTTATGTCGTTTGGCATTCTCTTTCTCCGTGGAAGTCTTCCTTTGCTTCGCTCAAATTATCCCGAGATATCACGCCCTAGACTGAGCATCTGTTCAGTTAGCGAAAGCGCGTCGGGCGAGGAGGAGGTCGAGCCGACTCCGGTTAGGTCCGCAAATTTGCTTGCAGCAAGATCGATTGCATTTCCCAATCCGGTCATCTGCGGATTGCCAGTAAGTGTTCCGGCAAGCTGCAAACCGTCAGCAGCGAATTCTGTGAGATCACTTGCAAAGGCGAGCGTATCGTTCACCGCTTGGCCAATATCTATTTTGTCAAGCTTGATGTCGAGAAAGGCCATCTATGTCTCCTTCTGTGTTTCAGGCGCTATTCTGGACACGCCCTTGAGTTGAGTTTCCGCGGGGCACGCGAACTTGATTGCGGCCTCACTCGACGGAAGATGAGACCGTGACCTTTCCGAAACCTGACAAGATTGGCGTCTGGTTTAAGATTTTGAAATTAGATAGAAATGGAGTGAATCTCGCAGATCGGACACGAGCTGAGTGATGCTGCGAATCAGCGCTTTCCGCCGGGAATGATCTCGGTTTCATCACCCTGTATGACCATGAGGCGTCGGGGCGGTCTGGGTGCGGTCCCAGAGCCGGTCATGGCCTGGAACGTCTCTTGGACAAGTTCGATGTACCGCGGCGGGCCTGAGACACGCGCCAGCCCTTGATCGCTTGCCGCAATAATCGGATAGCGGGTGTCAGCTATACCGAGCTCGTCCAGTGTCGTTTGGAGAGTGTCGATTTCCACGTCGTTTAGCTGAAGGAGAATCGTTCGATCGTCGTTCACTGGCGTGACATGCAAGACTTGCCCGTCAAAGTACCAGCTGAATTCATGGGTTATTGATAAGTGATAGAGAAATTCACTTGGTGTGAATTCGCCTGCTACCCGCCTCACCCTACCTGTCAAGTCTTCATCGACATCCACTGGAACATCAAGAATCTCGCCAAAATCAAAGAGGACCGATTCTAGATCCTGATCGATAATCGTGTAAAATTCGAGATCCTCATTGGCAGGTAAATTGTCAGCATAGAGCGGTGTTGCGATCGCGATGCAGGCGGCAAGTCCTGAAAGGCCGTTCAGCGTCCATCTGATCATGTTTCACCTGTGGGAAGAGGATGTGCATATCTTCTGATTCGCGCTCTACGATAGGCCGTCAGATTGCCTTGCACAACTGACCTTAAGAGTTCGGAAACTCGTAAGGTAAGCGTAAGCTTGAAAATCTATTTCATTCTCTCAACCGGCTAAATGAAGCCCGAAGCGGGAGAAGTGACATGGAACTCAATAGCACTGCCATTGGATTGGAGAGCGATATCGGCGCGGCGACGAATATCGTTCAGTTCGACGTTGCCGGGTATCAGCGACAGCCTGAGTCTGGACAGTTTTTCGATGCGGCTGCCACTCATCTCGATAAGTCGCTCAACATGCATCGGGCTCTGACTGACAGGAAAATCCCGGCCGAAGGACCCTCAGTAGAAACCATCAGCCGCTTGCCCGATGGTCCTGCTTCTGGACCACTCGAGGCTAAGCCGATCGACCGGTTCTCGCTCATCGATGACTCCTTGCGAATTATGGAGGCGAGCTATGCCAATGCCACCAACATGACGCTGATCAGCAATGTGGCGCACCAATCCGCCAGCTCTTTCAACAAACTTCTCACGACCGCTTAGCGCTGGCGCTTTATTGGAGAGTATCGACATGCGGACCAGACATCTGGCCCGGTTGGCATTGCTGGTCACGGTCCTTGCCGTAGCTGGTTGCAAATCGGAGCTCTACAGCGATCTGGATGAGCAGGAGGCGAACGAGATCATCTCCGTCCTGCTCCGCCACAACATCGACGCGGACCGGCAGGTCATGAAGGGCGGTCAGATCACCGTTCTGGTCGATGACAAGCGCTTTGCCGATGCGGTCGAGCTTCTGCGTGAGCAGGGCTATCCGAAGCGGCATTATGCAACTCTTGGAGATGTCTTTCAGGGCGATGGGTTCGTGGTTTCGCCGATGGAGGAACGGGCCCGGTTCGTCTTTGCGATGTCAGAGGAGCTGTCGCGGACGATTTCCGATATTGATGGCGTTCTCTCGGCACGGACGCATGTGGTGCTGCCGACTTCGGACAGGCTTTCGCAGGACAAGACACCGTCGTCGGCTTCGGTTTTCGTGCGCCATGACGCGTCCGTCGAGCTCCAGCCCCTGGTCCCTCAGATCAAGCTTTTGGTCGCCAACAGCATCGAGGGGCTGACCTACGACAAGGTCACAGTCGTGCTCGTGCCTGCGCAGATCGTCACGCATGCGGCGCTGCCGGTCGCCCCGACCGCGCTGAGTGCGGTCGAGGCGGCAGGGCTGGGTGCAGCTCTCGTGCTTGTTTTGGGACTGCTCATCGGCGGTGGGGCTTTTCTCTGGCGCCGCGGCCGGACGGGCCATGACGGCAGCTTCCTGACAACACCGGCCGAGTAGTACGATGACGGCATCTGAAACATTGCAGCTGGCGGATATCGTACACGCGCTTGATCCCGAGCGGCTTGGAGTCCCCGGGCTGACGGATCTCTGGCCGCGGGTGGCGCAGTCTGAGCGGCTCCGCAGGATCATTGCAGAAGGAATTGCGGACGGGATCGAACTGACCTGCCTGACCGCGCCGGTCGCGCAGCTGATCGAGGTCGGACCGCACCGGCTCCACGACGTGACGAGCTATGCCGGTGCGGCCGCCCATGCGCCGGCACTGCGCCGCCTAATCCGCAAACACGTCGTCGCTGCGCTGAAGGCGGAAATCGGGGCGGATGCCTATGGATTTGCCCTGACGATGGAGGCTGAAAACTCTGCACGTCGTCAGACCACGCCGGCGGCGAAGGATATCTTGGCGGACGGACGCGCGCTTTTTGCGTCCTGGTTCGCCGGAATAACCGCGGGGGAGCAGGCACTTCTGGATCTTGCCCTCGATCCCGTCCTCCCAGGGGATCGTGCTCCTGATGCAAGCCCCACCCTGCTCCCCCAAGCGATTGAGGCTGTCCATGCGACGATATGAATTACCCAAACGCCTCGCCCTTGACCCGCCGCCGATCATTTTGACGGCTGAGGAACTGGCGCTTTGCACGCACGCGGCCGAGTTGAGTGCGCGGGCAGCGGATGAGGCGGAGCGCTGGACGAAGGCAGCACGTTTCGCCTTTCGCAAGGCCCGGAGGGACGGCTGGGCAGAGGGGTACGATGCCGGGCTCGCCGAGGCGCGTGCGACGATAGCCGAAGTGCTATCGCAGTTTCGCGAGAGTGCAGAGCAGGCGAGATCCACGACGGCGTCCCTGGCCCTCGACATCGCCCGGAAGGTCGTCGGAGATCTGCCCGATACCGTCTCATTGACGGGCGCGGTGACCGTCGCGATCCGGGAGCACAGGGATGCCGGCCGCGTCGTCGTCGCCATGCCTGCGGCTACGCCGTCTGTCATGCGGGCCTGTATCGAAGCGCTGGTCGAGAGCAGCGAAGCCGATGTCAGGTTCGAGGTCGATGCGAAGCTGGAGTCCGGCAGATGCGAATTGCGTACTCCAGCCGGTATCGTTGACGTAACGCCGCAGCGGCAACTTCAGACCCTTGCTGCCCTCTTGGCAAAGGAGAGCTGCGATGTCTGAGCTCGCCCGCCTGCGTAAAAAAATCGAAACGGCGCAGCTGCGTCGGCCCGTCGGCCGGATCGTCGAGATCAGAGGTTCGACCCTGAAGGCATCCATCCCTTCGGGCCGCATCGGCGAGATCTGCTCCTTGCGCGAACCGGGAGCCGACACTGGCCTTCTGGCAGAGATTGTCGGGCTCGCCGATGAAACCGCAATTCTGTCTCCGCGCGGCGCCGTTCGGGGGCTGTCACTGCGAACCGAGGTCATCCCGACCAGCAGCTTTGCAGCGATTCCCCTGTCCGATGCTCTGCTTGGCCGCGTGGTCGATGGTGACGGTGCTCCGCTCGATGGGGGCGCAAGTCTTTCCGGGCCGATGCTGTCCATCGACAATGACGCACCCGACCCGCTGGCGCGCGCCATCATCCGCAAGCCGTTTGCCTGCGGTATCCGCTCGATCGACGGTCTGCTGACCTGCGGTGAAGGGCAGCGGATCGGTATCTATGGCGAGGCCGGCGACGGCAAGTCGACGCTGATGTCGGCGATCGTGAAAGGATGCGTCGCGGATGTCTGTGTGATCGGAATGATCGGCGAACGCGGCCGGGAAGTTCGCGAGTTCGTCGAAGATCACCTGGGTGCCGAGGCGATGGCGAAAAGCGTCGTCGTTGCTGCGACCTCCGACCGTCCCGCGGGCGAGCGGGTTGCGGCAGCGTTTGCGGCAACCCGTATCGCGGAACACTTCCGCGATCAGGGCAAGCGCGTCCTTCTGCTGATGGACAGCCTGACCCGGTTCGCGCGAGCGCAGCGCGAGATCGGGCTGGCGGCAGGCGAGATGCCAACACGCCGGGGCTTTCCGATTTCGGTCTTCACCATGCTTCCCGGGTTGCTTGAGCGTGCCGGAACGGGGATCACCGGGTCGATCACCGCCTTTTATACCGTTCTGGTGGAAGGTGACGGAACAGACGATCCGATCGCGGATGAGACCCGAGGTATTCTGGACGGCCATCTTGTTCTCTCGGCCAAGCTTGCGTCCCAGAACCACTATCCGGCGATCGACGTCCTACGTAGCAAGAGCCGGGTGATGAACGCGGTCGTCGATGCGGCGCATCGGGACGCTGCGGGACGTGTGCGGGATCTCATCGCGGCCTACGCCGATGTCGAGCTTCTGGTGAAGGTCGGCGAATATCAAGCGGGTGCCGATCCACGAGCTGACGCGGCGCTTGCTGCACATGAGGCGATCGGTGCCTTCCTCAGACAAGGGACAGACGAATGGGAGCGATTTGACGACAGTGTCGTCCAACTTGCGGAGATCGCGTCGTGACCCCCGCCCACACCCATCTTCTTCTGCGTCTGCGCAAGCATCGCGAGAGCCGCGCGTCCCTTGGCCTGGCGCAGGCCAGAGCGCGCGCTGCAGAAGCGGCAAAGCGGTCACAAGACGCCCGCCTCGAACTTGAGGTCGCGATCCGGGCCGAGTTCGACAGGAAGGGCGATGCGTATCGCACTCTACCGGGCCAGCGCATCACTGCGGCGGATCTCGAACTGCATGAACGACAGATGGAGGCGCTTGAGGCTGTGACTGCCCACCGGCGGCAGGAGCTCGATCATGCAAGTGACGGGTTGAGGACGGCCCATGCCGCGGTGGAAACCGCCGCAGCTGATCTTCGCACCGTCCTACGGAATATGGACAAGTTGCGGACCGTCGCCGACTGCCTGCTGGCGCAGCGCCTTGCCGAACAGGCAAATCGGGAGGCGCGATCAACCGAGGACGAGACGACCGATCTTTTCGTTTTGTCCGCGCTGGGAGGCGTATCATGAAGAGCGATCTCCGCCCCTTTCGCCCGCGGCGCCTGCCTGCCGGCGACCTGTATTTGCGCAATGCGCTGATTGCTCGAGGTGGCTTGGTACTTGGCACTTTTGCCGGGCAGATGCTCACGGTCGACATCGATTCCAGCCCGCAAGTCAGCCATCTGAGAAGCACGGTTCTTGGACTTCGCTTGGGACAGGATGTGCTGGCTGTAAGAGTTAGAGAAAGCCTTCTGAAGGCTGTTCTCGGAACGCTGGAGACACAGGCGGAAGGATCCTTTGCGCTCGATGTCGTGTTCGATGCGGGGCTGACGAAGCTCGAAGATCGGCTCGGCCAGCCGATCAGCTTTGCCAGAGCGCCCGCGGTCCCCCGTTTTGTTGAGACTGGACTAGTCCTGAGCTTCGGCAGGCTGATATCGCCGCTTTGGTTGGATCAAAGGGCGGCGGAGCTTCTTGTGCGCCTTTATCAGCCGCAGCGCCGGATGCAGCCCGACCTGCTCGTGCCGCTGTCGATTCAGAGCGGCAGCGCACGCTTGGCAGTTGGGCAAATCCAGGCGCTACGGCCCGGAGATATCCTGTTGCCGGACGACCCACAGATCAGCCTGAGCCACGCCACGCTGCAGCTCGGTAACAATCTTACGGCCATGGTCGCACTCCGCGACGGCCAGGCCATCCTGGAAGAGGAACCAAAGCCCATGACCACTGCTCCCGAGATCGAGCCTGGAATGAATCTTGACTCTGACACCTCTGATTGTGCGGCAGATAACTCGGCCGGAGGCGCCGACCCTCTGGCGGAGCTAACCCTCGACGTCAGGATCGAGCTTGCCCGTCTGACGCTGAGCCTGGATGCCCTGAGCGAGGTTGGGCCGGGTCACGTCATCCCCCTCGACAATCCGATCGCGCGCGTCCGGGTACTTGTCGCAGGTCGCCCCATTGCGACCGGTGAGCTTGTGCAGGTTGGTGAGCGGTTGGGTGTGCAGATCCTTGGAAAGCCAGTCTGATGTCCGACGCCTCGCCGGAGCTTCTATCGATACTGGCCGTCACCGTCGGCCTGGGCCTGATCACCTTCTTCGTCGTCACGGCGACGTCGTTCATCAAGATCGCCGTCGTTCTTTTCATCGTCCGCAACGCGATCGGAGTTCAACAGGCGCCACCCAACATCGTCCTTTATGCGATCTCACTGGCGCTGACGGCTTTTATAGCTGCCCCGGTGATGACAGGCGCGTTCGATGCGGTCATGGCTGTCGAAAGCGACTTTAGCCGACTCGATGACTTCATGGCGGCCTTCGACCGCGGGAAGGCGCCAATCAAGGATTTTCTGGTCGCCATGACGCCGGAAGAGCAGCGTCGGTTCTTTGTCGACGCGACTATACAGGTCTGGCCGGACACTCAGTCTGCCGCGGCCAGCGAGACCGATCTGCCGGTTCTCATCCCCTCTTTTCTGATCACCGAACTGCGCCGCGCTTTCGAGATCGGGTTTCTGCTTTACCTGCCTTTCGTGACGATCGATCTGATCGTTACAACGATCCTCATGGCGATGGGCATGTCCATGGTGACGCCGACGCTGATCTCGACCCCCTGCAAGCTGTTTCTCTTCGTCGCTGTCGATGGTTGGTCGCGGCTTCTGCACGGTCTTCTGCTGACCTACACGGCCGGAGGGTAGCGGAATGGAAAACGCCGATATCCTTGTCACAGTGGCCGACGCGCTTGGCATATTCATGACCATCGTTCTGCCCCCGCTTGCCGCCGCTCTTGCCGCAGGCCTCATCGTGGGGATCCTTCAGGCAGCGACCCAGATCCAGGATCAGACACTGCCGCAGACCATAAAGCTGTTTGTGGTCATCGGTGTCTTTGCGACGATGTCGGGCACGCTTCTTTATCCTCTCATACGCTACACCGAGGCGCTGTTTGCGGGCTTCCCCGGCATGGTGCCCTGATAGCCGATGGATATTCCCGCCCTCATAGACCTGAGCGACCTTTTCTATGCGCTGTTGAAGGAATGCGTGGTGGGATCGGCGCGGATGATCGGGCTGATGACCATCTTTCCCGTCTTCCGTCGGGTGCAGATGGGCCAGCTCATCAAAAGCGGTATCGCCGTAGGGGTGGCCTTACCCATGGTGGGCGGATTGAGTGAAGAGATTGCAGCGCTTGATCTGTCGGCGACGCTCTATCCGTTTCTCGTCGCAAAGGAGGTGGCCGTCGGTGCGCTTTTCGGCCTGGTTCTGGGTATTCCGTTCTGGGCGGCACAGGCCGTAGGAGAGATCATCGATACTCAGCGGGACATAGCGGCTGGCGGACTCGATGATCCCAGCACCGGATCGCAAGCGTCGGTCATGGCGGCATTTCTCGGCTTTACGGCGATTGCGATCTTCGTCACCAGTGGGGGCCTTCAGCAGATGCTCGCCGTCCACTACGGCTCCTACGCGTTCTGGCCGCTGGCAACTTTCTGGCCCAGTCCGGAGCCGGGTGCATGGGCAATCGTCATCGAAGTTTTGCAAGCAGTGATGTTCACTGCGCTTCTGACGGCCACGCCGGTCGTCGCGTTGTTCTTGCTGAGCGACCTTTCAGTGATGGCGATGTCGAAGCTGGCACCTCAGATGGCACCGCACGTTTTGGCGCCGCTTCTGAAGAACATCCTGTTCACCGTTTTCATCGTGGCCTACAGCCAGTTCCTGCTGGGCTACATTCTGGAGACGATCCCGCCCCACAGGATCTGGGAGGAGGAGCTTCGGCTTCTTGCGCCAGAATGAGTTCAAGCGAGGAAAAGAACCTCCCGCCAACCGATAAGAAGCTGCGCGATGCCCGAAAGAAAGGGCAGGTGGCAACCTACAGGGACTTCACGAATGCGGTTGTCTTTATTGCTGCAGCGGGGGTGCTCTACGCTCAGATGCGAGGGATCCAAACGACCCTGTCGGCAGGCATTACGGAGACGATGGACCAGATCGGGCGACCTTTCGACGAAGTGGCAAAGCAGCGGTTGACCGACCTCGCGGCGGATGCGGTTGGCATCGTCATGCCGCTGCTGCTTTCCGTCGTTGCGATGACCATCCTCGTCAATATCCTGACAAAGAAGGGATTTGTCTTTTCGACCGAGGCCCTTTCTCCGAAGCTGGAAAACCTGGACCCGATAAAGGGTTTAGGCCGGTTATTCGGGGTCCGATCACTGATAGAATTTGGGAAGTCGCTCTTCAAGCTCGCCTCGATCGGAGGAGTTCTTTGGCTGATCGTCTTGCAGATCGTCCCCTCACTCGTTCACGTACCCTACTGCGGGTTTGGCTGTTTTGATGGCGTGTTGCGCACGATTACGATTCTCTCAATGACGTCGGCCGCACTCATCTATCTGGTGATTGGAGCTGCGGATATTCCGCTTCAATCCTGGCTCTTTCTGAAGGACCAGAAGATGAGCAAAACCGATGTCAAGCAGGAGCGGAAGGACCAGGACGGCAGCCCCGAAATCAAGTCGGCACAACGAAGGCTCCGGCAGGAGATGTCGAACGCTCCACCGGGCAGACCGTCGATCGAGCGAGCAACACTGGTCATCTATGGTGGCGTTGCTGCTGTCGCATTGCGCTTTGTGCAGGGCGAGACGTCAGTCCCTCTTTTCATGGCGAAGGCGCAGAATACGAAGGCGGCCGAGCTTCTGCGGGTCTCAAATAGACTGGGCGTTGCCCTTCATCACGATGAAGGGCTTGCAAGAAGTCTTCTAAACGGGGGCGGTCTTGGTCAGCCTATCAAGAAAAGACACTTCGAAGGTGTCGCAGGGGCTCTCCAGATGATCCGTATCCATCAGAGGTAGTCGTAACCCTTTTCGTAAGTCCCAATTGGCGGCTGTCATTCACGTATCTCCGGTTTCCCGCATAAATCAGATCGTCTTGACCTTGCCCCTTCAAATGCAGCCACCCTGAGTGGAAGAGCGGCTTACTCAAGGGGGGCAAGGTCGGACCGCGCTCCGCTCTCTTTACGCTTCGCCCCACAGCTCTAGAGCTTCGACTGCGATGTCGAGCGCTTCGGCCGTGGTTGAGGCAAGACGCTCCTTGCCACTGCTTGATTGGTTCAGGGACGTCAGACCCAGCCATGCCGCGAACTGCCTCCCATTCCGGAACTGGTGTCCATCACCTGCGGTTGCGACGATGGCTGACGCGGTGATCGGCCCGATCCCCGGCAGGACCCTCAGCAACATGACACGCGGATCTTTGCGCCCCTCGAGCCGCATGCGTTTCTCATACCGAAGGATGCGCAGGTGCAGAGCGGCCATCTGGTTGCTCAGGTTGACCAGAACGTCGACAGCGACTTCAGGTATGCGATATGCGGGGCCGCCCGAGATGAAGGCATGGGCCCAGGCAATCAACGCACGCTCAACTATGAGAAAGGCCAGAGCAGGGTTGGCCAGACGCCTCGCCATCATCCTTCATGCGATGATGCATGACGGAACTGAATTCCAGGTCGCATGGCAACGATTACAAAAAAAACGTGAGGATTCCTGAAGCAGAACTCCCATCCCGGACAGCGTCCGAGAGAGGGCGTGAGACACGGCGACGATTCTGTCGCAACGGTCAGAACTACGGCACGATTGCGGTTTCCACCTTGCCGACACACACACCCAGCCAACCCCATCATGAACCACGGAGTTCGAAGAGAGCAAAGGCAGCCTCAGACGCAAAAACGAAGGAA
This sequence comes from Aestuariibius violaceus, assembly GCF_040779325.2. Classification (NCBI taxonomy): domain Bacteria; kingdom Pseudomonadati; phylum Pseudomonadota; class Alphaproteobacteria; order Rhodobacterales; family Paracoccaceae; genus Aestuariibius; species Aestuariibius violaceus. Next base: position 34,960 of record NZ_JBFONT020000002.1, read on the forward strand.
GCCCAGTGAGAGCGCATTGACAGATTAGAGAACAGAAGCGGCTCAAACCCGCCGTTCACTCATATTTCAGATGCTGCGAGCAGCTCGTCAAACGAGCCATTTGTGGCGAGCGCAAACCTGCGGCTGGTTGAAGCTACGCGACGCTGGAGGAAGCCGTCGTTTTGATATTGGCTTCGGAGATCTGCTCTTTCGGTCTTCTTGAAAATCTTTGTCTTCGGTGATCTGTTTGAATGCTGTTTTAGGACCTAGCCATCATAGAATTCAATATGCCAGCCGGTTCTTCGAGCATGATCGGTTCAGTGGAGATGTATCGATATGTTCACCTAAAAACCATTCGATGATTTCTCCTGCGCCACCAATTTCGACCACCTTTCAACCCGGACTCCACCTCTCTGAAAGGACACGTAAAGCAATATAGGCGGGTAGACTTTTGGCGAGCCATAGATGAGCATTGCTTCGGAATCTGGCATTCCACGCTTGGAAGTCTTCAGATAAACCGCCCTCTAAAACACAGACCAGTCGTCTTGTCCGGGGACGTAATGTTGAATAATGACGATCACTCTCTCAGACAGAGTGACGACGCGTTCCTAGTCAGAGGTGGATTTGCGGTTTGGACATAAGTGTTCCCCGCAAGACTGAGGCCGTATTCTAATGGAGGCTCTTCGTCTCTTGTCAGGTTAGTGTAAGATCACCTCGCGATGATGTTGGCAACAGCAGCCATTAGCGAGGGGCGATTTAACATGTTGGAATTAGAGGGGGCCGGAGCCGAGAATCCGGCGGTTGCAGCACGCCAGCCGAAACGGGAGGTTTTTTTGGCAAGCGCGGCCGTCCTCGCCCCGCCTGCGCCGCCGCCGACCGCCCCCGCCCCGATGGCGCCCATTGGCGTGGGCGCCACAAGGGATCTTTCGCCCTTGGGGCCAAGCAAGGACGTGCTGCAGGACATGATCAAGCACGCCCTTTTCTCGCGCCTCTTCGACGTCGGAGCCCATGTTGGCCAGGCATTGAAGAATATGTCCGATCCCACGCGCATCTCAGCGCCTTTCTTTGGTGTGCAGGACGCGGTGCGTGCGGTCGGCGATCTCAAGACGGAATGGGGGAAAGCGCGCATGTCCTGGTCCGAGCCGGAGAAGAACGAGCTGGCCGGTCAATTGAGCGAGGCGATCGTCGCCTGGCGGAGCGACACATCACCCGACCGCCAGTCGTTGCAAGACACACTCAAGGACGTTTTCAAGTCGAACTACAGCAGGATAGAGGCGAAACGCAGCGCGGGACACGAGGCACAGCGCGAGATCGTCCAACGCTCCGGCAAGCAGGGCGGCGATATTGGCACACGCGAAAAGAACGAGGACAAGGCGCGGCATGATCGTCCCACCAATCAGGCGCCGACAGACGGCAAGGATAACGCGGCAGCGGCGCAAGGAATTGTAAGCCAGGGCGATACCAGCCCAGCATTTGAACAGAAAGACCGACACCGGCCAAATTCCGAGCCAAGCATCAAACGCCGCCAGGAAGCGGAGATACGTGCCCATAGCCGTGACGCGAAAAAGCAGGTGGATGACATCATCGCTCGCCACAAAGCTAATCCGCACGCCGCCGTCGAAGAGCTGAACGCAGCGTCGATGAATGCGATCAACAAGGGCCAGTTGCTCAAGGCAGACGTCTTCTCGACCGCCAGCTCGATGCTGTCCGAAGAGCTTGCCGGGCCGGGCACATCCGGTCCCGACGTCAGCACGCCCATCAGACCGGCGACGTCACCACCCGTGATCGAGCAGCAGGAAAACTCGGGCAAGCGGATTGGAGAGGCCCACGAAAGGGCCGATAAGATAATCAAGGAGATCAATGAGCGCTACAGGACGCCGCTGATCCGTCCGGGCCGCGAGCACGATCTGAAGGATGCCGCGAATAGGCTGGCAAAGGACGGCGACGTTCTGGCGGCCATCATCGTGCTGTCGCATGTGCCGCGATCCGGTCCTGCGGGACATACCGGCGGTACAGGACCCGCAGCAACGACAAGCGACGGCGGTAGTGCTGGACCAACCGAAAACGCCAAATCAGATCATGTGTCCAACCCTGATCGACTGGACCCCAGATTTGTCGCCTCAGTTGAAGAATGGTTGCGGACGGCCCCATTGGACGATGTCGTCCGTGTCGCCGGCCGAATGACCTCCGAATTCACAGTGTATCTCAAAGAACAGGCACCAGATGTCTACAAGCTGATCGAGCAGCGCCTGACGGAGGCAGTGCAAGCCTCTCCCGCGACCAATGAACCAGGTCAGTCCAATGGCTTCGCGTCTTCTCCGGTGAACCCGGCCAGAGCACCGGACGGCACTGCGCTCCGTCATGCCGAGAAGTTCGGAGGTCCGATCGATAGCGGAACGCGTCATATCAACACTGACCCTCCTGGCGATGAGGGGCCTACGGAGGACGCGCAACTGTCGGCATCAGAACAGCAGGCCGTAGACCATGCTCTCCAGATGGTTCGAGCGGCAAGCGAGCTGGGACTGGTCGAAAGCCAGATAAAGCGATCTCGCCGAGCCCTCCCGAGTGATCGGGCGCGCGAAGTCTTCGATGCGGCGTTGAAGGGCGGCACTGACCGTGTAACCGGAGAGCCAATTCAGCCTATTAATCTTGAAAAACAAAAAGAGGATGAACAGGCACTGGCAAAGATGCAGAGCGGTGATCTGCAAAGTCTCGATGGCGCGCAGAGCTACCCGCTTGGGCGCCGTCGAACAGCGACTGTTAACCAGGGCGAAGCGAAATTCATATCAAGTGCGGGACAATCAAAAGGGCTCTATACCTTTGGCGCCAGCGTTTGTCTCCTCATGGTCGCCACAAGCAAAGATCCGGACGGGAATGTGACGAAAGTCGGTCTGGCGCATATCGATATCGCTACGCCGAAATCAAGTATCTCGGAGTTTCTTGATCTTGCCACGAATGGAAGCGACAGCGTGGAGATTACGATCGTATCTGGTGCCCGAACGATCGCGTTAAGAGCGCACGATGCAATCAGAGACAAAGGGCTGGATGTTAATTTTTCAAGTATTGATTTGAATGCTCAAAGATCCGATGCACTTGTCGTGGACAATACGGGCCGCGTCTTTTACGGATCGCGACTGGATCTTATGAGTTTCGATACGGACGCGCTTTCCAGAATTGCAAAACGGAATAGATCTGATCTCCCGCTAGAAATCGATGGTTCTCCATAGATATGCGCTTCCCAAACGATTGATGCTCTGGTTGACGCCACGCCAAGGAAGGCAAGCAAATCAAGTTAAGGCTCGTGATTCCATCCAGCGCTAAAATCGCGGTGCAGATCAGGGACGGAGGATCTAGGCGATCTGCAGGAATCTTCCCCGCCGACCGCTCAGGTACGTTCCTGGAGGAACCGCTAAAGTTCATCCATGCGGTCCGGCCAGGACGGTCCGTTCCCCGGCATGATGTGGTTGCGACTGTCCATCGTGACGAGGCGGGCGTCTGGAAGGACGAATGGCTTTTATTCTTGGCCAATGCGATCATGTATAAGAGAGCATAGCTGACGTTCGCGCACGCCGCAGCATCCGATAAAGTGGGCTCAGAAGAGCCATTAGCTCCACTTTGTCCGAACGACGTTTACGGACAAAACCCCTATGACAAGACTTGCCTGGCGAAAACGGTCGGTTCCGCCGAGACTCCCCGATTGAAGCAAGCGGTTCCTCACTACAATCTGGCGCGATCTCTTCGGTGTTACGTGGCAGCAACGGCGAGGATTGCTTGCATGACCTCGGCCTGGTCTCTGACAGCAGGACAGAGGGCGATCATTTTTCGTCGGGCGTCATATTGCAACTTGTTGCTGCAATATCTCGATTGAGTCCCCATGTCGGGCCGCACGGCGGGTTTCGCCGGGCCGTTCGGGCATATGCAGGATGCGCCGTAAACCACTGATTGCCTGTCTCGGCATCGCCGCAATTCTGATGTCCGGTATCGGGATATACGCCTACCAGACCTTTCTGGCTCTGTCCTCGGTGTGGGATCGATCCGAGATGCGCGTTGCCCTGCCGGCGCTCTGTTTCGATCCGATGGAAGAGCGCACCACGCCTGACGGCGTGGCCTTCATCCGCACGCGGACCGCCTGCTTCGAGGGTTTGCCCGACTGGCTCTATGAGACGCGGTTTGTCGCGATCGACGGGTTGCAGCAAGGCTATGTCGAAGCCGGTTCGGAGGATGGCGAGATCCTCCTCATGCGGCATGGCCAGCCTTCGGGGGCCTACCTCTATCGCTTCATGATCCCGGTGCTGGCGGATCGGGGCTACCGCGTGATCGCGATGGATCATCTGGGTTTCGGCACATCAGACAAGCCTGTCGATCCCGCCTATCATTCGTTGACGAACCACGCGGATCGGCTTGCGGCGTTCATGGATACCGGGCGCCCAAGGCCAACCCCATCAACGTCTGCCGGAAACCAGCCATTTCCTGCAGGACGAAGGGGGTGCGGAAATCGCCGACATGGTGGATGCGTTCATCAAGGCGAATCCATAGCATTCGTGCGGATGGCAATATGAGTGGCATGAGACGGGATGCGGGTCGCGCGCGGCGATGCGATAGAGACGGCGATCCTCGATGCCGCAACCGAAGAACTGGCACGCCATGGCCCCGAAGGGTTCAGCGTTGTCCGCGTCGCGGCGGCGGCCGAGGTCAACAAGACCTCGATCTACCGGCGCTGGCCGGACAAGGACGCCCTGATGGCCGCCGCGATCGCGCGAACGCTCACCTCGACCAAAGAACGGATCATCGACACCGGATCTCTGGTGGGGGATCTGTCCGCGCTGGCCCAGATCATCGGGGGCCGTCTCGGCAGGCCTCAGGGCAAGGCACCGGCTCTTGTCTCGCTGTCCGAGGCGGCGGCCGATCTCGTCTCCGACGTCGCCTCCCATCCGATGGCCGAAGCCGACAAAGTCGCCTCCGATGTTATCCAACGCGCCCGACAGCGCGATGAATGGGATACCGAAGCCCATCCGCTGGACACCGTACTGATGATGCTTGCGGGTGCCGTGTTCCATCGCATTCTCATCCGACGCAGACCGGTATCGAGGGGCTGGGCACACAGCATCGCAACCATTATCGGCCGTGGCGTGTCGCCTTAGGTCAGTTCCGAGCAGTGGTTTCGCGACGAATAGCAGAACTTCGGTTTTCAGGCTGCACACAGCTTCTTCACTTGATCAGCGCATATGCGCTCCTGCTTCAAAAACATGGCCGCAAACGGATGTTTCTGTCACAGCACTCCGGCCAACATGAGATCAGCCACATAGCCCGGTCAGAAACCTCCGGAAAAATAGGATGAGTTTGTCACATTTCTGCGCCTCCCGGTCGCGGGGGGCAAGGTTGGCTGAGCGGATGGAGCGGACCTCACCTGTAATCTGTCCAATGTCCACTTCCGCAAAATCGAATTGATTTGCCAAACCAGGATATACGGAACATAGTGTGAACAAATTGGCTGAGTGAAAGGCGAATCCATGCAAGACCTCTCCCTCTATCTGCCTGGTATTCTTCTGGCCTATTCGGCCTTTCTTCTCGCTATCGCCAGCCCGGGGCCGAACATCCTGGCTGTCATTGGCACCTCAATGAGTGTCAATCGTGCGTCGGGAATGGCGCTGGCCATGGGGGTCGCAACTGGCTCCTTTACCTGGGCACTGCTTACCGTGTTCGGCCTCTCGGCGATCTTGGCCACTTACGCCTCAGCACTGCTCTTCATCAAGATTTTCGGCGGGATTTATCTGCTTTGGTTAGCCTATAAGTCGTTCAAGTCCGCAGCCTCCAGCCATGATATCGAAGCGAAAGAATTGGCCGGGGGACGCCGCACACCGTTCGGATATTTTCAGCGGGGCTACATCATACAGATGACGAATCCCAAAGCGGCGCTCGCTTGGATTGCGATCATCTCGCTCGGGCTGCAAGAGGGCGCACCTTTATGGGTCGGTGCAGTGATTGTGTTGGGCACGTTCGCGCTCTCGATCGTCATTCACCTCCTCTACGCCGTCGCGTTCTCAACCCCTGTCATGGTGCGCATCTACGGAAAAGCGCGCCGGATCATTCAAGGTGTCCTTGGCACGTTCTTCGCACTCGCAGGATTGCGGCTTCTGACCAGCAGGAGCTGAACCCATGACGCTATATCCTGACCCTGCCGCCGCCAACCTGAATGAGGGCTTTGTGGTCGCCATCACTATCGTTGCGAAAGAGGGTGAAGCGGATGCGGTTGCTGACATTCTCGAACGCCTGATCGCGCCGACGATGGCTGAGGAAGGCGTGAAGTTCTTCATGCCCTACCGATCACCGAACGATCCAAATGCCTTCTTTGTTTACGAGCTTTATAAAGATGCGGCCGGTTGGGATGCGCACAACGAGTCTGAGCATTTCCGAAGCGCTGTTGAAGAGTTGTTGCCGAAAGTTGAGGTGCGGGAACGGGTTCCTTTTGTTCCCTATGTCGAATGAGGCATTTTTCCGAAGCCGACATTCACCACATTGCTGCATCCATCACTCTGGGCTCAAACCGAACATCAGAGAATTAGCCAGGTCGCCCGGAACAAGCGGTACCGCCGCTGCCCGGGCGAGCGCCAGACCGGCCCGGCTGTCTGGCGCTCGCCTGGCGCTTGGGGCTAGGCCATGGCGTTGATGCAGGACGCAGTGACGCTGTCGTTGCGACATTCGGTGCTTGGTTTCCCATGGGGTTCGGTTGCGCAAGTGCTCTGGCGGTTCCATATGGCGCGGGAGGCGGGAAAAGAGGGCCTTTGGTCGGTTGCCATTCGCCGGGGGCGTCCGTAGGTTGCCGCGACTTTGCGCCGGGGCTCTCCGGCGGTTCGGGAAAAGGGCCCGGTGACAGGGCCAACAAAAGGGAACGTACTTCATGCAAGGTGGTGGCGCGCAGCTGATCTTTCCGCTTCTGCTGATCCTGATCTTCTATTTCTTCATCATCCGGCCCCAGATGAAGCGCCAGAAGGATCATCAGGCGATGGTCGACGCGATCCGGCGGGGGGATCAGGTGATCACCCAGGGCGGGCTGATCGGCAAGGTTCAGAAGGTGAAGGACGAGGGCGAGATCGAGGTCGAGATCGCCCAGGGCGTGACGGTTCGGGTGGTGAAAAGCACGATCACCCAGGTGGTGAACAAGACCGAACCGGCCAAGAAGTGAGGCGGTGGGCGCGACATCTCGTCGTTGGAGCGGCGGCTCTCCTTTCTTGGGGTGCCGACGGCGTGAGCGCTCAGGTCGCGCTTGGCTGTAACTTCGAGGTTTCCTGCCCGGTACCGCTCAATGCGGCGGCGGCCGTCAGTAAGTGTGGGGGCGTCCGGCTATCGCTGACGCCGGACGCTGCGCAGGGTGACGAGATCGCCGCTTTGCGCGATGGCCTTCAGCTGCGTCTTGAGCGACTTGACCGGTGCTATCGCTGCATCGATGCGGTTTCGTTCGCGGGCGGCGGGACGCTGCGCGTTGATCTCCCCGGCGCGGAGCTGGACGAGGTGATGCCCGATCTTGTCGACCTGCTCACAATGCGGCACCGCATCATGTCTTCGGATCCTCCTTCCGCAGGCGCTGTCTTACACATATTTCCGACTGATTTGAGAGTGCAGAACGTCGAGCGGGTTGATCCGGCTCAAGACCATGACGCGGCCCAATGCGGCCGATACATTCGATAGGGCGACCGAGAAATGCTGCAAATCGAGCCTTGGAAGCGGGTTCTGATCTGGCTGACCGTGGCTGCGGGGCTGCTTCTGGCGATGCCGAACCTGTTCTACCCGCGGGTCGAGCAGCATAACGACGCGATGGCGCAGATCGCGCTGGGGCTGGATCCGGCGACGGTCGAGGGGGAGGAGCTTTGGCCCGCCTGGCTGCCGTCGGGGCTGGTGAACCTGGGGCTCGACCTGCGGGGCGGGGCGCATCTGCTGGCCGAGGTGCAGGTGGAGCAGGTCTACGAAGCAAGGCTCGAGGCGATGTGGCCTGCGGTGCGGGATGTCTTGCGGGACGAGCGGCAGCTCTTCGAGTCGATCCGGCTGGTCGAGACGACGAACGAGGCGCTGCGGGTGCGGATCGGGAACCCGGAGGCGATGCCGCGGGCGCTGGAGCTGGTGCGCGGGCTGGCGCGGCCGGTGCAGACGCTGGCCGGGGTGAGCGGGACGGATCTGGACGTGCGGGCCGAGGGGCGGGACGTGATCGCCGTGTCGCTGAGCGAGGAAGAACAGCAGGCGACCGATGACCGCACGATGGCACAATCGCTCGAGATCGTGCGGCGGCGGATCGACGAGGCGGGCACGCGGGAGCCGACGATCCAGCGGCAGGGCGGCGACCGGATTTTGATCCAGGTGCCGGGCGTGGGCTCGGCGCAGGAGGTGAAGGACCTGATCGGGACGACGGCGCAGCTGACCTTCCAGCCGGTGGTGAACCGGATCGAAGGAGGCGAGGCGCCGGCCCCGACTGGGTCGACGGAGGTGCTGCCGTCGCTGGACGAGGAGGGGGTGTTCTACATCCTGGAGCGGACGCCAGTCGTGACGGGCGAGCAACTGGTCGATGCGCAACCGTCGTTTAACGAGAACGGGCAGCCCGCTGTGACCTTCCGGTTTAACCCGACCGGCGCGCGGCAATTCGGGGACTACACGGCTGAGAATATCGGGTCGCTGTTTGCGATCGTGCTGGACGAGGAGGTCGTCTCGGCCCCGGTGATCCAGAGCCATATTCCGGGCGGGTCGGGAATAATTACGGGCCGCTTTACGCTGGAGGAATCGACGCAGCTGGCCATCCTCTTGCGCGCGGGGGCGCTGCCGGCGGAGTTGGTGTTTCTCCAGGAGCAGACGATCGGACCGGATCTGGGGGAGGACAGTATCGAGGCGGGGCGGATCGCGTGCCTTGTGGCCTTTGCGGCGGTGCTGATTTTCATGGCGCTGAGTTACGGCCTGTTCGGGATTTTCGCCAATATCGCGCTGATCATCAATGTGGCGCTGATCTTCGGGCTTCTGAGCCTCATCGGGGCGACGCTGACCTTGCCGGGGATCGCCGGGATCGTGCTGACCATCGGGATGGCGGTCGACGCCAACGTGCTGGTCTTTGAGCGAATACGGGAGGAGCTGAAGACGGCGAAGGGGCCGTCGCGGGCGATCTCTCTGGGTTACGAGAAGGCTTTGTCGGCGATCGTGGACGCGAATATCACGACCTTCATCACGGCGACGATCCTGTTCGCCATGGGAGCGGGGCCGGTGCGGGGCTTTGCGATCACCTTGGGGCTGGGGATCCTGACATCGGTCTTTACGGCGATCTTCGTGACGCGGGTTCTGGTCGTGATGTGGTTCGAGTGGCGACGGCCCAAGACGGTGGAGGTCTGAGATGCGGTTGCGGCTGGTTCCCAAGGAGACGAGCTGGGATTTCTTCTCGCGCTCGAAACTGTGGCTCGGCATTTCGGCGCTGATGATGGTGGCGGCCTTCGTGTCGTTCCTGATCCAGGGGCTGAATTACGGGATCGACTTTGTGGGTGGGACGACGATCCGAACTGAGAGCACGCAACCAGTCGATGTCGGGGTCTATCGGGAGGTTCTGACGCCGCTCGAGCTAGGGGATTTCTCGATCACGGAGGTGACCGATCCGAGATTCGGGCCCGACGAGAACGTGGCGTCGATCACGATTCAGGCTCAGGAGGGTGACGAGGCGGTGTCGCAGGACACCATCAATTCCGTGCAGGAGGCTTTGCGCGGGGTGGCACCAGACATCACCTTTCCCGCCATCGAGTCCGTAGGGCCTACCGTTAGTGGGGAGCTGATTCAGGCAGCGGTGATTGCAGTGTTGCTCGCGATCGGGGCGGTGCTGGTCTATATCTGGCTGCGGTTCGAGTGGCAGTTCGCGTTGGGGGCCGTGGCGGCGCTGGTCCATGACGTGATCCTGACGATCGGCGTGTTTTCGGAGCTGCAGATCCGGTTCGATCTGGCCATCATCGCGGCCCTTCTGACCATCGTGGGCTATTCGCTGAACGACACCGTGGTCGTCTTCGACCGGGTGCGGGAGAACCTGAGGCGGTACAAGAAGAAACCGCTGAAGGAGGTTCTGAACCAGTCGATCAACGAGACGCTGAGCCGGACGGTCATGACCTCGGTCACGACGCTGCTGGCTTTGATCTCGCTTTATATCCTGGGCGGGGACGTGATCCGCGGGTTCGTCTTCGCGATGATCTGGGGCGTGATCGTGGGGACCTATTCCTCGATCTTCGTGGCCTCGGCGATGCTGCTGTGGCTGGGCGTCAAGCGGGACTGGTCTAAGCCCGATGACGGCGCGCCTGCGGGAACGCAGTTCGCGACGGCAGAGACAAAGGATGCCTGAGGGCCTTTCGGCGGCGCTTGCGCTGCCGGGGCTTTGGGCGGTGCTGGGGGCCGTGACGGTCGCAGGCGTCGTTTACGGCTTTGCCGGGTTCGGAGCGGCGCTGATCTTTACCCCCATCGCGGTGGCCTTCATCGCGCCTGAGACGGCGATTGCGGCCTTTGCGCTGTCGGCCTTGGTGTCGGTGTTCACCGTCGTGCCCTCGGCCTGGGGGGAGGCGGACCGGCGTGCGGCGGGAACGATGATCGCCGCGGCAATCCTGGCGGCACCCTTGGGCGTCTTGGGGCTGTCGGTGCTCGACCGGGAGGTGATCCGGACGATCGTCGCGATCATCGTAGCAATCACGCTGGCCGCGCTGATCGCCGGCTGGCGGTTCTCGGCCCCGCCGACGCTGGCGAGCCGGGCGGGGATCGGTGCGGGCGCGGGCGTGATGGGCGGCATGACGGGGCTGAACGGGCCGATCGTGATCCTGTTCCAACTGGCCGGGTCGGACGGGGCGCGGCGGGCGCGGGCGAACCTGATCCTGTTTCTGACGGCGACCTCGATCTCGTTCCTGCCGCTTCTGTGGATGCAGGGGCTGTTGACGGTCGAGGCGTTGTGGCTGGGGCTGATCCTGATGCCGCTTTATGCGGTGGGGACGCGGGTCGGGAAGGCGCTGTTCACGCCGGGGCGGGAGCCGATCTATCGCGGGGTGGCCTACGTGATCATCGGGCTGGCGGCGCTGGCGGCGTTGCCTGTCTGGGACTGAGCCCCGGGGTGGGCGACGCAATCACGGCGGCATGGGCGACGGATGGTCTGATCTGGCTGTTCGGGATCGCGCTGCTGGCGGGGCTGGTGCGCGGGTTCGCAGGCTTCGGGTCGGCGATGATCTATATGCCGTTGGCCAGCACGATCCTGCCGCCGGTCACGGCACTCGCCACGATGGTGATCTTCGACGTGATCGGGCCATTGCCCAACGTGCCGCGCGCCTGGCGGGAGGGGCGCCGGGCGGAGGTGAAGTTGTTGGTGATGGGGGCGGCGATCGGGTTGCCGCTGGGCCTGTGGGTGCTGACGCGCCTGCCGCCGGAGCCGTTCCGCTGGGCGGTGTCGCTGGTCGTCCTGGGCCTGCTGGCCGTATTGCTGACGGGCTGGCGCTATGGCGGGCCGCGAGGGCGGCCGGTGATCTTCGGAACGGGGATGATCGGCGGCGGACTGGCGGGATCGACGGGGCTCGCCGGCCCGCCAGTGGTGCTGCTTTACGTCGCGGGGCGGGACCGGGAGGCGGTGATCCGGGCGAACATGATCCTGTACCTGTTCTTCGGGGATCTGGTGACGGTGGCGCTGCTTTTCGGGACGGGGCTGGTGGCCGGGCCGACGTTGGCGCTGGGGCTGATGCTGGCGCCGGTGTATCTGGGCGGGAACGTTCTGGGCGCGTGGATCTTCCACAAGGAGGCGGAGCGGTTCTATCGCCGGGTGGCCTATCTGCTGATCGCCGGATCGGCGGTGCTGAGCCTGCCGCTTTTCAGCTGAGGCTTGGCGCCGGGGGCGGGTATGCTAGCTAGGGCGGAAAGGAGGTGGCGCATGCGGCTGAACGAGGTGGTCTATTCCGGCGGGGTTCCGGTTGATGGATACGGGCCGGGGTTCTTTCGCGTGGGCGGCGAGGCGCGCCAGGGCGCCGTGCTGATCGGGCCGGGCGGTGTCGGCGACTGGGCCGGGCTGGACGACCGGGAGCCGCTGCTGGCGCTGGCGGGCGAGATCGACGTGCTGTTCGTGGGCATGGGGGCAGAGATCGCGCCGTTGCCCGCCGCGTTGCGCAACGTGTTGGAGGGCGCGGGGCTGGGGGTCGAGGTCATGGCCTCGCCCGCGGCATGCCGGACCTATAACGTTCTGCTGGGCGAGGGGCGGCGGGTCGCCGTGGCGCTGCTGCCTATCGACGGCGAGGCAGAATGAAGAAGCGCTTTGCGTCCTGGGCTTGATCCGGGATCTCAGCCTGCCGAGCCGCAACGTAACGGGACTTGATGCGACAAGCGGCGCAAGAGGTCCCGCGTCACGCCCGGGACGTGCGACGCCTCATCTTTCAAGTCGGATGTTGTGGAACGTATCCCGAGCTTCCGCCTTTGCGGTCAATGCGTTAAGCCGGACGCATGACGCTTTCCGTGACAGATCTGAGTTGCGCACGCGGCGGGATGCCGGTGCTGGAAGGCGTGTCGTTCACGCTGGAGCCGGGGCGCGTGCTGGTCTTGCGGGGGCCGAACGGAATCGGGAAGACGACGCTTCTGCGGACGATCGCCGGGTTGCAGCCCGCGCTTTCCGGGGAGATCACGGGGGCCGAGGATCGGGTGGCCTATGGCGCCCATGCGGACGGGCTGAAGGCGGCGCTCACCGTATGGGAAAACCTCGCCTTCTGGGCGGGGATCTACGGAACGCCACTGGAGCGGATCAAGCCGGCGCTTTTCGCCTTTGATCTTTATCCGCTGCAATACCGGCAGGCGCAGGCCCTGTCAGCGGGGCAGAAGCGGCGGCTGAGCCTTGCGCGGTTGTTGTTGACCGGGCGGCCGGTCTGGCTTCTGGACGAACCGACGGTATCGATGGATGCGGCCTCGGTCGGGCTGTTCGCCGAGGCCGTGAAGGCGCAGTGCGCGGACGGCGGCTCGGCGCTGATCGCGACGCATATCGATCTGGGGCTGGAGACGGATACGCTGGATCTGACACCTTACAAGGCGACGCCGGTCTGGGAGTTTGCGGACAGGGCCGAGGAAGAGGAGTTCTTTGCGTGATCGCGCTTTTGCGCCGGGATCTGATGCTGGCAGTGCGGGCGGGCGGCGGGTTCGGCCTGGGGCTGGCCTTCTTCCTGATCGTCGTGGTGCTGGTGCCGTTCGGCGTGGGGCCGGAGACGGAATTGCTACGGCGGATCGCGCCGGGGATCCTTTGGGTGGCGGCGCTGCTGTCGGCTTTGCTGACGCTCGACCGGATCTTTGCGCTCGACTGGGAGGACGGGTCGCTGGCGCTGCTGGCGACGTCTCCGCTGCCGATGGAGGGGGTGGCGCTGGTCAAGGCGGCGGCCCATTGGCTGACGACGGGCTTGCCGCTGACGCTGGCGGGGCCGGTGCTGGGGGTGCTGTTGAGCCTCGATCCGGCGGTGGTGCCGGTGCTTCTGGCCTCGCTGGCCATCGGGACGCCCGCGCTGTCGGTCATCGGCGCGTTCGGAGCGGCGGTGACGGTGGGGCTGCGGCGCGGCGGGTTGCTTCTGTCGCTGCTGGTGCTGCCGCTTTACGTGCCGACGCTGATTTTCGGGGCCGAGGCGGTGCGGCTGAGCGCCGAAGGGCAGGGGGCGGGCACGGCGCTGCTGCTGCTGGGCGGCGTGACGCTGGGCACCTGCGCGCTTTTGCCCTTCGCCGCGGCGGCTGTTTTGCGGATCAACCTTCGGTCATCGGCTTGAGGGGGCGCGGCGCGGCGTCTAGATAGCAGACATGTCGATCTGGGAATATGCGAACCCCAAGCGTTTCATCGCGGTAAGCGACCGGGTGGTGCCGTGGCTGTCATGGCTGGCGGCGGTGCTGCTGGTCGTGGGGCTTGGCTGGGGCTTCTTCTTCGTGCCGCGGGCGGAGAATTTCGAGTACAGCGTCAAGATCATCTACGTCCATGTGCCGTCGGCCATGATGGCGATCAACATCTGGGTCATGATGCTGGTCGCCTCGCTGGTCTGGCTGATCCGGCGGCACCACGTGAGCGCCCTGGCCGCCCGCGCCGCGGCGGGCGTGGGTCTGGTGATGACGGTGATGGCACTGTTCACCGGCGCCGTTTGGGGCCAGCCGATGTGGGGCACCTGGTGGGCCTGGGACCCGCGGCTGACCTCGTTTCTGATCCTGTTCCTGTTCTATCTGGGCTATCTGGCGCTTTGGGCCGCGGTCGAGGATCCGGATGCGGCGGCCGATCTGACCTCGGTCCTGTGCCTCGTGGGATCGGTCTTTGCGGTTCTGTCGCGCTATGCGGTGAATTTCTGGAATCAGGGGCTGCATCAGGGCGCGACCCTGTCGCTGGATGCGGAGGAGAACATCGCGGATGTCTACTGGTTCCCGCTGCTGGTGTGCCTGGCGGGCTTCGTCGTGCTGTTCCTGGCGCTGGTCTTCGTGCGGACGACGACGGAGATCCGGCTGCGCCGGGTGGCGGCCCTTCAGCGGCGGGAGGCGATGGCGTGATGACCGGATTGGGGGAATACGCGGCCGAAATCCTGCTGGCCTATGTTGTCTCGATCGCGCTGATCGTCGCCCTTGTCGGCATGAGCTGGGCGCGGGCGCGGCGCGCGAAGCGGCTGCTGGACGAGATGGAGGGTCCGCGTGAGTAAGGTTCTGATCTTTCTGCCGCTTGCAATCTTCGGGGCGCTGGGCGGGCTGATGCTGGCCGGGTTGCAGCGGGAGGACCGGGACAGCACGAACCCGTCGGTTCCGCCTTCGGTCTTCGTCGGCGCGGAGGTGCCGGAGGTCGTGAGCGCACCGCTGTCACCCTATCCGTCCTTCGACACGGCGCTCTTGCAGGAGGACGGGGTGAAGCTGGTGAATTTCTGGGCCAGCTGGTGCCCGCCCTGCCGGGCCGAGCATCCCGCGCTGGAGGAACTGGCGGCGGAGGGGATCCCGATCTACGGGGTGAACATCAAGGATCAGGACGCCGAGGCGGTGAGTTTTCTGGAAGAGCTCGGCAATCCCTATGCCGGGATCACCGTCGATCCGCGGGGGCGGCAGGCCATCGACTGGGGGGTCGTCGCGCCGCCCGAGACCTTCATTATCGATGGGGACGGGGTGATCCGGTTCGTCTTCAAGGGGCCGATCCACCGGGTGATGGATACGGTGATCCGGCCGGAGCTTGCGGCGGCGGCGGAGTAGGGGGAAAATCCTTCTAGAAGGATTTTCGGCTGCAAAATCTTCTAGAAGATTTTGGCTCTAGCGGAGGCGTGCCGCGCCGAAGATCGGGCCGCCTTCGGGGCGTTGCGCGATCACGACGACCGGTTCGGGCCCGGCGACCGGCACGCTTTTTTCGAACGGCGTCCGGGGATCCCAGCGTCCGACGATCTGCCACTCTGACACGATATTGGCATAGGTCAGCGTCCGGCCGCGGTTTTCGCCCCGGGCGATCCTGACCTCCTCGGACGGGATGTACCGGAAGAGGTGGATCTCGATGGGGCCGGACAGATCCGCCGACACTGCGCGGATCGCCAGCACATCGCCTTCGCGGCCCAGCGTCACCACCGCCGCGGGCGGCTGCGCCTGATGCGCCATGATCGTTTCCACCAGCTTCATCGGCTTGATGCCGACCACGTGATCCTGGCCCGCGATCACGAATTGCGGCGTGTAGACCGTGCGTTCCCCGGCAGCGCGGGCATAGGCGCGTTGGCGTTCCGTATGGGCGGGATCGCCGAAGATGTCCTTCCAGCCGATATAGTCCCAGTAATCCACATGCAGGGCGAGCGCGATCACGTCGTCGCGCGGCGCCATCTCGCGCAAGATCGCATCTGCCGGCGGGCAGGACGAACAGCCCTGCGAGGTGAACAACTCCACCACGACCGTCGTCTCGGCCTTTGCCGGTGTCATCAAAAGGGCAGCCATGCAGGCGCCCAAAACCGCCCCAAATCTCATCTCTTGCCTTTCATCCACCCCCGGAGCCCAGAGGTAGGGGAGCATGGCTGAAATGACCAATCAACGCTTTGAGAGAGAGATGTCATGAAACGTCGGCAAATTAGTGTACATTTGCATACCGAAATCACCGATGCCCCCTTGAACGGCTCCCCGGGCCCCGTTAGGTGAGCCCCAAGCCATCCAGCCAGCGAGGAGAGAGACATGCCCATCACCGTCGGCCACGACAGCGCAAAGACCCGCAAAACCCTGACCGCAGGCGGCAGCTCCTTCGCCTATTACTCGATCCCCGCAGCCGAGGAGGCGGGTCTTGGCGATTTCTCGAAACTGCCTGCCGCGCTCAAGGTGGTGCTTGAGAACCTTTTGCGGTTCGAGGATGGCAAGACCGTCACGACCGACGACATCAAGGCGTTTGCCGATTGGGCCGCGAATGGCGGCAAGACCAATCGCGAGATCTCGTACCGCCCGGCGCGCGTCCTGATGCAGGACTTCACCGGCGTGCCTGCGGTCGTCGATCTGGCCGCGATGCGCGACGGGATCGTGGCGCTTGGCGGGGATGCAGAGAAGATCAACCCGCTGAACCCGGTTGACCTTGTCATCGACCACTCGGTGATGATCGACGAGTTCGGCAACCCGCGCGCTTTCCAGCACAATGTGGACCGCGAGTATGAGCGGAACCTCGAACGCTATACGTTTCTCAAGTGGGGCCAGTCGGCCTTCAACAACTTCCGCGTCGTGCCCCCCGGCACCGGCATCTGCCACCAGGTGAACCTGGAATATCTCGCCCAGACCGTCTGGACTGACAAAGATCAGAACGGGGAAGAGGTGGCCTATCCCGACACGCTCGTCGGCACCGACAGTCACACGACCATGGTCAACGGCCTTGCTGTCCTTGGCTGGGGCGTCGGCGGGATCGAGGCCGAGGCGGCGATGCTGGGCCAGCCGATTTCGATGCTGATCCCCGAGGTCGTGGGCTTCAAGCTGACCGGAGAGATGACCGAAGGCACCACCGCGACCGATCTCGTGCTGCGGGTCGTCCAGATGCTGCGCGAGAAAGGCGTCGTCAGCAAATTCGTCGAATTCTACGGTGACGGTCTCGATAACCTGCCGCTGGCCGACCGGGCGACCATCGGCAACATGGCCCCCGAATACGGCGCCACCTGCGGCTTCTTCCCGATCGACAACGAGACGCTGAAATACCTGCGCCTGACGGGCCGCGATGAAGACCGCATCGCGCTGGTTGAAGCCTATGCCAAGGAAAACGGCATGTGGCGCGGTGCCGATTACGATCCGGTCTATACCGACACGCTCGAGCTTGACATGGGCACCGTCATCCCCGCGATCTCCGGCCCCAAGCGCCCGCAGGATCACATCGATCTGACCAAGGCCGCCTCTGCCTTCGCAACCTACGTCAAGGGGGAGCGCGCCAGCGACGCCTCCGAAACCGCCGAGGTCCGCTGGGAAGGCGAAGGCGGCCAGCCCGAACCGCAGCATATTCCCGGCGACGAAGGCCATCATAAGCGCGGCTATGTCGATGCCGATGGCGGTGCCTATCAGCTGCATGACGGCTCGATCGTGATCGCTTCGATCACCTCCTGCACGAATACGTCGAACCCCTATGTGATGATCGGTGCGGGGCTTGTCGCCAAGAAGGCGCGCGAAAAGGGCCTGACGCGCAAGCCATGGGTCAAAACCTCGCTCGCGCCCGGCTCGCAGGTCGTCAGCGAATACCTCGAAGCCTCCGGCCTGCAGGAGGATCTCGACGCGCTCGACTTCCACCTGGTGGGCTACGGCTGCACCACCTGCATCGGCAATTCCGGCCCGCTGGAGCCCGAGATCTCCAAGGCGATCAACGATTACGACCTGATCGGCGTCTCGGTCCTCTCGGGCAACCGCAACTTCGAAGGACGGATCAGCCCCGATGTGCGCGCCAACTACCTCGCCTCGCCGCCACTCGTCGTGGCCTATTCGCTGGTGGGCGACATGAATGTCGACATCACGACCGAGCCGCTGGGGCAGGATCAGGACGGCAACGACGTCTATCTGAAGGACATCTGGCCGTCGCAGAAGGAAATCGCCGACCTGGTCGAGAAGACCGTCACGCGTGAGGCGTTCCAGTCCAAATATGCCGATGTCTTCAAGGGTGACGAGAAGTGGCGCTCGGTCGAAACCACCGACAGCTTGACCTATGACTGGCCGTCCACCTCGACCTACGTGCAGAACCCGCCCTACTTCCAGGGCATGGGCGCGCAGCCGGGCGATATCACGGACGTCAAGGGGGCCAAGATCCTCGCCATGCTGGGCGACATGGTCACGACCGACCACATCTCGCCCGCCGGTTCCTTCAAGGAATCGACGCCAGCCGGCATCTACCTGCGCGAACGGCAAGTCCCCGTGCGCGAGTTCAACTCCTACGGCTCGCGCCGCGGCAATCACGAGGTCATGATGCGCGGCACCTTCGCCAATATCCGCATCCGCAACGAACGGGTGCCGGGGGTCGAGGGCGGATATACGAAGGGCCCGAACGGGGAGCAGATGCCGATCTTTGACGCCGCGATGGCCTTCCAGGAACAGGGGACCCCGCTCGTCATCATCGCGGGCGAGCAATACGGCGCCGGGTCAAGCCGCGACTGGGCGGCCAAGGGCACTGCGCTTCTGGGTGTGAAGGCGGTGATCGCCGAAAGCTACGAGCGCATCCACCGCTCCAACCTCGTCGGCATGGGCGTCATCCCCTTCGAGTTCACCGGCGGCGACAGCCGCAAATCGCTCGAGCTGACGGGCGAGGAAACGGTCGACATCGAAGGCCTTGAAGGGGTCACCCCCGGCCAGGAAGTCCCGGCCAAGATCACCTATGCGGACGGGACCGAGAAGACGATCACGCTCAAATGCCGGATCGATACGGCGGTCGAGAAGGACTATGTCGAAAACGGCGGCGTCCTGCATTACGTGTTGCGCAACCTTGCAAAAGAGGCCGCGTGACCCGGCCGGTCGCCCTCGTCACCGGCGGCGCGCGCGGCATTGGCCGCGCCATCGCCGAGGAGATGGCGGCCGACCATTACATCGCGCTGACCTATCTGGGCGGCGGCCCTGAGGCGGCTGCTTTCGCCGCCGACCATCCGTCGACGCTCCTGATCCAGGCCGACCTGACGGAGATGCCGGCGCAGGTCCTGATCGACCAGGTTGCGGACCATTTTGGGCGGCTCGACCTGCTCGTGAACAATGCGGGTCATGTGCAGGAGAACCCGTGGGACAGCTTCGATGCTGCCATCGCGTCCCATGCGATGCTGCTTAACGCGGTTGTCCCGATGGCGCTTATTGCCGCCGCCGCCCCGAAGATGCCGCGTGGCGCGTCCATCGTGAACATCGCCAGCACCAACGCCCGCTTCCCGCCGAACGCCGCCCCCGATTACGGGGCGAGCAAGGCCGCCCTTCTCAACATCACGACGAGCGCTGCCAAGATGTTCGCGCCTATGGGGCTCCGGGTGAACGCCGTCTCTCCCGGCGCCGTCGAACGCGCTTACAAGCCGCGCCCGGCAGAGATGGTGGCCGAGATCGAGGCGGCCACCCCCTTAGGGGCCATGGCAACGGTGACAGATGTGGCCCGCGCCGTCCGCTTTCTTGCCTCGCCTGCTGCCGCGTCCATCACCGGTGAAGAGATCACGGTTGCGGGGGGCTACGGCCTGTTCTGACAGCGGTCAGTCAACAGGATTTTCTAGAAAATCCTGCAGAAGCAAAATCTTCTAGAAGACTTTGTCTGAGCAAATTTTTCGAGAAAAATTTGGCGATCGCCTTATCGGCTGGGATGGGTCCAGGCCGCGAGGCGGGGCAGGATCAGGGGCGTCAGGTACATCGGGATCTGGTAGCAACCGATGACGAGTAGCAGGTCTGTCGTCGCTGGGGCGGGCAGGACACCGAGGAAGAGGGCGACGTTGCGGTTGCCTGCGGCGACAGCCAGCGGGATGGCGCCGGACGTTCCGGGCCAGAGGCACAGGAGTACCGCCTGAAGGCCGAAGGCCAGCACCGACACGAAGGCGAGCGTGAGGGCCAGTTGCGCCGGGCTCTGGCGGAGCGCGTCGGCGGCCGCGGACATGAGACCGATGACGACGAGGGCGAGCAGGATGGCGGAGGCGGCGTCGATCAGGCTCGGCGCCTTGGCCGCGGCGCCTGTTTTGCGCAGGGCGAAGGCGGCCGCGGCACAGAGGCCGATGATGATGAGCAGGCGCAGGGCCGTCCCAAGGATCGCGGAGGTGTCGCCGAAGGCGGGGGCCAGGGCGAAGACCGGCAGGACGGTGAGCGGCAGGAGCGCGGTGCCGAGGATCGTCTGGCGCAGGGCAGGCGCGGGATCTCCGCCCGCCATGGCGGCGATGGGGGCTGCGCCGGTGATCGGGGCGGCGGTGAGGATCAGCACCGTGCCGAGCGCGAGCGGCCGGTCGAGGATACCAAGCATCAGGAAGAGAACCGCGGCGGCGCAGGGCAGGGCCATCTGGAACACCAGGGTGATCCCGAGCGACCGGGTCATGTCCCGCCGCCCGATGCGGAAGGCCTGCGGCCCGATCTTGAGCATGGCGAGGAAGAGCACCGCGATGACGAGCGGGCCGACATGAGGTTGTATGGCGGCGGCGGCCGCCGGCGAGGCGAGCCCAATGGCGAGCCCGGCGATCAGGATCCAGCGGCCGCGCCCGGCGATTGCCGCGGCCAGCCGTTCGATCATAGCGCGGCGGCGGCGCGGGCGGCCTGATCGTAGCTGCCCGAGAGCGCGCGCAGCAGTGCCGCGACCCGGCTGATATCCGCGGGATCGTGGCCGAGCTGGCGCGCGGCGCGGACGAGCAACGCCTCACGCACCTCTTTGTAGCGGGTGCAAAGCGCCGCGCCCGCCTCAGTGATCTCGACGGTCTTTTCCTTGCCCTTGCGCCCGGCCTTGAGGAGCTTCGCCTGGGTCAGTTTACGGATCGCGTAATTGGCCAGATGCGTGTCCTCGATATTCAGGATCAGGCAGACCTCGGCCAGCGTCTTGGCTCGGCCCCTGTGGTGGACGAGGTGAAGGATCAGCACCTCGAGCGGCGACATGGTAGGCCCGCCCGCCGCCGTCATGCAGCGGACCATCCACCGGTGATAGGCGTTGTTCATCATGGTCACGGCGAACTCGACCTCCGAAAGCGCGGGCAAGGCGCTGTCGGCGAGATGGGCCGACGAGACGACGGGGCCGATATCGGGAAGCGGTTTCTTCGTCATCGGGCGGACATGGTCGAGGGCAGCCAGAGCGCGATCTGGGGAAAGACCATCAGGATCGCGGTGGCCGCGACGAGGAGGAGGAAGAACGGCGCCGCGTAGCGCGCCACGGTGAATATGTCTCGGCCGGTGATCGATTGCAGCACGAACAGGTTGAAGCCCACGGGCGGGGTGATCTGGCTCATCTCCACGACGAGGACGAGGAAGACGCCAAACCAGATTGGGTCGATGCCCGCCGCCAGCACCATCGGCAGGATGACCGAGACGGTCAGCACGACGATGGAGATCCCGTCGAGGAAGAAGCCCAGGACGATGAAGAAGACGAGGAGCGCAGCGAGGAGCGCGTAGGGGGACAGGCCGAGCTCGCCGATCCACGTCGCCAGAGCGCGGGGGATGCCGGTATAGCCCATGGCGCCGGTCAGGAAGGCGGCGCCTGCCAGGATGAAGCCGATCATGCAGGAAGTGATGACGGCGCCCTTCAGGCTGTCCCACGCGCCTTGCCGGTCGATCCCGCCGGAGAGGCCCGAGATGAGAAGGGCACCGACGACGCCGACCACCGCCGCCTCGGTGGGCGAGGCGAGGCCCGCGTAGATCGAGCCGATGACGGCGACGATCAGCAGGATCGTGGGCAGGAGGAGGGTCGCGGCGCGGAGCTTGTCGCCGAGCGGTAGAGGCGCCTCTGCCGCAGGCATCCGGTCGCGGTTCAGGTGGGCCCAGAGCATGACGTAGCCCGCGAACATCGCGGCCAGCATCAGCCCCGGCAGGACGCCTGCGAGGAAGAGGCGGGCAATGGATTGCTCGGTCGCGGCACCATAGACGATCAGGATGATCGAGGGCGGGATGAGGAAACCGAAGGTGCCCGAGCCCGCCAGCGTTCCGATCGCCATGCGGTCGTCATAGCCGCGGGCGCGCAGCTCTGGCAGAGACATGCGGCCGACGGTCGCCGTGGTGGCCGCCGACGAGCCCGAGACGGCGGCAAAGAGCGCGCAGCCCAGGATGTTGACGTGCAAAAGCCCGCCCGGCAGGCGCCGGGTGAAGGGGGAGAGGCCGCGGAACATGTCGGAGGAGAGGCGGGAGCGGAACAGGATCTCGCCCATCCAGATGAACATCGGCAGCGCTGTGAGATCCCAGATGTTGAGCGCGGCCCAGGCCTTGGTCGCGAAGACCGCGCCGACGGGCGCCGGTGTGGCCAGCGTCATCGCGGTCAGCCCCACGACGATCAGCGAGAAGCCCACCCAGAGGCCGAGCGCGAGGCAGAGGAAAAGGACGCCGACGAGGATGAGGGAGAGGGTGGTGAGGTCCATCCTAGTGTCCCGCCTCGTCAAGACTGCGGCCGCTTTCCGCGGCAGCGAAGGCGGGGGTTTCGCCCCTGAGCGCGGTGAGGAGTTCGTCGGCCAGCGCCAGCGCGAAAAGGACGAGGCCGAGCGTCATGGCGCCCTGCGGGATCCAGAGGGGGATCGGGATCATCCCGAAGGAGACCGACTCGAACTGCCAGCTGTCGAGCACCTGAAGCCAACTGTGCCAGGAGGCGAAGCCCGCAAGGGCGAGCGCGGCCGCGAGAACGAGGATCGTCAGCCCTTTGGCGAGCGGCGCCGGCAAGGCGCGCGCGAGCATCGTCACGCGGACATGGCCCGCTGCCCGAAGGGTCCCCGGCAAGGCCAGGAAGGCCGCCGCGACGAAGAGGAAGCCGCCGATTTCGGCCAGCGAGGGGACTTGCAGGCCGATCGCCTCTTGCCCCAGGGCGAGGAGCGCGCGGTCGAGGATGCGGCCCAGGATCTGGACGAAGACCAGCACGGCGATGGTGACGAGGGCGACGGCCGAGGCGGCCAGCGCCGCGGCGTAAGTGAGATCGAGCGCGCGTCGCATGGGCCCTCCTTCCATAGTCGAGGGCCGGGCACCTGGCCCGGCCTCCGTTGGGCGTTTACTGCGCCGCTTCGTAGGCTTCGAGGATGGCGGTGCCTGCCGCGCCAGCGCGTTCGAGCCATTCGGCGGTCATGGTCTCCCCCGCCTCCGCCAGCGCCGTGGCTAGCGCGTCAGACGGTTGCACCACCGACATTCCGTTATCGGCCAGCGCGGCGGTCTGAGTCGCGGTTTCCGCCTCGGACATTTCCCAACCGCGGGCTTCGGCGGCGGCTGCGGCCTCCATCAGGGCGGTCTGTTGATCCTCGGGCAGCGCCTCGAAGGCGTCGGTGTTCACGAAGACGACGTTCTTCGGCAGCCACGCATTCACGTCGACGAAGACCGAGGTGAAGTCCCACGCTTGCGATGACACGCCGGTCGAGGGCGAGGTCATCATCGCCGAGACGCGTCCTGTCGCGAAAGCGGTCGGGATATCGCCCGCCTCGACCTGGGTCGGGACCATGCCGAGCAGGTTGGCAAGCTGTTCGGTCGCCGTGTTGTAGGCGCGGAAGCTGACGCCCTGCAGGGCGGCGGGATCTGTCACCTCTTCGGTCAAGTAGAGCGACTGGCCGGGCCACGGCACGGCGTAGAGAAGCGTCAGGCCCTGGTCCGCCAGAAGCTGTTCCACCGCGGGGCGGGAGGCGGCCCAGAGGGCGCTGGCGTCCTCATAGCCATCGGCGAGGAAGGGGATCGAATCGGCCTCGAAGACCGGGTTTTCGTTGGCGAGCCGCGACAACAGGATTTCTCCGATCGGGGCGAGGCCGCGGCGGACGGCATCCTTGATCTCGGGATGGCCGAAGAGCGATCCGGCGGAGTGGACGGTGATGTCGAGCTGGCCATCCGTCGCCTCGCGCACGTCATTGGCGAACTGGCTGATATTCTGGGTGTGGAACACCGTGTCGCCATAGGGCGTCGGCATGTCCCAGGCGGTTTGCGCGGCGGCGGGAAGGGCGAGGGCTGTCAGTGCGGTGGCAAGCGCCAGGCGGCGGAGCGAAAGGGTCATGGGTCGGATCTCCCGATGTTGGTCGGCCCGGGCTGGCCGGGCGGGTTCGTCCGGATTCTTGATTGACCCGGCGTAAGGAAGAGGTTGACCATTCATCGGCAATTTGTCAACAAAATGTCATCGTTTGCCGTGGCGGGTCTTGTTGCCGCTGTGGAATGCCGGGAAAACAGGCAAGCTGCCTGCAGGGAGATCGCCATGACAGATGCCACCGCGCCCCAACGCTGGGATTTCTGGATCGATCGCGGCGGCACGTTCACCGATGTGGTGGGGCGCGAGCCGGGCGGCGAGATGCGCCCCCTGAAGCTGTTGTCCGAGAACCCGGAGGCCTATGAGGACGCGGCGATCGAGGGGATCCGGCGGCTGCTGGGCGGAGAGATCGACCCGGCGCGGATCGGCACGGTCAAGATGGGCACGACGGTCGCGACCAACGCGTTGCTGGAGCGGAAGGGCGACCGGACGCTGCTGCTGATCACGCGGGGGTTCCGTGACGCGTTGCGGATCGCCTACCAGGCGCGGCCCGATATCTTCGCCAAGGAAATCGTGCTGCCCGAACAGCTGTATGAGCGTGTGATCGAGGTGGAGGAGCGGTTTCGCGCGGACGGATCGGTCGAGCTGCCTTTGGAGGCTGAGGCGCTGCGGCCAGAGCTTGAGGCCGCGCGGGCTGACGGGATCGACGCGGTCGCGATCGTGCTGATGCATTCCTGGAAGAACCCCGATCACGAGGCGGCGCTGGCAAAGATGGTGCGCGGCATGGGCTTCACCCAGGTTTCGGTCAGCCATGAGGTCAGCCCGCTGGTCAAGCTGGTGGGTCGCGGCGACACGACGGTGGTCGATGCCTACCTGTCGCCGATCCTGGGCCGCTACGTCGCGCGGGTGGCCGGTGCTTTGGGCGCGACCCCCGCGACGGAGGATGGGCCGACGCTGCAATTCATGATGTCCTCCGGCGGGATGACGGCGGCGGAGCGGTTTCAGGGCAAGGATGCGATCCTGTCCGGCCCCGCGGGCGGCGTTGTCGGCATGGTCGAGACGGCGGGCGATGCGGGGTTCGAGAAGGTCATCGGCTTCGACATGGGCGGCACCTCGACCGACGTGGCGCATTTCGCGGGCGATTATGAGCGTGCCTTCGATACCGAGGTCGCGGGCGTGCGGATCCGGGCGCCGATGATGCGCATCCATACCGTGGCCGCGGGCGGCGGGTCGATCCTGCATGCGGATCCGGGCCGGTTCCGGGCGGGGCCCGATTCGGCAGGCGCCGATCCCGGGCCGGCCTGCTATCGCCGGGGCGGCCCGCTGACGGTAACGGATGCGAACGTGATGCTGGGCAAGCTACGGCCCGAGTTCTTTCCGCGGGTCTTCGGGCCCGGGCAGGACGAGCCACTCGATGCCGAGGTCGTCCGCGCCAAGTTCGCCGAGATCGCGGCGGCGGAGAGCAAGTCACCCGAGGCGGTGGCCGAGGGCTTTCTGACGATCGCGATCGAGAACATGGCCAACGCGATCAAGAAGATCAGCGTCCAGCGCGGCTATGACGTGACGAAGTATCTGCTGAACGCCTTCGGCGGCGCGGCGGGGCAGCATGCCTGCCTTGTCGCCGATGCGCTGGGGATGGAGGCTGTGCTGATCCATCCGCTGTCCGGGCTGCTGTCGGCCTACGGGATCGGGCGCGCCACGGTGGCGGCCAGCCGCCAGCAGGCGCTGGTGGAGCCGTTGGGGTCGGGCAGTCTTGACGCCATCGCGGCGCTGGAGGCGGAGTTGCAGAAGGCCGTGGGCGCAGAGCTGTCCGAGCAGGGGATCGATGCGGGTACGGCTGCGTCTGTGACGCGGCTGCATCTGCGTTATGAGGGGACGGATACGGCGCTTCCCGTGACGTGGGATGGGGACGCCGAGGCGGCGCGGGACGAGTTCGAGGCGGCGCACAAGGCGCAGTTCGGCTTTGTCAGCCCGGGCAAGCCGGTGACCGTGGAGACGGTCGAGGTCGAGATGACGGAAGCGGCCCGCGAAACCGGCCCGGCTGCGGAGGGCGCGGTCGAGGCGCGGAAAGCGGCCTCGAACCAGACCGTGCCGGTCTTCTGCAACGGCAAAGAGGTGCAGGCGGCCGTCTTCCGGCGGGAGGGTCTGACACCCGGCGACCGGATGACCGGCCCCGCACTGATCATCGAGCCGAACCAGACAATCGTCGTCGAACCCGGCTGGACGGCGGAGCTGACCGCGCGGGACGACATCCTGATGCGGCGCCATGAGAAGATGGCGCGCACCTCGGCCGCGGGGACGGTCGAGGCGGATCCCATTCTGCTGGAGGTCTTCAACAACCTTTTCATGAACATCGCCGAGCAGATGGGCGTGGCGCTGCAGAACACGGCGCATTCGGTGAACATCAAGGAGCGCCTCGATTTTTCCTGCGCGGTCTTCGATGCGGACGGTGCGCTGGTGGCGAATGCGCCGCACATGCCGGTGCATCTGGGATCCATGGACCGCAGTGTGGAGACGGTGATCCGCCTGAACGAAGGGAAGATCCGGCCCGGCGACGTCTTTGCGCTGAACGCGCCCTATAACGGTGGAACCCATCTGCCGGACATCACGGTCGTCTCGCCGGTCTTCGATGACGCCGCCGCCGGGATCCTCTTTTGGGTGGCAAGCCGGGGGCACCACGCCGATGTGGGCGGGACCGCGCCGGGGTCGATGACGCCGCTGGCCACGACGGTCGACGAGGAAGGCGTGCTGTTCGATAATTTCGTGCTGGTCGAGGAGGGGAGTTTTCGAGAGGAGGCGCTGCGCGACCTGCTGACCGACCATCCCTACCCGGCGCGCAATCCCGACCAGAACATCGCCGACCTGAAAGCCCAGATCGCCGCGAACGAACGTGGCGCGGCGGAGCTGCGACGGATGGTGGGCGAGTTCGGCCTGGAGACCGTGCAGGCCTATATGGGCCACGTCCAGGACAATGCCGCCGAGGAGGTGCGGCGGTTGCTCGGGCGGCTCGAGGATTGCGCGTACGAGTATCCAACCGATACCGGCCAGGCGATCCGCGTGAAGATCACCGTCGACCGCGAGGCGCGCGAGGCGGTGGTCGATTTCACCGGGACGAGCCCTGCGACCGACAACAACTTCAATGCCCCCGAACCGGTGGCGCGGGCCGCTGTGCTGTATTGCTTCCGCGTGATGGTCGAGGCGCCGATCCCGATGAATGCCGGCTGCCTGCGCCCGATTCGCATCGTGATCCCCGAGGGCTGCATGCTGCGCCCGGAGTACCCGCGCGCGGTCGTCGCCGGCAATGTCGAGACGTCACAGCACGTGACCAACGCGATCTTCGGGGCGCTCGGCGTGATCGCCAACAGCCAGGGGACGATGAACAACCTGACCTTCGGCAACGAGACCTATCAGTATTACGAGACGATCTGCTCGGGCTCGCCCGCCGGGGTGACGAATTCCGGTCGCGGCTTTGCGGGGACGTCGGGGGTCCATGTCCATATGACGAATTCCCGCCTGACCGATCCGGAGGTACTGGAGATGCGGTTTCCGGTGCTTTTGGAGCGTTTCGGGTTGCGCAAAGGCTCAGGTGGGCGGGGCGCGTATCCTGCGGGGGACGGGACGGAGCGGCGTCTGCGGTTTCTGGAACGGATGGATTGCGCGATCCTGTCCTCGCACCGAAGGATCCCGCCGCGGGGCCTCGAGGGCGGCGGCGATGGTGAGGTTGGGCGGACCGAGGTGAGGCGCGGCGACGGTCGGGTCGAGACCTTGCGCGCCTGCGATCAGACTATCCTCGACGCTGGCGAGACGATCACCGTCATCACGCCCACCGCAGGCGGCTTCGGGGCAGGGTGAGGGACGCAAAATTTTCTAGAAAATTTTGACCGGGCAAATCCTTCTAGAAGGATTTGGGTTTCAGGATTTTCTAGAAAATCCTGCCTGTTCAGAGCTTGCGGTGGGGTTTCCAGCGGCGGTGGAACCAGAACCATTGGCCGGGATGAGTGGCGATGCGGGCCTCGAGCCGGCGGGTGGCCTCTTCCATCATTGCGACCGGATCGGTCCGGGCGATCGGCGCCTCCACCGCGATCTCGAAGGACAGGCCGTCGGGCTGGCGGATACCGAAATAGGGCACCATGAGCGCATCGTATTTCAGCGCCATCTCGGCGGCGGAAAGGCTCGTGGGCGCGGGCTGACCGAGGAAGTTGATCACAGCGCCTTCGCGCGACCAGATGTCGAAGAAGAGCGTCGCCATGCCGCCGTCCCGCAGGTGCTTGACGAAGCCCGCTGTGCCGCGGCGGCCTTGTTCGAAGACGGGCCCCGAGACACGCTCCATCGTGCGGGCGTAATGGGCGTTGAAAAAGGGGTTGGCCATCGGGCGGTAGAGGCCGCCGATTGTGAATCCTTTCGCATCAAGCGCATGGCGGGGGGCTTCGTAATTGCCGAAATGGCCGGTGACGAAGATGACGGGGCGGTTCTCGGCGCGAGCCTGTTCGATGGCAGGCAGACCGTCGCCGGTGATCGGCGCGGCGCCAGCCTGGGCGCGCAGGCCCTTGTGGGAATAGTTCTCGATCAGCGTGCGGCCGGCATTGCCGAGGGCGGCGTCGGCGATCTCGCGGCGCTCTGCCTCGGGCCTGTCGGGATAGATATAGGCCAGGTGATCGAGCGCGCGGCGACGGAAGCCGGCCATCGGACCGAGGACGTGGCGGAGTGTCGTGTCGAGGAGGGTGGTTCGGGTGGCGTAGGGCAGCCGCTTGGCGGTCCAGATCAGGCTGCGCGCCGCGCGGTCGGTCAGCCAGTGGGCGGCGCCGCCTTCGTCCTGCCGGAACTGTCCCATTTCGCCGCCCTCGTCTCGCGGTGCCAGACATAGAGACCGGCCCCCGCGATCACAAGCGCGCCCAAGACTGTCGCCGCGTCGGGCCAGAGGCCGAAGACGGCAAGCTGGAGGAGCGTCGCCCAGAGGAAGGACGCGTAGAAGAAGGGCGCCAGCACACCCGCCTCGGCCAGGCTGAGTGCGCGGATGAGAAAAAGCTGGCCCGCCGCGCCGAAGAGGCCGATGCCGATGAGGAACGGCCAGTCGGAGGGGATGAGCGGCTGCCATGCGAAGGGGACGGCGGCGCTGAGGATCACCATCGCGAAGAGGGGGGCGTAGAAGAGCGAGGTCCAGACATCCTCGTCACTGCCGACGAAGCGCGTGGTCAGCGCGTAGCCAGCGTAGCAAAGCGTGCCGGCGATGACGAGAAGGCCCCAGGCGGTGAACGCTTCTGTCCCGGGCCGGATGATGATCAGCGCCCCTGTGAGGCCGACGAACACGGCGAGCAGGCGGGCGCGTCCGAGCTTTTCGCCGAGGAAGAGCGCGCCGCCAAGGGTCAGCCAGAGCGGGGCGATCTGGCCGATGGCGATGTTTTCGGTGAGCTCCAGCCCCAGATAGCTCGCGAAGAAGAAGGCCGAAGCGGCGAAGAGGAAGACGGAGCGCAGGAGTTGAAGCCCGGGATAGCGGGTGCGCAGGACGCTGCGAAACCGGGGCAGGATAATGAGCGTGACGATCACGACCTGCACAACGTAGCGGAACCAGAGGGTCTGCAGGAGGTGGACACGCTCGGCCAGGAGTTTGGCCATCAGGTCCATGCAGGTGAACATCAAGCCGCCCGCGAGAAAGATCAGGATGCCGCGGGCGGTCGGGCTCATTCCGGTTGTCGCGGCAGGCCGGTGCCGATCATGCTGTCGCGGGTGACGAGGGCGGCGAGTGCTTCTTCGGTCAGGTCATCGGTTCCGGCGGGGCGTTCTGGCAGGACGATATAGCGCATGTCAGCGGTGGAATCGTGGACGCGGATTTCGGTGGCTTCAGGCAGCGTCACGCCGAATTCGGCCAGCACCTTGCGCGGTTCGCGGACCGTGCGCGAGCGGTAGGCGCGAGATTTGTACCAGTCGGGCGGCGGGCCGATCAGGTAGCGCGGGTAGCAGGAGCAGAGGGTGCAGACGACGACGTTGTGGAGGCCGGGGCGGTTTTCGACCGCGATGAGGTGCATCGGGCCGATATCGAAGCCCATTCCGTGGCAGGCGGCGGAAGCATCTTTCAGGAGGCTCGCCTTGAAGGCGGGATCGGACCAGGCGCGCGCGACGACCTTGGCGCCGTCGGCGGGAGAGCGGGCATCCATCGCGTCGATGGCCTGGGCGATTTCGGTGGCGTCCGTGACGCCCTTTTCGATGAGGAGCTCGCGGACGGCGATCTCCATGCTCTGCCAGTAGGTGAGCGGTTCGTCGTTGTCGGGCCGCGGCGGGGCGTGATGGTCGTGCGGCATCAGGCGGGCTCCAGCCAGTGGGCGTAGATTTCCGCTTCGAGCGTGTCGGCGGGGGCTTCGGCGCGGTCGCCCCAGATTTCGGCCATGGTGAAGCGGACGCGGTAGAGCGGCTGCGTGTCGGCGGGCAGGCCGTAGGCGAGCTGTTCGGGGTTGCCGAAGGGGCCAAGGCGGCGCTCAACCTCGCCTCTGCGGCCGCGCAGATAGGCCGGTGTACGGACATGGCCGGGCGGGTGCCAGTCGCGGACGCGGACGGGATCGCCGGGGGCGAAATCGGTCATTTCGCGGCCTCGCCATAGGTGGGGCCGCGTGCGGCGACCTGTTCCATCTTCGCGGCAAGCTCTGCCGTCGTGTAGGTGCCGCGGCCGATCAGGTTGCGGTTCACAGCGGCGATCCAGCGTTCGTAGTAGCTCATCGTCTCGAAGGCGTCGGGCCCCAGCTCTTCGAGGGCAGCGCGCAGGGCATCGACGGTGAAGAGGCCCTTGCCCGCGCAGAGGACGAGGAGCGCGTCGACCCGCTTTTCCCAGAGCGCGTGATCGTGGTCGTCGGGCACGACGGGGCCAGCGGCGTCGCCGCCCATGTCGTGCCAGGATTTCGGTGTGCTGCCCGCCATGAGGCAGAGCCTAGGCGGGTCGCGGGGGCGTGTCCATCGCCGCCTCAGGCGGCGGCGCGCAGGCGGGCGCGGATGTATTTCCCGGCCGAACGGAAGTGGCTTGCGCCAGAGGCTTCAGCGAAGCGGCCTGCTGTCCAATTGTTCTTGGCGCCGGGCATGGGGCCGCCGTAAAGCGCCTTTTCGGAGAGGCTTTCGATGCGCTCCATGAGCAGCTTGTAGCGGTCGTCGAGCATGGACTTGGCTGCGTTCCAATCGAGACCGGCCTGCTTCTGCCGTAGGTCTGCGTTGTAGCGCTTGAGATCGTTCCACTTGTAGCCTTCGGCGGGGAAATGGACCGTTTTGCCGGCACGGCCATCGGCCTCCCAGCCGAGGAAGAGATCGATCCAGTGGGCGCGGTGGGCGATCACATCCTTGATCGACGTATCGTCCTCGTCCTTCACAAGGGCCGCGTC
This sequence comes from Aestuariibius violaceus, assembly GCF_040779325.2. Lineage (NCBI taxonomy): Bacteria > Pseudomonadati > Pseudomonadota > Alphaproteobacteria > Rhodobacterales > Paracoccaceae > Aestuariibius > Aestuariibius violaceus. Next base: position 66,346 of record NZ_JBFONT020000002.1, read on the forward strand.
TTCCGGAATGACAGCAATCAGTTTGCTGAGCTTAGCGTATTCCTTTTCCGACAGGGTCAGGAGGTCTTTCTTGGTGATCGCCGGCATCATCCTCTCCGCAGGTGGTTCGGGGCGAGGATGCGGCAGGGTTAGGCGGGTGGCCTTGACGGGGATCAAGTGTCGGCGTCTTCTTCCTCGAGCAGGGTGATTTCCCCGCCCGCAGCGAGGGCGCGGATGGCATCGACGACGTCGGTCATCGCCGCCTCGCCATCGGCGGGGGCGATCTTGCCCACCTCTTCGATCTGGTCGCGGAGCTGGCCCGCCATGCGCTGGGAGATGTTGTCGAGCAGGAAGTCGGCTGACGCCGCCTCTTTCCCGTCGGTCGTCTTGGCGAAGGTGAGGGCGATGACGAGTGTGTCGTTGTCGACCTCGCGCAGGATCGCGGGGATATCCTTGGCCTCGAGCCGGTCGGCGATGTCGGCGAAGGTGAAGATCGTGCGGCGGACCTGGGTGGCGAAGACCTCGTCTTCTTCCGTCAGGCCGCCGAGGACGTCTTCGCGCGTGATGGCCTGGGAGGAGTTGAGGATCGCGCCGATCCGGTCGACCGGTTCGCCCGAAAACGCGCGCGGTGGGATGTCGTCGAGTTGCCGCGCCAGCGCTTCCCCGATCCGGGCGACGGCCTGCGGCGTGATGCCCGAGGTTTGGGAGACGGCATAGGTGATCCGCCGGGCCTGGTCGCCGGGAACGAGGCCAAGAAGCGCCGCCGCTTTCTTGACGGGCAGCTTGGAGAGCAGAACCGCTCCGATCTCGACCCCTTCGCGTTCGAGGATGGGGAGCAGATCCTCAGGTTCCAGCGCGCGCAGGCGATCCCAGGGGTCGATCCGGTCGTTGAGCGCGTTGCGGGTGCGGAAGGCGCGGGCGGTGTCGTCGCTGATCCGGCCGTCGAGGAGGTTGAGGGCGTTGCGGGCGCCGCCACCGAAGCTGATGGCGAGCGCGTCGAGTTCCGAGGCGAATTCCTCGGCCACGCTTTTCAGGGTCGCCTTGTCGATCGAGCGCAGGTCGGCGATTGCTTCGGTCAGGGCAAGCTGTTCGTCGGTCGTGAGGCTCTGGAGTGAGAAATCGGCGCCTTCGGCAATCAGCCATTTGACGACAATCGCCGCTTTCTGGCGCCGGGAGAGCGACAGGAGCGGTGGCGGCCCGGGCGGTGCCGGTGTGGTTTCGGGCGGGGCTGTGTCTGCGACACTCATGGCAGGTCTCCGTCTAGCGGGGCGGACCTGCGAGCTTTAGCCGGAGGGTGGTAAAGGAAGGCTTTACGGATATGCGATCCGGCGCCAACCGAAGCGTGGCCCAGTGGGGGTGCCACAGATGTTACGGAGAGATTGGTCCACCGGGCGGCGGGCCGCGCGGAGTGTGACGGGGAGAAGCCGCGAATCAGGTGTTAACGCAGGTTTGGACAGCAAATACGGCCATGCGGCATCCGGGCGGCATGACGTCGGCATCACGTCGGAGGGGTGGACGCAACATCGGCCGGCTAATGATGCGTTCTGCTGCGGTGCAGCGCAACAGTTTGGACAATTCTGCGAATGGCCGGCTTGTTTCCAGCTTAGTCGGTGCGCCGAAGCACACCCTTTCGCGGGTCTCACCGGGCCGGGAGATCCTCGGATCAAGTCCGACGATGACGGGACGGCGCAGGGGCGGCCGGGGAAGGCGGATGGCGTGGGTCGCGTGGCAGCGCTTCTTCAAAGTGGAGGTCCCGGCTCGAGGCCGGAACGGCTGAGGAAGAGTGGTCAGGTGGCGGGATGGGTGACATCACCCATCCTACGGATGATTGCCGACGGGGGGACGCTGTTGTCGATCGGTCTGTTCCGCCGGGCAAACGTGAGCCGGCTGGGCCTATTCATGCAATACGATCAATTGCCGAAGTGCGGACTTTGCGGCCGTTCGTCATAGCGCTTCCAGTGGCCGCTTTTGAGCCGACAACAGCTACTTTGCCGTGCCGGAACGCTTGCCTCGCTCGATCTCGGTCGCAAGAGATTCCATCTTGGAATCCCAATAGCGACGAAGCTGATCAAGCCATCCCTGAACATCCTCGAAGCCTGTTGGATCAATCGAATAGCACCGTCTCGCACCGTCTTTGCGCACCTGTGCAAATCCAGCATCGCGCAAGATACGAAGATGCTGTGAAACTGCTGATTGCGAAATGCCAAATTCAGCTTCGATGACGTTAACGATTTCTCCTGATGCATGCTCCTCCTGGGCTATCAGCTCCAGCGTGCGTCGCCGAACGGTGTCCGACAGAACATCGAAAGCGTGCATCACTCTTCTCCGGTGTAGAAGTCTGCGGTGCGAGCGGCAGTTTCCATCGCGATCTTCATGGGCGTGCCATGCTCGGCATGGGCCTTCCCCCAAGCCTCAGCCCAAGAACGCAACCTGTTCTTGCCGTCTTCTCCCTCTGCCCATACCTGACCCGCCTCAATCACACTTTGGCCGTTCGTTTGCACATGGCCGTCCAGACCCAGCATTGCCATTTCCCAGCCAACAACTGTTGCGCCGGGACCGTATCTTTCCCAATGCGCTTCGCTTTCCTCGTCAGTCGGAAGTTCGTGTTCAAGCGTCAACAGCACGCAGTCCTCCACATCTTGGATCGTCGCAGTGACCCAACTCTTGTTTCCGCCAAACTCCCAAGTGAGGGCCAAAGTATTCGGAGGATCGCAGGAGATGATGTCGCCGTCTGCGTTGTTCTCGATGGAAAACCGCCCACCGAGGTTGAAGTCGCCGGAGACGTTACCGAACCAGCGTTCTATCCGCTGTTTTTCGGTGATTGCAGCCCATAGGTCGGCCTGACTGGTCCGGTAGGTGCGAGAGGCGCGAACCAAGTGCGTGGGGCGGCCTTCGCGCTCACGTTTGCCGACCTCGCGAATGTCAGCACCAAACGCTCTCTCGAAATCTATGATCATACTCCCCAGGCACAAGTATATTAGCCACCACTAATATCATGTTTCCCTAATATGATCAAGTTGGCGCTCACCAGCGCCGACATTCGTGCAGCATGTAGCATCATGCAAAATGGGCTCTCTGCCGACATTTGGGCGCGGATTGAGCGAACGCGGCATTGGCCGTCACGCCTAACATTGGTCCGGATAGGAAAATGGCCCCGCCTTATCGGCAGGGCCATCGAAATTCAGGTGGGCGCGCTTAGCTCGTCGTCGGCACGCAGGTGCGCGTGCTTTCGTCGTAGGCGGAGCCTGCGGCGCAGGACATGGCCTGCTGCTCTTTGGTGTAGTTGCAGCCCTGGGCCATCGCGAGGCCGGGCGCGAGGAACAGGACAGTCGTTGCGAGGAGGGTCTTGGTCATGGAAGGCGTCTCCCTGTCTGGCTGATGGACGAAGGGTAACGCGGGTTGACCTTGGGTCAAACCCTAATCCTGCGACGGAGTGTCGCCGAAGACCCTGTGAAACAAGGTGTCGACGTGCTTGGTGTGGTAGGCGAGGTCGATCTTGTCCTCGATCTCGGCATCGGTCAGCGCCTTGGTGACATCGGGGTCGGCCTTGAGTTCGGCCATGAAATCGGCGCCGTGTTCCCAGACCTTCATCGCGTTGCGCTGGACCATGGCATAGGCGTCCTCGCGGCTGACGCCGTTCTGGGTCAGGGCGAGGAGGATCCGCTGGGAATGGACGAGGCCACGGTGGCGGTTGAGGTTGTCCATCATCGCGTCGGGGTAGACGACGAGCTTGTCGATGACCTGGGTGAGGCGAGCAAGGGCGAAGTCGAGCGTGACGGTCGTGTCGGGGCCGATCATGCGTTCGACGGAGGAATGCGAGATGTCGCGTTCGTGCCAGAGGGCCACGTTCTCCAACGCGGGGGTGACGGCCATACGGACGAGGCGGGCGAGGCCGGTGAGGTTTTCGGTCAGGACCGGATTGCGCTTGTGCGGCATGGCCGAGGAGCCTTTTTGGCCGGGGGAGAAGTATTCCTCGGCCTCGAGCACTTCGGTGCGTTGCAGATGGCGGATCTCGATCGCGATATTCTCGATCGAGGAGGCGACGACGCCCAGGGTCGCGAAGAACATCGCGTGGCGGTCGCGGGGGATGACCTGGGTCGAGATGGGTTCGGGCGTGAGGCCGAGCTTGTCGCAGACATGGGCTTCGACCTGGGGGGCGATATTGGCAAATGTGCCGACGGCGCCGGAGATGGCGCCGGTCGCGATCTCGGCGCGGGCACTTTCGAGGCGGGCCTTTGCGCGGTCCATCTCGGCGTAGAAGCGGGCGAATTTCAGGCCCATCGTCGTGGGCTCGGCGTGGATCCCGTGGGAGCGGCCGATGCAGATATCCATCTTGTGCTCATGGGCGCGGCGTTTGAGCGCCTCGAGCAGCGCGTCCATATCGGCCAGCAGGAGGTCGGCGGCGCGGGTGAGCTGGATGTTGAACGCGGTGTCGAGCACGTCCGATGACGTCATGCCCTGGTGGACGAAGCGCGCCTCATCGCTGCCCACGATTTCGGCAAGGTGGGTGAGGAAGGCGATGACGTCGTGTTTGGTCACACGCTCGATCTCGTCGATGCGGGCGATGTCGAATTCGACGTCCTTGGCTTTCCAGACGGCCTGAGCGTTTTCGTGCGGGATCAGGCCGATCTCGGCCATCGCGTCGCAGGCATGGGCCTCGATCTCGAACCAGATGCGGAACTTGGTCTCGGGCGACCAGATGGCGACCATGTCGGGGCGGGAATAGCGGGGGATCATGGGACCTCACTGGATTCGGGTGGGCGTGCCGGTTAGGGCGGGGTCTTACGGAGCGGAGCGTTTGGGGACAAGCGGATGGCTGAGCTGACGGTCGAGGATCTGCGGCGGGGGCTGCCCGGGCGGTGGCGGCTGGAAAAGCGCGTGGAAGACCGGCTGCTGGGCGCGGATATGGCGTTCGTCGGGGAAGTCGAGTTCTGCGAGGCGGCGGACGGGCTGGTCTATCGCGAGAGCGGGGAGTGGCGGGATGCGCCCTGGGGGCCGCTGGCCGGGGAGCGGGTCTATCGCTGGCGGATGGAGCGCGGGTTCGTCGATGTGCGCTATGCGGACGGGTCGGCTTTTCATGCGTTCGAACCGGCCCTCGCGGCGGAGGCAGAGCATCTTTGCGGGCAGGATCGCTATCGCGGGCTTTACCGGTTCGACCTTCCGGAGGCGTGGTCGCTGACCTGGCATGTGACGGGCCCGCACAAGGATTACAGCGCGGCCGCGCTGCTGTCGCGCCCGGTTTGAGCCTTGCGGCTTCGCGTGGGGCGAGGCAAACAGGGTGAAACAACGGATGGAGGGCCGCTCAATGGCTGTGATGGGACGCGACCGGGTGCTGGTCGAGACGTTTGGCGACGAAGGCGCGGTGCGGATCGCGAAGCAGGTTCTGCTGGTGGCCTTGGGCGTTGCCGCGCTGGCGATCGCGGCGAAGATCAAGGTGCCGATGTGGCCCGTGCCGGCAACGCTGCAGACCTTCGTGGTGCTGTCGATCGGGGCGTCCTACGGGATGCGGCTGGGGCTGGTGACGTTGGTTGCTTACCTGGCCGTGGGGGCGCTTGGCTTCGACGTGTTCACGGGGTCGAGCGCCGAGGTCGGCGGGCTTTCCTACATGCTGGGCGCGACGGGCGGCTATCTTGTCGGCTTTGCGGTGGCGGCCGGCGCGATGGGGGCCTTGGCCCGCGCCGGATGGGACCGGAGCGTCGGACGGATGGCCCTGGCGATGCTGATCGGCAACGCGATCATCTACCTCTTCGGGGTGCCGTGGATGGCGTATCTGTTCCTCGAGGATCGTGGCTTGGCCTGGGTGATGCAGTGGGGAATGACGAACTTCCTCGTCTTCGATGCGCTGAAGCTGGCGCTGGCGGCGCTGCTCTTCCCGGCGCTGTGGAAGCTGGTGGGCGACGCGCGGCGCTAACGCTTAGCATCGCCGTCTTTCGTAGGCCCGGCCCCCGGCCGGGCAGCGCCTGCCTGCCCCCCGGCAGGCGCTTTCAAGGTTTCAGTTGTTTCTGCGGTTCGGCGTTGTGCGGGTGACCCGCAGCTTGCAGCGTTTCGACTGGGCGCCCACCCAGGCAGGCGCTTCCCGGCCTAGTCGCTTAGCTTGGTTTCGATCGCCGAGCTGCGTTCCAGCGTGCGATGGACGGGGCATTTGTCGGCAATCTCCAAGAGCTTTTGTCGCTGCGCCTCGTCCAGATCGCCCTTCACCGTGATCTGACGCGTGAAGCGGTCGGCGCGGGCGTCGCCGTTCTTTATGCAGTCTTCTTCAGCATCCTTGAGATGGGTCTTGTCGTGGCGGATATCGACGCTGACGCCGTCGAGCGGCAGGCCCTTGTGGCGGGCATACATACGGATGGTCATCGCAGTACAGGCGCCGAGGGCGGCCGAGAGCAGATCATAGGGCGTCGGGCCGCGATCGGTGCCGCCGACGCCGGGCGGTTCGTCGGCGAGGAAGCTGTGCGGGCCGCTCTGGACCGTCTGGAGGAAGCCGTCCGCGCTGACCTCGGACACGCGGACGACGCCATCGGGCGGGGCGGACGTATCATCGGTCATCGAGAGGTCCAGATAGCGGGTGGCCCAGGCCGAGATGACATCGGCGGCGTAGTCGGCATCGGCGTGGTCGCTGACGAGGTGGTCGGCCTTGTCGAGGGTGACGAAGCTCTTGGGGTGTTTCGCGGCGAGGAAGATTTCGGAGGCGTTCTCGATCCCCACGGTCTGGTCGACGGGGGAGTGGAGGACGAGGAGGGCGGCCTTGAGGCCCGAGATCGCTGGCGTGAGCTGGCCTTTCGACACGTCTTCGAGGAAGTCGGAGCTGATGCGGAAAGGGCGGCCCGCCAGTTTGACCTCGGCGATGCCCTTTTCGATAATCTCCGGCAACTGGTCGCGGAAGTTGTTCGTCACATGCTCCGGATCGAACGGGGCGCCGATCGTCACCACAGCCTTGATCGACGGGATCTCGGGCGCGGCCTTGAGCACCGCCGCACCGCCAAGCGAGTGGCCGATGATGAGCTGCGGGGCGAGGCCGCGATCGGCGAGCGCCTGAGCCGCGAGGCGAAGGTCGGCGACGTTGGAGGTGAAGTTGGTGTTCTCGAACTCTCCCTTCGAATGGCCGAGCCCGGTGAAGTCGAAGCGCAGGACCGCGATGCCGAGCGCGGCGAGGCGCGCCGAGATGCGGCGGGCCGCGGGGATGTCCTTTGAGCAGGTGAAGCAATGCGCGAAGAGCGCGGTTGCCTTGGGCGGCCCGTCGGGGAGGTCGAGGCGGGCGGCGAGCGTGTCGCCGGAATGGCCGGCGAAGGTGAGCTTTTCGGTGGGCATGGGGTGGGCTCCTCTGCTGGGGCCAAGGTGGCGAGGCGGCGGGGGGGCGGCAAGGGGCCTGACGGGATGGTGAGAGGGCGGTAACATCCACCCCTTGTGGTGCGCGGGGCAGGGGGTAGCCTCGCCGCCATGGAATCGCTTTTCGAGCAGATCGACGGCTATTGCGAGCGGACGGATTTCACCTTTTGGGCGGAGCCGATCAACGCGGTGACGAATGCGGCCTTCATCCTCGCGGCGCTCTGGATGTGGCGCCGGACCGAGGGGGTGGTCTGGGGCCGGGTGCTGAGCGTGATCCTGTTCGCGATCGGGGTCGGCAGCTTTCTGTTCCACACCTATGCCACGGTCTGGGCGGCGATGGCCGACACGATCCCGATCGGGATCTTCATTCTGGTCTATCTGTTCCTCGTTCACTGGCATGTGCTGAACCTCAAGCTGTGGCAGGCGCTGGTCGCGGTCCTGCTGTTCTTTCCCTATGCCTGGGCCGTCGTTTCGGTGGCGAACCAGCTGCCGTTCTTCGCGATCTCGAACTTCTACTGGACGGTGCCGATCCTGCTGTTTCTCTACGGCCCCGCGCTCTGGCGGAGGTATCCGGAAACGGCGCGGGGGTTCGTCATCGGCGGGGCGATCCTGAGCCTGTCGATCACGCTGCGGTCGCTTGATGAGACCCTCTGCGACGTCAAGCCGATCGGCACCCACTACTGGTGGCACATCCTGAACGGTATCATGCTGGGCTGGATGATCGAGGTTTACCGCCGTCACAGGGTTGCGGGGGGCGGGGCGCGGGTCTAGACCCGGCCCGCAGTCGCGAAAGGAGCCACAATGTCCATCGACATCGAGACGGCGCGGAAGGTCGCCAAGCTCGCCCGGATCCGCGTGGAGGAGGACGATCTGCCGGCGCTGGCCGGAGAATTCTCGGCGATCCTCGATTTCATCGAGCAGCTGGAAGAGGTGGATGTGGAGGGGATCGAGCCGATGGTGTCCGTCACGCCGATGCGGCTGAAGCGGCGTGAGGATGTGGTGACGGATGGCGACCGTCAGGGAGCCGTGCTGGCGAATGCGCCCGATGCGCGGGAAGGGTTCTTTGCGGTGCCGAAGGTGGTGGAATGAGCGATCTGACGGATCTGACGATTGCCGCCGCGCGGGACGCGCTGCGGGCGGGCGAGCTGAGCGCGGTGGAGCTGACTGAGGCGTGTCTGGACGCCGTCGAGGCGGCCGAGGCGCTGAACGCCGTGGTCCACAAGACGCCCGAGATCGCGCGGGCGCAGGCGAAGGCGGCCGATGAGCGACTGAAAGGGAGCGATGAGGCCCCCGCTTTGTGCGGGATCCCGCTGGGGATCAAGGATCTGTTCTGCACCAAGGGTGTGCCGAGCCAGGCGGCGTCGGCCATCCTCGACGGGTTCAGGCCGGAATACGAATCGACCGTCACGCGCCAGCTGTTCGAGGCGGGCGCGGTCATGCTGGGCAAGCTGAACATGGACGAGTTCGCCATGGGATCGTCCAACGAGACATCGACCTATGGGGATGTGGTGAACCCCTGGCGGGCCGGGAATTCAGAGGCGGCGCTGACGCCGGGCGGGTCGTCCGGTGGCTCCGCCGCGGCGGTGGCCGCGCGGCTGTGCCTTGGCGCCACGGGGACCGATACCGGCGGGTCGATCCGGCAGCCCGCGGCGTTCGTGGGGATCACCGGGCTGAAGCCGACCTATGGGCGGTGTTCGCGCTGGGGGATCGTGGCGTTCGCGTCGTCCCTCGACCAGGCGGGGCCAATGGCGAAGGACGTGCGGGATTGCGCGATCCTGCTGGGGGCGATGGCGGGGCACGATCCGATGGATTCGACCTCTGCTGATCTGCCGGTGCCGGATTTCGAGGCAGCGCTGACCGGCGATATCCGGGGCAAGGTCATCGGCATCCCGAAAGAGTACCGGATGGACGGGATGCCGGGGGAGATCGAGGATCTCTGGACGAAGGGCCGCGAGATGCTGGCGGATGCAGGGGCGGAGCTCCGCGATATCTCTCTGCCGCATACGAAATACGCGCTGCCTGCCTACTACGTGATCGCGCCCGCCGAGGCGTCTTCGAACCTTGCGCGCTACGACGGGGTGCGGTTCGGGCATCGCGCGAAGCTGAGCCAGGGCGATGGCATCACCGAGATGTACGAGAAGACGCGGGCCGAGGGCTTCGGGGCCGAGGTGAAGCGGCGGGTGATGGTCGGGACCTATGTTCTGTCGGCCGGATTCTACGACGCCTATTACAACCGCGCGCGGAAGGTGCGGGCGCTGATCAAGCGCGACTTCGAGAAGGTGTTTGCCGAGGGCGTCGATGCGATCCTGACACCCGCCACGCCGTCGGCGGCGTTCGAATTGGGATCGGCGTCGGACGATCCGGTGCAGATGTACCTCAACGATGTCTTCACGGTGACGGTGAACCTTGCCGGCCTGCCGGGGATCGCGGTGCCCGTGGGACTTGACCGGCAGGGGCTGCCGCTGGGGCTGCAACTGATCGGGCGGCCTTGGGAGGAGGGCGATCTGCTCAACACGGCTTATTGTCTGGAGCAGGCGGCGGGTTTTGTGGAAAAACCACAGAAGTGGTGGTAGTCTTCGCAAAACGAAGCACCACAAGCAGTATGGGCAGGGTTGACGTGAGACTTCAGATCATTTGTGCGGCGGTGCTGGCGCTGTCGGCATGTGCGCCGGCGGGGCAGCAGGCGACGCGGCAGGGCGTAGGCTTCGGCAGCTACGAGGAATATGAGGCGGCGCGTCTGCAGCGCGAGAGCGAGTTGCGGGGCGGGCCGGTGCGCCCGGCGCAGGTCGTCGTCCCGCCGGAGACGCAGCCTGCGGCAGGTGCGGGGGCGATTTCCAGTAGCGAGTTGGCCGCAGCGGGGATCGGTGCGTCGTCCGGAACCGGCGCGGATCGCGATGCGCTGGGCGACGGGCGGGGGGCGTCGACCGTCGGTGTCGACGTTCAGATCGCGTCGAGTGGGATCTCGGACGAGCAGGACTTCGAAGCGGTGTCGGACCGCGAAACGATCGAAAGCGATGCGCAGCGCCGCCAGCGGCAGGCCGCGGCCTATCGCGTGATCCAGCCGACACCGGTGCCCGAGCGGGCAGCGGCCGGCGGGCCGAACATCGTGGAATTCGCCCTCAGCACCTCCCACCCGAAGGGGCAGCAGATCTATAGCCGGTCGCCTTTCGCCGGTGAGAACCGGCAGGCGCGGGCCTGCGCGGAGTTCTTTGCGCCGGACCAGGCGCAGCAAGCCTTTTTGGCTGCGGGCGGGCCAGAGCGTGACCGGCTGGGTGTCGATCCGGACGGGGACGGCTATGCATGTGGCTGGGATCCGGCGCCGTTCCGGGCGGTGCGCAACTGAGCCGAGAGCTTCTGCCGATCCCTGGTGGATCGCCGAATTTCGGAGAGCGGCGGGATGGCGCCGCGATCTCGCTCATCGTTTTGCACTACACTGCGATGGAGAGCTGTGAAGCGGCCCGCGAGCGGCTTTGCGATCCGGAGGCGGAGGTTTCCGCGCATTACCTGATTTCGGAGGGCGGCGCGTGTACCCAGCTTGTCGCGGACGACGTGCGCGCTTGGCATGCGGGGGCAGGGGCCTGGGGGACGGTTACGGACGTAAATTCGGCCTCGATCGGGATCGAGCTTGCCAATAGGGGCGCGCATCCGTTCGCGGCGCCGCAGATGGACCGGCTGGAGGCGCTGCTTGTCGATCTGCTGACGCGTCACGGTCTGGGTCCGGAGGCGGTGATCGGCCATTCCGACATGGCGCCGGGCCGGAAGTCGGATCCCGGCCCACGTTTCGACTGGCGGCGGCTTGCCTATGCCGGGCTGTCGGTCTGGCCTGGAGACGATCGGCCCGAGGGCGATCCGGAGCGGTTCGCCGAGGATGCCGTGCGGTTCGGCTACTCGCCGAATCTGACCGAAGAACTGCTGCTCGGCGCCGTCAGGCTGCGGTTCCGGCCTTGGGCGCGGGGGCCGCTCGATGCGCGAGACGCGGCGATCATGGCTGATCTGGCGGAGCGCCATCCCGCGGGCGGATTGACGCAGGCGCGGGCGGTGGTTACGTGAAACATTGCACGGATGGTCGGATGATCGCGGGCTTCGCCCGAGGAAAGTCCGGACTCCATGAGGCAGCGGTGCCGGGTAACGCCCGGCCGGGGCAACCCGAGGGATAGCGCCACAGAAAACAGACCGCCCCGGACCTGATCCGGGGTCAGGGTGAAACGGTGGGGTAAGAGCCCACCGCGGGACGGGCAACCGGACCGGCACGGCAAGCCCCACCGGGAGCAATGCCAAATAGGGACCTCGCGCCTTCGGGCAGGGTGGCTTCAGCCCGAGAGGTCCGGGTTGGCAGCTTGAGGGCCGCTGGTAACAGCGGTTCCAGATGAATGATCATCCATCGGAGCAATCCGAGGACAGAATCCGGCTTACAGGCCATCCGTGCGTTCCACCCTCGAAGATGTGCTTTGACTCTTCGAGGGTTCGCCCCCTAATTTAAAGCGTTTGAGTTGTATTGGGTGGCGGCAGATCGCCCAAGGGGGTGTTTCAGTCACCCAGTTGTTGGAAGGGTCTGGTGATGTCCAGTCGGCACAGATCGCAAGCGATTGGAGCGGAGGCCCGCGCCGTCGACGATATCGACGTTGTTGCGCCTGGCTTCACCCTTGCCTTTCTGCGGGCTTGCCCCGATGCGGTGGCGATCCTGAACGTGGAGGGGCGGGTCGGTTTCCTCAACCAGGCCGGGCACCGGACCATGGAGATCGACGCCACCGAGAGCGTCTCGGGCCGGGCGTGGTGGGACCTGTGGCCCGATGCGGACCGAAGCGCGCTGGAAACCGGGTTTCGCCGCGCCGTGTCGGGGGAACTGGTGCGTCTGAAGGCCGGGCGGGCGGCGCGGATGTGGGACATCACCTTGTCACCGATCATCAACCTGGCAGGCGAGACCGAGTCGGTCCTGATGGTGTCGCGCGTGGCCCCCTGAGCCAAGGGTTTCCGGTTGACAGCCTCGGACCCGGCAGTAAAAGGCGGGCTTCACCGAGAGATGACACGCCCGGGACGCAAGCCGCGGACGGGCCGGAAAGCGAGACGACATGGCGAAACCGACGACGATCAAGATCCGTCTGAATTCGACCGCGGGCACGGGCCACTTCTATGTGACGAAGAAGAACGCGCGGACGATGACGGAGAAGATGACGATCCGGAAATATGATCCGGTGGCGCGCAAGCACGTGGAATACAAGGAAGGCAAGATCAAGTAATCTTCGCCTTTCGAGGGACAGAGACCGCGTCGGAGCAATCCGGCGCGGTTTTCATTTGGCAGGTTCTCTTCGACAAATCCCCGCTTTTCACTGAAGTTGCCCCGGGCAAGCTTTGCCTGCGCCGCGCCACGGTCGACCCTCCGTCCTTTCGGGCATGACTTTTGCGGGGGCCGTGATAGGCTCGACCAATGGCCGATACGATCACGATACGCATTGCGGCGCCCAAGGATCTTGCGGCGCTCGATGCGCTTTACCGGCGCAGCTACCCCGCGTTGCTGAAGGCGCATTATCCCCCATCGGTCTACGTCACGGCTGTTCCGCTTCTGGCGCGGGCCCAGCCGCGCTTGATGCGGAGCGGGCAGTTCTTCGTTGCCGAGGATGCAGGCGGCGCCCTTCTGGGCGCAGGCGGCTGGAGCTTCTCGGCCCCGCAGGGGGGCGAGTTGAAACGGACGCGCGGACATGTGCGGCATTTCGCGGTCGACCCGTCCCATGTGCGGCGCGGCATCGCCTCGGCCTTGATGATGGCCGTGAAGGGGCAGGCGGATGCAAGGGGGATCGCGCGGCTGGATTGCCTGAGCACACGGATGGCCGTGCCGTTCTACGAGGCGCAGGGATTTCGTGTACGGGGGGAGATCGACGTGCCGCTGCGGCCGGGGATCAGCTTTCCGGCGGTGTCGATGCGGTCGCAGATCACGTCTTGAACGGATCGTCAGCGGCGTTGCCTGCAAGATCGGTCCATCGGGACCTCTCGCCCCGGTGCAGGATGCGATCGCGATCAGGATAGGTGATGCGCTCTTCGGTCTTTCGCGTGCCGATCACAAGATAGCGGGCAGGCGCGGTGCTCTTGTTCTCAAGGCAATGGGCCTTCGGATCTCCGGCCTTGAAGGTTGCTGCGTCGCCGGCCCGGAGGGGGATCGTTTCATCGTCTTCATGCAGGAGGAGCTCGCCGGAGAGAATGTAAACCATCTCGTCCTCTTCGGCGTGCCAGTGTTTGACGGAGGAGGCGGAACCTGGCGGCAGGATCTCGACGTTTGCGCCGAACTGGGTGAGGCCGCCGGTATCGCTGAAGCGCAGGATCTCGACCGGGCCACAGGGGTCATCGGGGTCGTCGTGGCTTTCCCGCTTGACCATGGCTTCGGTAATCTTGGGCATTCGGTTCTTCTCCAGTCTGGATCGAAAAAGGGCCGCGCAATGCGCGGCCCTTCGGTCAAACGATTTGCCTTACTTACTCTTGGGGCATGAAGATATACATGATCGACCGGAAAATCGCGATGAACGAGATGTAGAGCTGCAGCGCACCGATGATCGCGGCTTTTTCAAGGAACATGTCCGCTTCGGGGCCACCGACGGTGCGGGCCTCGATATAGGTGTTCTTGATCTCCTGTGTGGAGTAGGCCGTCAGCACCGCGAATACGCCGAGGATGGCGATGTTGAAGAGCATGAACATCGCGTCACCCATGCCGCCGAAGAACATCGAGCCGATACCGATCGCCACAAGACCCCAGGCCATCATGATGCCGACCTGACCGATCGGGCCAAGGTTCCGCTTGGTCGTGTAGCCCGTCAGCGTCAGGCCAAGAAAGGCGACCGACGTGAAGAGCAGACCGGTGATGATGTCGGTTGTCGCGAACATCGCGAAGATCATCGCAAGCGACGCACCGGTCAGCGCGGCATAGGCCCAGAAGAGACCGTTGAGCGCCGCGACACTCAGCCGTTCAAAGGCGAAGCTGCTGATCAGCACAAAGGCGAGGGGGCCGAACACGACCACGTAGAAAAGCGGCGTGCCGAAGATCAGGCTCATGAGTGCGGGCGTCGCGCTGACGACATAGCCGATCGCGAAAGATGCGAAGAGCGCCGCGGACATCAGCCCGTAGACCTTGTTCATATGGGCGCGAAGGCCCTGGTCGATTTCCTGTGTGCGGATGCCGGCCGTCGTGGACCGGACGTTCGCGTATTCTGCCATCGGTTCCTCCAAAGGATTTATCGTGGCCCGGCCGGGACGGACGGGAACTCCTGATGGAAGATTGGCGGGATTGCCCCGGATTTCAAGGTGCCTTTGGGACGCAGGCGACGGGAAATCCGGGGATTTTTCAGGAATGACGGCTCAGGGGAAGATCCCAGAAGCCCCGGCGCGTCTCGCGCTGGACATCATGGGCGCTCAGGCCGAGGTCTGCCAGCCGCTCATCGCTGAGGCCGGCGAGGTTGCGGCGTTCGTTGCTGACGCGGATGGCCAGCATCAGCCATTCAACGGCGGAGCCGAGGGTGGGCAGGGCGGTTGTGCGTCTGCCACCCATGGTGTTGCGGCGGACGGCTGGAGTTGCGGCGGTCATCTGTCTATCCTTTCCAAATCGTGATGCTATCGCGGCCTTTAATCGGGATGCTTGATATCTAGGGGTGGACATGTCATTTGAGAAATGAATGTTTGAAAGATGAACCATCAGGATTTGTGATATGCCTCGGAATCTCGATATGACCGCCCTTCGCTCTTTCGTCACCGTCGCAGAAGCCGGCGGTGTCACCCGTGCGGCGGGTATCCTCAACCTCACGCAATCCGCGGTTTCGATGCAGCTCAAGCGGCTGGAAGAGGCATTGGGGCTGTCACTTCTCGACCGCTCGTCGCGGGCCATCGCCCTGACGAGTGCGGGCGAGCAGCTTAAGAGCTACGCCCAACGGATGCTGGTTCTGAATGACGAGATCTGGGGTAAGCTGACGGCGACGGAATACGAAGGTGAGCTGTCGCTCGGCGTACCGCACGACATCATCTACCCGAACGTCCCGAAGATCCTGAAGAAGTTCGCGGCGGAGTTTCCGCGGATGCAGGTCCGGCTCGTTTCTGCGCCGACACGGGCGCTGAAGGCGATGTTCGCCCGTGGCGAGTGCGACATGATCCTGACCACCGAGGATCGGCCGGACGCGGATGGCGAGAGCCTGATCGAGCTGGATCTCGTCTGGATCGGGGCGATGGGCGGCACGGCCTGGCACGAGCGGCCGCTGCCGGTGGCGTTCTGTTCGAACTGCATCTTCCGCCCGGACGTGATCCGCGCGCTCGACAAGGCTGGTATCGACTGGGACATGATCGTGGAGAGCGAGCTCGACAATGCCGTCGAGGCGGCGGTGAGCGCTGATCTCGCGGTTCATGCCGCGGTGCCCGACAACCTGCCGCCCCAAACAGAGCGGATCGACCATGGCGGGGTGCTGCCCGCGCTTGGGACGACGCAGGTCAACCTTTATCATCAGCGCCCTGACGATCCTGTCCACGGCGCGCTGGCCGAGATCGTGCGGAGCGCTTACCGCAACGGCTGAGCCGTCAGGGCGTCACCACGACCTTGCCCGTCGATTTGCGCTGCCGCATCAGGTCGAGCGCTTCGGTCGCCCGGTCGAGCGGCAGGACATGGCTGATATGCGGATCGAGCTTGCCCTCGGCGTACCAGCCCATGAGGTCGCGGACGCTCATCACGAGCGGGCCGGGATTGAAGGTCGTATAGGCGCCCCAGTAGAAGCCGATCACGGTGATGTTCTTGACCAGGATGATATTCGCCGGGATCTGCGGGACATCGCCGCTGGCGAAGCCGATGACGATGATGCGCGCCTCGGGCTTGCAGGCGCGCATGGCCTGCTTGAAGAGGTCGCCGCCGACGGGGTCGTAGATGACATCGGCCCCGCCGAGGGCGCGAACGGCCTCGCGGATATCCTCTTTGCTGCCGTCGATCAGGTGATCGGCGCCGGCGTCCTTGCACGCCTGCAGCTTCTCTGTGCCGTTGGCCACGGCGATGACGGTCGCGCCGAGCTTCTTGCCGACCTCGACCGCAGTGAGACCGACGCCGCCCGCCGCGCCGAGGACCAGAAGCGTTTCGCCCTCTTTCAACCGGGCCCGGTGGGTGAGCGCGAGGTGGCTGGTGCCGTAGGCGACGATGAAGCCCGCGGCCACCTCGGACGGCATTCCGTCCGGGACCGGGATGCAGCGGTCGGCCGGGAATACGCCGTATTCCGCCATCCCGCCCGAGCCGCCGAAGACGGCGATCCGGGTGCCGGGCTTTGGCCCCTTGACCCCTTCTCCGAGTGCCTCGATCCGGCCTGCGACCTCCATCCCGAGGGCAAAGGGCAGTTCGGGCGTGTCCTGATAGGTGCCCTTTGCCATCAGAAGGTCGGCAAAATTCAGCGCACAAGCCTCGATCCGCACGAGCACCTCGCCGGGACCCGGGGAGGGGGTTTCGACCTCTTCGATCCGGGGATCTGCGTCGAAATCAGTAACAATGAGGGCTCGCATCGTGAGATTGGCTCCTTTTTGCAATGCCGGACCTGTCTTTTGGTCAGGTCAGTTGATCGAGGGTGGTGAAAACCGGGAAAATCGCGTAAGGGTTGTATCCGTGGTAAGGGTCTCTTCATTGGATGCCGATACTGTGGTATCCGCGAGCCCGCCCTTTTTTACGGCAGCAGCGCCGCCCCCGCCAGATCGCGGGTTCGATTGTTGGAGATTAGGTCATGAAGCATCCCGTAGACGTCCATGTCGGCAAGCGTATCCGTCACCGGAGATGGACGCTCGGGACGACCCAGCAGCAGCTTGCCGAAGAGGTCGGGATCAAGTTCCAGCAGATCCAGAAGTACGAGACTGGGACCAACCGGGTCAGCGCGTCGCGCCTTTGGGACATTGCGCGGGCGCTCGATGTGCCGGTCGCTTTCTTCTTCGAAGGGCTGGACAGCAGCAGTGAAGAGCCCGCTCAGCTGCCGACCGATATTCTGGCCGACCGCGAGGCGCTGGAGCTTGTGCGGTCCTACTACGCCATCCCCGAGAACCAGCGGCGCCAGCTCTTCGAACTGGCCCGGGTTCTGAGCACCGCCGCCTGATCTGAAGACGGCCAAGGGCGGCCGCATGACGTTCAATATATCGAAGGACGACGCCGACGCGCTGGTCGCCGTGGCCCATCGGCTGGCCGATGCAGCGCGGGTGGAGACGCTACGGTATTTCCGCGGGTCTTCTCTGGATGTGGCGGATAAGGGCGGTGCGGTCTTCGATCCGGTGACGGCAGCGGATCGCGCGGCCGAAGCGGCGATGCGGGCGATCCTCGCGGAGGCCCGGCCGCAGGACGGGATCCTTGGCGAGGAGTTCGGTGCCGTTGAGGGCGAGAGCGGGCTGACCTGGGTGCTGGACCCGATCGACGGCACGCGGGCCTTCATGAGCGGAACACCGACCTGGGGCGTCTTGATCGCCGTGGGCGGGGCGGACGGGCCCTGCTACGGGATCATCGACCAACCCTATACTGGCGAGCGGTTCGAGGGCGGGTTCGGCCGGGCGCGGATGGTGCGCGGCTCGGACGAGTGGGCGCTGGGTGTTCGCGGAACGGTCAATCTGGGCGGGGCGGTGCTGTTCACGACGTTCCCTGAAGTGGGGAGCGAAGCGGAGCGGGCAGCGTTTCAGCGCGTTGCTGCGCAGGTGCGGCTGACGCGATACGGCATGGACTGCTATGCCTATGCGCTGCTCGCGGCAGGGCAGATCGATCTGGTCATCGAGGCGGGGCTGGCGGCCTATGATATTCAGGCGCCGATCTCGGTGATTGAGGCCTCAGGCGGTATCGTCACCGATTGGGCGGGCGGGCCGGTCCATCAGGGCGGACGGGCCATCGCCGCGGCGACGCCCGAGATCCATGCGCAGGCTTTGGCGCTCTTGCAGGACGGGGCTGCGTGACAAAGCTTCTGGTGCGGCGGGCGCAGGTTGTCGTCACGATGGACGATGACGGGGCTGAGCACAGCGTTTGTGACATCCTGATCGAGGACGGATGGATCCGAGAGGTTGGGCCGGATCTGCTTACAGATGGTGCCGAAGTATTGGATGCGGCGGGCTGCGTTGTCACGCCTGGCCTCGTAAACACCCATCATCACCTGTTCCAGACGCTGACGCGGGCGGTGCCCATGGCGCAGGATACGGCGCTCTTCAGCTGGTTGCAGGCGCTCTATCCGATCTGGGCGCGGTTCGGGCCGGAGGAGATGCGGGTATCGGCCGCCGTCGGGTTGGCGGAGCTGGCCTTGTCTGGCTGCACGATGAGTTCGGATCACCTCTATCTCTTCCCGAACGGTGCGCGGCTGGATGATACGATTGACGGAGCCAAGCTGATCGGGCTGCGGTTTCATCCCACACGCGGATCGATGAGTATCGGGGAAAGCGGCGGCGGGCTGCCGCCCGATGGGCTGGTGGAGCGGGAAGAGGCGATCCTCGACGATTGCATCCGGGTGATCGACCGCTACCACGATCCGGCGCCGGGGGCGACGCTGCGGGTGGGGGTCGCGCCCTGCTCGCCGTTTTCGGTGAGCCGGGAGTTGATGCGGGATGCGGCTTTGCTCGCGCGGGACAAGAGCGTGCGGCTCCATACCCATCTGGCCGAAAACGCGGAGGATGTTCTCTATTCCGAAGAGATGTTCGGATGCCGTCCCGGGCAATACGCGGAGGAGCTGGGCTGGACCGGCGCGGATGTCTGGCATGCCCATTGCGTCATGCTGGAAGAGCGGGAGATCCGGCTGTTCGCGCGCAGCAGGACCGGTGTGGCCCATTGTCCCTGTTCGAATTGCCGCTTGGGCTCCGGAATCGCGCCGGTGCGGGCGATGGTCGATGCGGGTGTCCCGGTGGGGCTGGGTGTTGACGGTTCGGCGAGCAATGATCAGGGCAACCTGATCGGTGAAGCGCGGCAGGCGATGCTGCTGCAGCGCGTCACGCGCGGGGCCGAGGCGATGAGCGCACGCGAGGCGCTGAGGTTGGCGACCCGCGGCGGGGCAGCGGTGCTGGGACGCGAGGAGTGCGGGCAGATTGCGCCCGGGTTCTGCGGTGATCTTGCGATCTGGGATGTCAGCGGTGTGGACAGCGCGGGGAGCTGGGATCCGGCGGCCTTGGTTCTGGCCGGGCCGCGCAAGGTGCGCGATCTGATCGTGCACGGTCGGCGGATCGTCGCGGAGGGGCAGTTGGTTTCCGCCGATTTGAGTGACCTCACACAGCAACTCCGCGCTCTCGCCTCAAAATTGTCTGAAAGCCTTTGATACACCAACGCATCTCTCGACCACTCCCGCGAGAACAGGTGCGACATGAAGAATTTGAGACACGTCATCGGTCTGGTGGCAGTTCTAGCGCTGGGTGCGTGTGCAACTGCAGGCGGTAATGCGGGCACGCGCAGTAGCATCGATCATGTAGACGTCACGGTGATCGAGCGAATTCAGCCCGCTTCGACCGGCGGATCTTTCGATCAGCGCTACAAGTCGTTCCGTGCGCAGCAGGGCCTGCCAAGTGTGCAGGCAGACAGCCGCCTGACACGGGCCGCGCGGCGGCATGCAGCGGATATGGCGCGGCGCGGGTTCTTCGGGCACCGCGGTTCGGACGGGACCAAGCCCAGCGATCGGGTCAAGGCGGCTGGGTTCCGGCCGTGCTATACGGCCGAGAATATCGGTCAGGGACCGTTCAACGAGGCGCAGATCTTTGATGCCTGGGTGCGGTCCTACGGGCATCGGGTGAATATGGTGCGCCGGGGCAATACCCGCTACGGCGTCGCCGAGGTTGGCGGCTATTGGGTCATGGTGATGGCGGAGCCCTGCTAGACGGGCTTGCCGGACACCCAGACCGCGCGGATCGCGCGGTCGTCTCCCATCATGATTGTCGGGAAGAGTGCTTCCCAGAGGGTTTCGGCGCGGCTGCTGCGCTGAGCGATCGGAGGCGTCGAGGCGAGGTTGAGGATCGTAAGATCGGCCTCGCTTTTCGGCTCGAGGGTGCCGATCATGTCTTGCATGTGGAGCGTGCGGGCCGCGCCTTCGGTCGCCAGCCAGAGGAGCTGCGCGGGGTGAAGCGACGTGCCGCGCATTTGGGCAATCTCATAGGCTGCCGCCATTGTCCGCAGCATGGAGAAAGACGACCCGCCGCCGGTATCGGTGGCAAGCCCGACCGGGATACCGCGAGCGATGAGACCTGGCAGGTCGAAGAGCCCCGACCCGATAAAGGTGTTCGAGGTGGGGCAGTGGGCGATGGCGGCACCGGTTTCTGCGATGCGGGCGATCTCGCGCTCGGTCAGGTGGATGGCGTGACCGTAGATCGCGCGGGGGCCGAGGAGGCCAGCCTGTTCATAGGTGTCGAGATAGTCTTTGGCGTCGGGGAAGAGGTCTTTCACCCAAGCGACCTCGTCGGTCTGCTCGCTCAGGTGGGTTTGCATGAGGCAGTCGGGATGCTCGGCCCAGAGGGTGCCGAGGGCTTGGAGCTGCTCGAGCGTTGAGGTCGGAGAAAAACGCGGGGTGATCGCGTAGGTCGCGCGGCCTTGGCCGTGCCAGCGGGCGATCAGGGCCTTGCTGTCGTCATAAGCGCTTTGCGCCGTGTCACGCAGGCCGTCGGGCGCGTTGCGGTCCATGCAGGTCTTGCCGGCGATGATGCGCATGTGGCGATCGGCGGCGGCGGAGAAGATCGCCTCGACGCTTTCGGGATGGATCGTACAATAGCTCGTCAGCGACGTGGTGCCGTGGGCGAGAGTGAGGTCGAGTGTGCGTTCCGCGATCTGCTTTGCATAGGCCGGGTCAGAAAAGCGCATCTCTTCTGGGAAGGTGTAGGTGTTCAGCCAGTCGATCAGGCGTTTTCCCCAGCTCGCGATGATGCCGGTCTGGGGGTAGTGCATGTGAGTGTCGATGAAACCGGGCAGGATCAGCGCGTCGCCGTAGTCGATGATCTCTGCTTCCGGATGGGCCGTCCGGAGTGCATCGGCCTCGCCGGTGTCCACGATCAGGCCACCGTCGATAAGCACGCCGCCGCGGCTGCTGTGGCGAGTGGCCTCGTCGGGCCAAGCGTTAAAGGGATTGGCCGTAAAGGCGAGCGTCTGGCCGAGGAGGAGCGTTCTGGTCATCGCGCCCACCCTAGGGGCGGGGGCAGCGGAGGTAAATCATCCGGCTTGCCGCTGGGAAACGCGGCCTTATGGTGCGCCTCGCGCGAGCATGGAGGCCCGGCATGGCGGATGAGACGGTCGAGATAGAGCTGCCGGATGAAGACAGTTACGCGCTGGCCGCCAAGAAGGTTCAGTCGATCCTGATCGCAGTCGAAGAGGGTAACAGCGCGGGCCTGAAGGAGCTGCTGGAGCCGCTGCACCCTGCGGATATTGCCGACCTTCTGGAACAGATCGACGAGCGTCAGCGGAACGACCTGATCGCAGTGGCCGGAGACGGTATCGCCGGCGAGGTCCTGTCGGAGCTTGAGGAGAGCCTGCGGGAGGATGTGATCGGCCAGCTCACGCCCGAGGCGCTGGCCTCGGCCGTACAGGAGCTAAGAAGTGACGACGTCGTCGACCTGGTCGAAGACCTGGAGGAAGAGCAGCAAGAAGCAGTCCTTGATGCACTTGAGCCTCTTGATCGGCACGCGGTCGAGCAGGCGCTGACCTGGCCGGAGGAAAGCGCCGGGCGGCTCATGCAGGTCGAGACGGTGCGCGCTCCGGAACACTGGACGGTGGGCGAGACCATCGACTATCTGCGCGGAGAAGAGGATCTGCCTGATCAGTTCTATCATGTGATCCTTGTGGATCCGCGGATGAAGCCTGTCGGTTACGTCACTCTTGGGCGGCTTCTCGGGTCGCGGCGCGAGGTGCCGCTGAAGGACATCACCGAAGACAGTTTTCGGATCATTCCCGCGCTGCAGGACGAGGGCGAGGTCGCTTATGCGTTCAACCAGTATCATCTGATCTCGGCCCCCGTGGTGGATGAAGAGGGGCGGCTCGTCGGGACGATCACGATCGACGACGCGATGGCGGTGCTCGACGAAGAGCATGAGGAAGACATCCTGCGCCTTG
This sequence comes from Aestuariibius violaceus, assembly GCF_040779325.2. NCBI lineage: Bacteria > Pseudomonadati > Pseudomonadota > Alphaproteobacteria > Rhodobacterales > Paracoccaceae > Aestuariibius > Aestuariibius violaceus. The sequence continues at coordinate 88,676 of NZ_JBFONT020000002.1, forward strand.
CCGGGGTGGGCGAAGGGTCGCTGAGCGACCGGGTTTTCAACACGACCAAGCAGAGGCTGCCGTGGTTGGCGGTGAATCTCGCGACCTCGATCCTGGCCAGCCTTGTGATCGCGCTGTTCGAAGATGCGTTGCAGCAGATCGTGGCGCTGGCGGTGCTGATGCCGATCGTCGCCTCGATGGGGGGCAATGCGGGCACGCAATCCTTGACGGTCGCGGTGCGGGCGATTGCGACGAAGGATTTGACCGGTTCGAATGTCTGGCGGGTGATCCGCAAGGAGATGATCGTCGGCCTGATCAACGGCGTGTTCTTTGCCGTGACGATGGGTGTGATCGGGGTGATATGGTTCGGGACGCCGATCCTGGGTGTGGTGATCGCTCTGGCGATGGTCATCAATCTGGTCGTGGCGGGGCTCGCCGGGACGGTGATCCCGGTGGTGCTGGAGAAGCTGGGCATCGACCCTGCGTTGGCCTCGGGTGCGTTCGTGACGACGGTGACCGATGTGGTTGGCTTCTTCGCTTTCCTGGGGCTCGCTGTGGTTCTGATGCTTTGATGGACAAGGCGGTGCTGAGGAAAGAGGCCCTTGCCCGGCGGGCAGAGGCGCATGCGGCGGCGGGACCGGCTGCATCGGGGCGCCTGTCTGAGGTGCTGGCGGGGCATCGGGGCGTGCCGCTGGCAGGGTATTTGCCGGTCCGCAGCGAGATCGATCCCTTGCCTGTGATGGCCGAAGCCTCTGCCTGGGGGGCGGTCGGCGTCCCGGTTGTGGTTGAGACGGCGCATCCGTTGACGTTTTGGCACTGGACGCTGGAGACGCCTCTTGTGCAGGGGGCGTATGGTATCCCGCAGCCTGAGGCAGACGCGCCGATGGTCCCGGAGATCCTGATCGTGCCGCTTGTCGCGTTCGATCAGACCGGGCGGCGGCTGGGTTATGGGGGCGGGTTCTACGACAGGACACTGGCGGCGTTGCGGGGGCATCGGGCGATTCTGGCCATCGGATTTGCGTATGGTGCACAGGAGCTGCCGGAGTTGCCGGAAGAGCCGACCGATGCGCGGCTGGATCTTATCGTGACCGATCGTGAGGTCATCGAGCCGTCGCGGTGAGAGCCTTGCCCTCTTGCGTGGGCCGTCGAACGGGCCTAGCAGCGGACGATGCGTATTCTGTTTCTTGGCGATGTGATGGGCCGCGGCGGGCGGGCTGCGGTGGTGGAACGTCTGCCGGGGCTACGGGAGCGGCTGAAGCTCGATTTTGTTGTCGTCAATGCCGAGAACGCGACAAGTGGTGCGGGGCTGAATGCGGATCACGCGAAGGCGCTGCTGGAGGCGGGCGCGGATTGCCTGACCCTGGGCGATCACGCTTTCGATCAGCGTGAGATGTTGAGCTTCATCGAAGGCGAGCCGCGGATCATCCGGCCGTTGAATTATGCCAAATCGGCGCCGGGACGTGGGGCGCGGCTTTACGAGGTGAAAGGCCGTAAGATCCTCGTGGCGCAGGTGCTTGGGCAAGTCTTCATGAAGCGGGCGTTTGACGATCCGTTCTCGGCCGTCGACGCAACATTGCGCGCGCATCCTCTGGGTGGGCAAGCGCAGGCGGTGCTGCTGGATGTCCATTGCGAGGCCACGTCCGAGAAGATGGCGATGGGTCATTTCTGCGACGGGCGGGCGAGTGTCGTCGTCGGCACCCATACCCATGTGCCGACGGCTGATGCGATGATCCTGCCGGGCGGGACGGCTTATCAGACTGATGCCGGGATGTGCGGCGACTATCATTCGGTGATCGGTATGGATCCGGCAGAGCCGATGCGGCGTTTCGTGACAGGTATGGGCAAGGGGCGGTTCACGCCTGCGCTGGGCGAGGCGACGTTGTCGGGCCTTTTCGTTGCGACTGACGATCGGACCGGCAAGGCCGTAGAGGTTGCGATGGTGCGCGACGGTGGGCGGCTGGCAGCGGCGGGTCCGTAATGATCACTGGACCTTTCAGGCGCTAGGGCGCAAATCTGTGCGCCAGCGCTGGCGGTAACCGGCGCATCGAGTGGCGGGAGTGAATTTGACCGGGATCTTCGAGTTCACCGAGATGCAGGCTGCGTTTTTGTCGCTAGGCGTCGTGGCGGTGATGTTCATCCTTTTTTTACGGGAGACGTTCCCGACGGAAGTGACCGCGCTGGCGGGCGTTTCGTTGCTGCTGATCCTCGGCATCCTGCCATACGAGGCAGCGCTCGACGTCATGTCGAACCCGGCCCCTTGGACGATCGCGGCGATGTTCATCATCATGGGGGCGCTGGTCCGGACGGGGGCACTGCACTCGCTTACGACGCTGTCGGACAGGTTTGGGAAGACGCATCCGGCTCTTGCTGTCGCGGGGTTGCTGGCGTTCGTCGTGCTCGCCTCGGCCATCATGAACAACACACCGGTCGTCGTCGTGATGATCCCGGTTTTTGTGCAATTGGCGCGGACGCTTGGCCGGTCGGCTTCGAAACTGCTGATCCCTCTGAGCTACGCCGCGATCATGGGGGGCACGCTGACGCTGCTGGGCACGTCGACCAATCTGCTGGTCGATGGTGTGGCACGGTCGCGCGGGCTGGAGCCGTTTACCATCTTCGAGATTACGCCGCTTGGGATAATCGTGGTGCTTTGGGGGATGCTCTACCTGCGGTTCGTGGCGCCCTTACTGCTGCCAGACCGAAGCAGCATGGCGACGATGCTGTCCGATCGATCCAAAATGCGGTTCTTCACGGAGGTTGTAATCCCGCCGGAAAGCAACCTGATCGGGCGGGAGGTTACAGGGGTTCAGCTGTTCAAGCGCGAGGGCGTGCGTTTGATCGATGTGGTGCGCGGGGATGCGTCATTGCGGCGGAACCTTGAAGGAGTCGAGCTGCGGGTTGGTGACCGGATCGTGCTGCGCACGCAGATGACCGAGCTTTTGTCGCTGCAGCGGAACAAGGAGCTCAAGCGCGTTGATCAGCTGTCTTCGGTCGAGACCTCGACTGTTGAAGTGCTGATCACCCCGGGCTGCCGGATGGTCGGGCGCCGGCTGGGTGAGATGCGGCTGCGGCGCCGGTATGGGGTCTATACGCTCGCCGTACATCGGCGGAACCAGAATATTGGGCGGCAGCTGGATGAGCTGACCGTGCGGGTCGGCGATACGTTGCTGTTGGAGGGGGCGCCGGAGGATATTCAGCGGCTCGCGGCGGATATGGATCTGGTCGATGTGACCCAACCGTCTGAGCGGGCGTTTCGTCGGTCGCACGCACCGATCGCGGTTGGAGCGCTGCTGGGGATCGTGGTGCTGGCGGCGTTGGGCGTTGCCCCGATTCTGCTGCTGGCCATCCTTGCAGTGGCGCTTGTTTTGGTGACCCGATGCATCGATGCGGAGGAGGCGTTCGGCTATATCGACGGGCAGCTGCTGGCGCTGATCTTCGCGATGCTCGCGGTGGGGGCGGCGCTTGATGCGTCGGGGGGCGTCACGTTGATTGCAGAGACCTTGGCACCGCTCATCACCGGGCTGCCGCCTTTCGCGATTATCCTAACGGTCTATCTGCTGTCGAACATCCTGACGGAAGTTGTGTCGAACAATGCGGTCGCTGTTGTGATGACGCCGATCGCCATCGGGCTGGCTGCCGTTATCGGGGTAGATCCCCGGCCCTTGCTGGTGGCGGTCATGTTCGCCTCATCAGCGAGCTTTGCGACGCCGATTGGATACCAGACCAACACGATGGTCTACGGACCGGGCGGCTATCGCTTCATCGACTTTGTGAAGGTCGGATTGCCGCTGAACCTGAGCCTTGCCATCATCGTGTCGCTCGTGGTGCCGTTCATCTGGCCGCTTTGAGGGGCAGGGATTGCCCTTGGCCAAGGGGCTGGCCTATAGACGGGTCTTGTTCACGACAGTCAAAGAGAGAGACCCATGGCCGGCCATTCCAAATGGGCGAATATCCAGCACCGCAAGGGCCGTCAGGATGCGGCGCGGTCGAAGCTGTTCTCCAAACTCGCCAAGGAGATCACCGTCGCGGCCAAGATGGGCGATCCAGATCCTGACAAGAACCCGCGGTTGCGGCTGGCCGTGAAGGAAGCCAAGTCGCAATCGGTCCCGAAGGATGTGATCGAGCGGGCTATCAAGAAATCTCAGGGCGGGGATTCCGAGAACTACGAAGAGATCCGGTATGAGGGTTACGGCCCCGGTGGGGTTGCGGTGATCGTGGAGGCGATGACGGATAATCGGAACCGGACAGCGTCGACCGTGCGGTCGACCTTCGGCAAGAACGGCGGGAATCTCGGCGAGACGGGATCGGTCGGATTCATGTTCGAGCGGAAAGGGCAGGTCGTCTATCCGGCGGATGCGGGCGATGCGGATACCGTGATGATGGCCGCCATCGAAGCGGGGGCCGAAGATGTCGAAAGCTCTGAGGAGGGGCACATCATCTGGTGCGCCGATACGGATCTGAACGACGTTTCGAACGCCCTGGAGGCGGAGTTGGGCGAGAGCGAGACGACCAAGCTCGTCTGGCAGCCCACCACGACGACCGAGCTGGATCTTGACGGGATGCAAAAGCTGATGAAGCTGGTCGAGGCGCTGGAAGACGATGACGATATCCAGAACGTGACGACCAACTTTGAAGCGTCCGACGAGGTGCTGGCCCAGCTTTGATCGGGCGGAACTGCGGCTGATCCGGGCGCGTTGCGTCCCCATGACGGATATCACCGCCAATGCTGGGCAAGGCAAAGAAGGTCAGGCCGACGCGCCCGTGACGGCGCAGGAGCGTCCTGACCTTCTGATCGGACTTGGACTTATCGCCATCGGCGGCTGTCTGATCTTCACGCTCAGCATCCTCATCGCCGATTTCGTCGTGCCGCATCACGATTGGGTGGCGGATACGATCAGCGACCTTGGCGCGGGTGAACTGGAGTGGATCGTCGATATCGGGATCTATTCCTTCTCTGCAGCCCTTTTGGCCTGCGCGACCGGTGCGGCGCATGTTCATCTGGGGCGGCATGGATGGACCTTTGGGATCTATGGGCTGATCGTCACCGCCTTGGTCGTCTTCCTGATCGGCGCCCGCAATGAATATGGCGACCAAGATCAGGACGGGGCGGTGATCCACATCTACCTGGTCTACGCGCTTGGAGGTCTCTTTGCGGCGATCCCCTGGGCGATGTCGGCAGGCGCGCGACGTGCTGGCGAGGGATATGGGCGGGCCTGCCTCTGGGCATCGTGGCTTTGGATCGTGTCCGCTCCGGTCTTCTTCATGCTGCCGACATCCATCGACGGCATTTACGAAAGGTATCTTGGACTTCTCACCTTTGTCTATGTCTGCGCGCTCGGCCTGCTTTTCATCCGGCGGGGTCTGGCGAAGCGCGGCTAGGCTTGCGGTCACCGCCCCTCTCTGCCACGCCGCATTCATGGAAAAAGCGCGCGACACCAACGTTCTGGCAGGCGTCCTGTGGATGGCGACCACCGGATTTCTGTTTGTAGGTGTCACGGCCATCGTCAAGCACCTGGGCGATGCGGTCCCGGCGGCGCAGGCCGCCTTTCTGCGGTACGTGCTGGGGCTGGTGTTTCTGGTCCCGATGATCCGGCCCATCCTGCGGGCGCGGCTGACGAGGCGACAGCTGGGCCTCTTCGGAATGCGCGGCGTGGGGCATACGCTCGCGGTGATCCTGTGGTTTTATGCGATGACGCAGATCTCGATCGCCGAGGTGACGGCGATGAATTACCTCTCGCCGGTTTACGTGACGCTCGGCGCGGCCTTGTTCTTGGGGGAGCGGTTGCGCTGGCGGCGGGTGGCGGCGGTGATCGCTGCCTTGGTTGGGGCACTGGTCATCCTGCGACCTGGGATCCGGGAGGTCGATGACGGGCATCTGGCGATGCTGGCTACGGCGGTCCTCTTTGCTGCAGGGTATTTGATTGCCAAGCAGCTGTCTGGAGAGGTGAGCGCGACGGTCATCGTGGGAATGCTGTCGGTGACGGTGACGATCGGGCTCTTTCCGTTTGCGCTGGCTGTCTGGGTTCCGGTGAGCGGGGTCGAGTTGGCGTGGCTCTTCGGCGTCGCCTGTCTGGCCACCGCGGGGCATTATACGATGACGCGAGCCTTTGCGGCGGCGCCCGTCAGCGTAACGCAGCCGGTGACGTTCCTGCAGCTTATCTGGGCGACGGCCCTTGGCGCGCTCGTCTTTGGTGAGGCGGTTGACGCGTGGGTACTGGCGGGGGGCGGGGTCATCATCGGGTCGGTCAGCTTCCTCGCCTGGCGGGAGGCGATGGCGCGCGGGAAGGCGGCCGCTGTGGCTACGCCGTTGCCGCGGTGATCATTCCAGAGACGGCGGAGCGCGTGGCGCTGGAGGCGCGATGGCTGGAGCTGACGCGGCAGGATCTTCCTGCGGCAGCTACAAACGACTGGCCGATCCGCCTGGATCACTGCTTTCAGCGGGTTCTGCTCGATGTCGCCTGTGAGGGCGTCTGGTACGATCGGATCACCGGGCGGCCGGCCTATCGGCACGCGCCGGATGACGTACTGCGCAAGGCGGTGATCCTTGGGGAGGATGTTTTGATGGGCCGGGCCGATCTTCGCACGCTCAATCAGCGGAGTTTGGTGTGGCGGGGGAAGGTGCCTCGCCCATAACGATGCGGCTGCGGCGCATGACGTAGAGGATTGCGATGAGCGCAAGGAAAGTTGTGGCCACCATGATGATCTGAAGCGGCAGTGCCCCGCTGCCCTCGGTCAGCATCAGGCCAGCGACTGCCGCCAATGCCGCGCCACCGCCGACCATCATCGCGCTACCAAGGCCAGAGGCGGTGCCTGCCAGGTGCGGCCGGACCGAAAGGAGGCCCGCTGTCGCGTTTGGAAGGACCATTCCATTCCCGAGGCCAAGAAGCGTCACGAAGCCGAAGAACGTGTAGGGATCGTTCATGCCCGCAATGCCAAGCGCGAGCGAAACCGTGAGACCACCGAGGGCGATGAGGGTGCCATATAGGATCATCCGGTCGATCCCCAGGCGCACCGAGAGCGCGCCCGAAACGTAGTTGCCCGCCGCATATCCGATGGCAGGCGCGCCGAAGGCGAAACCCGACCAGAACGGCGAGAGGCCGAAGACGGTATCGGCGACGAAGGACGTTCCGCCGAGAAAGGCGAAGAAGGCGCCGGAGCTGAACGCGGCGCTGGATGCGTAGCCCCAGAACCGGGGGCTCGCGAGAAGTTCGGGATAGGTGCGGATCTGGTCGGCGAAGCTCATGCCGCCACCGCTCACCGTCTCGCCAAGATCCCGCCAGACGAGCCAGAGGACGCCTAGCCCGCAAAGGAGCAGGAAGGTGAAGGCCGCCTGCCATCCGAAGAGCTGGTCGAGCGCCCCGCCGATCATCGGCCCCACCATCGGGACGAGTGCCATGCCCATGGTGACGTAGCCGATCATCGAGGCCGCCTGCTCTTGCGGGACGATGTCGCGAATGACGGCGCGGCCAAGCACCATGCCGGTCGCGATGATCCCTTGGAGCATTCGGAAGAACAGGAAGACGCCGACCGTAGGTGCGAGGATCGTGCCAAGTGTCGCCAGGCAGAAAAGGGCGATTGAAGCCAGCAGGACAGGCCGTCGTCCGTAGCGGTCTGAGATCGGGCCGATGACGATCTGGAGGATCGCGGTCCCGGCGAGATAGCCCGAGACGGAGATCTGCATGACGGAGTAGCTCGTGTCGAAATACCGGGCCATGTCCTTGAGTGAGGGGAGGAAGACACTCATCGACAGGGCGGAGACCCCGACGAGCAGGACGAGCGTCATGATGTGGGGCGGCGTCTGGCGGTCGAGGAAGGTCGTCTTCGGGAAGTCGGACATGAACCGGAGGTAGCGGGGCGGTGCCCTGCTGTCTATGGAAGATTGGCTTCAGTAGGCTTTGCGAAAGTTGCGCAAAAACACGGCCTTGCGTTGGATTTTTGCGCAAACCTGCTTTTGCCCCCCGATTGCTGTTGATAGGGTGCGCGGGAAACGGAATAGGGCGGCGACGATGACCTCGATCCTCGACGAATTGGAAGCGCGGCGCAGCGTTGCGCGGCTGGGTGGCGGCGAGAGGCGCATCGACGCGCAGCATGCCAAGGGCAAGCTGACGGCGCGGGAGCGGATCGAGCTGTTGCTTGATGAAGGATCGTTCGAAGAGTTCGACATGTTCGTGGCTCATCGTGCCACGGATTTCGGCATGGCCGAGAGCCGTCCGTCAGGGGATGGTGTCGTGACCGGCTGGGGCACGATCAACGGGCGGATGGTCTATGTTTTCAGCCAGGACTTCACGGTCTTTGGCGGATCGCTGAGCGAAACCCATGCGCAGAAGATCTGCAAGATCATGGATATGGCCGTGCAGAACGGCGCGCCGGTGATCGGGCTGAACGATTCGGGCGGGGCGCGGATCCAGGAAGGTGTCGCGTCGCTGGCTGGGTATGCAGAGGTCTTTCAGCGCAATGTCATGGCCTCTGGCGTGGTGCCGCAGATTTCCGTCATTATGGGACCCTGTGCTGGGGGGGCGGTGTATTCGCCTGCGATGACCGACTTCATCTTCATGGTGAAGGATACGTCTTACATGTTCGTTACCGGCCCGGACGTCGTGAAAACCGTGACGAATGAGGTGGTTACGGCCGAAGAACTGGGCGGCGCAACGACCCACACCCGCAAGAGCTCGGTCGCGGACGGGGCGTTCGAGAACGATATCGAGGCGCTGGCCGAAGTGCGGCGGCTGGTGGATTTCCTGCCGCTGTCGAACCGGGAGAAGCCGCCAGTCAGGCCGTTCTTCGATGATCCGGGGCGGGTCGAGGACAGCCTTGATACGCTGGTGCCGGACAATCCAAACACGCCCTACGACATGAAGGAACTGATCATGAAGGTTGCCGATGAAGGCGATTTTTATGAGATACAGCAGGACTTTGCGAAGAACATCATCACCGGCTTCATCCGGATGGAGGGGCAGACGGTTGGGGTCGTCGCGAACCAGCCGATGGTGCTGGCCGGGTGTCTTGATATCGACAGCAGCCGCAAGGCGGCGCGGTTCGTAAGGTTCTGCGATTGCTTTGAAATCCCGATCCTGACCTTTGTCGATGTGCCCGGCTTTCTGCCCGGGACGGGGCAGGAATACGGAGGCGTTATCAAGCACGGTGCAAAGTTGCTCTTCGCCTATGGTGAGGCGACGGTTCCGAAGGTCACGGTGATCACCCGAAAGGCCTATGGTGGGGCCTATGATGTCATGAGTTCCAAGCACTTACGGGGTGACTTTAACTATGCCTGGCCGACGGCAGAGATTGCTGTGATGGGGGCCAAAGGAGCGGTCGAGATCCTCTACCGGTCCGAATTGGGCGATGCGGAGAAGATCGCGGCGCGAACTAAAGACTATGAAGATCGCTTCGCAAACCCTTTCGTGGCCGCGGAAAAAGGCTTTATCGACGAGGTGATACTTCCACAATCGACACGCCGAAGGGTGTGCCGGGCCTTTGCGTCGCTGAGGAGCAAGCAGCTTCAGAATCCGTGGAAGAAGCATGACAACATCCCGCTCTGACAGGCCGAAAACAGCTGGCGGCATACTGTCGGCTTTCTGTCGGACTCTTGTCGGACGGAACCGCGCGTTGCCGGCATCCGTTGCGCAACGTACGGCGCAAAAGGGAAACGATCATGACCAAGGACCACGGACCGTCGATCAAGGACGACGAGACCTACGAGGCGCTTCGCGAGGAGGGGTATTCCAAGCAGAAGGCGGCGGCGATCGCCAATGCACAGGCGAACGACGACATGGAGCCATCGAAGAAGGGTGGCAAAGCGCCACCTTACGAAGAGTGGACCAAGGATGCGCTTTACGAACGGGCGCAGGAGCTCGATATCGACGGCCGTTCGGACATGACCAAGGACGAGCTTATCGCGGCCTTGCGCGACTAGCCGTCGGTCTTGCCCTTGTGGGCGGCGGAGCTTTGGCCGACCCGGTGCAGGTGCCCTCGGGTGAAGACGTCGCGCTTTACGATCTGATTCTCGAACCGGAAACCCGAATCGCCCGGTTCCGGTTTGTCGTCCCCGCGATTGGCCCTGGCGGGCCGGGCTATGCGGAACTTGAGGCAGATTTTACCCATCTTTGCGAAAGCTACGCCCTGCCTGCCCTGGCAGAGACGAGCTGGGCGGCACGCCAAATCGTGATCTCGATGTCAAACCGCGAGACGGAATTTGGTGTCGCAGATTACGACGCGGTGCAGTTTTTCGAGGCATTTCGCGTCGAAAGTGGTGTCTGTGTATGGGAGCAATTCTGATGCAGGCACAAGATATGGGGGGAACCCCGCCCGAAGAGGGGCTAATTGATGCGAATTGGCGACAGAATGGAGCGATATCTCTCTTCCGGGATGCGCGCCCTGCCGATTTCCGTATCTTTCCGGTGGGTTATCCTGTGATAACCCGGAATGTCGGGGTTGGGGCCGGGCATGGTGTCCGGCGTTGTCCCGTTGAAATATCGAGGAGTCCTGGATGTCGAATTCCATCAAGCGTGTTGCTGCGCTCAGCCTTCTGGTTCTTGCAGCTGCCTGTGCCCGCAACGAACCCGAGCCGGTCATTATCGAGCCCGTCTCGAACGAACCGGTTTTCACCGGCAAGCTCTGATCGCTTTCCGGCGGGGCGGCCTGTCCGGGCCGTCCCGTCACCCTGCATGGGCCCGGATGGTACGGGCGCGGCACCATGCTGAAACATCGCGGCTTTCCTAGCCGCCTGCCCGGATCCGATTATCAGTTCACCATTCGGCGTGAGAACAAGGCCGGCGCAACCCGGTTGATCGCGCGCGAGCGCTATGCGGACAGGCGCCCGGCGGACCGTCGCGCCGACGAGGCCTTTGTCGCCGCGCTTTGGCATCATTTCGGGGATGCACCTTTCGAGCGGGGAAATCTGGATGCAGGGCGCCTGTCCTGGGTGTTCGAGCGCGAGGTCGTTCCTGCGGAGGACGAATTCGACCCCGAGAGCTATGATTCCCTGCTTAAACTTGACGAGACGCGCGCCCGCGCAGCCTTTCCCGGCGCCTTTGAGACGGGGAACTGGTTCTGATGCGAGGAGAATTTGGGCAGCCTAGAATACAATCTAGGCGGGAATCAGCCGACTTTTGCAAAAGTGTTAATCCCGGCTTGGCACCGAAAGCGCTTTCATGTCATCGTTCTTGTGCAGGTGGTGGTCCCAGCAAGCCAGCATCTGCAAATTGTCAAAACCGTTACCCTTCCCCTAGGAGGCGGGTCATCCACATTAAGGATGACCCGCCTCCATCCTTTCGGGGGTGCCCCTTCTCACCTGCGGTCTTTTCCTTGTCGGCCAAAAGCTGCGTGATATTGAATAACAGCGTTCTGACGCTTTCCTTTTCCGCAGACGGTGTTCTATTCGCCGCAGGAAAGGGCTTGGCGTACAGTAAAGACGCTGGGCGAACAAAAACAGGAGCAGACCAATGTCCATTAAGATCCAGACCCTCGGTGCGATCTGCGCGTTCTCTGTCCTGTCGGCCTGTGCCGGCAGCGGGATTGGCGACAACGACACCGAGCGGGCCGTCATCGGCGCCGCGGGTGGCGCGCTCATCGCGGATGCGACTGAGAATGACGTGGCGACCGGCGCCGCTGTTGGCGCGCTGGCAGGTGTCTTCTGCGACGACGCAGGGGTCTGCCGCCAGTCGAACTGAGCCGCACCTAACAGGTAACAGAACAATCGGGCCGTCCGGAGCAATTCCGGGCGGCCTTTTCGTGTCTGAGGGAAACCTATGTTCAAGAAGATCCTGATCGCGAACCGGGGCGAAATCGCCTGCCGGGTCATCAAGACTGCCCGCAAGATGGGGATTGCCACGGTCGCCGTCTATTCCGATGCGGACCGCACTGCGCTGCATGTGAAGATGGCGGATGAGGCGGTGCATATCGGTCCGCCGCCGGCGAACCAGTCGTACATCGTGATCGACAGGATCCTTGAGGCGATCCGCAGGACCGGCGCGGAGGCGGTGCATCCGGGATATGGGTTCCTGAGCGAGAACAAGGAGTTTGCCGAGGCGCTTGAGAAAGAGGGGGTCGCCTTCATCGGCCCGCCCGCGGGCGCGATCGAGAAGATGGGGGACAAGATCACCTCGAAGAAGATCGCGGCGGAGGCGGGGGTTTCGACCGTGCCGGGCCATATGGGGCTGATCGAGGATGCGGACGAGGCGATCCGGATCTCGGGTCAGATCGGCTATCCGGTGATGCTGAAGGCGAGCGCCGGCGGTGGCGGCAAGGGGATGCGCATCGCCTGGGACGAGAGCGACGTGCGCGAGGGGTTTCAGGCGTCGAAGAACGAGGCCGCGGCGAGTTTCGGTGACGACCGGATGTTCATCGAGAAGTTCGTCACCCAGCCGCGGCATATCGAGATCCAGGTGCTGTCGGACGGGCAGGGGACGACGCTCTACCTTGGCGAGCGGGAATGTTCGATCCAGCGGCGAAACCAGAAGGTGATCGAGGAGGCGCCGTCGCCGTTCCTCGACGAGGCGACGCGCAAGGCCATGGGAGAGCAGGCCTGCGCGCTGGCCGATGCGGTCGGCTATCGCAGTGCGGGGACGGTGGAGTTCATCGTCGACGGGGAGCGGAACTTCTACTTTTTGGAGATGAACACCCGCCTGCAGGTGGAGCATCCGGTGACGGAGCTGATCACCGGCATCGATCTGGTGGAGCAGATGATCCGGGTGGCGGCCGGGGAAAAGCTGTCCTTCGGGCAGGCGGACGTCCGGCTGAATGGCTGGGCCATCGAATCGCGGCTTTATGCGGAGGATCCCTATCGCAACTTCCTGCCGTCGATCGGGCGGCTGACGCGGTATCGCCCGCCCGAGGAGGTGGCGTTCGAGGACCGCGTGGTGCGCAACGATACCGGCGTGTTCGAGGGTGGCGAGATCTCGATGTATTACGACCCGATGATCGCGAAGCTGTGTACCTGGGCGCCGAGCCGTGCGGCGGCGATCGAGGAGATGCGCGTGGCGCTTGATGCGTTCGAGGTCGAGGGGATCGGGCATAACCTGCCGTTCCTGTCGGCGGTGATGGATCACCCGAAATTCGTCGCGGGCGAGATGACGACGGCGTTCATCGCGGAGGAGTTCCCGGATGGGTTCCAAGGCGTCGATTTGCCGGAGGAGGATCTGCGGCGGATCGCAGCCTCGGCGGCGGCGATGAATCGGGTGGCGGAGATCCGGCGGACTCGGGTGTCCGGCCGGCTGGGCAATCACGAGCGGAAGGTCGGGACGGACTGGGTGGTGCGGATCGACGGGCATGTCTGGCCGGTTGAGATCGACGCCGACCGGGAAGGGGCGACCGTGCGGTTCGAGGATGGTTCTGATCTGCGTGTCGCGAGTGACTGGACGCCGGGGGATACCTTGGCGCGGGTCGACGTGGACGGAGACCTGCTGGTCCTGAAGGTCGACAAGATCACCGGCGGGTTCAGGATGAGGTCGCGCGGGGCGGATCTGGACGTGAAGGTCCTGCATCCGCGGCAGAATGCGCTGATGGCGCATATGATCGAGAAGGTGCCGCCGGATACGTCGAAGATGCTGCTGTGCCCGATGCCGGGGCTGATCGTCAAAGTCGATGTGGGTGTGGGTGATGAGGTTCAGGAAGGGCAGGCGCTCTGCACCGTCGAGGCGATGAAGATGGAGAATATCCTGCGGGCGGAACGAACGAGCGTCGTCGCCAAGATCAACGCCGAGGCGGGCGACAGCCTGGCCGTCGACGACGTGATCATGGAATTCGAGTGAGCACTCTGACGGCGATCTACACCTGGTTCGCGACGCTCGATCCACGGATCTGGCAGGCGGTCATCGCAGGCGTCTTCGTCGCGGGCGGCTGGATCGTGAACGGGTCGCAGAACCGGCGTCGCAGCCTGCGGATGCGGCAGGAGCGGCTGCGCGACGTCCATCGCGCGCTCTTCGCCGAGATCGGCGCGAATCTGCAGACGCTCGGGACCGAGGAGGATCTGTGGGCGAGTTCCGCCGCGGTGGTGGAGCGGATGCGGAAGGGGGCCGTGCAGGGCGAGCCCTACTTGCCCTTTGTGGTGCGGGACCGGAAGGACGAGGTCTTTGCCTCGATCATCGGAGAGATCCATATCCTGCCGCGGACGACCATCGATGCGGTGGTGGCCTATTACGCGCAGCTTAAGGTGATCGCCGACGTGACCGAAGATCTGCGGGGGGAAAGCTTCGCCGCCCTGCCGGTCGAACGGCAGATCAAGCTATACGAGGATCTGACGGGAATGAAGGTGCTGGCGATTGCCTTTGGCAATCACGCCCTGCGGATGATCGACACCTATGCCAGGGACGGCAAACAGGCCGCGCAGGCACTGGATCAGGAGTTGAAGAAAGAGACGGTCGCGTTCGAGATAAAACGCCTGAAGGCGGCGAAAGCCCCTGAAGCGGAGCCTCAGGACACGCCTAGTATCCCTCAGGACGAGGGCCGGTCCGGCCCGTCGTGACGGGGATCGGGGTATATGGTAGCGGCTGGGGCGCCGGCTTTTGGCGATCTGACATGCGCTATCCTCCTGCCCTGAATATAGCAGCGGGCCGGTTACGGTTCAATGAAGACTACTGGTTTGCATTGCGCCGATCGATGATTTCCTGCTCGCGGAGCGGCATCTTGTCGATCGAACGGGAGATCTCGCGCACGTCCCAGGGGGCCGGTTTGCGCAGTTTCACGCCACCATCCTTGCCGACGATGACGAGCATGAAGCCCCGCGGGCGAAGCTGCTCGCGGAGCTGCGAGAAGGCCTCGGGATCGGTATCCGTCAGGACAACGACGTCGCGTTCGACAAGATCTTCCATCCGCGAAACGAGCAATTCGACCTGCCGTTGGAAGCGGGGATCATTGGGCGTATCGGCGAAAACGACGATCGGGCGGGCGACCCAGAGGAAATCTTCGAGATTCACATCCGTTGCGTCGAAAACTACGGTAGGATCGGCCCGCCAGCTATCCACCGCCGTCAGGGCGACAGGCGTCTTGACCGCCTCCTGCGCGTACAGGGCGGTCGCTGTCAGTGCCGCGGCGACGAGGCCGACAAGGGTACGGAACGGGGTTGGGGTCATGCTGTCTCCTGTTGCCCAAGATATAGTCTGGGCCGTGGGGATTGCGAAGAGGCCGCCGCAGGGCGCGCCGGACAAATTTACGTTTGCATGTGCGAGGGCATGTGCGGATCGGAGGGCTTGAGGATGGGACGCAAGGACGTTTGGGCAGAGATCGCGGCGAAAGAGCTCAAGGCGCGGTCGGTCGAGGATCTGACCTGGGAGACGCTGGAGGGCATCCCGGTGCAGCCGGTTTATACCGCCGACGATCTGGAAGGCGTCGACCATCTGGGCGCGGTTCCGGGGGAGGCGCCGTTTGTCCGCGGTGTGAAGGCCACGATGTATGCGGGCCGGCCCTGGACGATCCGGCAATATGCCGGGTTTTCGACCGCTGAGGAGTCGAATGCCTTCTATCGCAAGGCTTTGGCGGCCGGGCAGCAGGGCGTTTCGGTGGCCTTCGATCTGGCGACGCATCGGGGCTATGACAGCGATCATCCGCGGGTCGACGGCGATGTGGGCAAGGCGGGTGTGGCGATCGACTCGGTCGAGGATATGAAGATCCTCTTCGATGGCATTCCTTTGGACGAGGTCAGCGTCTCGATGACGATGAACGGGGCGGTGATCCCGGTTCTGGCGTCCTTCATCGTGGCGGGTGAGGAGCAGGGGGTCGACCGGTCGGCGCTGTCAGGCACGATCCAGAACGATATCCTGAAGGAGTTCATGGTGCGGAACACCTATGTGTATCCGCCGGAGCCGTCGATGCGGATCGTGGCCGATATCATCGACTATACGAGCCGCGAGATGCCGAAGTTCAATTCGATCTCGATCAGCGGCTACCACATGCAGGAGGCTGGGGCGAACCTGGTGCAGGAGCTGGCCTTCACGCTGGCCGACGGGCGGGAATATGTCCGGGCTGCGATTGCGCGGGGGATGGATGTCGACAAGTTCGCCGGGCGCCTGTCGTTCTTCTTCGCGATCGGAATGAACTTCTTCATGGAGGCGGCGAAGCTGCGCGCGGCGCGGCTTTTGTGGTACCGGATCATGGAGGAATTCTCGCCGAAGACCCCCCGATCGATGATGCTGCGCACCCATTGCCAGACCTCAGGGGTGAGCCTGCAGGAGCAGGATCCCTACAACAACGTCGTGCGGACCGCGTTCGAGGCGATGAGCGCGGTGCTGGGCGGGACGCAGTCGCTGCATACGAACTCTTTCGACGAGGCGATTGCCTTGCCGACGGAATTTTCCAGCCGGATCGCGCGGAACACCCAGCTGATCCTGCAGGAGGAGACGGGGGTGACCAATGTGGTCGATCCGCTGGCGGGGTCCTACTACGTCGAGAAACTGACCCACGATCTGGCCGAGGCGGCGTGGGCGCTGATCGGCGAGGTCGAGGAGATGGGCGGGATGACCAAGGCCGTCGCCTCTGGCATGCCGAAGCTCAGGATCGAGGAGACCGCGGCGCGGCGGCAGGCGATGATCGACCGGGGCGAGGAAGTGATCGTGGGTGTCAACAAGTACCGGCTGGCGAAGGAAGACGACATCGACATCCTCGATATTGACAACGCAAAGGTGCGGGCGTCCCAGGTGGCGCGGCTGGAGCGGATCCGGGGCAGCCGGGATCAGGCGGCGTGCGATGCGGCCTTGGCGGCACTGAAAGAGGCGGCTGCGGGCGACGGCAACCTGCTGGACGCGGCGGTCGAGGCGGCGCGGGCGCGGGCGACGGTCGGCGAGATTTCGGATGCGATGGAGGCGGTCTTTGGTCGCCACAGGGCGGAGGTGAAGACATTGGCGGGAGTTTATGGCGCGGCCTATGAGGGCGACGAAGGGTTCGCCGAGATCCAGAAATCAGTCGAGGCCTTTGCCGAGGCCGAAGGGCGCCGACCCCGGATGCTGGTCGTCAAGATGGGCCAGGACGGGCATGACCGCGGCGCGAAGGTGATCGCGACGGCCTTCGCCGATATCGGGTTCGATGTGGATGTGGGGCCTCTGTTCCAGACGCCGGACGAGGCGGCGCAGGATGCCGTCGATAACGATGTGCATGTCGTCGGCATCTCGTCGCAGGCGGCGGGGCACAAGACGCTGGCGCCCAAACTTGTCGAGGCGCTGAGGGCGCAGGGCGCGGGCGATATCCTGGTGATCTGCGGCGGGGTGATCCCGCAGCAGGATTACCAGTTCCTCTACGATGCCGGGGTGAAGGCGATCTTCGGGCCGGGAACGAATATCCCCGAGGCGGCGCAGAACATCCTGCAGCTGATCCGGGAGGCGCGGACGCAGGAGGCGGCGGAGTAGCGCAGGGCCTCATCGTTTTCTGCACGTTCGACTGCTTCACCTTCGGAGCGGATACCGGATAGGCTAGATCGCATGTCGATCTGGAGCCGGATTCTGGAAGCCCTGTCGGCCCTGCGCGCAGGCGAGGGTCTGTCGGCGCTGTTTGACCGGTTCCGCACGCCGCCGGAGCGGTCGGTGGCGTTCACCATTGCTGTCATCGCGCTTGGGGCGAAGATGGCGAAAGCCGATGGCCTTGTGACGCGGGACGAGGTGACGGCGTTCCGCGAGGTCTTTCACATCGGTGCCGAGGACGAGGCGGGGGCTGCGCGGGTCTTCGATTTGGCCCGCAAGGATGTCGCTGGGTTCGAGGATTATGCCAAGCGCATCCGGGGGATGTTCGAGGGCGGCGAGGACGCTCTGGTGGATCTGGTGGAAGGGCTTTTCCACATCGCAATGGCCGATGGGGAGTATCATCCGCACGAAGACGCGTTTCTGGAACGGGTCGCGGATATCTTCGAGATCGGGGATCCCTGTTTCCGGCGGTTGAAGGCGCGGTTCGTGCCGGATGCGGAGCCGGACCCCTGGGATGTCTTGGGCCTCGATCACGCCGCTTCCGTCGATGAGGCACGGGCGGCCTGGCGAGCGCTGGTGCGGGAAACGCATCCGGATGCGATGGTGGCCCGCGGGGTGCCGGAAGAGGCGGTGAAGCTGGCCGAGAAGCGGATGATCGCGATCAACCGCGCGTGGGAGGCGATCTCGGAAGGGCGCGTATGAGGATCGCGACTTACAACGTCGAGTGGTTCTCGTTTCTCTTTGATACGGACGGGACGCCGTTTGATGACGGCGAGTGGTCCAAGCGGCACGACGTGACGCGGGCGCAGCAGTTGGCTGCGGTGGGACGGGTGTTTCAGGAGATGGACGCCGATGCGGTGATGGTGATCGAGGCGCCGCATACCTCGAAACGGCGGTCTGGGACGGTCGCCATCGAGGGGTTCGCCGAGCGTTTCAGGCTGAGGGCGCGGAAGGCGTTGAGCGGGTTCTTCAATGAAACGCGGCAGGAGATCACGCTGCTTTATGACCCTGGCCGGGCCGTGGCGGAGCATGATCCGAAGGGCCGGATCACCGGCAAGGACGGGGCGGAGGGCGCGCCGCGCTTCGACGGGGTGCTGCGCTATGACCTCGATATCGATGCGGCGCCGGAGAAAGTGGTGTTCTCGAAGCCACCGCTTGAGGTGGCGTTCCTGCCAGTGGACGGCCCGATGCTGCGGCTGATCGGGGTTCATGCCAAATCGAAGGCGCCGCACGGGGCGGTGACGCTGGACGAGATCATGGCGGTGTCGATCGCGAACCGGCGCAAGCAGCTGGCCCAGTGCGTCTGGATCCGGCGGCGGGTGGAAGAGCATATGGAGGGCGGCGAGCCGGTGATCGTTCTGGGCGACTTCAATGACGGACCGGGGCTGGACGAATACGAGCAGCTTTTCGGGCGGTCGGGGGTCGAGATCGTGCTGGGCGAAGGGGATGGCGTGCGGATGATGGAGCCGCACGCGAAACGTGCCTTGAGCCGGAGGCTCAGCGCTATGCCGACAACCGCCCGGTTCTGGATCTCGAGCGAGCAGCGGTATCTGTCTGCTCTTATCGACTACGTCATGCTCTCGCCGGATCTGCGCGCCCATCATCCGCGCTGGCGCATCTGGCATCCCTTCGATGATCCGGTCTGTTTCCAAGACCCGGAATTGAGCCATGCGCTGCTGACAGCGTCAGACCACTTTCCTGTCTCCGTGGACCTCGATTGGACTGTCGTAGGATCTTGATTTGGGATTTGCCGCCAGATCGCTTATATTGAAGCCATGAAACAGTTCATCGCTGCCATGTTTGCCGTTGGCCTTGCCGCCGTTCCGATGACCCTCCCTGCTCAGGACGCGGAGCCCGAGGATGAGGGCGGGTTCAGCCTCATGGAAGAAGGGGCGCAGCTGTTTTTCCGCGGTCTGCGTCAGCAGATGGAGCCTGCCCTGGACGAGCTTGAGGGGCTGAGCCGCGATATTGGTCCGCAGATGCGGGAGCTGATGTCCGAGATGGGTCCTGCCTTGGCTGATCTGATGTCGCGGATCGACGACATGCGGAATTACGGCCCGCCAGAGATCCTGCCGAACGGCGATATCCTGATCCCGCGGAAACCGGAGGCGCCTGAGTTGAACCTGGATGGGATCGAGATCTAGGGCCGGTCTCGCCGCTCATGAAGACAACGCTTTTCGAGGTCTCGACACGCGGGCAGGGGCTTTACGAGATCACGCATCAGGTTGCCGATTGGGTCGCCGGGGATGGTGTCTTGACGCTGTTCGTGCGGCACACCTCCTGCTCTCTGCTCATTCAGGAGAACGCCGATCCTGAGGTTCAGACAGACCTAAAGGCGTTTTTCGCGCGGCTTGTCCCGCCCACCACTGATCCGTCGATGTCCTATCTGACCCACACCTATGAGGGCCCTGACGATATGCCCGCGCATATCAAGGCGGCGCTTCTTCCCGTCTCGTTGCAGATCCCCGTGATTGATGGGCGCATGGCGTTGGGCACCTGGCAAGGGATCTATCTGTTCGAGCATCGCGACGCGCCGAAGCGGCGGGAGATCGTCGCGATGCTTGGCTGACGTCAGTCGTCTTCGAGGACGAAAGTGACCATCATGTTGACCTGATAGTGGTCGATCTTGCCGTTTGTGACCCGAACGGTCTGCTCCTTCACCCAGGCGCTTGTCACGTTGCGCAGGGTCTTGTTCGCGCGGTCGATGCCTTGGGTGACGGCGTCTTCGAAGCTGTTTGGCGACGTGGCAGAGATCTCGGTGACGCGGGCGATGCTCATGGGACAGTCCTTTCGCTTGGACGGGCGGCAGACGGCCCGTCCGGTTGGCTTGAACTTTCCATGGTAGCACATCCAAGAGTGGGCGGCTTGACCGCTGTCATGGGCCTAGTTGTTGGGCATCAGGAAGACCTCGCGGATGCAGTTGCGCGGGTCGGCGTCCAGCGCGAGCATCGCGGCGTCGGCGACATCCTCGGGCTTGAGCTTGTCGGGGCGGGGTTCGTCGAAGAAGGGCGTGTCGACCATGCCCGGCGCGATGACGGTGCAGCGGCCGCCCCATTCGCGGACCTCTTCGGCGAGGTTGCCCGCGTAGCCATGGATGAACCATTTGGTCGCACCGTAGATCGAGCCCTTGATGTGGCGGCGCCCGGCGGCGGACCCGGTGAAGAGGATGTGGCCCTTGGTCTTCTTGAGCTCCGGGATTGCGACGCGGGCGGTGAAGAGGGCGGCCATGATGTTGATATGGATCATCTGGTGCCATTCCTCGGGGTCGCCCTCGACCGTGCCCGGCTTGTCGAGGCCCTTGCCCGCATTGGCGAAGGCGGCGTCGAGCGCGCCGAATTTCTCGACGGTCTTGGCGACAGCATCAGATTGAGCGTCGAGGTCGGTCGCATCGCCTGGCACTGCAAGAGCTTGATCGCCAATCTCGGAGGCGAGCGCGGTCAGCTTTTCTTCGCTTCGAGCCATGAGCGAGACATTCCAGCCAGAGCCGGCTGCGGCCCGTGCGGTGGCAGCGCCGATGCCCGAGGAGGCGCCGGTGATGAAGAGTGTCTTGGCCATGATCTGCCCCTTTCGTCGTCTTGGACCTGTGTGGGCAGGTAGGGCGCTGTTGCGTTCCGGCCAACTCTAGGTCTTGGGGCAGGATTTCGCCTCTACCCAATCTCTGGATGCGCTTCTATAGTGATGTGGGAGACGGGGTTTGGACCCCAAGGGCAAGAGATCGAGGGACGTCCATGCGCTGTCCGTTTTGCGGAAATGTCGACACTCAGGTGAAGGATTCACGGCCTGCGGAGGATCACGTGGCGATCCGAAGACGCCGGTTTTGTCCGGCCTGCGGGGGGCGGTTCACCACCTATGAGCGGGTGCAACTGCGCGATCTGGTGGTCATCAAATCCAACGGTCGGCGCGAGGATTTCGACCGCGACAAGCTGGAGCGATCAATCCGGATCGCGCTTCAGAAGCGGCCGATCGAACCTGAGCGGATTGACCAGATGATATCCGGCATCGTGCGGCGGCTCGAGAGCATGGGCGAGACCGATATCCCGTCCAAGACGATCGGTGAGATCGTGATGGAGGCGCTGCACCGGATAGACACGGTCGCCTATGTTCGGTTTGCCAGCGTTTACAAGAACTTCCAGGCGGCAGACGACTTCGACAAGTTCGTGGCAGAGCTGCGGCCGGACGAACCAGCCGACGATAAATCCGAGACGTGACACGCGCGTCGGACGCGCGGTTCATGGCGCTGGCGCTGTCTTTGGGGCGGCGCGGGTTGGGGCAGGCTTGGCCCAACCCGGCGGTGGGCTGCGTGATCGTTCGCGACGGTTGGATCGTGGGGCGGGGCTGGACCCAGCCCGGTGGGCGGCCCCATGCGGAGCGGGTAGCTTTGGATCAGGCCGGGGAGGCGGCGCGCGGGTCGGATGTCTTCGTGACGCTGGAGCCGTGTGCCCATCATGGAATGACGCCGCCTTGTGCGAATGCGCTCGTCGCAGCGGGTGTTGCGCGGGTCGTGGTGGCCTTGGGCGATCCGGATCCGCGTGTGTCGGGGCGGGGTTTGAAGATCTTGCGGGAGGCGGGGATCACGGTGGAGACCGGCCTGATGGAAGACGCCGCGCGGGCGGATCAGGCGGGGTTTCTGAGCCGAGTCGAACGCGGCCGGCCGTTGGTGACCTTGAAGCTCGCAACCTCGGTTGACGGTCGGATCGCGACGGGCTCGGGGGAGAGCCAGTGGATCACGGGGCCGGAAGCGCGGCGGGTGGTTCATGGGATGCGCGCGCGGCATGATGCGGTGATGGTCGGTGGCGGGACGGCGCGGGCGGATGATCCGTCTTTGACGGTCCGGGGGCTGGGCGTGATGCAGCAGCCGGTGCGGGTGGTGGTCTCTCGGCGGGCGGATATTCCGGCAGACGGAGGGCTTGCACGGACGGCGCGAGAGGTACCGGTTTGGGTGTGTCACGACGCTGATGCGGCTCTTCCAGGGGTGCTGGCCGATGCGGGTGTCGACGGGCTGCCTTGTGCGGTTCGGGGACGGAATGTGGAGATCGGGTCTGTGCTGAGCGCGCTGGCCGAGCGGGGCATCACGCGAGTTTTCTGCGAAGGCGGCGGGTCGCTCGCGGCGTCGCTTTTGCAGGCGGATGTGGTGGACGAGATGGTTGCGATGACGGCCGGGCTGGCTCTGGGTGCGGAGGGGATCCCTGCGCTTGGCGCGCTGGAGATCTCCAAGCTGGCAGAGGCGCAGCGGTTCGAGCTGGCCGAGCTTCGCCCGGTGGGCGGGGACGTCATGGCGCGTTGGGTGGCGTGCCGCTAGGACAGCGTCAGCCAAATTTGGCTCAGTTTCGGTTTTTCAGGGGTGCGGCGTTCTGTCTTCGTGATAGGACGGCCCTCCATTTGAGTCGCGGGAATTTCGAGATGTCTGCCCAGCTATCCATGACCCGCTCTGCCCTGATTCTGGGGCTTCTCGCCGCTGTCGGTCCCTTCGCGATCGACATGTATCTGCCTGCGCTGCCTCAGATCGGGGCGGCTTTGGGCACCGATGTTGCCGCGATGCAGGCGACGTTGACGAGCTATTTTCTGGCCTTCGGCTTGGCCCAGCTGGTCTATGGGCCGTGGGCGGATCAGGCGGGGCGGAAGGTGCCGCTTTATTTCGGCCTGGGGCTTTTCCTGGTCGGCACGGTGGCGTGTGCGCTGGCACCAAGTGTCGGTTGGCTGATCGTGGCTCGATTTGTCCAGGGGTTGGGCGGAGCGGCGGTGATGGTGATCCCGCGGGCGATCATTCGGGATCTGCATACGGGCACGCAGGCGACCAAGCTGATGGCGCTGGTGATGCTCGTGATTTCGGTCTCGCCGATGCTGGCGCCGCTCGCCGGAAGTGGGCTGATGGCCTTGGGCGGGTGGCGGACGATCTTTGCCGTGCTCGCCATAGCGGCCCTGGTGAGCCTCGCGATCACCGCGTTCGTCCTGCCGGAGACTTTGGAGGATAAGGACCGGGTGACGGTCAATGCGCGCTCTCTCTGGAAGAGTGCGGGGGTGCTGGTGCGCGATCCGGTGTTTATGGGGCTGACCTTTATCGGCGGGTTCGGGATGGCGAGTTTCTTCGTCTTCATCGCAAGCGCCGCTTTCGTCTATACAGATACGTTCGGGCTGACGCCGACCGGGTTCAGCATTGCCTTCGCGATCAATGCGGCGGGGTTCTTTGCGGCCTCGCAGACAGCGGCGCCTTTGGGAGAGCGGATCGGGCTGGCCCGCGTCGTGCGGATTGGGGTCGTTGGGTTCGCCGTCTTTACTGCGTTTCTCTGCGCCCTGGCGCTGGCCGGTGCGGCAAGCCTTGCCGTCGTCGTGGGCGTGCTCTTCTGCGCCAATGCATGCCTGGGGCTGGTGATCCCGACGACGATGGTCATGGCGCTTGACGATCATGGAGAGATCGCGGGGCTGGCTTCGTCGCTGGGTGGAACGCTGCAGATGGTCGCCGGCGGGGTCGCGATCATGGCGGCGGCGCCGTTCTTCGACGGGACGGTTACGCCGATGGCCGTCGCCATCGCGGGCTGCGGTGCGGCGGCACTGGTCCTGACAATGGTGACGTCGCCGCGGATGCGCAGGGCACCCGCGGCCTGATCACTCCGCCGCGCGAAGCGGCGTGTCGAGCGGCAGTTCCTTTTGGTCGTTGTCCTCTGCCGGTTCGTTGGTCGGTGCAGGTTGGATGTCGTCCTCCCACAGGATCTCAGGCGCCTTGACGCGCCGCGCTTCGCGGTTGAGCGCCCAGTCCCGGGCGGCCTGGCTCGACCGGCCCATGGAGAAGCGGGCCAGCAGGCGCGCCATCCAGTGGAGATAGGTGCTGAACCAGACGCGGATGGCGAGCATTGAGGGCGTCATGACGAGTGTCAGCACAGTCGCGATGCCGAGGCCGAAGACGACGGCGGTTGCCAGCTGCTTCCACCAGAGGGCTGTCGGGCTGTCGATTGAGTAGCCGCCGCCGATGAAGTCGAGCGAGAGGCCGAACATCATCGGCGCGAGGCCCGCCATCGTGGTGATGGTGGTCAGAAGCACGGGCCGGATACGGCTTTCAGCGGTGCGCGTGATCGCCTCGATCCTTGGCATGTACTTCTCGTATTCCTGGTAGGTGTCGATCAGCACGATGTTGTTGTTCACCACGATGCCGGCCAGCGCGACGATGCCGGTGCCGGTCATGATGATCGAGAAGGTCTGGTCCATGACCAGCATCCCGATCAGCACCCCGGTGGTGGAGAGGACCACGGCCAAGAGCACCAGGATGGCGTTGTAGAACGAGTTGAATTGGGCGAGCAGGATGATGAACATCAGCCCGAGCGCCCCCAGGAATGCGCTGGAGAGGAAGGCCTGGCTTTCCTCCTGTTCTTCCTGGTCGCCGGTCCAAGCCCATTCGACGGAGTTCGGCAACCCGGCCTCGTTCTCCAGCCAGGGCGTCAGAAGCGCGATCCGTTCGTTGGGGTTGATCGGAACCGTTGCGAGCGTGCCGTTCTCCTCTGCCGCCCGCAGATCGGTGAGGCGGAGATCGGTCAGGTAATGCGTAATGACGTATCGGGTGCCGTCACCGCGCTGGAGGATCGGACCAGAGGCTTCTTCACCCGTCTCATCGGTGACCACTTGCCCGACCGCCGCGGGTTCGCCTTCGACGTTGAGGTTGAAGAGCCCCGGGCCGACATCCGCTTTGACGTCGTAGTAGCGCTGCTGGTCGACGCGGTCGATCTGGGCGAGCTTGGGCACCGGCGTGCGGGTGATGAAGTTCGACAGCGGGACGAGTCCCTCGCTTGTCCGGACCCGGAGCGTATCGAGGGTCGAGAGCACACGCTGCTCTTCCGGCAGGCGGACGCGGATGTCGATCTCTTCGTCCGATGTATCGACACGCATCGTGTCGAGCAGGATACCGCGGGTCACGAGTTGGACCATCGCGCCAACCGTGGCGACGTCGGCACCGAAGCGACCGGCCTTTTCGACATCGACATCGATCTGCCAGTCGATGCCGGGCAGGGGCAGACTGTCTTCGATCAGGATGAGACCCGGCGTCTCTTCGAACCGGTTGCGGGTGATGCGGACCGCCTCGCGCAGGTCTTCGGTGTTGTCACCCCGGATGCGCAGATGGACCGGCTTGCCGGAGGCGGGGCCCTGTTCGAGCGCAAGGATCTCGGCCTCGAAACCCGGCAGGCCGGCAAGCTGCGCGTTCAGTTCGTCGATCACTACGTCGCCGTCAAGCTCCGGACGATCGGCGCGGTCCTCCCAAGCAATCGTTTCGAACTGGACCTGGCCGACCGTATCGGGCGGGATGGCGGCGCCCGAGGCATCGGTGTTGAGCCCGCCGTCGCCGGCGAAGGAGAAGGTGTTGATGACGCCGGGATGGGCGATCACGATCTCTTCCACCTGACGCACCATCGCATCCTTTTCGGTGAGCGAGAGGTTGCCGCGGGCCCGGACATAGACAGTGCCCTGTTCGGGCTCGCTTTCGACGAAGAACTCGACGCCGTTATTGTTGGCGTCGAAATAGCCGAAGACGCTGATCACGAAGAAGATGATCGCGCCGATGGTGACGATCGGCATGATCGGATTGCCGGCGATGAAGTGGGTGAACCTACCGAAGAGCGTGCGGCGGTACCCGGCGCGTATCGTGCGCGGTTTGCGCTCGATCTGGACGGCGCCGAGCGTGACGGAGGTTGCGAAAGCGCCGAAGAGGAAGATCGCGGCACCGGTCAGGCGGGCCATGGCGGCAGGCGCATCTTCAGGCAGGATGTAGGCGGGGTTGAGCGTCTGCATCGCGCCGATGAAGACAATCATCCAGGCCACAGGGACGAGGGCGGCCCGGACGACCCAAGGCAGGCTCCGCTTGAGCGCGTCGGACGTGTTGCCGAACGTGCGTGACAGCCGGCCCGTAACGCCGCCCATGACGGGCAGGTAGACGAGGGCGACCACCAGCGAGGCGGACAGCACGAAGATCAGCGTGACGGGGAGCATTCCCATGAACTCGCCCGGGACGCCGGGCCAGAAGAGCATCGGCAGGAAGGCGCAGAGCGTCGTCGCCGTGGACGACACGATGGGCCAGAACATGCGCTTGGCGGCCTCCACGTAAGCGTGCATGGGGCCGGTGCCTTCCTTGATGCGCTTGTCGGCGTATTCAACGACGACGATCGCACCGTCGACGAGCATGCCCACGGCGAGGATCAGGCCGAACATCACGATGTTCGAGATCGAGATGCCCATCACCGCCAGCAGTGCAAAACAGAGGAGGAACGACGTCGGGATCGCGAACCCGACGAGTAGAGCCGGGCGGGTGCCGAGCGCCGCAAGGACGACGATCATGACGAGCGCGATGGCGGTCAGAACCGACCCTTCGAGCTGACGGACCATGGAATCGACCGTGCGGCTCATGTCGTTGGAGACGCCGACGAGGATTGCATCCTGCAGTTCATCAGGCCAGGTCGCCTGTTCGGCCTCGACCGTGTCGCGGACGAGCTGCGCCGTTTCGATGACGTTGAAGCCCTTGCGCTTCACCACCTGCAGCGCGACCGTGTTTTCCCCGTTAAAGCGGGCGGTTCCGGCGCGGTCTTCGAAGGTCAGGTGGATCGTCGCGAGATCGCCGAGGGTGACGACCCGGTCGCCATTCGTCTTGACCGGCAGGTTGTAGACGTCGCGGGGTTCATCGAAGCTCGACGGGATCTTGACGGAGAACGTGCCCTGGGGCGTGTCGACCTCGCCTGCGGCGACGAGCAGGTTGTTGTTGCTGACAACGTTGATCAGTTCGTTTGCGGTGACGTTGTAGGCCTCGAGCCGGAGGGGATCGATCGTGACCTCCAGCATCTCGTCACGCTGGCCGGCAAGGCCCGCTTCGAGGATCGCGTCGAGGCTTTCCAGCCGGTCCTGCAGATCCTTGGCCACCTGCACCAGCGTGCGCTCGGGCACGGCGCCGGTGAGGTTCACGATGATGATGGGGAATTCCGAGAAGTTGATCTCGGTGATCGTGTATTGCTCTGCCCCGTCGGGAAAGTCCGCTTCGGCATTGTTCATCGCCTCGCGAACATCGGCCATGATCTGGGTCTTGTCCCAGCCGAATTCGAATTCCAGCCCGATCCCGGCAAAGCCTTCGGCGGCGGTCGCCGTCATCTCTTTCAGGCCGTCGAGATCGGCAAGCTCGGTCTCCATCGGTTTGACGAGGAGCGTTTCGCTGTCTTCTGCCGAGATGCCCGGGAAGGGGACCGAGACGAAGAGGGCCGGGATCTCGATATCCGGCTCACCCTCTTTGGGGAGGTTCCAGTAGGAGTAGCCGCCGACGACGAGCGACAGCACGATGAAGGCGATGACCATACGGGCGCGGGAGGCGGCCCAGTCGACGATGCCGGTCATTGTCCGGTCTCCTCGGATGCGGATCCGTCTGGTTGTGGCGGCAGCTCGTCGGTCATGACCGGCGTTTCTTCGGGTGTCTGGGGGTCGCGAAAGGTGACGTCGACCGGGATGCCGTCGCTGACGAATTCCTGACCGACGACGATGACTTCGACGGTGTCGTCAAGCCCGCCCAGCCACACGCCCTCGACCGTGTCGCGCAGCAGCGTGACGGGCACGAAGAGGGCCGTCTGATCGGACGCGACGGTGCGGACGCCCAGATCGCCCTGATCGTTGAGGGTCAGCGCCGATTGCGGCAGCAGATGCGCCTGCACACCGTCGGCCTGCACGATGATCTCGGCGGTCTGGCCGTCGCGGATGGTCAGATCTTCGTTGGCAACCTCGACCTCCACCCGGAAGGTGCGGGTCGTATCGTCGGCAGAGCGGCTGAGGAAGCGGACGGAGCCCGCGACTTCCCGGCCGGAGGCGAGGCGGGCGAAGGCAGGCGCGCCGACCCCGATCCGGCTGACCTCAGTTTCGGGGACGAAGCCGACGAGTTTGATCGGGTCGAGCTGGATGACCGTCGCGCAGAGCGATCCGGCCTGAAGGAGCGACCCGATTTCGGCCGTATCGGATTCCAGAAGGCCGGCGAAGGGCGCCATGATCCGCAGCCGCTCGATCTCGGTCTCGGCGGCGGCGACAGCGGCCTGTGCTCCTTCGGCTGCGGCTTCCGCTGCGGCGAGGCGGGTTTCGGAAGCGAAGCCGCCTTCGCTCAGACGCTGGGCAGCGTTCAGTTCGATGTTCGCCTCGGCAAGGCCTGCGCGGGCTTCGGCCAGCGACGCCTCGCGGGTGCCGGGGTTAAGTTCGCACAGAAGATCGCCTGCTTCGACCGACGCGCCGCTGCGCAGCGGATCGGAGATGACGAGGCCCGACGTTTCTGCCCGCACCTCGACCTGGCGCGCGGCCTCGGTCTCGCCCCGCATGAGGACGCCGTCGTCGATCTGGCGCGCCTCGGACTGGACGGCGACGACGCTGATCCGGCGCAGTTCATCGGCGATTTCGTCATCATCACGGGCGGCGATGGGCGTGGCTTGGGCAAAGGCAAGCAATGCCTCCCGCTCGAAAATCATGAGGTAGAGGAAGCCTGTCACCAGAAAGGCGGTGAGGATAGGAATGAGTCTCATGTGGGCCTTCGATCTTGCTCGCTTCTCTCAAGACACGCGTCCTGGAATGCGTCTGGCGCGGTGTCTATCACCTTAACATAGGATGTTATAGACTAAACTAACCAGTTCAGATCACCATTTCTTTCACATGGCTGCGAGTTTTCGCCGCTCTGCCGTTTTTGAGAGCAGCCTATCTGCGGCCCCTTGGCTTTTGCAGGCGCTTCACGCTATCACCCGCGCATGTCCGGAGGCTGGGTCCGGCAGGAGAGATTAGTGAGCAACAACGACAGCTTCATTGACGAGGTCAGCGAGGAGTTGCGCCGGGATCGCCTGTATCAGGCGATGCGCAAGTATGGCTGGATCGCGGTGGTCGCGGTGCTTGTGATCGTGGGCGGTGCGGCGTTCTATGAGTTCCGGTCGTCGCAATCGCAATCGCGGGCGCAGGCTTTCGGCGATGCGGTGCTCGCGGAGCTGGGCACGGCCGACCCGTCGGCTGCGGATCTGGCGGCGATCGAGGCGGACGAGAGGGCGGCGCCCGTTCGGGCGCTTCTTTCGGCCGGTCTGGCGGTCGAAAACGGCGTGCCGGAAGAGGCGGCGCAATATCTCGAAGGGCTGGCCGTCGATGGCGAGATGCCGGTGCTCTACCGGGATCTGGCGGCGCTGAAGCTCGCCATGACGCAGGAGCCGGGCGCCGACCGGCGCACCGCGCTCGAGGCCCTTGCAGTGCCGGGGCGGCCGTTCCGGCTGCTTGCGGCGGAACAGCTGGCCTATGATTTTCTTGCCGTGGGCGAGACCGAGGCGGCGATGCAGCGATTGCAGGCCATTGCCGACGATGCCGAGGCGACGCCGAACTTGCGCAGCCGGGTCAGAGGCGTGATTGTGGCCCTTGGCGGAGACCCGGATGCGGCCGCCGGGACGGGCGGTTAGGCCCGAAAGGCGGAACGGAAGGGCAGGCGTGAAAGCAAGCTGGATCATTGCGGGATGTGCGGCGCTGGCGCTGCTGGCGGGTTGTGCCGAGCGGGAGGTGATCCTGCCGGGGGAACGTCTGGATGTCCGGGCCCTGTCGGGCGGGGCAGAGGTCCCTGTCGAGGCCGACCGCGCCTTGCCGATCGCGCTGCCCGCGCAACGGGCGAATGCGGAGTGGACGCACCGGAATGGTGGGCCGCAGCACCGGATCGTGCATCCGGCGCTGAGCCAGTCGCTGAGCCCGCTTTTCAGCACGCGGATCGGCGAAGGCGACAGCCGCCGGGCGCGGATTACGGCCGATCCGGTCGTTGCGGGCGGGCGGATCTTCACGCTCGACGCGCGGTCGCAGGTCACGGCGGTGGCGACGAATGGCGGGGTGCTGTGGAGCCAGGATCTGGCCCCCGCGCTTGACCGGCGGCGCGATGCGTCGGGCGGTGGGCTGGCCTTCGGGGCCGGGCGGCTTTTTGTGACGACAGGGTTCGGGGATCTAACGGCGCTCGACCCGGCCTCTGGTCAGGTTCTCTGGGTTCAGGAACTCGATGCGCCGGGCGGGTCGGCGCCGACGGTCTTCGGCGATCTGGTCTATGTCTCGGCCCGCGATAGCCGCGCCTGGGCGGTGGAGGTCGAGACCGGCCGCGTGCGCTATACGATGACCGGCGCGCCTTCGACCGCCAACTTCTCCGGCGGGTCCGGTGTGGCCGTGACCGAGGATCTGGCGATTTTCCCCTTCGCCTCGCGCGAGGTGATGGCGACGTTCCGGCAGGGCGGGCTACGGCGCTGGTCGACCTCCGTTCCGGGAGAGCGGCTGGGGCTGGCCGCCGCCGTGGCCGTCACGGATATCTCGGGCGATCCGGTCGTGGATGGCAATCGCGTGTATGTTGGCAACTACGGCGGGCGGCTCGTGGCGTTGGAACTGGGCTCGGGCGAGCGGATCTGGACGGCGACCGAAGGCGCGCTGAGCCCGGTCTGGCCGACGGGCGGATCCGTCTTCCTTATCAACGACTTGAACGAGCTTCTTCGCCTCGATGCCGAGACGGGGCAGCGCATCTGGTCGGTCGATCTGCCGAGCGAGATCACCCGGCGCTTCCGCGGCCGCGACAAGCGCATCCATGCCCATTACGGGCCGGTTCTGGCCGGTGGACGGCTGATCGTTGCGTCCTCGGACGGGGAACTGCGCAGCTTCGACCCGACTTCTGGGCGGCTCATCTCCTCCGTCCCGCTGCCTGGGGGGGCAGCGACCAATCCGGCCGTCGCGGGCCAGACGCTTTATGTGGTCAACAAGAACGGGCAGCTTCTGGCTTTCCGTTGAGGCGCGCATGGTGTAGGCGCCTCCTCTGATTTCGCGGAGGCGCGTTCCATGTCGTTCACCCTTGCCATTGTCGGGCGGCCCAATGTGGGCAAGTCGACGCTGTTCAACCGGTTGGTCGGCAAGCGGCTTGCGCTGGTCGATGACCAGCCGGGCGTGACGCGCGACCTGCGGGAAGGGGCCGCGCGGCTGGGCGATCTGCGGTTCACGGTGATCGATACAGCGGGGCTGGAAGAAGCGACCGACGAAAGCCTGCAGGGCCGGATGCGGCGGCTGACCGAGCGGGCGGTCGAGATGGCCGATGTGTGCCTCTTCATGATCGATGCGCGGGCGGGGGTTTTGCCGGCGGACCGGGTGTTTGCAGAGATTCTGCGCAAGAAGTCGGCCAAGGTGATCCTGGCGGCCAACAAGGTCGAGGGGCAGGCAGCCGATGCCGGGCTGATCGAGGCCTACGAGCTGGGGCTGGGCGACCCGGTGCCGATCTCGGCCGAGCATGGGGAAGGGATGGCGGATCTGCTGCAGGTGCTGACGCCGGTGGCGGAAGCGGCGGAGAGCCACGAGCCCGAGACCGAGGTCGATATCGACGAGGAGGTTGACGAGGGCAAACCGCTGCAGATTGCCGTGGTGGGGCGGCCGAATGCGGGAAAATCCACGCTGATCAACAAGATACTTGGCGAAGATCGTCTGCTGACGGGGCCTGAGGCGGGGATTACGCGGGATGCGATTTCAGTCTCGACCGTCTGGGACGGCACGCCAATGCGGATCTTCGACACGGCGGGGATGCGCAAGCGAGCGAAGGTGCAGGACAAGGTCGAGAAGCTGTCGGTTTCGGACGGGCTGCGTGCGGTGAAGTTCGCCGAGGTCGTGGTTGTCTTGCTCGACGTGGAAATTCCCTTTGAACAGCAGGATTTGCGGATTGCGGACCTGGCCGAGCGCGAAGGGCGCGCGGTCGTCGTCGCCGTCAACAAGTGGGATCTGGAGGACGAGAAGCAGGCGAAGCTGAAGGAGCTCAAGGAAGAGTTCGAGCGGCTGTTGCCTCAGCTGCGCGGGGCACCCTTGGTGACGGTGTCGGCCAAGACCGGCCGCGGCCTTGACCGGCTGCGGGAAGCGGTGCTGCGCGCCCATGAGGTCTGGAACCGGCGAGTCACGACCTCTCAGTTGAACCGGTGGCTGGCGGGGATGATCGAGATGCATCCGCCACCTGCACCGGGCGGGCGGCGAATCAAGCTGCGCTATGCGACACAGGTGAAGACGCGGCCGCCCGGGTTCGTGGTGATGTGTTCGGCGCCGGAGAAGCTGCCAGAGAGCTATTCCCGTTATCTTATCAATGGGTTACGGGACGATTTTGATATGCCTGGGACGCCGATCCGGCTGACCATGCGGTCGCAGGCGGACAAGAACCCCTATAAGGGAAAGACGAAGTCGACGCCGTCTCGGCTGCGGAAGCATCTGGGGAAGCCGCCGCTCAAGCCGTGACCCGCTGGCGTAACGGCAGGGCGGCGAGGACGAGGATCGCCGCGGCTGCGGCCAGCGAGATGCCGACATTGGCGTAGCCGTTGGCGGCGATGATTCCGATCAGCGCCCAGCCGATCGCGATCGCATAGGTGGGCACGCCGGGCCTGCGAAGCTGCACCGGCAGCGCGATGGCGAGCGCGCCGATCACCGCGATATAGGCCCAGCCGACCTGGTCAGTCAGGATGCCGTAGCCCGCCCCGATGCTCGCGAGCGACACGAAGGAGGCCGCCGTCAGCCAGCCCGCATAGAGCCCGACCGGCGCGGCCAGCAGCCAGCGGTCGCGCTGCGGGGCGCGGACCAGGGCGAAGACGGCGCCGCCCAGCATGACCCAAATGAGGGCCGAGGCGGCCTCGGACGAGCGTGTCGCGATCGCGAGCCAGGGAACGCCTGCGGCGAGGCTGATCATCAGCGGCGCCCGGGCCGCGTCCCAGTCCGTTGCGTCGGGCCGACGCAACGCCCCGAAAGCGGCAGAGACGACCAGCCAGGCGTAGATCACCCCCCAGATCGAGAACGCCCAGCCCGCGGGTTGCGCGGGCGGGTCGACCTGCGGGATCGGAAACTGGTCCGCCGTGAACCCCGTAAACGGGTCAGAGACTAGCGGCGAGACCGCGAAGGCGAGGGTGAGGGCCAGCGTTGCCCAGGCTTTCCATGTGTTCATGGACTGCAGTTAGTCATGAATTGCGGTA
The DNA here is from genome assembly GCF_040779325.2 of Aestuariibius violaceus. NCBI lineage: Bacteria > Pseudomonadati > Pseudomonadota > Alphaproteobacteria > Rhodobacterales > Paracoccaceae > Aestuariibius > Aestuariibius violaceus. The sequence goes on from NZ_JBFONT020000002.1 coordinate 122,004, forward strand.
AAGAAAGTCTGACCGTTGCGGGCTTTGGTTTGGGGGGCGAGATGAAGCGCATCGCGATTTTCTTTGACGGAACGTGGAACCGGCATGACGCGCCGCATCAGACCAACGTGGTTTTGATGTCGCGGGCAGTGGCCCATAGCGACGCCGACGGAAACGTTCAGATTGTCCAGTACTATCCGGGCGTCGGCAGCGGACGCGGGTCGAGCCGGATCGCGCGGTTCTCGGACAAGATCCTGGGCGGGGCGTTGGGGATGGGTGTCGTGGATGTGCTGGCCGAGGCGTATCGGAACCTCGTTTTCAGCTATGAGCTGGGGGACGAGATATATGTTTTTGGCTTCTCGCGCGGGGCCTATACGGCGCGGATGTTCGTGGGATTGCTGCGGTGTTCGGGGATCTTCACGCGGCAATATGTGGGCGAGATTTCCAATGCCATCGCGCGGTTTCAGCAGCACCAGAAATGGACGGCACCCGATCACGAACGCAGCCTGAGCTGGCGGGCGGGGTTTGCGCCCTACACGGCCACGAGTGACGTCGACCTTGAGCAGCGGCTGGAGCGCGGGCTGCAAAGTATCAAGCTGGAGATCCCCTATGTGGGCCTCTGGGACACGGTGAAGTCGCTCGCCGTGCCGCAGACCGTGCCCGGGGCCCAGAAGTTCAACGAAAAGCCGCGGGCGTTCTTTGATCTGAAGCTGTCACGCATGGTGAAGGCGGCGCGGCATGCGATGGCCCTGGATGAAAGGCGGTATCTCTTCACGCCGGTAGAGTGGAGCAATCTCAAGGACTTGAACAGTCAGGCGGGCGAGGGGCGGCCCTTCCGGCAGGAGTGGTTTCCGGGGGATCATGGGTCGGTCGGCGGCGGCGGGGAAGTCGCGGGTTTGTCAAGCCATGCGCTGGAGTGGATCGTGGCGGGCGCGCGGGAGGCGGGGCTGCGGTTCTCGGAGCCGGATCTTGAGGAGGCGCTGATGCCGCGTGATGCGATGGCGCCGTTGACGAACAAGATCGGGGAGCAGGGGATGCTGGCGCGGGTGCTGGCGGCACTGACACAGGACAGGGCGGGGCCGCGAGGGATGGACGATCTGTCAGCCGTCGCCATGGAGCGGTGCCGTCGGGACGGGTCCTATCTGCCGCACCGGAGCTTGAAGGAGGTGCATCCGATGGTTGTCGCCGCCCTTCAGAAGGAGAACGACGACACGAGGGTCACATGAGCGTGCCGTCCGGGGCGATGCGGGTCTTGCCGCCCATGTAGGGGTGCAAGGTCTGGGGCAGGAGGACGGAGCCGTCCTCGCGCTGGCCGTTCTCGAGCACCGCGATCAGGGTGCGACCGACGGCCAGCCCCGAGCCGTTAAGCGTATGGACAAACTGGGGTTTTCCGCCATCCGCAGGCTTGAAGCGGGCGTTCATCCGGCGGGCCTGGAAATCGCCGCAGGTCGAGACGGAACTGATCTCGCGGTACTTGTCCTGCCCCGGCAGCCAGACCTCGATATCGTAGGTGCGCCGGGCGCCGAAGCCCATGTCGCCGGTGCAGAGGACGACGGTTCGGTAGGCAAGACCGAGGCGGTCGAGGATACCTTCGGCGCATTTGAGCATCCGCTGTTGTTCGTCGTCGGAGGCGTCGGGATGGGTGATCGACACCATCTCGCATTTCTCGAACTGGTGCTGGCGCAGCATGCCTGCGGTGTCGCGCCCGGCGCTGCCCGCTTCGCTGCGGAAGCATTGGGTGAGGGCGACGTAGCGACAGGGCAGATAGCTTTCCTCGATCGTCATCCCGTTCGGAATGTTGGTCAGCGGGACTTCAGCTGTCGGGATAAGCCATTGGCCGGTCGTGGTTTTATAGCTTTCCTCGCCGAATTTCGGGAGCTGTCCGGTGCCGTACATCATCGCCTCGTTCACCAGCACGGGGGTGATGGTTTCGGTCAGGCCGTTCTCGGTGGTGTGGACGTCGAGCATGAACTGGCCGAGGGCGCGGTGGAGGCGGGCCATGGCGCCGGAGAGGAGGACGAAGCGCGACCCCGAAAGCTTGGCGGCGGTCTCGAAATCCATGCCGGGTTTGACGGCGGGAATGTCGAAGTGTTCGAGCGGCGTGAAGCCGAAATCGGGGGGCGTGCCGCGGCGGTGAAGCTCGACATTGTCGTCTTCGTCTGCGCCGTCGGGGACGTCATCGTAGGGCAGGTTCGGCAGGCCCATGAGGAGGTCGGTGAGGGCCGCATCCTGCGCCTTCGCCTCGTCCGTCAGGCGGGCGATTTCGGCCTTCTTTTCCGCGACCAAGCTACGGAGTTCGTTGAACTTTTCCTCATCGCCCGCGGTCTTGGCCGCGCCGACTTCCTTGCTGGCGCGGTTCTGGTCGGCCTGGGCGGTCTCGGACGCGAGGATCTTGGCGCGGCGGGCCTCGTCGAGGGCCAGGATCTCGGACGACATCGGCGCGTGTCCACGGCGGACGAGGGCAGCATCGAAAGCCTCCGGGGCCTCGCGGATGGCGCGGATGTCGTGCATTGAGAGATCCCTTTCGCAACGTTCGGTGGGCGTATGCCGCATGTCGGCGCGGGGGGGAAGACGAATCGGGGTTAAGCCTCGTGTGGGTTGGAAAATGGACGGTCGGACTTTTGTCGGACTCCTGTCGGCCTTCCGTGGGGCATGCCGGGCGCGAAATCTTGGGTTAAGGCTACGCGCGGTGGGGTTTGGCAAGGTTCTGTTAGGGATGGGATAAGTGGCGGCTTATCGGTGATCGATCTTCCGCATTCGCCCCAAAGCCGTCCGGCAAGTGGATGCCAAACGGCTGTTTGCTGCGTCGCGAACCGGGTTCACTGCGATGCCGGTTTGCCTCCAGTCCAGGCAGGTTGACGCGGCCCCCGGACCACGTGCCAAGAGCCCGCGACGGGTCCTTTCGCTTTGGTCCGAGCAAGCAGATCCGGCAGGTCCGCGGCGAACGAAACATGGCGGCATCGAACGCCTTCAGAAGGCGCGGTGATTCTTTATTTTCGGCGATGACGGTCGGTTTGTCGCAGAGAGGATAAGGCAAGTATGGTGCCCTTTTGCATACGTTGGCATGCCTAAGACGGATCGGTTGACTCGAACGTGGCGAAGGCAACCCTCGGAAACCTCACGGCAAACTTGCCCGATAGTAAAGAAATTTACAGAATCGCGAGGCCGCCTCGTAAGGCTATTTACAAAAAAGACCATCTACTAAAGCAGCTAACGCCACACTTCACAAAATTGGGTACTTTCCTGTCTGAGCGCTGTCCGCCTGGAGGAGGCATCGGACCGGCGCGTCAGGGAGGTGTCATGACAGATCAAGGCCCGACGAGTGCGATTGGCGCGCCAAAAGGCGCAAGGCCGACGCGGCGTGAGACCGCGGATCGATCTGCCGGCATCCTTGCGACGCCCGTGACGGGCCCGGACGCATCGGGGGATGAGCGGAGGGTCGGCCACCCCTGCATCACGCGGGTCGAGAGATCTGCCTGACCGAGAGGGGCGTTCCCGAGGCGCATTCCATCAAGACATCTGACAACGAACTGCAATCAGCGAGGAGGCTCAAGCATGGTAGACCAACAGGTCGAAACTCCAGATGCCGCGAAGGAGACTGATGTCGGCTACTGGAGGACGAACATCCGCATCATCACGATCTGCCTGATCATCTGGGCCCTGGTCTCGTTCGGCTTCGGCATCGTCCTGCGGCCACTGCTGTCGGGCATCGAAATCGGCGGCACCGACCTTGGGTTCTGGTTCGCGCAGCAGGGGTCGATCCTCGTCTTCCTGGCACTGATCTTCTTCTATGCGTGGCGGATGAACCGGCTTGATAAGCAATACGGCGTGGACGAGGAGTAGACGCAGATGGATCAGTTCACCCTCAACCTGCTGTTTGTGGGCGCATCTTTCGCGCTCTACATTGGCATCGCAGTGTGGGCCCGGGCCGGGTCTACCTCTGAGTTCTATGCCGCGGGTCGCGGCGTTCACCCGGTCACCAACGGCATGGCGACCGCGGCGGACTGGATGTCTGCCGCCTCGTTCATCTCGATGGCGGGTCTCATCGCCTTTACCGGCTACGACAATTCCAGCTTCCTGATGGGCTGGACCGGTGGCTACGTGCTGCTGGCGCTGCTTCTTGCGCCTTATCTGCGCAAGTTCGGCAAGTTTACCGTGTCTGAGTTCATTGGCGACCGGTTCTATTCCAGCACCGCGCGCATGGTCGCGGTCATCTGCCTTCTGGTCGCCTCGATCACCTATGTGATCGGCCAGATGCAGGGCGTGGGCATCGCCTTCGGGCGTTTCCTCGAGATCGACGCCTTCTGGGGTCTGCTCATCGGGGCCTGTGTCGTGTTCGCCTATGCGGTGTTCGGCGGCATGAAGGGTGTCACCTACACCCAGGTCGCGCAGTATTGCGTGCTGATCACGGCCTACACGATACCGGCTGTCTTCATCTCGCTGCAGCTGACCGGCACGCCGATCCCGGCGCTGGGCCTCTTTGGCGAGCACACGACGTCGGGGGAGCCGCTTCTGACCAAGCTCAACCAGATCGTCACCGACCTGGGCTTTGCAGAATACACGGCGGCGCATGGGTCGACCATCAACATGGTGCTCTTCACCCTGTCGCTGATGATCGGGACGGCGGGCCTGCCCCACGTCATCATGCGGTTCTTCACGGTGCCGAAGGTGTCGGATGCGCGCTGGTCGGCGGGTTGGACCCTTGTCTTCATCGCCCTTCTCTACCTGACGGCTCCGGCCGTGGGGGCGATGGCGCGGCTCAACATCTCGGAACTGATGTGGCCGAACGGGACGAATGCCGAAGCGGTCAGCCTTGAGCAGATCGAGACGGACCCCGAATATGCCTGGATGGCGACATGGCAGAAGACCGGGCTTCTCGATTGGGAGGACAAGAACGGAGATGGCCTGATCCAGTACTACAACGATCAGAATGCCGATCTTCAGGCCCGTGCCGCGGAAAACGGTTGGGAGGGCAACGAACTGACCAACTTCAACCGCGACATCCTGGTTCTCGCCAACCCCGAGATCGCGAGCCTTCCCGGCTGGGTCATCGGCCTTGTCGCAGCGGGCGGCCTTGCCGCGGCGCTGTCGACAGCGGCGGGCCTGTTGCTGGCGATTTCCTCAGCGGTGTCGCATGACCTGCTCAAAGGTCAGTTCACGCCCAACATGTCTGAGAAGGCCGAGCTGATGGCGGCCCGCGTGTCGATGGCGGCGGCGATCGTGGTGGCGGTTCTTCTGGGGCTCAACCCGCCGGGCTTCGCGGCGCAGACAGTGGCCCTGGCTTTCGGTCTGGCGGCAGCGTCGATCTTCCCGGCGCTGATGATGGGCATCTTCTCGACCCGCATCAACAACGCGGGCGCGGTTGCGGGCATGCTGGCGGGGCTCGTGGTCACGCTGCTCTATATCTTCCTGCACAAGGGTTGGTTCTTCATCCCGGACACCAATTCGTTCACGGATGACAACCCGCTTCTGGGCCCGATCAAGTCGACCTCGTTCGGGGCGATCGGTGCGGCGGTCAACTTCGCTGTGGCCTACTTCGTCTCCAGCATGACGAAAGAGACGCCGCAACATATCAAGGACCTCGTCGAAAGTGTCCGGGTTCCGCGCGGCGCCGGTGGCGCGGTGGCGGGGCACTGACGCCCAACGGCATCCCCGCGCCTGGCGGTGTTGCCGGCCCCTTTGCGCTTCTGTCCTGTCCGCCTGATGGCGGGCAGGACGTCTTTTCGATAAGGCGCTAGGATGCCCCTTTCACCTGAACTGATCCAGTTCCTCGCCTCGGTGCACCCCTATGACAGCCTGAGCGACGCCGATCTCTCGTCGCTGGCGGCCTCCTGCACGATCAGCGAGGTGCCTGCGGGTGAAACCGTGTTTGCCATAGGCGATGCGATCGGGTCTCTCTACATCATCATCGCCGGCGAGGTCGAAATCGTCGATGAAACCGGCGTGCAGCTGTCCCTGCTCGGCCCGCGCAACTCCTTCGGCGAACGGGCACTTCTGCGGGGCGATGAGGCCAGCCGGAGGGCGACGGCAACCGCCAATACGACAATGATCCTCGTGCCGGCCCCGATTTTCTTCGATCTCATCGGCATGCATCCTCGCGTCGCAAAGTTCTTCGACCGGCGCCGGCCGCCACGGCCGCACCGTCGCGATCTGGGGACAATGGCGGTCGAACAACTGATGACGCCCGATCCCGCGGCCTGTTCGCCCGACGCCACGGTTCGCGCTGCTGCAGAACGCATGCATGAGAGCCGCATCTCGTCCATTTGCATCTGCGATGACAGGGGGTTCCACGGCATCGTCACGTTGCGCGACATGAATGGAAAGGTGATCGTCAGAGGCGCAGACCCCGCAGGGCCGGTCTCGTCGATCATGACGCAGGATCCCCTGACGCTTGGCCCCAAGGCACTGGTGACGGATGTTCTGCATCTGATGGTCGAGCGGGATATTGGCCATGTCCCGATCGTGGATGGCGATCAGCTTGTCGGGATTGTCACCCAGACCGACCTGACCCGGGCGCAGGCTATGACCTCGGCCGATCTGGTGGGCCGGGTGGCGAAGGCGGCGACCCCCGGAGAGATGGTCCGGGCGACGCGTGAGATCCCGCAGCTTCTGGTGCAGCTGATCGAAACCGGAAGCCGGCACGAGGTCACCACACGCCTGATCACCGACATTGCCGACACTGCAACACGTCGCCTTCTGACCCTGGCAGAGGCCGAGCTGGGCGCGCCGCCCGTCCCCTACCTGTGGCTCGCCTGCGGCAGCCAGGGACGGCAGGAACAGACGGGCGTGTCCGATCAGGACAATTGCCTGATCCTATCGGACGAGGTGAGCGAGGGCGACATGCCTTACTTCGAGAGCCTCGCAAAGTTCGTCAGCGATGGCCTGGACACGATCGGGTATTTCTATTGCCCCGGCGACATGATGGCGACCAACCCGCGCTGGCGGCAGCCGCTGGCGGTCTGGCAGAGCTATTTCCGGAAGTGGATCGACACACCCAATCCCGAGGCGCAGATGCTGGCCTCGGTCATGTTCGATCTGCGCCCGATCGGCGGCGACGAGAGCCTTTTCGATGGTCTCCAGCAAGAAACGCTGAAAGCAGCCTCGGCCAATTCGATCTTCACCGCGCACATGGTCGCGAATTCGCTCAAGCATCATCCACCGCTTGGTCTGTTGCGCGGGCTCGCCACGATCCGGTCAGGCGAGTACCGCAACCAGATCGACCTGAAGCACAACGGCGTGGTCCCGGTGACCGACCTTGCCCGGATCTATGCGCTGCGGGGGCGCCTTCTTCCCGTCAACACACGCGCGCGCATCGATGCCGCGATTGACGCGCGGCTGCTGTCGAAGTCGGGCGGCGCGGACCTGATGGATGCCTACGACCTGATCGCGACCATGCGGCTGGAACACCAGGCCACCCAGATCAAGGCGGGAAAGGCGCCGGACAATTACCTTGATCCCGCCACCTTATCCGATTTCGAGCGAAGCCACCTGCGTGACGCCTTTGTGGTGGTAAAGACGATGCAATCTGCTGCGGGATCGGGGAAAGGAGCGCTGGCCTGATGTTTGTCGAGCTGATTGCCACGGTCTTTGCCGGGATCGCCTGTGCCGGCGTTGCGATGTTGCTCAACCGGCTGACCGGCAGACGGCTGCCGCGCTGGATCACGCCAGTCGCTGCCGGCGCTGGCATGCTCGCCATGACAATCTCGAACGAATACACGTGGTTCGAACGGACGGCGGAGCGTCTTCCCGACGGGATCGAGATCGCCATGACGGTCGATGAGCAAAGCTGGCTCCGGCCCTGGACGCAGCTGCGGCCCTATACGAAACGTTTCGTCGCGGTCGACACGGGCATGGCCCGGACACATGACGCGGTGCCCGATCAGCGGATGGCCGACCTCTATTTCTTTGGGCGGTGGTCGCCGGTCAATCAGGCCCCGATGCTCTTCGATTGCGGCGCCGGACGCTCGGCACTTCTGATCGACGGCGCCGAGTTTGCCGAAGACGGCACGGTGTCCAACGCCGACTGGCAGGCCATGCCGGCCAACGATCCGATCCTGAAACTGGTGTGCGAGACCTGAGATGATGACCCGCCTCCCGCTGCGCCTGCGCATCTTCCTCTTCTTCTGCCTTTTGGCAGCGGGGGGCGCGGCAGTCGCGGCGGGGACGCTGGCATTCGGCTGGTCCCGTGGCGAGGAGGCTTTACCGGCGATGCCGTTCATCACGGCGCTCGTGGCCTTTGCCTTTCTCAACACCGGGCTGGTCCTGGGCATATGGCTGCTGTTCGACGAGAATATTGCCAAGCCCATCGACCGTTTGTCGGCCGACTTGCGTTTGCGGGCCCATTCCGGGGTCGATCGCGAGATGGATGTCGAAGGCGCGCGTTATCTGGGCGATCTGGCGCGTGCGGCGCGGGCGCTGTCGCGGGTGACGGGGTCGTCGCTTACGGATACCGCGGCACGCGTCGCGCGCGAGACGCAGAGGCTGCAAAGCGAAGCCGACCGGTTGACCGCGATCTTCAGCCAGCTTCCGATTGCCACGATCCTTCTGAACCCCGCGCGAGAGATCGTGCTTTATGACAGTCAGGCGGCCGAGATCCTGTCGCGAATTGCGCCTGCGCGCCTGAAGGCGCGATTGGCCGATTACTTCGACCTTGGCGACTTCTCAAAGGCGGTCGAGGAGTTACCCGGAGCGCCGAGCGCCGTTCCCTTCCGGCTGCAGGATGAGACCGGGGAGCATGTCTTCGATGCCAAGCTGAAGGCCCTGGGCAGGGATGGTTTCATGGTGCTGATCGACGTGCCCGAAGCCCCCACCCAGGACGTTGCGCCGCGCCCGCTTGTCTATGATTTCGACCTCCTGAACAGTTCGGAGACCAAGGATGTCGAGGAGACGCGGCTTTCCGATCTTTGTTTCGTGGCCTTTGATACCGAAACCACCGGGCTTTCCGTCGAAGACGATGCCATCGTGCAAATCGGAGCCGTTCGCGTGCTTGGCGGCCGGATCGTGGAGGGCGAAGTCGTCGATACATACGTTGCGCCCGGACGGCCGATCCCGCCCGCATCGACGAAGATCCATCGGGTCACCGACGACGACGTAAAGGGCGCACCCGATATCGCAACCGCGGGCCGCGCGCTTTACCACTTCGCCCGCGACGCGGTGCTCGTGGCGCACAATGCGCCGTTCGATGTCGGCCTTCTGCGAAAGAGCCAGTTAGAGATGGGTGTCGACTGGTCCCACCCGATGCTCGACACGGTGCTGCTGTCCGCGGTGGTCTTCGGCACCAATGAAGACCACTCTCTCGACGCGCTTTGCGAGCGTCTGTCCATCGACTTGCCAAACGACCGGCGACATACGGCCCTTGGTGACGCGCAGGCAACGGCAGAGGTTCTGGTGCGGTTGCTGCCGCTTCTTGAGGGCAAGGGCCTTGTGACGTTCGGCCATCTCGTTTCGGAAACACGCAGACATGGCCGCTTGCTGCGCGATCTGAACACGTGACGTTGGTCGGGCCGTCCGAAGGCCCGGAGCCTCAGCCGCCGGTGTGGCTCATGTGGCGGGTCATCTTGCCGCCTTCGCTCTGGCGGGAATAGTCGAAGTCGTGGCCCTTTGGTTTGAGGGCGATGGCAGCATGGATGGCCTCTTCGAGGGGGGCGTCGGCCTCGGAGGCGCGCAGCGGTTTGCGCAGGTCGGATTTCCCCTCCTGACCTAGGCAGGTGTAGATCTCTCCGGTACAGGTGATGCGCACCCGATTGCAGCTTTCGCAGAAATTGTGGGTCAGCGGCGTGATAAAGCCGATCTTCTGGCCCGTCTCTTCCAGTCGGACATAGCGGGCGGGGCCACCGGTGCGCTCGGCGAGGTCGGTGAGGGTGTAGCGGCTGGCCAGCGTGCCGCGGAGATCATCGAGTGCCCAGTACTGGTCGAGCCTGTCGGGTTCGATATCGCCCATCGGCATGACCTCGATAAAGGTCAGGTCCATGTCGCGGGCGGCGCACCATTCGGCGAGCGGGAAGAGCTCGTCTTCGTTGAAGCCTTTGAGCGCCACAGTATTGATCTTGACGCGGAGGCCCGCCTTCTGGGCGGCGTCGATGCCGCGCAGGACCTGGGGCAGGCGGCCCCAGCGGGTGATATGGGCGAACTTGGCTTCGTCCAGCGTGTCGAGCGAGATGTTGATCCGCTTGACGCCGCAAGCGGCAAGGTCATCCGCAAAGCGTTCGAGCTGGCTGCCATTGGTGGTGAGCGTGAGCTCTTTCAGGGCGCCGCTGTCGAGGTGGCGGGACATGGCCTTGAAGAAGGTCATGATGTCGCGGCGGACGAGGGGTTCGCCCCCGGTGATGCGCAGCTTCTGGACGCCGAGGCGAATAAAGGTGGAGCAGAGGCGGTCGAGTTCCTCCAGCGTGAGAAGTTCCTTCTTGGGCAGGAAGGTCATCTGCTCGGACATGCAGTAGAGGCAGCGGAAGTCGCAGCGGTCAGTGACCGAGAGCCTCAGATAGGTGATGTCGCGCTGGAAGGGATCGGTAAGCATGATTTCGACGGTATGTGCGGAAGTTAACCTAGGCAAGGGGGTGGGGCCGGTGATCTCTTGTCAGAAGGTCGCAGTGGGGGCTAGCGTCCGACCATGAGATACGCCCTGATGTTCGCCCTTCTGCTTCTGGCGCCGGGATGTGACCGGATCCGCCAGGCGGTGTCGCCCGCGGCCGAGCCGGTGCCCGCCGCGGTGCCGAATGCCGCGCCTGCACCTGTACCGGCAGCGCCCCGGCCGCCTGCGGCCGCCCGGACGGCGGAGGAGTTCGATACGACGAGCGCCGAGGATCGGGCGGCCGCGGCTGCCGCGCCGGATACGGCGGGAGAGGAGCGGCTGGGGACGACGATCGCCTCACTTGGGTCGCCGACGGAGCCTGGGTTCTGGCTGGAGACGCCGCTTGTGTCGGCCGTGCGGCAAGGCCGGGCGGAGCTGGCGGGCGGCGGCGCCTCGGTGAACGTGGAGTTGCGGCCCTCGGGCGGGGCCGCCGGATCGGGCAGCCAGATCTCACTTGCCGCGATGCGGGTGCTGGACGTGCCGCTGACGGATCTGCCAGAGCTGGTGGTCTTTGCAGAGTAACCTGCCGCGGGGCTCTGGAGCAGATGAAACGGTTTCCTGAGAGCATGACAGGCAAGAGCGGCGCCGTCGTTGCGGGCGGTCTGGTCTATGCGGTCGCATTTGATCCTGGTCCCGCGGCTGGGATTGCGGAGCAGACGGCGAACACGTTGCGCTACCTGGACGAGTTGCTTGAGAAGGCTGGAAGCGGGAAGGATCGCCTGATCCAGGCGACAGTGTATCTGAGCGATATCGCGGATAAAGCCCGGATGGATGCGGTCTGGTGTGACTGGATCGGCGGCGAGGAAAACTGGCCGCAGCGGGCTTGCGTGGGTGTGGATCTGGAGCCGGGGTATCTGATCGAGATCGTGGTGGTTGCGGCGGTGGTTTGATCACCGGTGTGACCGTGGTTGCGGTGCCTTGATTGGCCCGGAATCAAGCCGAAGGCGCCGGGCCAGCGCCGGCCCACCCCGACGGGCTGGCGCTTTGCCACCCGTGCGCTGAGCTTTGAGGGAAGATGTATGTGGCACCATAAAAGCGCTCCGCTTTGCCGTTGCAGCGCCATCCCGCGGGCCGGCGCTGGCCCGGCTTGGGTTGATTTGGCATTGCGCTGGGGCTTGGCGATCTCTTGATATCTTCCTGCCAATCACTCCACCGTCACGGACTTCGCCAGGTTCCTTGGCTGATCCACATCCGTGCCCTTCGCGACCGCCGTGTGGTAGGCGATGAGCTGGGCGGGGATGGCGTAGAGGATGGGGGTGAAGATCTCGGGCAGGTCAGGCATCTGGATGCTGCGCCAGATGCCGTCTCCGGCCGCTTCGATGCCTTTGGTGTCGCTGACCAGAAGGATGCGGCCACCTCTCGCCATGACCTCTTGCATGTTGCTGGTTGTCTTCTCGAACAGACTGTCGCGGGGGGCCATCACAATGACCGGGACGTGGTCGTCGACGAGGGCGATGGGGCCGTGCTTGAGCTCTCCCGACGCGTAGCCTTCGGCGTGGATGTAGCTGATTTCCTTGAGTTTCAGGGCGCCTTCGAGGGCGAGGGGATACATGGCTCCCCGACCGATGAAGAGGATGTCGCGCGCTTCGGCCAAGTCGCGGGAGATGCGTTCGATCTTGTCGCCCGCGTTGAGCGCCTGGTTGAGGAGGCCGGGGAGCGCACGGAGGTCGGCGAGGTGGCTTGCGAGGGTTTCGGCGTCGATCTCGCCGCGCTGGCGGGCGGCTTCGAGGGCGAGCAAGGCCAGGACGGCCAGCTGGCAGGTGAAGGCCTTGGTCGAGGCAACGCCGATCTCGACGCCCGCATGGATCGGCAGGGCGAGATCGCTTTCGCGGGCGATGGAGCTTTCGGGGACGTTGACGACCGAGACGATGCGGTCGGCCTTCCCGGCGCAGTAGCGCAGCGCGGCGAGGGTGTCGGCCGTCTCGCCCGACTGGCTGACGAAGAGCGCGGTGGTACGGGGCGGGACCGGCGGTTCGCGGTAGCGGAATTCGGAGGCCACGTCGATTTCGACGGGCAGGCGGGCGATGCGTTCGAACCAGTATTTGGCGACCTGGCAGGCGAAGAAGGCGGTGCCGCAGGCGACCATGACGAGGCGGTCGGTGGCGGTGAAATCGAGCCCCTCGGGCAGGGCGATGCCGTCGGCGCCATCGGGGAGGTAACGGGCGAGCGCGTCGGCGAGGACGACGGGCTGTTCGGCGATCTCCTTGGCCATGAAGTGCCGGTGGCCCGCCTTGTCGACCTGGGCCGCGTCGAGGCGGATCGTCTTGACCGGGCGGTTGGCGATGCGGCCTTCGGCTTCGAGGATCTCCAGCGTTTCGCGGGTGACGATGGCGGTGTCGCCTTCGTCGAGATAGGTGATGCGGTCGGTCATCGGCGAAAGCGCGATGGCGTCGGAGCCGATGAACATCTCGCCTTCCCCATGGCCAATGGCGAGCGGGGAGCCTTTGCGGGCGCCGATCAGCAGGTCGTCCTCGCCTTCGAAGAGAAAGCAGAGCGCGTAGGCGCCGTTGAGGCGCGCGATGGTCTGGAGCGCGGCATCGCGGGGGCTGTTGCCCTGATCGAGGTAGTGCTGGGCGAGCCGGGCGACGGTTTCGGTGTCGGTTTCGCTTTCGAAGGCGATACCCTGGGCCTGAAGGTCTTCCCGGAGCTCCTGAAAGTTTTCGATGATGCCGTTATGGACGACCGCGACGCGGTCTGCGCGGTGGGGGTGGGCGTTCGCCTCTGTCGGGGCGCCGTGGGTGGCCCAGCGGGTATGGCCGATCCCGGCCTTGCCGGGCAGCGGATCGTGAACCAGCAGGTCGGACAGGTTGACGAGCTTGCCCACCGCGCGGCGGCGGTCGAGCGTGCCGTTCCTGACCGTCGCGATCCCGGCGCTGTCATAGCCGCGATATTCCAGCCGCTTGAGCGCATCGACCAGGATCGGGGCCGCTTCGTGATCGCCGAGAACGCCGATGATGCCGCACATGGGCCCTACTCCTTCTTCGCGGCGCGCAGGCGCGCGAATAGTTTGCGGGCGAGGCCCGGCTTGTTGGTCTGCTGCGCCCGGCCAAGCGCCAGGTCGCCATCGGGCACGTCCGACGTGATGACGGAGCCGCTGGCGGTCATCGCCTCGTCGCCGATGCGGACGGGGGCCACGAGCATCGTGTCCGATCCGATGAACGCGCGGGCGCCGATTTCGGTTCGGTGCTTGGAGACGCCATCGTAATTGCAGGTAACGGTTCCGGCGCCGATATTGGCGTCCTCGCCCACCGTGGCGTCGCCGATATAGGTCAGGTGGTTCACCTTGGCGCCCTGGTGGACCTGGGCCTTCTTGATCTCGACGAAGTTGCCGATCTTGGCGTTCGGGCCGATCTCGGCGCCGGGGCGCAGGCGGGCATAGGGGCCGATGATGGCCCCTTCGGAGATGTGGGCTCCCTCAAGGTGAGAGAAGGCGCGGATCGTGGCGCCGTTTTCGACGGTCACATCGGGGCCGAAGACGACGTTGGGTTCGATCAGGGTGTCGGGGCCGATGACGGTGTCATGGGCGAAGAAGACCGTTTCGGGTGCGGTGAGCGTGACGCCGTTTTCCATGTGGGCGGCGCGGGCTTGCATCTGGAACGCGGCCTCGGCTGCGGCGAGGTCGGCGCGGGAATTGACGCCGAGCGTTTCGGCCTCGTTGCAGGCGATGGCGGTGACGGAGAGGCCGCGGGTGTGGGCGATCTCCACGATGTCGGTGAGGTAGTATTCGCCCTGGGCATTGTCGTTGGTGACCTCGGAGAGGAGGTCGAGGAGCAGCGCCGCGTCGGCGGCAAGAACCCCGCTGTTACAGAAGGTTATCGCGCGCTCCTCTTCCGTCGCGTCCTTCCATTCGACGATCCGCTCGAGCTGGCCGTCTTTCATCACGAGGCGGCCATAGCGGGCGGGATCGGCGGCCTCGAAGCCGAGGATGACAATGTCGGCTTTGCCACGGGCCTCGGTCAGGCGGCCAAGCGTCTCTGCCCGGATGAAGGGCACGTCGGCGTAGAGCACGATCGCGTCGCCTTCGAACCCTTCGAGCGCGGGTGCGGCCTGCTGGACGGCGTGGCCGGTGCCGAGCTGGTCGGCCTGGATCACGACGCGCGCCATGGGGTCGAGCGCATGGGCCGATTTCTCAACGGTATCAGCACCGTAGCCCGCGACGACGATGGTGCGCGCCGCCCCCGCGCCGGTGCGCATCGCGTGGTGGAGGAGCGGCGCGTGGGCGACCTCATGCAGGACTTTCGGGCGGTCGGACCGCATGCGGGTGCCCTTGCCGGCGGCGAGGATGATGAGGGCGGTGGACATGCTCGGCCTCTTGCGTTTTCTGGGTCTCTTGACGGCAATCCGGGCTTGGCACAAGGGCGGAGGGCATCACATCTGATGTCGGGACGTTACGGGCAGGAAAGGCGAGATATGCGCAGTGTCATCTTCGATCTGGACGGGACACTGGCGGACACGTCGGGCGATCTGATCGCGGCGGCGAATGCCTGTTTCCGCGATCTGGGGCTGGGCGATCTGCTGGAATGGGGGTCAGATAACGGTGTCGCCTTCCGTGGCGGACGGGCCATGCTGACCGAGGGGTTTTCGCGGATCGGGGGCGACTGGCAGGCTGAGATCGACCGGCAATACCCGCGGTTGCTGGACTATTACGGGGCCGAGATCGACCGGCACACGGTGCTTTATCCCGGGGTGCGCGAGGCGGTCGCGGCTTTGAGTGGCGACGGCTATGCGGTGGCGGTCTGCACGAACAAGCCGGAGCGGCTGGCGGAGATTCTGCTTCAAAGACTTGGGTTTAGGGACGCTTTCGGAGCTTTGGTGGGGGCCGATACGCTGCCGGTGCGCAAGCCCGACCCGGCGCCTTTGGTGGCCGCGGTGGAGCGGGCGGGCGGGAACCCCGCGCGGGCCTGTCTGGTGGGCGATACGGTGACCGACCGGGAGACGGCGCGGGCGGCGGGCGCGGCCTCGATCCTCGTGACCTTCGGGCCGGAAGGGGATGCGGTGAAGGCGCTGGAGCCGGAGGCGCTGCTTGAGGATTATGCGGAGCTTCCCGGCATCGTGGCGCGGCTGGAGCTTTGAGGCGGGATAAGAAAGGCGCGCGTCTTCCGATTTAGCGATCGGCCGGTATCGCCACAAATGTGACGCGAAGGTTGACGTATCGGTCGGTGAGGTCAGGCACCGTAACCCCTGATCCTCCGCGAATCGCGTGTTAATGCAGGCAGCATTGGGGGATTTGGCGTGTCGGCATCCGGTCGGCTTTGCGTCGGCATTCTGTCGGGCATTTAAATGCAACATCACCCGGTAACGGAGCGTTCTGCTGCGGTGCAGCGCAACAGTTTGGACAATAGTGGAAATGGCGGGAATTGTTTCCGTTTCAGAATGGCGGGTAAACCGTTGCTGGAGGTAGGTGGCAGCGGTTTGGAGATCCCGATTGCTAAGGCGGCATTTGCCAATGATGTGAAAGTGCTCTTCCGACGTGACTGCCGCCCGGAGCGTAAAGATGTTGGTCGAGATAATACCACGCGGCAATGATCGCCGCCTTCTGCGCAGTATCAAGCAGCTGCTGGACCTCTTCATCTATCGGCCAGCTTTCGAGTTCCATCGAAAGGTTGTCGACAGCTTGGGCCTTTGCTGCTCCGGAGCGTCTCAGCAAGACGATCTTGAACAGGCGTGGAAGGAGATAGACCTTGCTTCTTGCAGGACAGACCGTAGCACCGTCGGCGCCTTCGCTGAAGTCAGAATATGTGGCGTGATCCCAATCGGTGTTGTTGAAGCTGTCGACCTCTTCAGGAAATTGAGATCCCTGACGATTGGCTAGAGGTTCGGGTCTCTCTACATCCTTGAATGCGTCAAAGAGCAGATTGAGAACACGTTCGCATTCCGGATGATTCATAACGTTTCGGGTAACGGATTTGCTTTGATACAGAAAGCCGCAGTGCCAGCCTTTCATACATTCACTGCCGAGTACCCTGAACCCGAGATGCAACGCAAGCCGGGCCAGCGGCGGCCCGTGGGATGGCGCTGCAACGGCTGAGCGGCGCGCTTTTATGGCGCCGTGTTCATCTTCCCTCGGAGGTCAGCGCGCAGGTGGCAAAGCGCCAGCCCGTGGGGCGGGCCGGCGCTGGCCCGGCGCCTTCGGCTTGATTCCGGGCCAATCAGCGCGCCGCAACCCATGCTGGATGAAGCCTGCGTTGACGTTGGGTCGCCGCGCCCTCACTATATCGCGCTATGGAACGATTTGACGGAACATTCACCCAGCAGGAGCCGATCCCCGAGGCGGGGATCGAGGCCGCGCTGGAGGTGATGCGGAGCGGGCGGTTGCACCGCTATAACACGGTACCCGGAGAGGTCGGCGAGGTGGCGCTGCTGGAGGAGGACTTCGCGGCGATCACGGGCGCGCGGTATTGCCTCGCCGTTGCCTCTGGCGGGTATGCGATGACGACGGCGATGCGGGCCTGCGGGGTCAAGCCGGGGGATCCGGTTCTGACCAATGCCTTTACGCTGGCCCCGGTGCCGGGGGCGATCGCAAGCCTGGGGGCGGTGCCGGTCTTTGTCGAGGTGACCGAGGACATGGTCATCGACCTGGATGATCTGGCGGCCAAGGCTGGGCGTGCGAAGGTGCTGCTGCTGAGCCATATGCGCGGCCATATCTGCGACATGGACCGGCTGATGGCGCTCTGTGACGCGGCCGGGATCACGGTGATCGAGGATTGCGCCCATACGATGGGGGCGTCCTGGAACGGGGTGCCGTCGGGGCGGTACGGCGCTGTGGGCTGCTATTCGACGCAGACCTACAAGCACATCAATTCGGGCGAAGGCGGGCTGATCGTCTCGGACGACGAGGTGCTGATGGCCCGGATGATCCTGCTGTCGGGGAGCTACATGCTTTATGCACGCCACAAGGCTGCGCCGCCGCCGGAGGTGTTCGAGGGGTTGCGGCTGGAGACGCCCAACATCTCGGGCCGGATGGACAATCTGCGCGCGGCGATCCTGCGGCCGCAGCTGGCGTTGCTCGAAGGGCAGGCGCAGCGGTGGAACGCGCGTTACAAGGTGATGGAGGACGGGCTGCGCGGGGTGCCGGGGCTGGGTCTGCCGCACCGGCCGGAGAAGGAGGGGTATGTTGCCTCCTCGTTCCAATTCCTGCTGACGGATTGGGCGGAGGATGACGTGCGCGCCTTCGTCGAGCGCTGCGCGGCCCGCGGGGTCGAGCTGAAATGGTTCGGTGCGCCGGAGCCTGCCGGGTTCACCTCGCGCTACGATCATTGGCGCTATGCGGCGGCGGAACCGATGCCGCAGACGGATCGCATCCTGGCGGGGCTGATCGACATGCGGCTGCCGCTCACCTTCTCGGAAGAGGACTGCGCGTTGATCGCGCGGATCCTCCGCGAGGAGGTTCTGGCGACGAATAGCGGAAAGGAAGCGGCGGAGTAGGCGGGGTGGTATCGTATATCGGGGCAGGGAATGCATAGCGTTTCCCCGCAGACATCCCGATGGAGATACCCCATGTTGAAAAAGGCCTTGGCCGCCCTCCTTTTTCTCGCGACGCCCGTGCAGGGGCAAAGCGTAAATGACCAGATCGCCGTGGCGGAAGCGACCGCGCGCGCCTACACCGATCTTGGGGCTTTGCGGCGGGCGGGCTGGAAGAAATTCGGTGGCGACGAGCCGCTGATGGGCGAGCATTGGTTCCCGCCCGGCGGGGCGGATTACGTCGGCGTGGATCGGATCGACCCGGCCCGGCCGTCGAACTTTCTTTTCACCGAAATCGGCGGGCAGAAGCGGCTTGTCGCGCTGTCCTACAACGTGTGGATCGCGCCGGGCGATCCGGTGCCGGAGGGGTTCGCCGGGAGCGCCGATGTCTGGCATGTCCACGATGCGGTGGCCTTCACCGATGCGGCATTGGAGGAGCGGCCGTTCCTGGGCGCCATCGCGCAGGGCTGGCTGGCGGACGAGGCCGCGAAGCGCGGCGGGCGGACGCGGCTCGCCATGGTGCATCTGTGGCTGATCCCGAACCCCGACGGGCGGTTCGCCGATCGCAACAGGACGCTGCCCTATCTTGACCTCGGACTGCCGGTGGAGTGGGCGAACGGTGCCTCGATGGCGGCGGCCCACGGTCTGGCGCTCGCCGGACGCGACGGGTGCGACGAGGCGCTGGACGGCAAGCTGTGGGTCGCGGCGGCCGATCGGCGGACCGTGCGCAATCTCAAGGCGGTGTGCGGACAGCTGGCGGCTTTCGTGCGCGAGGATCTGGGAAGCAAGGCATCGGCGAACACTCGGGGCGCGCGCGCCTGGGCCACGCTGCAGCGCGAGATGAACGCGCGGCTTACACCCGAGGAGCAAGCCCGTATCGCAGCGATCAGCGAGCATGGCGAGGACCATATGGGCCACGGCAAACATGGCGGCCACTGACACGGCCCATTGACCGGCGGTCAGCGGCCCCCTAATAATTGAACGAGCGTTCAATAAGGGGGGCCGCCGATGTTCACTTCCTCGATGTCATTCGATCTGGGCGAGGACGTGAATGCCCTGCGCGACATGGTCCATCGCTGGGCGCAGGAGCGCGTGAAGCCGATCGCGGCAGAGGTCGACCGGTCGAACGAATTTCCCTCGGACCTGTGGCAGGAGATGGGGGAGCTGGGCCTTCTCGGGATCACCGTGCCGGAAGAGGAGGGCGGCGCCGGGATGGGGTACCTCGCCCATACGGTCGCGGTGGAGGAGATCGCGCGGGCCTCTGCCTCGGTCTCGCTCAGCTACGGGGCGCATTCGAACCTCTGCGTCAACCAGATCGCGTTGAACGGCGATGCGGACCAGAAGGCGCGGTATCTGCCGAAGCTCTGTTCGGGCGAGCATGTGGGCGCGCTTGCGATGTCGGAGGCCGGGTCGGGGTCGGACGTGGTGTCGATGAAGCTGCAGGCCGAGAAGCGGAACGACCATTACCGGCTGAACGGGACGAAATACTGGATCACCAACGGACCGGATGCGGATGTGCTGGTGGTCTACGCCAAGACCGATCCCGATGCGGGGTCGAAGGGGATCACGGCGTTTCTGATCGAGAAGACGTTCGCCGGGTTTTCGACCTCGCCGCATTTCGACAAGCTGGGGATGCGCGGGTCGAACACGGCGGAGTTGGTCTTCGAGGACGTGCGGGTGCCGTTCGAGAATGTGCTGGGTGAGGAGGGCCGCGGCGTTCAGGTGCTGATGTCGGGCCTCGATTACGAGCGGGTGGTTTTGGCCGGGATTGGCCTCGGGATCATGGCAGCCTGCCTGGACGAGATCATGCCCTATCTGGCCGAGCGCAAGCAGTTCGGAAAGCCCATCGGGTCGTTCCAGCTGATGCAGGCGAAGATCGCCGATATGTACACGGCGATGAACTCGGCCCGCGCTTACGTCTATGAGGTCGCCAAGGCCTGTGACCGGGGCGAGGTGACGCGGCAGGATGCGGCGGCCTGCGTGCTTTATTCTTCCGAGGAGGCGATGAAGCAGGCCCATCAGGCGGTGCAGGCGATGGGCGGGGCGGGCTTCATGAACGAGACGCCGGTGTCGCGCCTGTTCCGGGACGCCAAGCTGATGGAGATCGGGGCGGGGACGAGCGAGATCCGCCGGATGCTGGTGGGCCGCGAGCTGATGGGGGCGATGGGGTGAGGGGTGTCGCCCTTCTTCTTTGCCTGCCCATACCTGGCCTCGCGAGCGCGCAGTCTGACTTACCGTTCGACATCGCTCCGACGGCAGAGTGTGTGAATGCGGCTGCACCGGGTAAGGGGAGCGATTGCATCGGAGAGGCCACATCAGTCTGCATGGCCCTGGCTGAGCCGCAGAACACAGCAACCTCTGTGAATTGCGCCGTCAGTGAATACGAATGGTGGCAAGAGGCGTTCGAGACGACATCTGCTCGTCTGACGGAGGAACTTGCTGCGGATGATGTGCGAGACGAGTTTCTAGGAGCTGACCGCGCCCCGCTCCTCCAAGTGGAAGCGGATGCCTTTGTCGCCTGGCGTGAGGCCACCTGCGACGTCGTCGAGGCGGAGGCCAGGGGTGGGACGCTGGGCGGAGTCCTCAAGGCGAATTGTTTGCTCGAGATGACGGCGGAATATGTTTTGGACCTGTCGGCGCGACTGATCGCGCTTCGGAGGCAATGATGGGTAAGTTAGCCACATTCTTCGAAGCGCCAAAGACACCTCTCGTCGGCTTGGAGTGGCGCCGTCTTACCGTCGCTCTAGAATCGGATCGTCACCGCGCGTATCGACGTGGTGGCCGGATGCTGGCGGGGCGCGAGCTGATGGGGGTGATGGGGTGAGACCTCTGGCGCTTGGTTTGGCCTTTCTGGCGGCGCCTGTGCTGGCGGATGCGGTCGAGGCTGAGAAAGAGGCCTATACCCGCGACCGGGCTGCACTGGAGGCCTGCACCGATGCGGCGGCGGACTTCGAGAGTTTCATGGCCTGCACGCGGACAACTGTCGAGGCGTGCCGCGAGCGGCGCCCCGATGGCCGGTCAAATGCCGGTGGGACCGCGTGCCTTTACGACGAGCTCCGGATCTGGACGGAGCTCTACCAGCAGGAGGTCGCCGGGATCCTGCGCTGGGCGCAGGACTTCGATTCCGATGCGTCTCGCCTTCGGGCCAGCTGGGGCAGGGCGCATGAGACCGTGCTGCGGGCGGAGGTCTCATGGGCGGAGTACGTTCGTGATCAGTGCAATATGGAGAATGTGGGCTATGCGGCGGGGACGGCAGCGGCATCGGGGCAGGCGGCCTGCAGGCTGCGCCTTCATGCGGAGCGGGTGTTCCATCTGAGATCGCTGGACGACTTGCGTCCGCGCGATGAGCGATGACCGAACGGCGGTCGGCGGTCGGCGGCATGCGGATAGGAGGATTGGACAGTTGAGACGTGGCTTCATCTTTCTTTTCAGCGCTTTGGCGGCCCCTCTGGCGGCGCAGGAGATCGACTTTGACATCGCGCCCGTCGAAGCCTGTCTGCTGGAGGCGCCGGACAAGCGCAGTTGCGTCGGGCTTGCGGCGGAAACCTGTGCGGAGACGCCGGATGGCGGCACGACTGTCGGGCTTGGGTTCTGCTATGGCCGGGAGCTCGATTGGTGGGATGCGCGGCTGAACGTGGCCTATCAGGACCTGCTGGCCCAGAAGCGGGAGCTCGATGCCGAGATGGAAGAGATCGGGGCGACGGTGCCGTCGCAGGCCGATGCGTTGCAGGCCATGCAGCGGGCCTGGATCGCCTATCGCGACGCGACCTGCGATTATGAGCGGTCGCTTTGGGGTGGCGGGACCGGCGGAGGGCCGGCGACCTCGGCCTGCCTGATGCGCGAGACGGGGGAGCAGGCGCTGTATCTCGAAGCGGGGCTCGAGCAGCGGTAATGGGCTCTCTCGTCGAATTCGAAAGCCAGAACGGCTTTCTCCACAGCCGGTTACCCGGCCTTCTTCACGTGCTCGAATGGGCGGCCGTCGTCGTCGATGTGGCGGCGATCCTCGTGATGCTGGTCGGCGCCGTGCGGTTCGTGATCGGGTTCGGGCTGGCCGAGATCGCGCGGGACAACCTGGTGCGCGTCCGCAAGATCAATGCGGAGCGGATCGAGCTGGGGCGGTACATTCTGGCGGGGCTGGAGCTGTTTATCGTGTCCGACATCATCCACACGGCCCTGTCGCTGAGGCTGTCGGATCTGATCTTCCTGGGGCTTCTGGTGCTGATCCGGTCGCTGATCAGCTATTTCCTGGGGCGGGAATTGAAGGAAGTGCGGGAGGAGATGGTGTGAGTTTCGAGGGTCTGAAAGCGCTCTACGTCAACACGTCGCTTAAGCGGCAAGCCTCTGAGAGCCATACGAAATTACTGATGAACGCGTCTTCCGCGATCATGGAGAAGAACGGAGTGGCGGTGGAGCATGTGCATCTGCTCGACCACCGGGTCCCGCCGGGGGTCTATCCGGACATGACCGAACATGGCTGGGCGCGCGACGACTGGCCGATGCTGTGGGAGAAGGTGCTGGCAACGGATATCCTGGTGATCGGGACGCCCTTGTGGCTGGGCGAGGAAAGCTCGGTCTGCCGGGTCCTGATCGAGCGGCTTTACGGGATGGGTGGTGAGCTAAACGACCGGGGGCAATCGGTTTTCTACGGGAAAACAGGCGGTTGCGTGATCACCGGGAACGAGGACGGGATCAAGCATGCGGCGATGACGATTGGCTTCGCTCTGAGCCATCTGGGCTTTACGATCCCGCCCCAGGCCGATTGCGGCTGGATCGGAGAGGCCGGGCCGGGGCCGTCCTATGGCGACGAGGTGGAGGGCGCGCCGGCCGGGTTCGACAACGAGTTCACCAATCGGAACCTGACGATCATGACGTGGAACCTGATGCACTTGGCGGCGATGCTGAAGGCAGCGGGCGGCTATCCGAGCGAGGGCAATGACCGCCGCGGCTGGAAGGCCGGGTGCCGGTATGATTACGAGAACCCGGAGTATCGGGCGTGAGGGCGGTTTTCCTCCTTGCCATCCTGGCCTCGCCACTTGCGGCGGAGGACATCGTTTTCGACGGGATGATCGCGATGCGGTGCTGGGAGGGCAGCGGCGTCGATTGCGCCGGGCTGGCGGCGAGGAGATGCATTGAAGAAAGCCCCGAGGGACTTGGCACGGCGTTGTATTCGCTGTGTTTTTACCGGGAAGCCGAGATCTGGGAGAAGCAGGTCGAGATCGAGATGGCCGCCCTGACGGAGCAGGCTTCGGAAGACGATACGGCCAATGCGGAATACTATGACACCTCGACTTTGCCGGGATCCCAGGTGCTGGCGCTTGAGGAGATGCAGGCCGCTTGGGAAGGGTTTCGCGGGGCGCGGTGCGATGCCGTCGCGGCGGAATGGGCCGGAGGGACGGGCCGACAACCGGCGCGGGCGGAGTGCATCATGAGGATGACGGCGCAGCAGGCGCTTTACTTGGCGCGGATGCCCGAAAACAGGATTGCCCAATGACCAAAGTGGCTTGCCTTGGATATCTCATGTCTTCTCGGGGGCGTTGTTCATGAAGATCGGGTCTGTTGCGGCGCCGGGGGAGCACCGTGCGGTGCATTTGGACTTTCTTAGGAAAGTCGAGGAAGCGGCGCGGTTTGCGGCGGCCGGTGGCGGGGAGAAAGCGCGGGCGCGGCATACCTCGCGGGGGAAATTGTTGCCTCGGGAGCGGGTGGCGCGGCTGCTTGACGTAAGTTCTCCTTTCCTGGAGGTCGGCGCGACGGCCGGCTGGGGGATGTATGACGATGACGCCCCGTGCGGCGGCGTGATCGCCGGGGTGGGCCGCGTGTCGGGGCGCGACGTGATGGTCGTGTGCAACGATGCGACGGTGAAGGGCGGCACTTATTACCCGATCACCGTCAAGAAACACCTGCGCGCACAGGAGATCGCCGAGCAATGCGGGTTGCCCTGCGTCTACCTTGTCGACAGCGGCGGGGCGAACCTGCCGAACCAGGACGAGGTCTTCCCCGATCGCGACCATTTCGGGCGGATCTTCTACAATCAGGCGCGGATGAGCGCGCAGGGCCTCGCGCAGATCGCGGTCGTCATGGGCTCCTGCACCGCTGGCGGCGCTTATGTGCCCGCGATGTCGGACGTGTCGATCATCGTGAAGGAGCAGGGGACGATCTTCCTCGCCGGGCCGCCCTTGGTGAAGGCGGCGACGGGCGAGGTCGTCAGCGCCGAGGAGCTGGGCGGGGGTGACGTGCATACGCGGCTGTCCGGCGTCGCCGATTATCTGGCCGAGGACGACGCCCATGCGCTGGCGCTGGCGCGGCAGGCGGTGGCGTCATTGTCGGGCGGTAACACATTGGGAGCACTCAAGGATCCTGTGCCGCCCGCCTTTGACCCGGAGAGCTTGTTCGACGTCGTGCCCGGCGACCTGAAGACGCCCTATGACGTGCGCGAGGTGATCGCGCGGGTTGTCGATGGCTCGGAGTTCGACGAGTTCAAGGCGCGGTTCGGGGAGACTCTGGTCTGCGGCTTTACCCATATCGAGGGGCTGCCGGTGGGGATCGTGGCCAACAATGGCGTGCTGTTTTCCGAGTCGGCGCAGAAGGGGGCGCATTTCGTCGAGCTCTGCTCGCAACGGAAGGTGCCACTGCTGTTTCTGCAGAACATCACCGGGTTCATGGTGGGCCGCAAATACGAGAACGAGGGGATCGCGCGGCACGGGGCCAAGATGGTGACGGCGGTCGCGACGACGGCGGTGCCAAAGGTGACGGTGGTGATCGGCGGATCGTTCGGCGCCGGAAATTACGGCATGTCCGGAAGAGCTTATTCGCCGAACTTCATGTGGTCCTGGCCGAATTCGCGGATCTCGGTGATGGGGGGCGAGCAGGCGGCGGGCGTGCTGGCCACCGTCAAGCGCGAGGCGTTGGAGCGGCAGGGCATGGAGTGGGTGACGGAGGAAGAGACGGCGTTCAAGCGCCCGATCCTCGAGCAGTTCGAGGCGCAGTCGGACCCGCTTTATGCCTCCGCCCGGCTGTGGGATGACGGGATCATCGATCCGCGCAAGACGCGGGAGGTTGTGGCGCTGTCGCTGAGAGCATCGCTGAACCGCGAGATCGGAGAGACGCGGTTCGGCGTCTTCCGGATGTGATGGGGTCGATCAAGAAAAACTTGTGTGAGAGGGGCGAGGTCCCCCGGTCGGCGTTCCGTCGGCGTTCTGTCGGACTCTTGTCGGACATGGTTTGCGGAAGTCCCTTGTTTCAAGGGGATATTCGCGAAAACCCATCGGCCGCCGCCTATAGGTCGGCCGGACATATCGGTGACGGACGATGAGTGTGCCGTGGGTCAGCGTCACCCCGGCAGAGGCCGCCGCGCATCCGAAAGGGCGGCCGGGGCTGGTGATCTACGCCATCGCGCTCTGGCTCGCGGTGAGCGGGGCGTTCGATGTGCTCGCGCTGTTCGGCCCGGTCGGGTCGCTCTGGTTTCTGGTCTTCGGCGGGCTGTCCCTGGTCGCTGCCCTCGGGCTGGTGCTGGGCGCGCCCTGGGCGCTGGTTCTGTCGGTGCTGATGTGCGGGCGGTATCTGGTCGCCTCGATCGCGGAGCTGCGGATCTTCATGTTCGTCGATGCGGTGGAGGAGCAGGGGCTGGCGCTCTTGATCCTGGCGCAGGGGATCGTGGCGGTGGCGGCGGCGTTCCACCTGCTGGAGGGGGACCGGCCGAACCTGATCTTCCGGCACCGGTATCGGGCCTATTCGGAGGCGGATGAATGACACTGGACGAGGTTCGCAAGCGGTATCCGGGGGCGGAGACGTTCAGCTTCGGGGACGGCCCGGAGATGTGCGCGTGGCTGCTGCAGCTGGTGCGCGAGGGGAAGAAGACGGCGACCTGCGGTGCGGCGCGGGATTTCGGCCCGGGCAAAGAGGCGATGCCGGTCGTGGGTCGGCGGGACATCGCTTTGGATTGGGACGGGCGGCCCGCGGTTGTCATCGAGACGGTCGAGGTCACGCGGCAGCGGTTCTGCGACGTGACGGAGGACTTCGCCCTGGCCGAGGGCGAGGGCTCTTATGAGGAGTGGCGGGATGAACACATCGCCTATTTCGGCCGCAATGGCGGGTTCGACCCGGAGATGGAGCTGATCTGCGAACGGTTCCGGCTGGTGGAGGATTTTGGGTGAGGGGGACGGCGCGATGTGTCTAGGCGTTTATCTCGGGGCTGAAGTGCCGTTGGTGGCCGCGCACGGTGCTGCAGGCGATCTCGATTTTATCGAGAGCGACTGGACGCCACCTCCGCTTCAGAAAGTCAGCCATGTCTATCGTGTGGGTCAGCGCGGTTCTAACGGCCGCGTCTACTGCAGTTGTTTGCTTCTTGAACACGTTGATTGGACGGAGCGCGGTCCGGTCTATCGGCCGGATGACGACTTTTCAGAGGATCGGCCTGATCCGTTCGAAGACCTTCATGTCTGGAGCGAGGATCTATTGAAGAGAAGCTCTTCGGGATGGGTGGGCCTCGTCTGCGATGACGGAGGCGGTGAGCCGTCTGAATATACCTCAGAGGCCTATGAGCAGCGGTACCTGAACCTTGCTGACATTCGGCGTGGATCGATGATCTTCAGCGATCTGCACGGCGGATTTCCGGTTCGAAGTTACACTGTCATCAATCCTGTCTTGCCAACGAAGGCTCTGTAATGTTTGGGAAAATCCTGATTGCCAATCGCGGCGAGATTGCCTGCCGCGTGATGCGGACCTGTGACCGGATGGGGGTGCGGACGGTGGCCGTGTTCTCGGACGCGGATCGCGGGGCGGCGCATGTGGCGGCGGCGGGGGAGGCGGTGTGGATCGGGGGGGCGGCTCCGGCGGAGAGCTATTCGCGGGGGGAGGCGATCATCGAGGCGGCGCTCTCCACCGGGGCGGAGGCGATCCATCCGGGATATGGCTTCCTGAGCGAGAACCCGGATTTCGTGGAAGCTGTCGAGGCGGCGGGGCTGGTCTTTATCGGGCCGTCGGCCAAGGCGATCCGGGCGATGGGTCTGAAGGACGCCGCCAAGGAGGTGATGGAGCGCGCGGGCGTGCCGGTGGTGCCCGATTACCGCGGCGACGACCAGGATCCCGGGCGGCTGGGGCAGGCGGCGGAGGCGATCGGCTATCCGGTGCTGATCAAGGCGGTCGCGGGCGGCGGCGGCAAGGGGATGCGGCTGGTGGAGGCCCCCGGCGACTTCGCCGAGGCGCTGGAGGCGTGCCGGTCGGAGGCGGGCAAGGCCTTCGGGAACGACCGGGTGCTGGTCGAGAAATTCATCGAGCAGCCGCGGCATATCGAGGTGCAGGTCTTCGGGGACGGGGCGCGGGCGGTTCATCTGTATGAACGCGATTGCTCGCTGCAGCGGCGGCACCAGAAGGTGATCGAGGAGGCGCCTGCGCCGGGGATGACCGAGGACGTGCGGGCGGCGATGACGGGGGCCGCCGTCAAGGCAGCGGAGGCGATCGGCTACAAGGGCGCGGGGACGGTGGAGTTCATCGCGGACGGGTCGGGGGCGTTAAGGCCGGACGGGTTCTGGTTCATGGAGATGAACACGCGCCTGCAGGTGGAGCATCCGGTGACGGAAGCCGTGACGGGCGTCGATCTGGTGGAGTGGCAGCTCAGGGTCGCGGCGGGCGAGGCGATGCCGGAGGTGCCTGCTTTGGACGGTCACGCGGTGGAGGCGCGGCTTTATGCGGAGGATGTGCCGGCGGGGTTCCTGCCCGCCGTGGGGCGGCTGGCGCATCTGGCGTTTCCGGACGGGGTGCGGGCCGATAGCGGGGTTCGCTCGGGGGACGAGATTTCTCCGCATTATGACCCGATGATCGCGAAGGTGATTGCCCATGGGGCCACGCGGGACGAGGCGTTGGCGCGGCTGGAAGGCGGGCTGTCAGGGACGGAGGTCGTGGGGACGGTGACGAACCTGGGCTTTCTGAGGCGGCTGGTGCGGCATGAGGGGTTTGCCGCGGGCGACGTCGATACGGGGCTGATCGGGCGGGATCTGGAGGCGCTGACGGTGGCCGATGTGCCCTGTTCGCGGAGCCGGGCGCTGGCCTTTGCGGGGCGGGCGGCGGAGGCGGAGGGGGACTTCGCCGGGTTCGCGCTGTGGGCGCCGTTGGAGCGGCCGATGGTGCTGCTCTTCGGCGACGAGGAGGTCGAGGGGCGGCTGAGCGTGCTGGCCCCGGGGCGCTATGCAGTGCGGATCGGGGAGGATCGGCACGAGGTCGAGCATCGGCAGGGGCGCTGGTGGGTCGACGGGGCTCAGGTGGCTGCGAAAGTGGTGATGGTGGGGCGCCATGTGGCGGTGATCTGGGGGGCGACCTATGCGTTCACGGTGCCCGATCCGGTGGCGCGCGGGGCCGCGGGGCCCGCGGCGGGCACGGTCGAGGCGCCGATGCCGGGGCTTTTGAAGGCGGTCTTCGTGGAGGCAGGCGCCGAGGTCGCCGAGGGCGATCGGCTGGCGGTGCTTGAGGCGATGAAAATGGAGCATGTGCTGCGCGCGGGGCGGGCCGGTGTGGTGGCCGAGGTGCTGGCCAAGGCGGGCGATCAGGTGGCGGCGGGGGTGCCGCTGGTGCGGCTGGAGGAGGAGTGAGGTTGGGGCGCCGGGATAAATCCGATCCTGCCTGGGAAGGTGCGTGAAAACACCCACCCTAGGCTTGTCGGAGGAGGAGCCGCGGGCGGTGGGGTGAAACCCCACCCTACGGTGGGGTACGGAGGGTCTTACAGGATGATCTTTTGAGCGAGGACGTTCGGGCCGATGGCTGAAGATTGCACTGAAGGTTGGCCAATATTAGGTCCGCTTCATTACTGAGATAGTTCAAGGGCTTTGATGATGGCTTCGCCCAGCTCCTTAGGTTCCTCAGAACCCATTATGCTTTCTCCGCAGCCATCGTAACCTTTGGTTCCCACTTTCTTTGATGGGTGCACCGTTATGTTGTTTTCGATTTGGACTACCGATGCGTATTTACTGGTAGCTTTTACAAATTCTGTCCAATTCTTCTTTCGCGCTGCCGATACTAGCGGAGATACCTTTTGCAGGTCTTTATCGAGATCGACGTTGTACCTGAAAAGCCCGATTGCCTCTAACGCAGTCTCTCCGAGTCTTCGCTCATCCACGATACTTGACTGCAAGACAGGCCCAGTCACGACCGGAAGACCTCGGGTAGTCTCTCCGTGAACGGGAATGTAGCACTCGTCGCCGATCAGATATACCGATGTACTACGAATTACCTTCAAGTTCTTAGCTGGTCGGAAGAATCTCAGTATCATTTCGTTCTCTTGCTCGTGGTGTGAATATTCAGAAATCCAATACTGCCTGCGCTGCTGAGTTTCGTTATGTGGTGTAGCGGTGATATTCTGTAAAGCGAATTAGCTTTAGGCACCCCGGTCCTGTTTGAGCTTCAGCTTAGCAATAGAATCTGCCAGGCTGCTTTCTTGTCTCTCTAACTCTCGCTGGAACGCTATTCGTCTACGGTAACGACCGTTTACCGTTGATGTCGAGGCCAAGCAGTAGACACAGCTCACGACCGCCAGTTCAGCAGGCGCTTTTCGATCTGGCCGATGAGGAAGCTGACGGTCACGCCCAGGATCGACAGGATGGTGACGCCCGCGAAGAGGCGTTCGAGGTCGTAGAGGGAGCCTGCCTGGAGGATGTAGGCGCCGACGCCGTGGGTGGCGCCCAGCATCTCGGCCGCGACCAGCAGGATGATCCCGATGGCGAGGCTGATGCGGAGCCCCGAGAGGATACCGGGCATGGCGCCGGGCAGGACGATCTTGCGGACGATGGAGAGCCAGGAGAGCCCGAAGCTCTGGCCCATGCGGATGAGGGTGCGGTCGACATTCTCGACCGCGCCGTAGGTGGCGACGACCGTGGGGGTGAAGGTGCCGAGCGCGATCAGCGCGTATTTCGAGCCCTCGTCGATGCCGAACCAGATGACGAAGAGCGGCAGGAGCGCGATTTTCGGGATCGGGAAGATTGCCGCCACCAGCGGGACGAGGCCCGCGCGGATCAGGGAGAAGAGGCCGATCAGGATGCCGAGGCCGATGCCCGCCGAAACGCCGATGGCCGAGCCCATGACGAGCCGCGAGAGCGAGACCGACAGGTGATCCCAGAGGGCGCCGGTTTCGTAGAGTTCGACGAAGGTGGCCAGCACGTCGGAGGGGCGGGGCAGGGTGAGGTTGGAGATCCAGCCGGCCCGGGTGCCCCATTCGACAAGCGCGATCAGCACGACGAAGACGGCGAGCCCGACAAAGCGGATGGGGCGCGGGCGGAAGCCGCCGCCGCGGAAGGGGACGGGCTGCTTGGTGCGGGCGTCAGCCATTCACAAGCTCCTCATCGGCGGCGCGGGCTTCGCTGTGCATGACGTCCCAGAGGTGTTTCTGGCGCGCCTCGAGATCGGCGTCGCCGAGGCCGCGATCGGTCAGGGGGCGGTCGATCTCCATCACTTCGCGGACCTGGCCGGGGCGGCGGGAGAGGACGACGATCTTGTGGCCGAGGCGGACGGCCTCGGACAGGTTGTGGGTGACGTAGAGCGCGGTGAAGGGCTCGCGCGCCCAGAGCGAGATCAGGTCGTCGATCAGGAGCTCTCGGGTCTGGGCGTCGAGGGCGGAGAGCGGTTCGTCCATCAGCATGACGGCGGGCCGGACGGCGAGCGCGCGGGCGATGGCGACGCGCTGCTTCATGCCGCCGGAGAGCTGCCGGGGCAGGGCGCGGCGGAAATCGGAGAGGTTGGTGCGGGCGAGGACGTCGGCGATGGTCGCCTCGGCCCTGTCGCGGCGGAGGCCGTGATCTTCGAGGACGAGGCGGATGTTGCCTTCGACGCTGCGCCAGGGGAGGAGCGCGAAATCCTGGAAGACGAAGGTGAGCGGGTTGAGGCAACCTTCGGGCGGCTGGCCGACCTGGAGGATCTGGCCCGCGTCGGGGCGTTCGAGGCCGCCGGCCATCCTGAGCAGCGTGGACTTGCCGCAGCCGGAAGGGCCGACGAGGCAGACGATCCGGCCGGAGGGCACGTCGAGGGTGATGTCGCGCAGCACCTCGACCTCTCCGTAGGAGTGAGAGACGCCGTTGAGGGACAGGTCCATGGGGGTCCTTCTCGGGTGGGGGCGGCCCGGGGGCCGCCCTTGGGGTCAGACGGTGGCGACGTAGGAGGTGTCGACGACGGTGTCGAAGGCGATGTCCTGGTCGACCAGATCCTCGGCCTTGAACCAGTCGAGCTGGTCCTGAAGCGAGGCGGTGTTGAGCGCGGCGCCCGGCGTAAGGCGCATGGCGCCGTTGATGATCGAGGGGGCGGCCTTGTCGTAGTCGCGATCCGTGTAGACGAAGTTGTGGATGAGGCGCACCATCTCGTCCCGCCCGTCCTCGCCGAGGGTGCTGTCGACCATGGCGGCGTTGAAGTCTTCGGCGCCGCGGCTGTAGGCGGCGAGGAAGTCCTCGGTCATCTGCCGTTGGTTCGTGGCGTTGTCGGCCGAGGTGAAGACGGTGGTGACCTGGTAGTTCGGGATGTAGTCCGAGACGTCGCCGATCAGGTGCACGGCGCCGGAGCCGGAGAGGGCGAGCGCGATATGGGGGACGATGGCCCAGCCGTCGACCTGGCCGGAGCGCAGCGACGAGATGATGTTGCCGACGCTTTGCAGCGGCGTGTAGCTGAGGGAGATCCCTTCCTCGGCGGCCATCTTGGCGCCCATGTAATGGAAGGAGGAGCCCGCCTGGCTGATCGCGAAGCGGCGGCCGTCGAGGGCGGCGGGGGTGGTGACGCCGTCCTGATAGGCGGCGTCGGAGACGAGGAATTTCTGGCCGGTGACGCCCGGTTCCTCCTGCAAGGCGCCGCCGATGACGCGGACCGCGCCGCGGCTGGCGAGCGAGATCAGGCCGCCGGTCATGGCGGTGACGGCGTAGTCGACGTCGCCCGAGGCGATGGCGACGGCCATGGGCTGGGCGGCGTCGAAGAAGCGGAGGTCCACGTTGAGGCCTGCCGCGTCGAAATAGCCGCGTTCGTAGGCGGCGAAGGTGCCCGCGTGGCTGGTGAAGCGCAGGGCGCCCACGACGAGCGGTGTGCTGGCAATGGCCGGTGTGGCGAGGCCCGTGGCGGCGGCGGCCGCGGTGCCGCCCATGAGGGTGACGGCCTGGCGTCTGGTGATGCGCATCTTTGTTCCTCCCTGGATTAGTCGGATGCGTGGTTGAGGGCCCGGGCTTAGGGCACGGGGCCCGTCCGGTGGGGCGCGAGATCGCCCAGGATGTTGTCGGTGAGGGCTGCGCGCGCGGCGGGCGCGTCGCGGTCGAGGACGGATTGCAGGAGCGCGGCCTGGCGGGCCTTGCGGGCGGCGAAGTCGAGGCGCGCTTCGCGCAGGGCGGCCAGCGTGAAGCGGCGGGACTGGTCGTAGAACTGTTTTTGGAGCGCGATGATGCGGGGCGATCCGCTGGCGGCGGCGAGGGCTGCGTGGAAGGTGCGGAGCGCCTCGTCCCATTCGAGCGCGGTGAGATCGTCGGGGGCGGCCGCGACGGCCTCTTCAGCGCGTCCGAGGGCGTGGTGGGCGGCGATGACGCTGCCTTCCCAGGTGACGTCACCATGGGCGAGGGACCAGTCAAGCGCGGTGCCTTCGATTTCGACGCGCAGGCGCAGGATGTCGGCGAGGTCGGCCTCGGTCGCGGAGGCGACGCGGAAGCCGCGCTGGGCCTCTGCCTCGACCAGGCCTTCGGTGGAGAGGATGCGGAGCGCTTCGCGGATCGAGTGGTTGGAGCCGCCGTAGCGGCTGCGCAGATCGGTCAGCTTGAGCCTGGCGTCGGGCGGCAGCACGCCGAAGGAGATGTCCCGCCGGAGCCCGCTTGCGACAAGCGAGACGATCGTGTCGTCCTCGTCGGGAGTTCGGCTGAACAGCGCCATTGTTCCATCATACCCAAAACGTTGGACATTTTTGGGTGTGTTTGGCGAGGCGAGTCAAGGCGGGTTTTTGCGGGCGGGCCGCTCATCGACCCTTGCGGGTCTCTTCGCTGGGGCGCGGGTTTCGACCGTCGCGCGGCGACGGAAGCCTTTCTGACGTCGGATGGGCCTGACGCCTAGCGGCCCCAGGTGCGCACCGGGCCGCAATCCATATGGACGAAGTTCGAGCCGGAATACTTGCCGACACCCCCCCCGCGGCAGGCCGCGGCGGCGCGCGCCATCTGGCCGACCGAGCGGCTGTCGAGGCGGAGGTCGGCGGCCTGGCCTTTCATATGGAGCGAGTTCTTCGCCACGCCCGAAGACCGGCTGCGCAACATCGCGTTGGTCTGGGGAGAGCGGTAGCCGGAGAGGAGCATGTACGGTTCGCTTGCGTCCATCAGGTTGTGGGCGGCGGCCATGATATCGACCGTGCGCAGGTCGATCTGGATCGTCGTGTTCGTCCGCCAGTCGCGCATGAAGTGGTTCACTTCGTGGACGGCATCCGCGATGTAGTCGCCTTCGATCCAGTAGATCATGTTGATATGTTCGCCCGTTCGGCCCGAATACATCCGTATCCTGCGAACATCGCCTGCGCCCCTAAGGAACCCTGCGGCTTGTGAATACGTTGGGGCTGCAGTGATGGCGGTTGCCCCGAATGCCGCCAAGAGTCCGCGCCGTGTCAGGCGCACCTGTCCTTCAGTGGTCATTGCCTGTGTCCCGTCGTTCTTATTGGCCCGCTTTGCGCGGATCCTTTAACCTGCCCATCGTCGTCCCCAGTGCTGGAATCTATGGCACAGCCGGATTCACCGACCAAGTGCTTCGTAGCCGTAAAGGAGTTAACGTATAGGAAATGAGCGGGATTTTGCGCAGAATTGCAATAATAGATGTGCAGGAGGCCGGTGTGGCGCGTTTGCGACTGTCCTTAAGGACACAGGCGCAACTCCTTGCTACCCCGTCTCGCAGTTGTGAGTAGACTGGAGATCGGAGGCGCGTCCTGATGGGAGGCGCTGTTTTTCAATTGCCAAGACAACGAGGTGATATCTCGATGCCGACCGTTTCAATCCGCCATTTCCGGCCCGGCCCTATTTTGGCTGCTCTTTCTTTGCTTGCGATTTCCGCAGTGCCTGCGGTCGCGCAGGTCACGCCGTTCAAGCAGGCGGTGGCCGAGGCCGCCGCGCGGGACGATGCGCTGGCGCAATTCTATCGCTCGGTCCAGTTCGAGGGGATCTGGGTCGATAATGATGATCGGGCCCGCCGCCAGGCCTTCCTGCAGGCGATGGAAAGTGCGGGCGATCACGGTCTTCCCCCGCAGCGCTATGATGCGGCCCGGATGACGCAGGCCCTGCGGGCGGCAAACGATCCGGTGTCGCGCGGGCGGGTCGAGGTCGAGATGAGCCGTCTGTTCCTGCAATATGCACGGGATATTCAGACGGGCGTTCTGGTGCCGTCGCGCGTCGATAGCGGGATCGTGCGGGAAGTGCCCTATCGGAGCCGGGTGGGCACGCTGACCGCCCTGGTGCAGTCGAACCCGGGGGCGTTCATCCGCTCGCTGGCGCCGGCGGCGCCGGAATACACCCGCCTGATGCGCGAGAAGCTGCGGCTGGAGCGGCTGATCGCCCAGGGCGGCTGGGGACCGACGGTGCCGGGCACGCTGAAGCCGGGTGCCTCGGGGCCTGCGGTGGTTGCGCTGCGTGACCGGCTGGTGGCCAAGGGGTTCATGAACCGCAGCGCGACGAGCGTCTATGACGACAGCGTGCGCGCGGGTGTGCAGCGGTTTCAGGTGGCTTATGGCCTGAACCCCGACGGCGTCGCCGGGCAGGGCACGGTCCGCGAGATCAACCGCGCCCCGGAAGAGCGGCTGCGCAACATCATCGTCGCGATGGAGCGGGAGCGGTGGATCAACCGTCCGCGGGGCACGCGGCATGTCTGGGTGAACCTGACGGATTTCACGGCTGCGATCATCGACAACGATGCCGAGACCTTCAAGACGCGGTCGGTCATCGGGGCGACGCAGAGCGACCGGCGCAGCCCGGAATTCTCGGACGTCATGGAGTTCATGGTCATCAACCCGAGCTGGTATGTGCCGCGGTCGATCGTGACCAAGGAATACCTGCCGATGCTCAAGCGGAACCCCTATGCGGTGAACCATATCCAGATCACCGACAACCGGGGGCGGGTGGTGAACCGGGCGGCGGTCGATTTCAACGCCTATACCGAGCAGACCTTCCCCTTCGCCATGCGGGAACCGCCGAGCCAGGGGAATGCGCTGGGTCTGGTGAAGTTCATGTTCCCGAACCGGTACAACATCTACCTGCATGACACGCCGGCCAAGAGCCTGTTCGGACGCGAGGTGCGGGCGTTCAGCCATGGCTGCATCCGGCTGCGGGATCCGTTCGATTTCGCCTATGAGCTGTTGTCGAAGCAGACGGCCGATCCGGAGGGGTTCTTCCGGGAGCGGCTGCGGACGGGCCGCGAGACGCGGGTGGATATGGCGCAGCCGGTGCCGGTGCATATCGTCTACCGGACGGCCTTCACCGATGCGCGGGGGCAGATGAACTATCGCCGTGACGTCTATGGGCGCGATGCGAAGATCTGGAACGCGCTGGCCCGGGAAGGGGTGGTCATCCGCGCGCTCGGGGGCTAGTCACGGCCCCGAGAGCGGGGACGAGATGGCCTTTACGATCGAGGAAATCGCAGCGGCGCTGGAGGCGGACGCCTTCGGCGCCGTTTCGCTTGAAGTGGAGGGCCTGGCGGAGCCGGGATCGGCGGGGCCGGGCGATCTGGCTTTGGCGTTGGCGCCGGCCTACGGCGAGGATCTGGCCAAGGGCGCGGCCCGGGCGGCGATCGTCTGGCCCGGGGCGGATTGGCGGGCGCTGGGTCTGGAGGCGGCCATCGAGGCGCCGCGGGGGCGGCTGGCAATGGCGGGGCTGACGCAGCTGATGGACCGCCCGCCGGAGTTGCCGGAGAAGACGCGGGTGCATCCGAGCGCGGTGATCGAGGAGGGTGCGGTGATCGGCGCGCGGTCGGTCATCGGGGCGTTCGCCTTTGTCGGCGCGGGGGCACGGATCGGGGCGGGCGCGCGGATCGGGGCGCATGTGTCCATCGCCGCTGGTGTCCGGATCGGCGCGGGGGCGCTGCTGGATGCGGGGACGCGGATCGGGCACCGGGTGGTGATCGGTGACCGCTTCGTGTCGCAAATGAACGTGGCGATCGGGGGCGACGGGTTCTCGTTCGTGACCGCGGAGCCGTCGGCCGCGGAGCTGGCGCGGGAGAGCCTGGGCGAGGCCGAGATCACGCCGCCGGAGGATGCGAGCTGGCATCGGATCCACTCCCTTGGCGGGGTGGAAATCGGGGACGACGTCGAGGTTGGTGCAGGGTCCTGCATCGATGCCGGGACGATCCGGCCGACGCGGATCGGGCGGGGGACGAAGATCGATAACCTCGTGCAGGTGGGTCACAATGTCGTCGTGGGCGAGGATTGCCTGCTCTGCGGGCAGACGGGGATCGCCGGATCGGCGGTGATCGGGGACCGTACGGTGCTGGGCGGGCGGACGGGTGTTGGCGACAATCTGGTGATCGGAGAGGACGTGGTGACCGGCGTTGCGACGGTCGTGATGTCGAACGTCCCATCCCGGCGCATCATGCTGGGCTATCCGGCGACGAAGATGACGACGAACATCGAAAGCTATAAGGCGCTGCGCCGCCTGCCGCGGCTTTTCGCGGAGGTTGCACGGCTGAAGAAATCGGTTTCAAAGACGCAAGAGAGTGACTAAATCCACTCCAGCAAGACGAAATGTGGGGGCAGACGGCCGATGGATATCAGGGACCGGGTGATCGCGATCATCGCCGAACAGGCCATGCTGGAACCGTCGGACGTGAAGATGGACAGCACGCTTGAGGATCTGGGCGTCGACAGCCTGGGCCTGGTCGAAAGCATCTTCGCCATCGAGGAAGAGTTCGATATCTCGGTGCCCTTCAACGCCAATGACCCCCAGCAGAGCGAGTTCGACATCTCGTCTGTCGCCGCCATCATCGGCGCGGTCGAGGGGCTGGTGCGCGAGCAGAAAGGCATATCCGCCTGACCATGCGCCGTGTCGTTATCACTGGGGCCGGCACGATCAACGCGCTTGGCCACGACGTGCCTGCGACGCTTGAGGCGATGCGCGAGGGGCGCTGCGGGATCAGTGCGCTGGATATCCGCGATGTGGACCGGCTGTCGGTGAAGATCGGCGGGCAGGTGACAGGGTATGACGAGCATACCCATTTCAACCGCCAGCAGATCGCCCTTTACGACCGGTTCACGCAGTTCACCCTGCTCGCCGCGAAGGAGGCGATGGATCAGGCCGGGATCGAGGATGTCGGCGGGCGGCTGGCCGCGCGGTCGGGCGTGATCCTGGGCACCGCGGGCGGCGGTGTGAATACCTGGGACGAGAATTACCGCACCGTCTATGAGGACGGGAAGAACCGGGTGCATCCGTTCGTGGTGCCGAAGCTGATGAACAATGCGGCGGCGAGCCATGTGTCGATGGAGTGGAACCTCAAGGGGCCCTCCTTCACCGTCGCCACCGCCTGCGCCTCGTCAAATCACGCCATGGGGCAGGCGTTCTGGATGATCCGGTCGGGCGCCTGCGACGTGATGGTCACCGGCGGGTCGGAATCGATGCTGTGCTTCGGCGGCGTGAAGGCCTGGGAGGGGTTGCGCGTGATGTCGAAGACCGCCTGCCGGCCGTTTTCGGCCAATCGCGACGGCATGGTGCAGGGCGAGGGCGCGGGCGTCTTCATCTTCGAGGATTACGAGCATGCGAAGTCCCGGGGTGCAGACATTCTGGCCGAGGTGGCGGGGTTCGCCATGACCTCGGACGCGTCCGATATCGTGATGCCCTCGAAGCAAGGGGCGGCGCGGGCGATCGCCGGGGCCTTGGCGGATGGCAAGATCGCCGCGACGGCGGTGGGTTATATCAATGCCCATGGGACGGGGACGGCGGCCAATGACAAGACGGAATGCGCGGCGGTGGCCGACGCATTCGGGCCCCATGCGGATGAGCTGATGATCTCATCCACCAAGTCGATGCACGGGCATCTGATCGGCGGGACGGGGGCGGTGGAGCTTCTGGCCTGCATCATGGCGCTGCGCGAGGGCGTGATCGCACCCACGATCGGCTATGAGGAGGCCGATCCGGAATGTGCTTTGGACGTGGTTCCGAATGTCGCGCGGGAGGCGAAGGTGAAGGTGGCGCTGTCGAATGCGTTTGCCTTCGGGGGGCTGAACGCCGTGCTGGCGCTCAAGGCGGCTTAGGCGCGCGACTTTTGCCGCGCGCCTGAGGGTCAGTTGCCTTCCGGAACGGCGAGCGCGTTGAAGCCGGCGGTAAAGCCCGTGAGCGAGATCGTCAGATCGATGCTCTGGTCCGGCGCGGCGGCCGGCACGATCCGCATCCGGGCGGCGTTGCCGGCGCGGAATTGCGCGATTTCCGCGCCCGTGAAGCCCACGCGGCTGACGCAGCCGCCCTGGTTGCAGAAGCTGAATTCATAGACCCGGTCGGCGCCGCCATCGACGGAGATGCG
The DNA here is from genome assembly GCF_040779325.2 of Aestuariibius violaceus. Lineage (NCBI taxonomy): Bacteria > Pseudomonadati > Pseudomonadota > Alphaproteobacteria > Rhodobacterales > Paracoccaceae > Aestuariibius > Aestuariibius violaceus. The sequence goes on from NZ_JBFONT020000002.1 coordinate 160,480, forward strand.
CAGGTCTTCGGTCAGCAGCGTCTCGAGCGGGGTGACGATCGTCGCGCCCGCGGCGGCGGCGCTGCCTTCGGGCAGGCGGACGATGCTGATTTCGGCCACCGGGTTGTCGTCGCTGCCGCGCAGAAGCTGGTAGAGCTGGCAGGGATCGGGCTGATCCTCGGGCGTCTTGAGGCAACGGATGGACCAGTCGCCGCTTGTTTCGGCGATGTATTCCTGCCCGACCTGCGGTTCGCCTGGTGCGGCCGCTTCCCCGGCGCCGCGGCCCATGTCGAGGCCGGTTGTGGGATCGTTCGTCGTGGGCGTCTCGTTTTCGGCGGGCGGCGTTGCACCGCCTGCGGCGGGGTCGGCTTCGGTCTGGGCCGGTTCCGCCTCTTCCGTTTCGGGGGCAGTCTCTGTCGGCGTCTCTTGCGCCGTTGCGGCCATCGGCACTGCCAGAAGCAGCGCCAGGCAGGTCGGTCTGAGTGCAGTCCACATGGGTGCGTTCTGTCCTTCCGGTCTGTGTCTCATTCGGCGCAGGCTCTATCACGACGCTTTGGCCGTGTCAGGGGCAATCCTTGAGGAAGCGCGCGGGGCATCGCCCATCGGCGATGCCCTTGAGAGCAAAAGGAAAAAGGGCCCGAGTGGCGGACCCTTTTTCGCTTGTCTCCCTGCCGGACTTGGCCGACTTGCGGACAGACGCTACGCATTGGCCCCCCCGCCGTCAACAGGCAAGATGCGACTTTCGTGCTATGGTTGATGCGGTCAAAAGAGCCGCGCCTTAGAGGCGCGGCCAGTCTGACAGGGAGGAAACCAGACGCACCGGACGCTGATCCCGGTGCCTCCACGATTGAGACTGGCAGAGGCGGGTTAAGATTGTATTTTCCCACTCGAAAAATGAGGGCGGTGCCATGGTTGACGAGACGAGCGGTGTGTTCATCGGAGGCGGGGGAGAGGGCTATGCGGGCCCGCAATATCTGAGATTCGACCATGCAAACCGGCATGGGCTGATCGCCGGGGCGACCGGAACGGGTAAGACGGTGACGCTGCAGATCCTGGCGGAGGGGTTTTCGCGGGCGGGCGTCCCGGTCTTCCTGTCGGACGTGAAGGGCGATCTGAGCGGGCTTGCCGCTGCCGGTCGGGAGGATTTCAAGCTTCACGACGCATTCATGAGCCGGGCAGAGACGATCGGGCTGGATCTCGCCTATCGCGCCTTTCCGGTCGTGTTCTGGGATCTATTCGGGGATCAGGGGCATCCGATTCGCACGACCGTGGCCGAGATGGGGCCGCTTCTGCTGTCGCGTCTGCTGGATCTGACCGAGGTGCAGGAGGGCGTTCTGAACGTTGCCTTCCGGGTGGCGGACGAAGAGGGGCTGCCGCTTCTGGACCTGAAGGATCTGCAATCGCTGCTGGTCTGGTGTGGGCAGAACGCGGCGGATCTGAGCCTGCGTTACGGGAATGTCGCCGCATCGTCGGTGGGGGCGATCCAGCGGTCGCTGCTGACGCTGGAGAACCAGGGCGGTGCGCAGCTGTTCGGGGAACCGGCGCTGGAGATCTCGGACCTGATGGCGGTGACGGCGGAAGGCGAGGGGCGGGTGAACATCCTGGCCGCCGACAAGCTGATGGGCTCGCCCCAGCTTTACGCGACCTTCCTGCTGTGGCTCTTGAGTGAGCTGTTCGAGACGCTGCCGGAGGTAGGCAACCCGGAGAAGCCCAAGCTCGTCTTCTTCTTCGATGAGGCGCATCTACTGTTCGACGATGCGCCCGATGCGCTGGTTGACAAGGTGGAGCAGGTGGCGCGGCTGATCCGGTCGAAAGGGGTGGGCGTCTATTTCATCACGCAGAACCCGGGCGATGTGCCGGATGACGTGCTGAGCCAGTTGGGCAACCGGATCCAGCACGCGCTGCGCGCCTTTACGGGAAAAGACCAGCGCGAGCTGAAGAAGGCGGCGGAGACCTACCGGCCCAATCCGGCTTTCGATACGGCCGACGCGATCCGCGAGGTCGGGACGGGCGAGGCGGTGACGTCGATGCTCGACCGGAAGGGGGTGCCGGGGATGGTGGAGCGGACGTTGATCCGGCCGCCGTCGTCGCAGTTGGGGCCGATTTCGGCGGCCGAGCGCAAGGCGGTGATCGACGGGCAGACGGAACTGCGGCGCTACGCGGAGGCGGTCGACCGGGAGAGCGCGGCGGAGATCCTCGCCGCGCGGGCGGCAAAGGCGGCGGCCGATGCCGAGAAGACTGAGGCGGAGGAGGCGGCCCTGCCGGAAGGCGAGCGGGAGTTCCGGACGGGGCGCCGGTATGACGGGCGTCAGGTGGGGCGGTCGACCTCGCGCCGCCGGTCGTCCGACACGGGCGGGCTGGGCGAGGCGCTGACCTCGGCCCTGGTCAAGGAGCTGCGGGGGACGACGGGACGCCGCATCGTGCGCGGCGTCCTCGGGGGGCTCTTCAAAGGGCGATAGGCTCAGGACCCGTTCTTCTTGCACCTCTGGCGCCAAATCCGCGAAATATCAGGGGTTTGGAGCCTCGTCATTCGCCGATCGCGATGCCCTCGCGGCGGGGATCGGCGCCGCCGATCAGGCCGTTGTCGATCGCGATGACGTGCAGGCCCGAGGTCAGCGCGCGGATACTGGTTTCGTAGCCCATCTGCTGGAGCGGGCCTTCGAGAGTGACCGCGTCTGTGCCTTCCTCCAGGTCGAACGTGCCGAAGCGGTTGACGAGATGCGGCATCGAGACGGCCTCTTGCGGGTTCATGCCCCAGTCGAGATAGGCGATGATCGACTGCGCGACGTAGCCGATGATGCGGCTGCCGCCGGGGGAGCCGGTGACCAGGATCGGCTCGCCGCCTTCGAGCACGATGGTGGGCGACATTGACGAGCGGGGGCGCTTGCCGGGTTCCAGCCGGTTGGCGATCGGGATGCCGTCGGCATGGGTGCGGAAGGAGAAATCGGTCAGCTCGTTATTCAGCAGGAAGCCGCGGGTGAAGAGGCGGGAGCCGAAGCCGTTTTCGATGGTCGTCGTCATGGACAGCGCATTGCCGTCTGCGTCGACGATCGAGATGTGGGAGGTCGAGGGGAGCTCCAGGCTTTCGTCGTCGGCCAGTTGCAGCCAGGCGTGATCCCATTCCGGCGTGCCGGGGGCGACCTCGTCCAGCGCGGCGTTGGTCTGCAGGAGGTTGGCGCGTTCGGCGAGGTAGGTCGGGTCGACCAGCCCCTCAGTCGGGACGGGGACGTAATCGCTGTCGGCCATGTAGCGGCCGCGATCGGCGAAGGCGAGGCGGGAGGCGTCGCCGATCAGGCGCCAGGCGGTCGGATCCTGGGCGTTCATCGCGGCGAGGTTGAAGTTGCCGAGCATCCCGAGGATCTGGCCGACGGTCAGCGCACCCGACGACGGCGGGCCCATGCCGCAGACCTGGGTTTCGCGGTAATCGGCGCAGACGGCGGGGCGTTCGATCACCTGATAGCGTTCGAGGTCGGTGAGGGCGAGGAGGCCGGGATTGCCTTCGGCGTTGCGGACGGTACGCACGATATCCTCGGCGATTTCGCCTTCGTAGAACGCTCGCGATCCGTCGCGGGCGAGGGCGCGCAGCGTGTCGGCGTAGTCCGCGTTGAAGAGCGTGTCGCCCTCGGCGATGGCTGTGCCGCCGGGGAAGAAATAGGCGGCCGTGTCGGGGAAGCGTTGCAGCCGTTCCTCGTCGTTCGAGACGAGGGTGGCGAGGCGGGGAGAGACGGTGAAGCCGTCTTCGGCGAGCGTGATGGCCTCGGTGAAGAGCCCCTCCCAATTGGCGCGGCCCCAGCGGCGGTGGGCGGCTTCGAGAAGGGCAGGCGTGCCCGGCGTGCCGACGGAGCGGCCGCCCACGACCGCGTCGAAGAATTGCAGGGGCTCGCCGTTTTCGTCCTGGAAGTAGGTGGGTGTCGCGGCCATGGGCGCGGTTTCGCGGCCGTCGAGGGTGGTGACCTCGCCGCTGGCCGCGTCGTACCAGACGAGGAAGGCGCCGCCGCCGAGACCGGAGCTTTGCGGTTCGACCAGGCCAAGGACGGCCTGGACGGCGACCATGGCGTCGGCGGCGGTGCCGCCTTCGCGGAGGACGCGTGCGCCGGCCTCGACCGCGAGCGGGTTGGCGGCGGCGACCATCCAGTTTTCGGCGGTGACGGGTTCGCCTGCGGCTTTCGCGTCGAGCGCGGCCTGGGCCGCGGGGGTCAGATCGGCGAAGGCTGCGGGGATCTGGGGCGCGGCGGCCTCGGGGGCGACGCTGTCGGCCGCCTCTTGCGCGAGGAGCGGCGTGGCTGCGACGGCGGCGAGTAGGGTGGTGCGACACAGCATGGCGGTCCTCCGGGCGGTAAGTGACGTTTGGTCAGAGGGTTGCCCGGATCGCGACTGGGTTCAACCCCGCGACGAGGGTCCTGACCCTAGAGCTTGCGGATCTTGAGGGTCGCGATCCGGTTCTGCTCCATCGTGACCACTTCGAACCGGAAGCCGTGAAAGGAAAACACCTGTCCGGCGCTCGGGATGATCTGCGCCTCGTGGATGACGAGGCCCGCGACGGTGTTGGCCTCTTCATCAGGCAGGTTCCATTCGTTCGCGCGGTTGAGGTCGCGGATCGTCATGCTGCCGTCGACGAGGAAGGCACCGTCGTCGCCCTTGGCGATGGGCAGACCCTCGCCGGTGTCGAATTCGTCGGTGATCTCTCCCACGATCTCTTCGAGGATGTCTTCGAGCGTGATGAGGCCCTGGAGTGTGCCGTATTCATCGACGACGAGGGCGAAGTGGCTGTGACGCCGCAGGAACTGGCGCATCTGGTCGTCGAGCGTCGTCGTCTCGGGGATGAAGTAAGGGGGCATCGCGACCTCCATCACCTCGAACGCGGCGAGGTCGGTGGCGACGCTTTCGGGCGTTCCGCGGTGCTGGTAGATCGCGCGCAGAAGCTCCTTTGCGTGGACGATGCCGACGATGTTCTCCTGATCGCCCTTGAAGAGTGGCAGGCGGGTGTAGGGGCTTTCGAGGCACTGGCGCAGGATTTCGTCCGGCGAGGCCTCGCTGTCGATCATCTCGATCCCCGAGCGGTGGAGCATGATCTCCTCGACCGTGCGTTCAGAGAGGTCGAGGGCGCCGAGGATGCGGTCGCGATCCTCTTTCTCGACCACACCTTCGGAGCGGCCGAGCTGGAGGGCGCCTTCGATTTCTTCCCGGATGGCGAGGATGTGGCTGTCGGGGTCGATACGGACGCCGAAGATGCGCAGGACCCCGCGCACCAGCCAGCGGACGGCGGAGACGACGGGGGAGAAGACCGTGACGACGATGGAGATGGGCCGCGCGACGGCGGAGGCGGCCTTTTCGGCGTTGGTGATCGCGTAGGTCTTGGGCAGCACCTCGGCAAAGATCAGGACGAGGAGCGTCATGACGAGGGTCGCGAGCGCCACCCCGGATTCGCCGAAGGCGCGGGTGAAGAGGGCGGTGGCGAGCGAGGTGGCGAGGATGTTGACCAGGTTGTTGCCGAGCAGGACCGAGCCGATCAGGCGTTCGCTGTCCTCGGTCACGCGCAGGGCGCGCGATGCCCCGCGCGAGCCGCGGTCGGCCTGGGCGCGCAGCTTGCCGCGGGAGGCGGCGGTCAGCGCGGTTTCGGAGCCGGAGAAGAAGCCCGACAGGATCAGCAGGAAGAATATAGCGCCAGCTGTGATCCAGAAGGCGGCGTCGGCGACGGGGGCGTCCATGGGTCTCTCTTACGTTTCGTTTGCCTGCTTATCTGCGCGATTGCCCGCCTCTATCAAGGGCTTGCTGAGCGGGTGGTGGTCGAGGACGAGGTCGCGCAGGCGGGCGTCGAGGACGTGGGTGTAGATCTCGGTCGTCGAGACGTCGGAATGGCCGAGGAAGGTCTGGATCGTTCTGAGGTCGGCGCCGCGGCCCAGCAGGTGGGTCGCGAAGGCGTGGCGAACGACATGGGGGCTGACCTTGGCGGGCGGGATGCCGGCGGTGACGGCGAGGTCTTTCAGGATGCCGTGGAGGCGCTGGCGGGTCAGGTGGCCTTTGCCGCGGCCGGAGGGGAAGAGGTGGGGTGCGGGCGGGCGGCGGTCCTGGCGGGTCTTGTCCTCTTCACGCTCACGGTGGGTGAGCCAGGCCGCGAGCGCTGCGCGGGCGGGCGGTGAGAGGGGGACCATGCGATCCTTGTCGCCCTTGCCGCGGATGAGGAGCATCTTCGGGTCGCCCTTGGCCGCCGCCATGGTCAGCGAGACAAGTTCGGTGACGCGCATGCCGGTTGCGTAAAGCAGTTCGAGGAGACAGGTGTTTCGGAGGCGGTCCGTTTCCGTCCGGCCGGTGGTGCGGGCGGCGGCGAGCAGGCGGTCGACGTCGTCTTCGGTCAGCGTCTTCGGCAGGCGTTTCGACTGGCCGGGGCCGGAGATGTCGACGGCGGGATTGTCGTCGCGCAGACCTTCCTCGACCGCGAAACGGTAGAGCTGCCGGATGGAGGAGAGGCGACGCGCGCGGGTGGCTTTGGAGAGGCCGGAGGCCTCGCAGTCGATCAGATAGTCGGTGATCGTCTGGGTGGTGGCCGTTTGAAGGTCGTCTTTCCGCCGGTCGAGCCAGGCTGCGAAATCGCGCAGGTCCCGGCCGTAGGCGAGGAGCGTGTTTCGGGAGGCCCCAAGCTCGGCCGCTTGAGCGTCGAGGAAGACCGATATCCAGCTGTCCGCGCTGTGCCGGGTGGAGGTCACACCGGCTGCCGCAGGATGAGGAGCTGGAGCGCGGATTGGCGGGCAATGTCTTCCAGCCCGACATAGAGGAGCGTGGCAAGCCCATCGGTGACCTTCTGTGGATCACCGGTGCGGCCGTCCTCCATCAGGCTGATCGTGTGGAGGAGCGCCTCGCCCAGCTTGCCGGCATCAGCGAGCTGGGTGAGCTCTGCGGGGGCCGCGCTGCCGCTGAAGGCATCCGCGATTGCACGGGCCAGCGGGTCGGTTGGGGTGTTGACGTCCGACAATCGACCACGGGCGATGGCCTGCAGGAACGGATCGGCGGCTGCCGCAGCACCGCCCGGACGGACGGCAAGTTCGTAATCTGTGCCGAGAAGAGCGATCTCGCCTGCGATGTCGGCGGCCGGGCCGGTCAGGCCGACCTCGGAAAGCGGCGCGCCATATTGCCGGGCGAAGGCGAAGGAAGCGCCGATTTCGCCCATCGCCTCCCAGGCGGGTGGGAGAGTTTGCGCGATCGCGTCTGCGTCTTCCTCCTTGAGCGCCTTTTCGAACGCCTGGAACGCGGCGACCCGGTCCCAGACGCCGCCCGAGGCGGCGGGGCGGCGGCTTTGATAGGTGCCGAAGAAGCGGTTGGGGGCAATCGCGCCGGCCTGGATCAGACGCTCTGCCGCGGCAAGCTGGGGGCGCCAGCCGTTCGTGGCGCGCAGGTCTGCCGCGACGAAGGCGCGGGGCAGGTCGGTGGTGTCGAGCGCCTCGCCGATCGCCTCGTAGAGACGGAAGGTGAGCGGCGTGGGACGCGCGGGGCGGGGCAGGGGGTCACTGATTTCGGCCAGGTCGGGGTCGAGGAAGCGGGCGAGCAGGTCGTCCTCTTCCGCGGTCAGATCGCCGATGGCGCGCCCGCTGTTGAGCGTCAGCGCGGCGGCGGGCCAGTCGCCGCTGCGGGCGAGGCAGAAGACGCGCGCTTCGATCGTGGGGGCCAGATCGGGCGTTTCGAGGAGGATGCGGCAGGCGCTGTCTTCGGTTCCGTTCAGCAGGGCCACATCGAAGAGGCGGCGGAAGGTGCGCGGGTCGGGCTCTGGCACGCCGTCGAGGAGCGCCTGGGCCGGTTCGAGCGCGCCGATATCGAGCAGCTTGTCGACGCGCGCGAGGAAGAAGCGGGCGTTGGGGCCGGAGCCAAGCGGCGGGTCGGCCTCGGCCAGCAGCAGCGTCTGGAGCAGGCCCTGCATCGCCGGAAGCGCCTCAACCGGCTGGGCCGTGACGAGACGGCTGAGCGTGGCGGGATCGCTGGCCGCCCAGAGCGAGCGGGGCAGGCCGGACTGCGCGGACGACAGGAGGCCGACGCTGTCGGCCGACGGCGCGTCGAGCGGCGTGACCTCGATCGGGGAGACGGCGATCGCCGAGGCCGGCGGCGGCTCGAGCGGGAGCGGCTGGGCAAGCCCCATGGTTTCGACGCTTTCGCTCAGCCAGTCGATCGCGGAAAGCGGCGCCCCTTCCTGTTGCGCGGAAGCGACGCTCGCGGCTGATCCGAGTGTCAAAGCGAGGAGTGTACGCATGGAAATCCTATTCCAGATCGAGCGTGACCGGCTCGCTGACCTCTTCGCTGGGTGCCACGAAATCCTCGGGCGTCACGATCGGGCCGATATAGGCATAGCCAATGAACACAACGGCCCCCAGGATCAGGAGGTACAGTAAGAACTTGATCAGACGCCACATTTTCGCGACCTTCGACTGCTCGATCTTCTTTTGCGCACCTTATATATGGCCTTATCGGCAAGATCACGCCATGGAAGATCGGATTTTTGCATTAGGCGGTGGCGCGCCGACCGGGGAAACGTGGGACAGGCACTGCTCAAGACCGTAGCCCTTGTGGGCATGATGGGGTCGGGCAAGACGGCGATTGGCCGGTCTTTGGCCGCCCGTCTGGACGTGCCGTTCCTGGACACGGATGCCGCGATGGAAGAGGCGGCGCAGGCCACGGTTCCGGAGATCTTCGAGCGGGACGGGGAGGCGTTTTTCCGGGCCCGGGAGGCGGAGGTGATCGAGCGGCTGCTGGACGGGCCGCCCGCGATCCTGTCGACCGGGGGCGGGGCGTTCCTGGCAGAGCGGAACCGGCGGGCGATTTCGGCGAAGGGACTTTCGGTGTGGCTGAAGGCGGATCTGGATCTGCTGTGGGAGCGGGTGCGGCACAAGGATACGCGACCGCTTCTGCGGGTGGCCGATCCACGCGGGAGGCTGGCGAGCCTTCTGGCCGCGCGGGAGGAGCATTATGCGCAGGCCGATCTGGTCGTGGAGGCGGACCCTGATTTTTCGATCAGCGACATGACGGACCGGGTTTTGGCTGCCATCCGCGCGCATCCCGGCATATTGGAGGCGGCATGAGCCTTCCTGTTCACGACCGCGTCCATGTGGACCTGCACGGCCGCGCCTATCACATTCTGATCGGGCCGGGTCTGCTGGGATCTGCTGGCGAGGCGATTGGCCCGCTTCTGGCGCGCCGCCGGGTCGCGGTGGTGACGGACGAGGCGGTGGCGGAGGCGCAGCTTGAGGTGCTTCTGGCGGGTCTGGCGGCAGGCGGGATCGAGGCCGATGTGCTGAGGCTACCGCCCGGCGAGCAGACGAAGGGCTGGGCGGAACTGACGCGGACGGTGGAGTGGCTGCTGGACCGGAAGGTGGAGCGGCGCGATGTCGTCATCGCCCTGGGCGGGGGGGTGATCGGGGATCTGGTGGGGTTTGCCGCCGCGATCCTGCGGCGGGGCGTGCGCTTCGTGCAGATCCCGACGAGCCTGCTGGCGCAGGTCGACAGCTCTGTCGGCGGGAAGACGGGGATCAATTCGCGCCATGGGAAGAACCTGATCGGCGCGTTCCATCAGCCCTCGCTGGTGCTGGCCGATACGCAGAGCCTTGCGACGCTGCCCGACCGGCAGATGCGGGCGGGTTATGGGGAGGTCGTGAAATACGGGCTGCTGGGCAATGCGGAGTTCTTCGGCTGGCTGGAACAGAACGGTGCGGCGGTGCTGGCGCGGGAGCCGGCGGCGCTGCGCCATGCGGTGCGGGTGTCCTGCGAGATGAAGGCGGGGATCGTGCGCCGGGACGAACGGGAAGAGGGGGAGCGCGCGCTTCTCAATCTGGGGCATACGTTCTGTCATGCGCTGGAGGCGGCGACGGGCTATTCGGATCGGCTGCTGCACGGGGAGGGGGTCGCGATCGGCTGTGCGTTGGCCTTCGATCTGTCGGCCCGGCTGGGGCGGTGCCCGCAGGAGGACCCGAGCCGGGTGGCCGCGCATCTGGCGGCGCTTGGCCTGAAATCCTCGCTTGCCGATATCGCGGGGGACTTGCCGGATGCGGACGGGCTGCTCGACCTGATGGCGCAGGACAAGAAGGTCGTCGATGGCAAGCTGCGGTTCATCCTCGCCGACGGGATCGGCGAGGCGGTGATCGCCGGCGACGTTCCGCCGGCGATGGTACGTGATCTTCTGTCGGACGCGCTGGCCGCGCGGCCTTAGAAAGGGATCTCGTCGTCCAGGTCGCTGCCTGCCGGGGCCTGGTCGCCATACCCGCCACTGCTTTGTCCACCGCCATAGCCGCCAGACGATGACTGGCCGCCGCCGTAATCCCCGCCGCCGCCGCCGCCTTCGCCGCGGCCGTCGAGCATCGTCAGCTCGCCCTTGTAGGGGCGCAGCACGACCTCGGTCGAGTAGCGGTCGGCGCCGGACTGGTCCTGCCATTTGCGCGTCTCGAGCTGGCCCTCGATATACACCTTGGAGCCCTTCTTCAGGTACTGCTCGGCCACGCGCGCCAGCGGTTCGGAGAAGATGGCGACGGAGTGCCACTCGGTCCGCTCGCGCCGTTCGCCGGTGTTGCGGTCCTTCCAGGTTTCCGAGGTCGCGATCCGCAGATTGACGACCTTGCCGCCGTTCTGGAACGTGCGCACCTCCGGATCGCGGCCGAGATTGCCGATGATAATGACTTTGTTGACGGATCCGGCCATCGGAGGCTCCCCCTTCATTCTTCGAATCTGCTCACCTTGGAGCGCGACCTTACATGATGCGAACATCGTTAACAGACCCCTAAGGCGGGCGCTTGGGGGTTTTCGCCCTCGCCAAAGGCGGTATAGTCCCGCGCAGTTCGGGACGGGGCGGAGTTTTTCGGGAATGCATTTGAGGACAGTGATGGTCGCAGCCGTTTTGGCGATCTTTGCGACCGATGCCATTGCGCAGCAGGTGTCTACGCGGTCGCGGACGGCGTTGTTCAAATCCCAGACATCAGTATTGGACGGGCGGGCGGCGCAGCAATATTCGAATTCGGTGCGTTTGCAGCCGCCGCGGGTGGACATCCCCTATGGTGGGCAAAGCAACGTTGCCTATTCGGGGCGGTATCGCGGCCAATACCTCGACATGGCGCGGGCTGCGGCACGGCGGCACGGGATCCCGGAGGATCTGTTCGCGCGGCTGGTCCAGCAGGAAAGCAACTGGAATCCGCGGGCGCGGTCGCACAAGGGCGCGATGGGGCTGGCGCAGCTGATGCCCGCTACGGCGCGCTATCTGCGGGTCGATCCGAACGATCCGGCGCAGAACCTTGATGGCGGGGCGCGCTATCTGGCCGAGCAATACCGGACCTTCGGGTCGTGGCGGCTGGCGCTGGCTGCCTATAATGCCGGGCCCGCGGCGGTACAGCGGCACAATGGAGTGCCGCCTTACCGCGAGACGCAGAATTACGTGCGCATCATCCTCGGCAGTTAAGCTGACTGAGCGTGGGCCTTGGCCTTGCTCGCGAGACTTTGGATGTCGTCGCCCGCGGCCTTCGGGACGATCCGGTAGGCGGCGTTGACGAAGCAGAAGAGCGAGAAGCCTGCGAGGCCGACGCAGAGGATCGTCACGAGGATCTGGCCGTAGATCTGTCCGGAAAGCCAGGAGAACGCCCGGTCGAGCCCGCCGGCCTGCGACGGATCGGCCTGCAGGGCGGCGACGACGAGGAAGACCCCGATGATCGTCACGGTCACGCCCTGGGCCGCGACGCCCGCCTTCAGCGCGAGGTTCCAGTTGCGGGTGAAATGGTTCGCCTCGAGCTTTTCCCGGTATTCTTCCTTGTAGGCCTTCTTGAGGTAGTAGAGCCCGGCGCCGACCGTGATGGCGCCCGCGATGCCGACGATCCAGATGCCCGCGGGGAGCGACATGACCTGACCGGTGAATTCCGCGATCTTGGAGCCGCCGCCGCTTGAGGCGGCACTCAGCATGATGGCGAAGACGGCGAAGCCGAGGGCGCCGTGGATCAGGCCGGTGACGATCTGCCCGGTGCGGGCGATGGCAGCCTTGGCGCCGGTGCCTTCATCTTCCAGATCGTAGAGGCCGCAGACCACGCGCCAGAGCATGTAGGCCAGAAGGCCGATCCCGATGGCGATAAGCGCCGCGGTGCCCCAGGCCGATTGTTCGAGCTGTGCGAGGGCCGCGCTGGTGCCCTGCGCCTCTCCGCCCTGCCAGATGGTGTAGAGCGAGATCCCGGCGACGGCGAGGTAGACCAGGCCGCGCCCGGCATAGCCCGCCTGCATCATCGGGATGGCCCATCCGAAATCGCGATCCTGCATATGCATTCTCCCCTCACTGACAACCTGAGGGGGGAATGCCTTTGTCGGCCAGATCGTTCCGCCGCTATTCGGCGGCGATTTTGATCACCGGCTCCATCTCGGCCATCTGATCGTCGGTCAGATGGCACTTGATCTGCAGACCGTCCGCCATGGTCTTGATCGGCGGCACCTCGGTTTCGCATTTGTTTCCGGGGACTTGGCTCTTCCAGCGGCAGCGGGTCTGGAAGGGGCAGCCGGGGGGCGGGTTCATGGCCGAGGGAATGTCGCCCTCAAGCACGATGTGCTTTTTCTGGACCCGGGTGTCGGCGATGGGGACGGCCGACAGAAGCGCCTCGGTATAGGGGTGATAGGGCGGGGAGAAGACCTGTTCGGTCGTGCCGAGTTCGACCACGTGGCCCAGATACATGACCATGACGCGATCGGCGAGGTAGCGGACGATCGACAGGTCGTGGGAGATGAAGAGAAGCGTCGTCTTGTGCTCCCGCTGGATCTCCATCAGCAGGTCGGTGACGGCGGCCTGAACCGAGACATCGAGGGCCGAGACGGGTTCGTCGGCCACCACGATCCGGGCATCACCGGCGAAGGCGCGGGCGATGCCGACGCGCTGTTTCTGCCCGCCGGAGAGCTGGCGGGGCATCCGGCCGGCGAATTCGCGGGGGAGTTTGACGAGGTCGAGAAGCTGGAGCATGCGGTCGCGCCGCTCGCCCTCGCTGCCTCCGACGCCGAAGATTTCAAGCGCGCGCATGATCTGGCGGCCGACGGTCATGGAGGGGTTCAGCGTGTCGAACGGGTTCTGGAAGACCATCTGGATGTCGGCGATGGTGCCCGTGTCACGGTCGGCGATCGCCGTGCTGCCGATTTCGCGGTTGTCGATGATGACGGAGCCTTCGGTGGCCGTCTCGAGCCCCATCAGGACCTTGGCGAAGGTGGACTTGCCGCAGCCGGATTCTCCAACGATGGCAAGGGTTTCGCTTTCGCGAGCCTCGAAGGTGAGGGACTCGTTGGCCTTGACGACCTTTGTGTTGCCGCCGCCGGTGAGAGCATTGGCGGAGACCTGATAGTACTTTTTCAGATCGTCGATCCTGAGGATGACGTCGCCCGGTTCCGCACCCGCTTTGCCGTCGCTGCCGAGGGGGATCATCGACCAGTCGATTTCCTCGTGCCTCAAACACCTTGTGCGGTGGCGTTCATCCCCCGCGACCCGGTCCATCGGGATCGTCTTGGCATCGCAGCGGCCGGCGTCGAAATAGTCGCAGCGGGGGCCGAAATTGCAGCCGGGGGGGCGTTCGTGGGGGAAGTTGCCGGGGATGGCGACGAGGGGCTTGGCGTTCTTGTCGGCGCCGGGCAGCGGGATGGAGCGGAAGAGGGCCTGCGTATAGGGGTGGCGCATCTTGTCGAAGACGTCTTCGATGGAGCCCGTTTCGACCGCTTCGCCGGAATACATCACGCAGATCCGGTCGCAGGTTTCGAGGACTAACCCCAGGTTATGACTGATGAAAAGCATCGAGGTGCCGTATTTGCGGCCGAGTTCCTTCACCAGCTCGACCACCGCCGCCTCGACCGTGACGTCGAGCGCGGTGGTGGGCTCATCAAGGATCAGGAGGGAGGGTTTGGACATCAGCGCCATGGCGATGACGATGCGCTGTTGCTGGCCGCCCGACAGCTGGTGGGGATAGGCGTCGAGGATGCGCTTGGGGTCGGGCAGCTTTACATCGGTTACGACCTCTAAGGCCCTGTTATACGCCTCTTTTTCCGAGGCGCCCTCATGGATCATGGGGACTTCCATCAGCTGTTTGCCGATCTTCATGGCCGGGTTCAGGGAGGCCATCGGTTCCTGATAGATCATCGCGATTTCGGAGCCGCGGATATGGCGCAGTTCCTCTTGCGAGAGGGTGCTGAGGTCGCGGCCCTTGTACTTGATCGTGCCGCCGACGACGCGGCCGTTGACGCCGAGATCCTGCATAACCCCAAGCGCCACCGTGCTTTTTCCGCATCCGGATTCGCCGACGAGGCCCATCGCCTCGCCCGGGAGGACGCGAACGGAGAAGTCCATGACGGCGGGGATTTCGCGCAGGCGGGTGAAGAACGAGATCGACAGCTGGTCGATTTCAAGGATCGGTTCGGCGTTTGGGTCGGTCATTAACACTCACTCATCTGGGCCGATTTGGCCCTGCGGCATTCGGGCGGCATCCGGTCGGCATTACGTCGGAGGGGAACGAACGTTCCGGTCGTTAATCTTTAAGGCTTTCCTCCCGCAGGCCGTCCGCCAGAAGGTTCAGCCCGAGGACGAGGGTCAGCAGCGCGATGGCGGGTGGCAGGGCCGGGTGGGGGTAGATCGACAGGAGCTTGCGGCCTTCGTTGATGGTCGACCCCCAGTCGGGGCTTTCGGGCGGCAGGCCGAGGCCGAAGAAGCCCAGGGTGCCGAGCAGGATCGTCGTGTAGCCGATGCGCAGGCAGAAATCGACGATGAGGGGCCCGCGGACATTCGGCAGGATCTCCCACAGCATGATGTACCACGACCGCTCCCCCCGGGTCTGGGCGGCGGCGACGTAATCGCGGGTCTGGATGTCGAGGGCGAGGCCGCGGACGATCCGGAAGACGGTGGGCGAGTTCACGAAGACGACCGAGACGAAGACGGTGAGGATACCGCCCGGCACATCGAAGAGGTCGAGACCGCCCGGCATGAAATTGAGCGGCGTGCCGCGCTGGCTGATCACCGAGAGGTAGAGCCAGATGAGAGGCACAAGGACACAGGCGAGGATGATGAGATTGGCCTGCGGCCGGGTCCGGTAGCGGGAGTTGATCAGGACCGCGCAAAACATGGGCACGAAGATGAAGAGGACGGCGGCCATGTAGCTGGGAATGCCGGTCTGCACGATCTCGGGCGTGACCAGCAGATAGAAGAGCAGGATGACGGGGAAGGCCAGGATCAGGTTGGCGACGAAGGTCAGGAGCGTGTCGAGCTTGCCGCCGAAATAGCCCGCCGGCAGGCCCAGCGTGATGCCGACCATGAAGGCGAAGACCGTGGCCAGCGGGGCGATCTGGATGACGATCCAGGAGCCTTCGACCATGCGGGAGAACACGTCGCGCGACAGGTTGTCCCCGCCGAGCAGGTAATGGGCGCCCGGCGCCATTTCGGTCGCGTCGGGAAGGGGCATGCCCGGTACTTCGTTCTTCATGCCCGAGGCGATGCCGAGCGGGTCGTGGGTCAGGATCATGTCGAGCGGGCCGCCGAAGATGCCGGCGAAGACCCAGAACATGACCAGACCGAAGCCCACCATGCCGATCGGGCTGTCGAAGAGTTTGCCGTAAAGGCCGAGCCTGCGCTTGAAGGTGATCGACAGGGCGAAGGTCGCGACAAGCGCGATCCAGACCGGCAGGAAGCGGGCCGCCATGGCGCCGATGATCCCGCCGGTGCCGTAGGGCGTGACGATCCCGCCGACGATATAGGCGAGGACGACGAGGATCAGGCCGAGAAAGCTCCACTTCATCGCCTCGCCCGCCCATTCGCGGGGGCCGCGGCGGACGGTGAGCGTGCCGTCGGGATTGGCCACCGTTTCGCCTTCGGCGGTGACGAAGCCGAGAACGATCTGCAGAAGGGCCGTGGCGAGGAATGCCGCGGCGAAGAAGGCAAGGGCGGGATCCAGGAAATTCCCGAGCTCTCCGGTCCAGGTAAGCGGTTCCATCATGATCCTCCTACGAAATCCGGATGCGCGGGTTGAGGTAGACGTAGCCGATATCCGAGATCAGCTGGGTCAGCAGGACGACGATCACCGAGACGATCGAGACGCCGAGCAGTAGTTCGATATCGTTGTTCGAGGCGGCCTGGACGAGCGTCCAGCCGAAGCCCTTGTAGTTGAAGAGCGTCTCGACGATCACGACGCCGTTCAGGAGCCACGGGAATTGCAGCATGATCACCGTGAAGGGCGCGATCAGCGCGTTCCTTAGCGCGTGTTTGACGACGATGTTGGGGAAGGACACGCCCTTGAGCCGGGCGGTGCGGATGTATTGGGCCGTCATCACCTCGGTCATCGAGGCGCGGGTCATGCGGGCGATGTAGCCCATGCCGTAAAGCGCGATGGTCAGGACCGGCAGGGTGAAGTTGGCCCAGGTGATGTCGTCCATCGCGCTGGTCGCCGTGCCCTTGAACCATTTGAGGCCGACGGCCGACGACGCGAAGACGGCGATGAAGATGACGCCCGAGACGTATTCCGGCGTCGCCGTCGAGATGATCGACACGGTCGAGAGCGAGCGGTCGGTGCGGCTGCCCTCGCGCATGCCGGCCAGCACGCCAAGGAGCAGCGCGCCGGGGACCATCACGCACATCACCGCCAGCATCAGCCAGCCGGTGAGGCCAAGCCGGGTGCCGACGATTTCGGCGACGTTGTCGCGGAAGACGGTGGAATAGCCCCAGTCGCCCTGCAGGACGCCGCAGAAGCGGTCGGCGTCCTCGGGCGCCTGGCCCGGGTCGATGCAGCGGCCGCGGATCTGACCGTCGGAGCCTTCGATCACATAGCCGGGCAGGACGCCCAGCCATTGGCCGTACTTGACCGGGAGCGGGTCGAGGTAGCCGCGATTGTCGAGCCAGGTCGTAACCTCCGCATCGCTCATGCGGTTGTTGGCCTGGGTTTTGGCGAGCTTTTCGAGATTGGGGTAGAGGTTCGTCAGCGCGAAGACGATGAAGGTCAGGCAGAGCGCGGTCAGGATCATGATCCCGAGCCGTCGCAGGATGAATAAAGCCATCTTTTCCCCTGTCTGTCAGACGCCTTGCGCGCCGTTTGTTTGATTGGTGGGAGAGGGCGGCTTACCGCCCCCTCCGGATGTCGCGGCGCGTCAGGCGGCGGTGCTCCATTTGTAGATCTGGGGCAGGTAGGCAATGTGCATGTCCGCGCCGACGACCTGGTCGGTGTAATGGCGGTAGAGCGACCGCCAGTAGGGCTGGATGGTCACGCCTTCCTCGACCATGATTTCCTGCAGGCGGGTCATCACCGCGCGCCGCTGGTCGACATCGGCGATCGAGTTCGCCTCGGCCAGGCGTTCGTCGAATTCGGCGTTCGAGAAGCCCGCCTCGTTCCAGGCAACGCCGGACTTGTAGGCGAGGCCCAGGATCTGCGTGCCGAGCGGCCGGTGGTTCCAGTTGGTCGAGCTGAACGGGTACTTCGTCCAGTCATTCCAGAAGGTGGAACCGGGCAGGATCGAGCGGCGGACGGGGATGCCCGCGTCGCGCAGCTGGGCCGCGACCGCGTCGGTCGTGTTGCGGCGCCAGTCGTCGTCGATCGAGATCAGCTCGTGTTCGAAATCGGCCATGCCGGCCTCTTCGAGCAGCGCCAGCGCGCCGGCCGGATCGTGGGGGATGCGGGTGACGGACGGGTCGTGTTCCGGGTGGACCGGGCCCACATGGTGGTTGTCGGCCGGGATGCCCTGGCCGGCATAGCCAAGTTCGAGGCAGACCGCGTTGTCGACGGCCATGGCAAGCGCCCGGCGGACGCGGGCATCCTCATAGGGGCGGACCCCGTCGACCTCGGCCAGCTGATTGGGCCGGATGCAGATCGTGGCGCCCGAGACGACCTCGGACTTGGTCCAGCCGATCGCGTCCATGATGTCGACGAAGTCGCCGACCGTCTCGTAGAGCATGTCGACTTCTTCAGACTCGGCCGCGGCGATCCAGGAGGCGGGGTCGGTGCCGTAGTCGACATATTCGATCCGGTCGAGGTAGAAGCCGCCATCCTCGAACGCCTCGTCGCCCCACCAGTCTCGGTCGGAGCGCTGGATGACGGCGCCGACGCCGACCTGATGTTCCAGCACGTCCATCGGCCCGGTGCCGACGAGGTCGGTCAACGGCGCTGCGGCGTCATAGGAGCTGTGGTAGATCGCGGCCGGATAATCGGCCATGCCGGGGATGATCGTGATGTCCGGTGCGTTGAGGACCAGCTGCACGGTCATGTCGTCGACCTTGGTCACAGCACCGTCGGCCACGGCGGAACCGTCTTCGTTCAGAATGCTCGCCATGCGGGATTGCATCGAGTTGCCCTCGAGCGACCCGTCGCACCAGTCGGTCAGGATGCGCACGACATCGTCGGCGTTGAACGGATCGCCGTTCGACCAGGTCACGCCGGGGCGGACGCGGAGCGTGTATTCGGTGGCGTCGTCATTGACCTCCCACGCTTCGATCAGCATGCCGCGGAAGGAGCCGTCGGAATTGTATTCGACGAAGTATTCCAGCGTACCGGCGGTGACATAGGCCATCTCGGTCCAGTCGTAGGTGCGCGGATCCTTGTTGGCCTTGACCTGCATCTGCATGCGGATCGTGCCGCCGCGCTGGATATGGCCCGCCGCCTTAGCCGGGCTTTCGAGGCCGATCATTGCATAGGCCGTGGTCGCGGTGACACCCAGTGCGGTGGAGCGTGCCAGGAATTCCCGGCGGTCGATGTGACCCTCGCGATATTCCTTGGCGTAAAGCTCCGCTCCCTTGTGGATCGGTGACGTCATCGAATTCTCCCTGTTGATCGTTAAACGTTGGTGCCAGCACCGGATCGGCGGTTGGATGGTGGGTCTGCTTGGTGGTGCAGCAAGTTCTCTGTCCTGTGCCATCCCCCCCGGATGAGACTATTCGGTCCGCTTTTCCGGCTTGCGTCAACAGCCGCTTTCGTCACTTCCGTGTCAGAAAACGACATCTGCGGAGCATGAAAACGACATGCCCGCCATCATGCAACCGGAAAAGCGGACCGGATCTGCCGCTATCAGAGCGCGTCGCGGCGGAAATCCGACGGGCTGCGCCCGGTATGGGCGTGAAAGACGCGGGTGAAATAGGCGGGCGAGCCGAAGCCCAGATCGCCCGCGATCCGGTTGATGGGCTCGGCCGTGTCGGTCAGGCGCTTGCGGGCCTCGTAAAGTCTGCGGTCGGCCAGCAGCGCGTGGGCCGCCCGGCCCGTGGCGGCGCGGCAGCAGCGGGAGAGATGGGTGGAGGTCACGCCAAGCTCGCGTGCGTAATCGGCGATGGTGCGGCCAAGGGCGAAGTCCCGGGCGACCAGATCGGTGAAGGCCGCGGCGATACGCGTGGTGGAGGTGTCGGGCAGGCCCGCATCGCCTTCGGCCTCGGCCAGGCGGCGTTCGAGGAAGACGGCGAGGAGGCCCGCATGATGCCCCACGGCCCGTTCGGCGGCGGGGCGATCGGCCGTCAATTCGCGTTCGATCGCGTCGAGACGGGCGGCGATTTCCATCTGGGGGTGGTTTTCGAGGACGCGCAGGTGCACCGGGGCCTCGGGCCACTCGTCGCCAGAACGTGCGGGCAGCGCCAGCTGGGTGCCGGTGAGCGGGCTGAGCTGCTGGATCCCGTAGAGCGTGTTGCCGGGGATGAAGATCAGGTTGTTGGGGGTGAAGCCCCGGGTTTGGCCAGCGAGCGTGATCCGGCCCTGGCCATTGGAGATCCAGAGCAGGCGGGGCCTGGAATGGCTGCGCAACGCCTCGAGCCGCCATTTGCCGCCACGCGCCAATTGGGCGAGCGAGGTGATCGCGTAGGCCGTGGAAAGTTCCATGAAAATACCGTTCCGTCCCAATCTTTCCAAAGGGATAGCAGCGTTCCGCGAGTCGGGGAATATCAGGGAAGCGGGATGTGCGACCATCCGCGCATCCGGGCCCGGAACCATGTGCGCTGGCGCTTGGCATATTGGCGGGTCTGGATGATCGCGGCCTCCTTCGCGGCATCGAGGGAGAGGTCGCCGTGCAGATGGGCGATCAGTTCTGCGGCGCCGATGGCCTTGGAGGAGGGGTGTTTCGGCTTCCAGGTCGGCGCCATGGCGCGGGCTTCGTCGAGGGCGCCGGCGTCGAGCATGAGGTCAAAGCGGCGGGCGATGCGATGGGCGAGCCAGTCGCGGTCGGCGTCGAGCAGGATCGGGGTGGTACGGTCGAGGGGGAGGAGCGGCGGCGGCGTGTCGTCCTGCCAGTCGGCGAGGGGTCGGCCGGTGGCGCGCAGCACCTCCCAGGCACGCTGGACGCGGGCGCGGTTGAGGGTGTCGATCCGGGATTTCGTTTTCGGATCAAGCTCTTCCAGAAGGGTCTGGAGGGTTCGTTCGTCGCCTTCCGCGCGGATCTTTGGCGGGGTTTCCGGGATCTCGGCCAGGCCCTCGGTCAGGGCCGCGAAGTTGAGACCGGTGCCGCCGACGATGATCGGGCGGGTCGCCGTCAGGTGGGGCGTGACGTCCCGCAGCCACTGGCCCGCGGAATAGGGTTGGTCGTGGGGGACGTGGCCGTAGAGCGCGTGAGGCGCGCGTGCCTCGTCTTCGGGCGAGGGGCGGGCGGTGAGGATGCGCCAGCCGTCGTAGACCTGCAGCGCGTCGGCATTGACGATGGTGCCGCCCTGCAGCTCGGCGATGCGGAGCGCGAGGTCGGACTTGCCGCTGGCCGTCGGACCCGCGATCAGGACCGGTTTTTCCGGGGGGATATCCCTTATTTCCATGGGCTTTCCGGGGGTCTCCGCCGATCTGCCGCGGCGGGGGGCGATCCGCCATTGAACCGGCGGGCCTTTTGCGACATTTTCCCCGGGAACGAAAGAGCGGGGGCGTGACGCGATGGATGCGAGCGGGCAGACGACCTTCCGGCGGGTTCTTCTGAAAATCTCGGGCGAGGCGCTGATGGGGGATCAGGGATTTGGCCTGCATCCGCCCACGGTGGAGCGCATTGCGCGCGAGGTGGCAAGCGTTCAGGAGATGGGCGTCGAGATCTGCATGGTGATCGGCGGGGGTAACATTTTCAGAGGGTTACAGGGCTCTGCCCAGGGAATGGAGCGGACCACGGCGGATTATATGGGGATGCTGGCGACGGTGATGAATGCGCTGGCCATGCAGTCGTCGCTGGAGGGGCTGGGGATCCATACGCGGGTGATCTCGGCCATCCGGATGGACGAGGTGGCCGAGCCCTATATCCGGCGGCGGGCCGTGCGGCACCTGGAGAAGAAGCGGATCTGCATCTTCGCGGCGGGGACGGGGAACCCCTATTTCACGACCGATACGGCGGCGACCCTGCGCGCCTCGGAAATGGCTTGCGAAGCGATCTTCAAGGGGACGAAGGTCGACGGCGTCTATGACAAGGACCCGAAGAAGTTCGAGGATGCGAAGCGTTTCGAAACAGTGACTTATGATGAGGTCCTGCAGAAGCATCTTGGGGTGATGGACGCCTCCGCGATTGCGCTGGCGCGGGACAACAACCTGCCGATCATCGTCTTCTCGCTGGACGAGCCGGGCGGATTCCGGGGGATCCTGGCGGGCGAGGGAACCTCGACCACTGTCCACGGGTGAGCTGCCACAGGTTTTGACGGTTGCTGCGGCTGCGGTTCTGCCGGTTTACTGGTGCATGCGGTCGGTCGGATACATCTTCACTTTGGCGACAAATCTGGTTCTGACGCTGTCAGTGTTCTCTTGGGTAAGGCAAATTCTTCTAGAAGAATTTGCGGTGGCAGAATTTTCTAGAAAATTCTGGGTTTCAAAACCTTCTGGAAGGTTTTGCAGGTCAGGAATGGCTGGCGATGATGCGGATCTCGACAATAGCCCGCTCGCGGCGCAGGCCAGCGGCTTCGACGGCTGTCCAGGCCGGATAGGGGGCGGCGAAGACCTCGCGGCGGATGCGATCGAAGAGGTCGAAATGGGCGCGAAGGCCGATATGATAGCTCGTCATCTCGACCACGGCGTCGAAGGTGAGATCCGCCGCAACGAGGACCTGGCTGATCTTCGAGAAGGCCTGGCGGATCTGCGCTTCGGGATCGGCGGGCATGACGCCGTTGGGTCCGCTGCCGGTGGCGCCGGTGAGGAAGAGGAAGCCGTTCGCCGCAATGGCCGGGGTCATGCCCGTTTGGGCAGCGGCGGCGTCGAGACCGGCGGGGATGATGGCGCGGCGGGTCATGACTGTTTCTTACGGTTTGCGGCGTGGTCGGCTCAAGCTGCGAAACGCGCGGTCCCGCTGGAAACCGCCCGGCGGCGCGGCTATACCGCGTCGAAACGATCAGAACCGGGCGACGAACATGGCGGATGACTTCGAACTGGATACCGACGACCTTGAGCGGCGGATGGAGGGGGCGATGACGTCGCTTCGGACGGAATTTGCCTCGCTCAGGACGGGGCGTGCGAGCGCGTCGATGCTGGAGCCGGTGATGGTCGATGCCTACGGGGCGATGACGCCGATCAACCAGGTGGGGACCGTGAACGTGCCCGAGCCGCGGATGGTGACGGTGAATGTCTGGGACAAGGGGCTGGTCGGCAAGGTCGAGAAGGCGATCCGCGAGTCGGGACTGGGGATCAATCCGCAGCTGAACGGCACGATCATCATGCTGCCGATCCCTGAACTGAACGAGGAGCGGCGGCGGGAGCTGACGAAGGTGGCCGCGCAGTACGCCGAGAATGCGCGGGTCGCGATCCGCAACGTGCGGCGCGACGGGATGGACAAGATCAAGAAGGCCGACGGGCTGTCCGAGGATGACGCGAAGTTCTGGGAAAGCGCGGTTCAGGAGATCACCGACAAGCACATCAAGGCCGTGGATCAGCAGCTCGAGACCAAGCAGGGCGAGATCATGCAGGTGTGAACGCCGTCTTGAAAAGGCTCCAATGGAGCCTTTCAGGCGCGAGCGGGCAGAGCCTGACATCTCGAACAATCGACGATCCGGCCTGTGCGAAACGCGTCATCTTCGGTCAATCACGACATCCCGGCCTCAGGCCGACTTTCGTTCGCTGACGGTTTGGTCCTGCACACCATCCTCGAGCAGGGTCGCGGCGTCGTTCGCTGACATCGGCCGACCGAAGAGATATCCTTGGAGCTGATCGCATTTGAGGCGGTCCAGCATTTCGTCCTGGCTGGCCGTTTCGACCCCTTCGACGGTCACCTCCATCCCCATTTTGTGGCCGAGGAGGATGATCGTCTCGATGATGTCGCGGTGCTTGTCCTGGTTGAATTCGTAGCCTTCGAGGAAGACGCGATCGACCTTGAGCTTGTCGAAATTGTATTTCCAGAGATAGCCGAGGCTTGAATAGCCGGTGCCAAAATCGTCCATCGCGATGGACACGCCCAGCGCGTTGAGGCGGGACAGCTGGTCCGACACACGCTCTTCGTCCCGCAGGAGCAGGTTTTCGGTGACTTCGAGTTCAAGCCGATGGGACGGAAAGCCCGCCTCTTTCAGGATGCTGTCGATCCGGGAGACGAGATCATGGCGGCGGAACTGCTCTGGCGAGAGGTTGACGGATACGAAGAGATCTTCGGGCCATGTCTTGGCGATGTCGATGGCGCGGCGGATCGTCTCTGCTCCGATCTCGTGAATCAGGCCGGTCTGTTCGGCGATCGGGATGAATTCGTTTGGGGGGATCTGTTCGCCGGTGTCGGTCGTGAGCCTCAGGAGCGCTTCGAAGCTGACAATCTCTCTGTTCTTGAGCTTGATGAGAGGCTGGAAGTGAAGCTCCAATCGGTTGCCCTCCCACGCGCCGCGCAGCGCGACCTCGATCATGCGGCGGCGCTCGCGTTCGATGTCGAGGTCGTCGAAATAGGCGACGACGGCGTCGCGTCCGCTGAGTTTGGCGTGGTAGAGCGCGAGGTCGGCGGCGTGGAGCGCCTCTGCCATCTTTTCGGGCGGGACGGACAGGTGCGTGCCGACGCTGACATGGCCGGTGACGCTGCGCCCGTGATGTTCGAACGGCTGGCGCACGGCACGTGTCATGCGCTTGGCTGTTTCGCTGAGTGTCACATCGCTGATCCCGGGCAGGAGGATGACGAATTCGTCGCCGCCGAGACGGCCAACGATATCGGTCTCGCGCACCGAGCGCGTGATCGCGCTGGCGATGTGGCAAAGGAACTGGTCGCCGAAATCGTGCCCGTGCAGATCGTTGATGTCCTTGAAGCGGTCGGCATCCACGAACATGACACCGACCGCGTCCGTTTCGGATTTTCGGCCGGCGAAAGCGCTCTCTGCCTCTGCGGTGAAGCTGCCGCGGTTCAGGACGCCTGTCAGCGGATCGAAGCGGGACAGGAGCGCGACGGCGTTGTCCCTTTTGCGCTTCTGTTCCGAGCGGACGAGGTAGCCGATCGTCGGGATCAGGAACAGAAGGGCGCATATCGCAGGCAGGGCAACACCAAGCCAGTGCAGGGTGGAATGCACGAAGGAGAGATACGAGGTCTCATCGACACAGACCTCGATCACGCCCAGAACATCGCCGTTTTCGGAGAGGGCTGGAATATAGGCCGCGGTGTAGTAGTCGGGGCGGTTGGGCTTTCCGGAGCCGTCATGGACGGCGACTTCGCTGATGCCGGTCTGGTAGACCCGCCGGGCGGTTTCGTTGATATCGGTGGTGCCTTGGGTGAAATATGTCGCCTCGTCAGCGACGAAGATCGGGCGCCCGCTGCGATCGAAGATCTTGAAGTGGAAGACATCGCCGTAAGACACGGCGAGGCGGGCGATTTCCATGTGGTGCATCGTGGCGGTGCGGGTGGTGATCAGCCGGTCGAGATCCGGCACTTCGCCTTTGAAGAAGGTGACCCAGTTCTTGGCCTTTTCTTCCGAGCCGCGCAGAAGCGACGCCTCGATCGTGCGGTCGAGGATTACGTGGACGCCGATTATGATGACCGTCATGAGGCCGAGGACCGTCATGACGAGCGATGCGAGGCGCCGGTGTCCGGAGAAGGTTCGGCCCAGGCGGTTCGGTCCTGTCAGGGTCATCGGGGTCACCAAGCAAAATGCACAGGACTCCACGTCGCCCGCGGATGCTTAACTCTTTCTGAATTCGGCCCGGCGATTTGATGTCGTTTCGAGACGCATTCGCAGAAAATCGCTGAAAAATAGTGCTGTTCTGCACGGGAGAGGGTGTCTGCGTGCTTTCAAAACCCTGGGTTGGGCGCTATGGCTGGCAGAAAGCGCCGCCGGTGAGCGGGGCTGGCAGAGGGGGCCCGATGGCCGAGCAGACAGAACAGAGACCCATATGTGGGCCGCAACACGTGGCGATCATCATGGATGGCAATGGCCGCTGGGCGCAGGCGCGCGGGCGGCCGCGGCTTTTCGGGCACCATGCGGGGGCGCGGCGGGTGCGCGAGATCGTCGAGGCCTGCCCGGATCTGGGGGTGAAGTATCTGACGATCTTTGCCTTCTCGACCGAGAACTGGAAGCGGACCCAGGCCGAGGTCGCCGGGCTGATGAAGCTCTTCAAGCGCTATATCGAGCGTGAGGCGCGGGCGCTTCTGGAGAACGGCGTGCGGGTGCGGTTCATCGGCGACCGGGTGCGGCTGGAGGACAAGCTGGTCGCGATGATGGACGAGCTGGAGCTGCTGACGAGCGGAAACGACAAGGTGCATCTGACGATCGCGCTGAACTATGGCGGCCGGGACGAGGTCGCGCGGGCGACGAAGCGGCTGGCCTATGACGTGTCGGTCGGCAAGCTCTCTTACAAGGATGTCACCGACGAGACGCTGGCGCGATATCTGGACACGCGGGTGCTGCCCGATCCGGACCTGGTGATCCGGACGAGCGGGGAGGCGCGGATTTCGAACTTCTTGCTGTGGCAGTCGGCCTATAGCGAATACGAGTTCGTGGATACTCTGTGGCCTGATTTCACCCGGCACGAGTTCGCGCGGGTGCTGAGCGGGTTCGGCCAGCGGGACCGCCGGTTCGGAGCCGTGAAGGCCTGACGTGTCGCTGGGACTGCCCGATCCGGGAAGATGGGACGACCTGACGGTCCGGCTGGTGTCGGGCGCGGCGATGGCGGCAATCGGAATTGCTGCGATCCTCGTGGGCGGCGTGTGGTTCCAGATGCTGGCGGTCTTCGTGACCGCGATCATGGTCTGGGAGCTGTGGATGATGATCCGGCCCGAGGTGCCGACGACGGGGGCGCTGCTGGCCGCAGGTGTGGCGAGCGTGCTGTCGGGGCTCCTGGTGTCGGACCGGACGATGCTGTGGGTCTTCATGCTGATCGTGCCGATCGTGGGCGCGGTGGTCCTGAAGACCGAGCGCAAGACGTTCTTTCTGTTCGCGCTGGGCATTCAGCTGGCGGGCTGGGGGCTTGTGGTGTTCCGCGAGGATTACGGGCCGCTGTGGCTGCTGTGGCTGATCCTGGTGGTCGTCGCGACCGATGTTTTCGGCTATTTTGTGGGCCGTGCGGTGGGCGGGCCGAAGTTCTGGCCCGCGGTGAGCCCCAAGAAGACGTGGAGCGGGACGGCGGCCGGGTGGGCCTCGGCCGCTGTCGTGGGCGCGTTGTTCCTGACGTTTACGGATGCGGGGTTCGATATCGTCTGGATCTCGGCGATGCTGAGCCTGGCCTCGCAGATGGGAGATATCGCGGAGAGTGCGTTGAAACGGCGGATGCATGTGAAGGATTCGAGCGCTTTGATCCCGGGGCACGGGGGGCTCTTCGACCGGTTCGACGGGCTGCTGGGCGCGTCGCTCTTCATGCTGTTCGTGGCGCTGGTCGTCGATGTGCCCGGGGTCGCGTTTTGAGGCGGGTGAGCGTCTTTGGCGCGACCGGATCTATCGGGCGGCAGACGTTGGATCTGGTGGGCCGTGGGGAGTATCGGGTTGTCGCGTTGACCGCGGGATCGGATGCGGCGGCGCTGGCGGACCTGGCGCTGGAGCATCGGGCCGAGGTCGCGGTGATCGCGGACGAGGCCGCTCTACCCGAACTGCGCACGCGGCTGGAGGGCAGCGGCGTGGAAGCGGCGGCGGGGCAGGCAGCCTTGGTCGAAGCGGCGGCGCGGCCCGCGGACTGGATCATGTCGGCCATCGTTGGAGCGGCGGGGATCGCGTGCTCTCTGGCTGCGGTACGGCAGGGGACGACGTTGGCACTGGCCAACAAGGAGACGCTGGTGGCGGCCGGGCCTTTGCTGATGGCGGAGGCGAAGCGGCACGGGGCAACGGTGCTGCCGGTCGACAGCGAGCATTCGGCGGTCTTCCAGGCCCTGGTGGGCGAAGATACGGCCGCGGTCGAGCGGGTCGTCATCACCGCGAGCGGTGGGGCGTTCCGGGACCGGCCTTTGGAAGAGCTGGCCCATGTGACAGTGGCCGAGGCCTCGAGCCATCCGAACTGGGATATGGGGCAGCGGATCACCATCGATTCGGCATCCATGTTCAACAAGGCGCTGGAGCTGATCGAAACGAAGGAGTTCTTCGGCATCGCGCCCGCGCGGATCGAGGCGGTGGTGCATCCCGAGAGCCTGGTTCACGCGCTGGTGGGCTTCCGCGACGGGGCGCTGATGGCCCATGTGGGCCCGCCCGATATGCGCCATGCGATCGGCTATGCGTTGCACTGGCCCGAGCGGGGGCATGTGCCGGTGGAGCGGCTGGATCTGGCGAAGATCGGCCAGCTGACCTTCCGGGAACCCGAGCCCGCGCGCTATCCGGCGCTGGCGCTGGCGCGCGCGGTGATGGAGACCGGAGGCATGGCGGGGGCCGCTTTCAACGCGGCCAAGGAACGGGCCTTGGACGGGTTCATCGCGGGTGAGATCGGGTTCATGGCCATGGCAGGGGTCGTCGACCGCACGCTCGACGCGATGTCAGGCAAGGACGGCCTTGGAATCGCCGCAGAGAGCTTAGATAGGGTCATGGAGACCGACGCTCGCGCGCGGGAAATCGCCGGGCAGATGATCGAGACAGGCAGGGGGTAGTTTTGGAGTTCTTGACGCAGTTCCTCGAGACGTCAGGCGGCGTTGCCTACATCATCTTCTTTTTCATCGTTGCGTTGTCGATCATCGTCGCGGTGCACGAATACGGCCACTACATCGTGGGCCGCTGGTGTGGCATCAAGGCGGACGTCTTTTCGATCGGGTTCGGACCCGTGCTGTTGTCGCGGACCGACAAGCGCGGGACGGTCTGGCAATTCGCGGCCTTCCCCTTGGGCGGTTACGTGAAGTTCAAGGGCGACGCGAATGCGGCCAGCGTCGGGTCGGACGGAACGGTGGCCGAGGCCGCCGTGGCGCCGCGCGATACGATGCTGGGGGCGCCGCTTTGGGCGCGGGCGGCGACGATCGTGGCCGGGCCGCTGTTCAACTTCATCATGAGCTTCTTCATCTTCGCCGGGGTCGGCCTGTCGGTCGGGCAGGTTGCGACGCCGCTGGCCGTGGGCGAGACCAAGCCGCTGCCCTTCACGATGGAGCTGGAGCCGGGGGATGTCATCCTCTCCATCGAGGGGGAGCCATTTGACGAAGACAATCTCGGCCCGCTCTATGAGATGCTACCGACGCAGCCATCGCTTGACTACACCGTGTTGCGGGACGGAGAGGAAGTGACCGTTCAGGCGCCGCATCCGCAACCGGCGACGGTGTCGTCGGTCGTCCCACGCTCGCCCGCGTTCCAGGTCGAGATCCAGCCGGGCGACGTGATTACGGCAGTGGAGGGCGAGGCGATCTACTCCTTCGGCGAGCTGATCGAAGCCGTGCGCGCCGTGGACGGCCGGGCCGTGCTGCTGGATGTGTGGCGCGACGGGGAGACGCTGGAATTCGTGCTCGTGCCCGAGAGGCGGGCGGCGCAAGGCGCCGATGGCAGCATAGAGGAGCGGTATCTGATCGGTATCCGCGGCGGGTCGCTGTTCGAACCGGCGACCGAGCCTCGCGGGCTTCTTGAGGCGGCCGAAGCGGGACTTGCGCAGGTCTGGTTCATCATCACCGCATCGCTGGACGGTATGTGGAAGATGATTACCGGCGTGATCTCGACCTGCAACATCAGCGGGCCGGTCGGCATCGCCGTCTCGAGCGGGGCCGCGGCGAGCGAAGGGCCGAGCAGCTTTATCTGGTTCGTGGCCGTCCTTTCGGCGGCGGTGGGTCTTCTGAACCTGCTGCCGGTGCCGGTTCTCGATGGCGGGCATCTGGTGTTCCACGCCTACGAGGCCGTCCGTGGCCGCCCGCCGTCGGAGAAGGCCCTGCGGGTTCTGATGTCGGTCGGTTTGGCTATGGTTGGATCGCTCATGTTTCTCGCGCTTTTTAGCGATTTGTTCTGCTAGTCCCACGAAGGCTCCGCGCTGCTGCCCCGATTTCGTCACAATTGGACGGCAGGTTAACGGGCGTCGAAGGAGTGGTGACATGCAGACATTGAACGACGGTGTGCGCGCGCTGACATTCCTGGTGGAGCTGAACCGGGATCGGCTGATCGCGCTTGGAATCCTCGGCGGCGCCTTGTGGTTCGGCGCCTATATCTCGGCGCCTTAATCCCGGTCTGAACCGTCAAAAACCGGCCCGGGGCGCTCATATTTTTCGCGCCCCTGTTTTTTGGTCGCGAGATTTTGACAAGGCTGGGTGATTTGGCTAACCGTCGATGCCAATGAAAGCGGGCAACGGGCGGAACCACATCATGATATCTTGGGGGAGCGCCGCGGCGCGTCACAAGCCCTATGGGGCATTTCGGGCGGTGCTTGCCATGGGGCTGGCCGTTCTCCTGTTCCTGGCGGCCGGGATCGCCAGCGCCCAGCAATTCCGCTTCAACAACGTTTCGGTCGAGGGCAACCAGCGGATCGAGGCGGCGACCATCCTGACCTTCGCGGGCATCACGCGCGGCGAGGCCGTGTCGGCCGGGGAACTAAATGACGCGGCCCAGCGTATCCGCGCCTCGGGCCTGTTCGAAAGCGTGGAGGTGATTCCGCAGGGCGGCACGCTTGTGATCCGCGTGGTGGAGTTCCCGACGATCAACCGCATCGCCTTCGAGGGGAACCGCCGATTGTCGGACGATGACCTTGCCGGGATCATCCGAAGCGAGCCGCGGCGGGTCTACAGCCCCTCGGTCGCGGAACAGGACACCGCGATCATTACCGAGGCCTATGCCCAGCAAGGCCGGATCTCGGCCACCGTCACGCCGCGGATCATCCGGCGGAGTGACAACCGCGTGGATCTGGTGTTCGAGATCTTCGAGGGCGGGCTGACCGAGATCGAGCGGATCAGCTTCGTCGGCAATACCGAGTTTTCCGACCGGCGCCTGCGCCGGGTGCTTGAGACCACGCAGGCGGGCCTTTTCCGGCAGGTCGTCGGGCGGGACACGTTCATCGCCGACCGCGTGCAGTTCGACCAGCAGCTGCTGACCGACTTCTACCGGTCGCGCGGCTATGTGGATTTCGAGATCCAGAATGTCGATGTGTCGCTGACGCGGGAGCGGGATGCGTTCCTGATCACCTTCAACGTCCGCGAGGGCCAGCGCTTCGAGTTCGGCGACATCACAGTCAGAAGCGAGATCGCGGAGGTCGATGAGGATGTCTATCTCGACCTCGTGCGGCTGCGGCGCGGGGTCACGTTCAACCCCGAACGGATCGATGCCGATATTGCCCGGCTGGAGGTGCAGGCGCTGCGCGACGGGCTGAACTTCGTCCGGGTCGAGCCGCGGGTGACGCGTGACGACCGGGCGCTGGAGCTCGACGTGGAGTTTGTCGTGTCGCGGGGGCCGCGGGTCTTCGTCGAGCGGATCGATATCGAGGGGAACACGACCACGCTCGACCGGGTGATCCGGCGGCAGTTCCGGACGGTCGAGGGCGACCCGTTCAATCCGCGCGAGATCCGGGCGGCGGCGCAGCGGATCCGGGCGCTGGGCTATTTCGCCGAAAGCGACGTGGAGACCCGGGAAGGCTCCTCTCCCGATCAGGTGATCGTGGATGTGGACGTGGAGGAACAGCCGACAGGCTCGCTGTCCTTCGGGGCGAGCTTTTCGAGCGATAGCGGGCTGGGCTTCGCGGCCTCGCTGGCGGAGCGGAACTTCCTGGGGCGCGGGCAGCTCCTCGAGGTCGGGATCTCGACCGCGGAATCGAACCGGCGGCTGAACTTCCAGTTCGCCGAGCCGAATTTCCTGGGCCGCGATCTGCGGTTCGGTGTGAGCCTTGGCTACACGACGACGGATAACGAAAACGCGCTTTATGATACCGAGACGTTGCGCTTCAGCCCCTCGCTGACCTTCCCGGTGAGCGAGAACGGGCGGCTTGCGCTGCGCTATACGCTAGAGGCGCAGGACCTGTTTGACGTGCAGGGCGAGCGGGAGGACGATCCGGACGACCGGGCGAGCCTTCTGGTGTTCGATGAAGCCGATGACGGCCTGCTGGTGTCGAGCGCGCTGGGCTACACCTACAGCTATGACAACCGGCGGTCGGGCTTTGATCCCGAGACCGGGATCGTGCTGCGGTTCGGCCAGGACTTCGCTGGGCTGGGCGGAGATCAGCGGTTCATCCGCACGACCTTCCTTGCCGCGGCCGAGAGGGAGACCTTCGGTGGGGACGTCACTCTGCGCGCGACCTTCGAGGGCGGTACGCTCACCTTTCTGGAGGACGAAAGCCGGGTGACAGACCGCTTCTTCCTCGGCGGGCGGACGATGCGCGGGTTCGAGGCTGGCGGGATCGGGCCGCGGGATGCGGATACCGACGATGCGCTGGGTGGCAACACCTTCGCTGTGATCCGGCTGGAATCGGAGTTTCCGCTGCCCCTGCCGGACGAGTACGGGGTCAGTGGTGGCGCGTTCTTCGACTACGGGTCGGTCTGGGATGTCGGCAAGGAGCGTGACGATGTGGAGATCCTCTATGACGACTTCACACCGCGCGCCGTCGTCGGGCTTGCCGTCTTCTGGACCACGCCGATCGGCCCCCTGCGGTTCAACTTCACCGAGGCGCTGATCAAGGAAGACGAGGACGAGGACCGCAGCTTCGACATCACGATCCAGAGCCGTTTCTAGGCGATGCGGGTTCTCGCGCTGATCCTCTGCCTCCTCGCCGGGGCCGGATCGGCGCAGGACACGGCGCAGTCGCCCGTCCTGGTCTTCGATTTCGACCGGATGCTCTTTGACAGCGCCTTTGGCCAGCGGGTGGCGGGCGAGCTGCGCGCGGCGGGGGACGCCCTGGTCGCCGAGAACGAAGCGGCCGAGGAGGCCCTTCTGGCCGAAGAGGAAGCGTTGAGCCGGCGGCGCGACGAGATCAGCGCCGAGGAGTTCGCGGCGCTGGCCAGCGATTTCGACGCGCGGGTCCAGCAGATCCGCCTGGAGCAGGACGTCAAGGAAGCGCAGCTGGAACAGATGCTGCGCGAATGGCGGCAGCTGTTCCAGCGGGCGGCCAATCCGGTCCTGTCGGCGATCCTCGAAGAGCGGGGGGCGGCGATCCTGCTGGAGCAGCGGTCGACATATCTGGCGGCCAATACGGTCGACATCACCGACGAGGCCATCGCGCGGATCGACGCGGAGATCGGCGGCGGGGAAGCACTTCTGAACGTCGGCGTCATGCTCGACCAGCGGTTTGCCGATTGGCAGGCGGGGCGCCGGCCGGCCCCCGATGAGGGAGCGGAGGCGACCGACGAGGGCCCGGTTCCCGCCCCCGCGGAATGAGCGTCGCTTGCCCCGTTCCGGGTGAGTTGCTAGGCAGGCCGGGCCGAGACCTCCGCAGAAAGATCCCTTGATGACAGAGCCCGTGACCACCGCCGATATCGACCTGATCCAGCGGATCCTGCCGCACCGCTACCCGTTCCTTCTGGTCGACAAGGTGGTCGATATCGACGGCACGTCGTCGGCCAGGGGGATCAAGAACGTCACCTTCAACGAGCCGCATTTCCAGGGGCATTTCCCGGGCGCGCCGATCATGCCGGGCGTCACCATCGTCGAGGCGATGGCGCAGACGGCCGGCGTGATGGTGGGGGCGGGGCTGGGCCTCGCCGACAGCAACATGCTGATCTACTTCATGGCGATCGACAACTGCAAGTTCCGCCGCAAGGTGGTGCCTGGCGATGTGCTGGAGATGA
This sequence comes from Aestuariibius violaceus, assembly GCF_040779325.2. Taxonomy (NCBI): domain Bacteria; kingdom Pseudomonadati; phylum Pseudomonadota; class Alphaproteobacteria; order Rhodobacterales; family Paracoccaceae; genus Aestuariibius; species Aestuariibius violaceus. The sequence goes on from NZ_JBFONT020000002.1 coordinate 193,420, forward strand.
AGCTGGAAACCGTGCGGGGCAAGGCGGGCGGCAAGGTCTGGAAGTTCAAGGGAACCGCGACCGTTGAGGGAGAGCTTGCCGCCGAGGCGGAGTTCACCGCGATGATGGATTTGAGCTCGGCGTGAGCACGGAGATCCATCCCAGCGCCGTGATCGAACCGGGCGCGCAGATCGGGGCGGGTTGCCGGATCGGGCCGTTCTGCCATGTGGGCCCGGACGTGATGCTGGCCGAGGGGGTCGAGCTGAAATCCCATGTGGTCGTGACCGGGGACACCGTGCTTGGGGCCGACACCATCGTCTTTCCGTTCTCGGTGATCGGGGAGATCCCGCAGGACCTGAAATACGATGGCGCGGCGACGCGGCTGAGGATCGGCAAGCGCAACCGCATCCGCGAGCATGTCACGATGAACACCGGCACCACGGGCGGCGGTGGCGTGACGCGGATCGGGGATGACGGTCTGTTCATGGCGGGGTGCCACATCGCCCATGACGCGCAGGTGGGCGACCGGGTGATCGTCGTCAATTCGTCGGCCATCGCGGGCCATTGCGTGATCGAGGACGACGTGATCATCGGCGGTCTTTCCGGCGTGCACCAATGGGTGCGGATCGGGCAGGGGGCGATCATCGGGGCGCTCTCGATGGTGGCGAAGGATGTGATCCCCTATGGCCTCGTCCACGGGCCGCGGGCGCAGCTGGAGGGGTTGAACCTCGTGGGGCTCAAGCGCAAGGGGGTCGACCGGACGGACATCACCGCGCTGCGCGCGGCGCTGCAGACGCTGCGGCAGGGCGAGGGGACGTTCCACGACCGCGCCGCCCGGCTCGCCGAGGAGAGCGAAAGCGAGTATGTCGACCGGCTGGTCGCTTTCGTCCTGGGCGCCAGCGACCGGCAGTTCCTGACGCCGGTCTGATGACGCTGGCGTTGATCGCGGGATCCGGGGCCTTACCGCCAGCCATTCTGGAGCGGTTGCCTGAGCGCCCCTTGATTTGCGCATTGGCGGGGAGCGCCCCGGCTGTCACGCCGGATCTGACGTTTCGGCTTGAGCGACTGGGCGGGTTCCTCGCCGATCTGACGGCGCGGGGCGTGACGCGGATTTGCATGGCCGGTGCAGTCGCTCGGCCAGAGATCGATCCGTTGGCCCTCGATGATCCCACGCGGGCGCTGCTGCCGCGATTGCGCGGGGCTTTGTCGGTGGGAGATGACGGCGCGCTTCGCGTGGTGATCGCGATCTTCGAGGAGAGCGGGTTCGAGATTGTGGCAGCCCATGACGTGGCGCCGGACCTTTTGCCGGACGCCGGAGTGCCGACGGCGGTGTCACCGGATCTGGCGCATCGCGAGGATGCGGTGCTGGGAGAACTTACTCTGGCCCAGATGGGCGCGGCCGATATCGGGCAGGCCTGTATCCTGAGGGGCGGTCATGTGCTTGCGCGGGAGGATGCCGCCGGGACCGATGCGATGATCCGGCGCTTTGTGCCGGAGCGCGGCGGGCTTTGGGCACCGGCGGATCTGCTCGGCGATGCCTTGGGGCAGGCGGCGGAATGGCTGAGCGGGCCGGAGGGCAGCCCGGTGGATGTGCGGGGCGGGATCCTCTTCAAGGGGCCGAAGCCGGATCAGGACCGCCGGGTGGATCTGCCTGTCATCGGGCTCGAAACGGCGCAGCGCGCGGTCGAGGCGAGGCTTGCGGGGATCGTCATCGAGGCCGGTGGGGTCATGGTTCTGGACCTTGGAGGGGTGGTCGACACGCTCAACCGTGCGGGAGCTTTCCTCTGGGTTCGGCCGAAAGGCGGCGCATGAAGGTCTTTCTGATCGCGGGGGAGCCGTCGGGGGATAAGCTGGGCGCGGCCCTGATGGCGGGGCTGAAGGAGCTGGCACCGGACGTGTCCTTCGACGGGGTGGGCGGCGCCGGGATGATCGGGGAGGGGCTGGAAAGCCGATTTCCGATGGAGGAGCTGAGCGTGATGGGCCTGGCCGAGGTGCTGCCGCGCTATTTCGATCTCAAGCGGCGGATCGCCGAGATGGCCGAGGCGGTGCTGGAGGTGAAGCCGGCCGTTCTGATCACCATCGACAGCCCGGATTTCTGCCTGCGGGTGGCGAAGCGTGTAAAGGCGGCCTCGGATATCCGGATCGCGCATTACGTGGCCCCGACCGTCTGGGCCTGGCGGCCGAAGCGCGCCGAGAAGATGGCGGCGCTTGTCGATCAGGTGCTGGCGCTCTTGCCGTTCGAGCCGCCGTATATGGAGGCCGCCGGGGTAGCCTGCGACTTCGTCGGCCATCCGGTGGTGGCGGAGCCTGTGGCGACGGAGGCCGACGCGGCACGCTTTCGGTCGGTCGCCGGGATCGGCGATGCGCCGTGCCTGCTGGTATTGCCGGGCTCGCGGCGGGGGGAAGTCGCGCGGCTGGCGCCGGTTTTCCGGGAGGTGCTGGAGGTCGTGGTTGCAGCCCGGCCTGATCTGCGGGTTGTCGTGCCGACGGTTGCCGGGGTCCGGGACGACGTGGTGCGTCTGACGGCGGACTGGCAAGGCGATCCGGTGGTGCTGGGTCCGGAAGGCATCGAAGGGTTTGCGCCGGGCGACGCGAAGCGGGCGGCGTTTCGCGCGGCGGATGCGGCGCTTGCGGCGTCGGGGACGGTGTCGCTGGAACTGGCGGCGGCGGGGACGCCGATGGTGATCGCCTATGACATGGCGTGGCTGAGCCGTCAGATCATCGGCCGCATGTTGCGGGTGGAGACGGTGACGCTGGTCAATCTGGTGAGCGAGACGCGGGCGGTGCCGGAATTCATCGGGGCGGAGTGTGTGCCGAAGAAGATCGCGCCCGCGCTTCTTGAGGTGCTGGCGGAGCCGGGGGCGCAGGCGGAGGCGATGCGGCTGACGATGGAAAGGCTTGGGCGTGGCGGGGAGGCACCGGGGCTGCGTGCGGCGCGGGCGGTGCTGGACCGATTGTGAGGGACGGGAGCGGCGCGCATCGGCGGGCTGGCGCCCGCGATGACGCCCCGCCCACCGTCCCCGGCCGTTTTCAGGTGGCTTGTATGGTCGCGGTAGGTTTCAGGATAGGACCCGCCATGAGCGCGAGGAAGGCGAGGTTGCCGACCACGTTGAGGGGCGCGCCCGCGGCGACGGAGGCGGTCGAATCGATGGCGAACCACGCGACGTAAGCCGTCAGCGCGATGCGGCGGGTGGTGTCGGGCGCCTGGCGCGCGGGCTCTCCGGCGAGGCCGAGGACGAGGACGCCCCAGCCGGCGAGAACGCCGCCGGAGATTGCCAGAAGCAGGCGGCTTTCAGGCGCGGCGAGGGTCTCGGCGCCGTCCATGGGCCAGAGGATGAGGTCGGCGAGCAGGCGGATCGGCAGGTTGAGAGCGGGGAGTGCTGCGAGCGCCATGAGGCTACCGAAGCCGATCATGATGGCGGCGCCGAAGGTGAGGCCTTTGCTGAGGGTCATTTGGATCTCCTGTTGCTTGGATGGGCATCAATCTCGCGCTGGGAGGTGGGCAATCCAATTACCTCTCGGGTAGGTGTTTTGCGGCGCGGCGCGGGCTAGGCTCGGGGTCATGGAGCTGTTCGGAACGGAATTGCGCCGCTGGCGGCGGGTGCGACGGATGAGCCAACTGGCGCTGGCCTCGGATGCGGGCGTGTCTGCGCGGCATGTGTCTTTCGTGGAGACGGCCCGGGCGCGGCCGAGCCGGGATATGGTGCTGCGGCTGGCCGAGGCTCTGGAAGTGCCGCCCGACGGGCGGAACGCGCTGCTGGAGGCGGCAGGCTATGCGGCGCATTACCGGCGCGGGCCGCTCGAGGCGGAGGCGCTGGCGCCGGTCCGCCGCGCGATGGAGCGCCTGATCGCGCGGCACGATCCCTATCCGGCCGTGGTGTTGGACCGACTGTGGCGGATCGTGGCGCTGAACCGGTGCGCGGGGATTCTGTTCGGGGCGCATGGCGTCGGGGTGGGGGAGGACCTTCTGGAGGCGCTCCTCGCGATTGGGCCCAACGCGGTCGAGAACTGGGGCGAGGTCGGGGACCATATGCGCCGCCGGCTACGGGCAGAGAGCCGAGCGGCGGGCGGGTTGCACCGGCTGGACCAGGTGGCGGCCCGGCTCGACCGGGATCCGGCCGTGGCCGGGTGGACGGGCGCGCCGTCGACGGGGCCGCTGATCGCGACACGGTACCGTGTGCCGGGGGGCGTGCTGGCGCTGTTTTCGACCTTCACGCAGTTCAGCGGATCGGAGGATGCGGGGGTGTCGGAGCTGAAGATCGAGCTGATGTTCCCGGCAGATGCCGAGAGCGAGGCGGCGTTGGAGGCGATCGCGGCGAAGGGATAGGCCGTCTTGATCGGCGAAACGCCTACGACCATAGGCACGGTGACGCTGGCCGGGCCTGGTGGTAGAGTCGCAGTACGGAGGAGACCGTCATGCGATATCCGGCGCTGGCCCTTTCTGTGATCCTTCTGGCGGGGACGGCAAACGCCGAACCGCCCGCCACAGTCGAGGACGATCTGGGCATTCTCAACCCTCAGGACACGGGCCGCGAGATGCTGACCCGCAAGATCGAGATGGGTGTGATCGATTCGGTGACCTGTTCGCTTGGGATCAACGTCACCAAGAACGACAATCACGAGCTGGCCCGGCGACTGACCCGGCAATGCGCGGAAGCCGGCTATACCAAGGCGATGACCTGGATGAGCCAGCTTGAGAACAACGGCCTGGGCGGCGAGTACAATCCCGATGCCTCTGCCGAGTGGGACCGCCGCGCGGCCGAGGCTGGCGATCCGAACGGACGCTTCAATTACGGGCTCGACCTGATGCGCGGGCATGGGGTGGCCAAGGACGAGGCGCTCGGCCGCCGCTATATCGACGAGGCGGCGGAGGCGGGGCTTGAGATCGCGCAGCGGCTGCAGGGGGCGGATTATGATCTGGATGAAGTGACGCCGGATGCGGATGAGTGGAAGTACGCGCCGCTCTTTTGATCCTTAAGGTTCCACCGCGCGTCAGCCCTGCAGATCGTCCGGCAGGTCAAGATCGGGCCGTGACAAGCGAAGTTGCATCAAGAACATCGGGTGGCCGGAATAGAGGTAGCTCCAGTAGATGCGCTGCCCGTTCCGGCCTTCGACATACCAGTAGCCACTCGCTGTCTTGCCGCTTCGGAACAGATCGCTCCAGACGAGCCGTGCGCGGCGAAGGCCGAGGCTGGGGCCGAAGAGCTGCGAGGGGCCTTCGATGAACTCGTAGGTCCAGATCACGTCATGGGCGGGGTTGAGCGACAGCGCCATGAACCCGGCGATGGCAAGCCCTAAGAGAGCCGCTAAGAGTCCGGCGAGGCTGCTGCTTGCCATCACGATCGCTGCGCCGCCGGCGGTGATGGCGATACCGATGACGACGACGACCCAGATCGCGGTCCGGTTGGGATAGATCCTGAGCGTGCCGTCGATGAGTTCGGCATCCCGGCGGCCGATCCCATGCGCGATCAGGGCAACGAGGGCGGCGCTCAGCACGGCTCCGGCGAAGGAGGCGAGAAGGACGAGGGCAGCGTGTCCGATCATCGGCGGGCCGTTTTTGAAGCAATCGAGCGATCTTGGGCCGTCCGGGCGGATTGATCCATTCCGGGGGACCACCATCCGTGCGTCTTTTTCCGCTGAGCGTCACACTTCTGGTACAGGAGGCGAGAGGTTCGGCTAGCTCAGCCCCGTGTGATCCAGCCGCCGCCCAGCACGCGCGTGCTGTCGGGGGCGTAGAACACGCAGGCCTGGCCGGGGGAGACGCCGGTTTCGGCGGTCACGAGCTCGACTTCGGCTTCGGTGGCGGAGGTCGGGTGGAGGACCGCTTCGCCGGAGGGGCGGGTGGAGCGGATCTTGACCTCGACGGTTTGACCCTCGGTTGCCTCAAAGGGGCCGTCGCCGAGCCAGTTGATTTCCTTCACCGGGATGCGGCGGGTGGCGAGCAAGTCTTTCGGGCCGACGATGACGCGGCGGGTGTCGACGTCGAGTTTGATGACGTAGAGCGGATCGCTGAGGCCGCCAATACCGAGGCCCCGGCGCTGGCCGACGGTGTAGTGGATGACGCCGCTATGGTCCCCCAGGACGCGGCCGTCGGCGTGCACGATCTCTCCGGGATCGGCGGCGCCGGGGCGGAGTTTTTCGATCACCGCGGCATAGTCGCCATTGGGGACGAAGCAGATGTCCTGGCTGTCGGGCTTGTCGGCGACCGGCAGGCCGAAGCGGGCGGCAAGCGCCCGGGTCTCGGCCTTGCTTTGCAGGTGGCCGAGGGGGAAGCGCAGGTAGTCGAGCTGCTCGGGCGTTGTCGAGAACAGGAAATAGCTCTGGTCGCGCGCGGTGTCGGCGGCGCGGTGGAGTTCGGGGCCACCCGCGCCCATCTTGCGCTGGATGTAATGGCCCGTCGCCATGCAATCGGCGTCGAGATCCTTGGCGGTCGCCAGAAGGTCCTTGAATTTCACCCGTTCGTTGCAGCGGATGCAGGGGACGGGGGTCGCGCCGGCGAGGTAGCTGTCGGCGAATTCGTCGATCACCGCGTCCTTGAAGATGTTTTCGTAGTCGAGGACGTAGTGGGGGAAGCCCATTTCCTCGGCCACGCGGCGGGCATCGTGGATGTCGCGGCCCGCGCAGCAGGCGCCCTTCTTGGCGAGCGCTGCGCCGTGATCGTAGAGCTGCAGGGTGACGCCCACCACATCATAGCCCTCGGACGCGAGTTGGGCTGCCACGACAGAGCTATCGACGCCGCCCGACATGGCGACGACGACGCGGGTATCCGCGGGGGCTTTCGGCAGCCCGAGGGAATTCAGGGTCGTATCGAGGGGCATCAGACCTCCGGCGAAGTCGGCGGGAATATATGAAAATGCAACGGACTAACAAGGGGTCGTTTCACGCCTCTTTAAGGCCTCTGCGTCACGAAGAGGCGAGATGCGCAGAGGAAAGACTGATGTATTTGCGAAAGATCGACGGCCCGCGCGCTGTCACCCTGGAAGACGGTACTGTGATGACGCGGGCCGATCTGCCCGATCCTTCGACCCGCCGCTGGGTCGCGTCGCGCAAGGCGGCGGTGGTGCGCGGGCTGATGGCAGGCCTGATCACCGAGGAGGAGGCCAAGACGATGTATGGTCTGTCGGACGACGAACTGGCAGAATGGTCGTCGCTTGTCACCAATCATGGCGAAAGCGCCCTAAAAGCCACGGCATTGCAGAAATATAGACAACTTTAAGATGTATTTCCAAATCATCGTTTTCGGGTAACCTGCGGTTAACCAATGTTTCGCAAGGTCGTCCCGTTAGGTGCGTGTGCTGAAGGGGCCGGCCGGCAGGGTCGGAGGCTGATCGCGCCTTTGCTGGGATAACGGAGACAAGTGTAATGCGTGTTTTGCTGGTAGAAGACGACCCGACGACCTCGAAGAGCATCGAGTTGATGCTTTCCCATGCCAATCTTAATGTCTACTGCACCGATCTGGGTGAGGAAGGCATCGATCTGGCCAAACTTTATGATTACGACCTTATTCTTCTGGATCTGAACCTGCCGGACATGAATGGACATGACGTGCTGCGCCAGCTGCGGCTGGCCAGGATCGAGACGCCGATCCTGATCCTGTCGGGCAGCGACGATACCGAAAGCAAGCTGAAGGGCTTCGGCTATGGCGCCGACGATTACATGACGAAACCCTTCCACCGAGAGGAACTCGTCGCGCGGATCCACGCGATCATCCGCCGGTCGAAAGGCCATTCGCAGTCGATCATCCGGACCGGCAAGATCACCGTCAACCTCGACGCGAAGACGGTCGAAGTGGGGGGTAAGACGGTGCATCTGACCGGCAAGGAATACCAGATGCTGGAGCTTCTGAGCCTGCGGAAGGGCACGACCCTGACCAAGGAGATGTTTCTCAACCACCTCTATGGCGGCATGGACGAGCCGGAACTGAAGATCATCGACGTCTTCATCTGCAAGCTGCGCAAGAAGCTTGCCCAGGCAACGGGCGGCGAGAGCCATATAGAAACGGTCTGGGGCCGCGGCTATGTCCTGCGCGATCCCGAGCCGACAGCGGGCAGCGAGCCGGAGCGCGTGGCGATCGGCGCCTAAGGGTATTTACCAAGAGGATGGCCTCGCCCGGCGTTGGACGGGCGACGGTCTGCTGGGCGTCCGGCGCTATAGGCCGCGCAGATTGGTGTTCTGGTTGCGCGGCGACGATGAGTGAGGCCGACGGCTCCTGCATGATGCGGAGGATTGATCGGATCGGGTACGGCCTTGACGACGGGGCTGGGCCGGCGGTCGACGTTCCGCCGGTTCTTGCGCCTTGGTGAGGTCGAATCATGGCGGCGGATCGGCCCGCAGACCTTGATCGGAGATTGTACCGTTGTTGAAGACGGGTTCGGCACGAGACTGGACGGGGCCGATCGCCACTCCTATCACTTGGGCGCGACGATGACTGCCCGGAGGCTGCGCCCCAGATGTCCGATCCTTCCCTGCATGCCCCGGACCAGCGGGGCGACATTGGCGCCCTGCTGGAGATTGACCCGGACGGGGTATCGGCGGAGGAGGCACCGGATCTGCTGGCCCAACTGGCAGCGGAGATCGGCGCGGCAAACCTTGCGTATCACCGGGACGATGCGCCTGAGATCTCCGATGCGGAATATGACCGGCTGAAGCAGGTCAATGCCGCGCTCGAGGCGCGGTTTCCGGATCTGGTGCGTGAGAACAGCCCCAGTGAACAGGTTGGTGCGGCGCCGTCGGAGGGGTTTTCGAAGGTCGTTCATGCCCAGCGGATGCTGTCGCTATCGAATGCGTTCACGGACGAGGATGTGACGGATTTCGCGCAAGGGATCGCGCGGTATCTGGGGCTCGATGCGGCGCCTGCCTTCACGGCCGAGCCGAAGATTGACGGGTTGTCGTTGTCTTTACGCTATGAGGGCGGCCGGCTGGCGCAGGCGGCGACGCGGGGCGATGGCTCGGTCGGTGAGAAGGTGACGGCCAATGCGCGGACCGTGGCGGACATTCCGGAGGTGCTCAATGGGGCGCCGGAGGTTCTGGAGGTGCGCGGTGAAGTCTATATGGCGCATGGGGATTTCGCGGCGCTGAACGCGCGTCAGGAGGCAGAGGGCGCCAAGGTGTTCGCCAATCCGCGGAATGCGGCGGCGGGATCGCTTCGCCAGCTTGATGCGGAGATCACGCGGACCCGGCCCCTGAGGTTTTTTGCTTATGCCTGGGGAGAGCTGTCGGCGCCTTTGGCGGAAAGCCAGAGCACGGCGCTGGAGCGGCTACGCGCGCTGGGGTTTCAGGTCAATCCTTTGACGCGCCGTTGCGCAAGTGTTGAGGAGATGATCGACCAGTACCGCGAGATCGAGGCGCAGCGGGCGACGCTGGGCTACGATATCGACGGGGTCGTCTACAAGGTCGACGATCTGGACTATCAGCGGCGGCTGGGGATGCGGTCGACCACGCCGCGCTGGGCGATTGCGCATAAATTCCCGGCAGAGCTTGCCTGGACCCGGCTTGAGGCGATCGACATCCAAGTGGGTCGGACGGGCGCGTTGAGCCCCGTGGCGCGACTACAGCCCGTGACGGTCGGTGGCGTCGTGGTGTCGAACGCGACGCTGCACAATGAGGATTACATCGCCGGGCGTGACGCGAACGGGCAGCCGATCCGGGACGGCAAGGACATCCGCGTCGGTGACTGGGTCCAGGTCTATCGGGCGGGCGACGTGATCCCGAAGGTGGCTGATGTGGACCTCGCGAAGCGGCCGGACAGGGCGGAGCCCTATGTGTTTCCGGAGACTTGTCCGGAATGCGGGTCCGAAGCGGTTCGGGAAGAGGGCGATGCAGTGCGGCGCTGCACGGGCGGGCTGATCTGCCCGGCGCAGGCGGTGGAGAAGCTGAAGCATTTCGTGTCGCGCGCGGCCTTCGATATCGAGGGGCTGGGGGTGAAACAGGTGGAGCAGTTCCACACCGATGGCTGGATCGCGGAGCCTGCGGATATCTTCACGCTGGAAAACCGCAAGGCTGAGGAGCTGCGCGAGCGCGAGGGGTGGGGCGAGAAGTCGGCGACCAACCTGTTTGCCGCGATCCGGGAACGGCGGCGGATCGCCTTGGGTCGCATGATCTTTGCGCTTGGGATCCGGCATGTGGGGGAGGTCGCGGCCTCTGACCTCGCGCGGCATTTCGGCAGCTGGGAGGCTTTGGCGGAGGCCGCGGATATGGCGGCCCCCGCGGCAGAGCGGTATCGCACCGCGGATGCGGCCGAACTGGCCGAACGGGAAGCGGCAGCGGATGAAGGGCGGCGGGCGCAGGTCAAGAAGGCGCGCGATGCGGTTTGGGAGGCTGATCCGGTATCGTCCGAGGCGCGGGCGGCGTGGGACGATCTGGTGGGGATCGACGGGATCGGGGCGACGGTGGCGATTTCGCTCGTGACGACGCTGAACCAGGAGGCGGAGCGGGCCTCGATCGACCGACTGGTTGCGTTTTTGGAGATTGAGGCGCCCGCTGCCGTCGCCTCTGAAAGCCCGGTGGCGGGCAAGACGGTCGTCTTCACGGGCTCGCTGGAGCGGATGACGCGGGCTGAGGCCAAGGCGCGGGCGGAGGCTTTGGGGGCCAAGGTCTCGGGCTCGGTGTCGGCCAAGACCGACCTTGTGGTTGCCGGGCCCGGCGCGGGGTCGAAGGGCAAGAAGGCGGCGGAGCTGGGGATCGAGACGATCGACGAGGATGGCTGGCTCGCCCTGATCGGAGACGCATGAGCCGCCCGGAAATCCTGTTTCCGCTGTTCGGGGATCTGACGGCGCTCGACGGGATCGGGCCCAAGACGGCGCGGGCGCTGGCGGCGCTGCATGTCGAGGTGCCGAAGGATCTGCTGATGACGCTGCCGCACGGGGTGATCGACCGGCGGCGGAAGGAGAGTGTTCTGGGCGTGGCGTTGCCCGCCACTCTGACCGTGGAGGTCGAGGTCAAGGAGCATCAGCCGCCGAAATCGAAGGGGCGGCCCTATCGGGTGAACGTGGCGGATGCGAAGACGGCGTTTCAGATCGTCTTTTTTCATGCGCAGCGGGATTATATCGCGCGGATCCTGCCGACGGGGCAGCGGCGGCTGATCTCGGGCAAGGTGGAACTGTTCGACGGGATGGCGCAGATGGTGCATCCCGATCACGTCCTGATGCCGGATGAGGCCGGGCAATTGCCGGAGTTCGAGCCGGTCTATCCGCTGACCGCCGGGGTCACGCAGAGGGTCATGGCGAAGGCGGCGGCGTCGGCCCTGGGTCTGGCGCCGGAGCTGGCAGAGTGGATCGATACGGCCCTGCTGGCGCGTGAAGGCTGGCCGGGGTGGCGGGCGGCCTTGGAAGAGGCGCATCATCCGGCGCATGCCGGAGCGGCCACGCTGACCGATCCGGCGCGGGTGCGGCTGGCGTATGATGAGCTCTTTGCCCATCAGGTCACGCTGGCATTGGCCCGGGCGCGGGACCGGGCGAAACCTGGCCGAGCGACAGAGGGCGACGGGCGGTTGCGGGACAAGGTTCTGGCCTCCTTACCCTATGCGCCGACCGCGGCGCAGGCGCGTGCGATGGCGGAGATCGCGGCGGATATGGGCCGGGGCCTGCGCATGAACCGGCTGCTGCAAGGGGATGTAGGCTCTGGCAAGACGCTGGTGGCGCTGATGGCGCTGCTGGTGGCGGTCGAGGCGGGCGGGCAGGGCGCGATGATGGCCCCGACCGAGATTCTGGCGCGCCAGCATCTGGAGGGGTTGCAGCCTTTGGCCGAGGCCGCTGGGGTGCGGCTGGAGATCCTGACGGGTCGGGACCGCGGCGCCGAGCGGCGGGAGAAGCTGGAGGCGCTGGCGGCAGGGGAGATCGCGGTGTTGGTGGGCACCCATGCGGTGTTCCAGCGGGATGTCGTGTTCAAGGATTTGCGGCTGGCCGTGGTGGATGAACAGCACCGGTTCGGGGTGCGCCAGCGGCTGGAACTGGGGGCCAAGGGGGACCGGACGGATGTGCTGGTGATGACGGCGACGCCGATCCCGCGGAGCCTCGAGCTGGCGCAGTATGGGGACATGGAAGTGTCCGTCCTCGATGAGAAACCGCCGGGGCGGAAGCCGGTGACGACGGCGCTGGTGTCGACAGCGAAGATGGACGCCGTTGTGGAGCGGCTGCGTGCGGCGGTGGCGGAAGGACGGCAGGCCTATTGGGTGTGTCCGCTGGTGGAGGAGAGCGAAGTGCTCGACATGACCGCGGCGGAGGAGCGGTTCAAGCGGCTGCGCGCGGCGTTGGGCGAGGGGGTGGTGGGTCTGGTCCACGGCCAAATGCCGACGGTCGAGAAGGACGCTGCGATGGCGAAGTTCGTCGCCGGCGAGACCTCGGTTCTGGTCGCGACCACGGTGATCGAGGTTGGCGTGAATGTGCCCAACGCCTCGATCATGGTGATCGAGCGGGCCGAGACGTTCGGGCTGGCGCAATTGCACCAGCTCAGGGGCAGGGTCGGCCGGGGTAGTGCGGCGTCGACCTGTCTTCTGATGTATCAAGCTCCACTGAGCGAGAGTGGCGAGCGGCGTTTGCAGATCCTGCGCGAGACCGAGGACGGGTTCCGGATCGCCGAGGAGGATCTGGCGATGCGGGGAGCGGGGGATGTGTTGGGCACGGCGCAATCGGGCCTGCCGCGGTTCCGCATCGCGGATCTGGAGCGGCAGGCGGCGCTGATGGCCGTGGCACAATCCGATGCGCGCAAGTTACTAGCCGATGATCCCGACCTGACGACGGAGCGCGGGCAGGCGGTGCGGGTGCTTCTGTGGCTGATGGAGCAGGACAAGGGGATCCGTTTGATTTCAATTGGTTAACTGCAGAACGCCATTTTGTTCGCGAATGTTCTTAAAAAGTTCTTTACTTTGCGTTTGGTTAATGAGAACAAAAGGTCAACGAAGCGTTAAGGAGATACGCCGATGGCCAAGGAGATCAAAACCGCTCTTGCCCGTTCCCGGTCCACGATCGTGGGCGATGCCGTCGGTGCCGTATCGCTTGTCGTGATGTTGTTTGTCGGGCTCTCTCTGCCCGGTCTGATCTGAGGAGACCTGAGAGAGACCGATCAGCCTGCGGTCCGTGCCGATCCCGCCTTTTGCGCGTTCCTGTCCCAACATTTATGCGCTGAAACGGAGGCCTTGCCTGTTCCGCCTCCGTCCGGGTCCCGAGGGTTCTTGCCTCCCCTCTTGATCCATTGCGGGCTTCGGGTCCCACGCGGACACGCTTTTCTCCGCCGCCGTCCTTCTCCCAGGACGTGCGGCGGCTTTTTTTTATGCCTTGGCCTTGGCAGCTTCGAAGGCGTCGAGCGTGGCGTCGAAAGCAAGCATGATCGAGGCGTGACGGTTTTTGTAGTCCTTGGCGGGTTCCAGGACCTCGAGCCCGTCGAAGGGGGCGCCGGGAACGGGGCCGTTTTCCTTCAGCATGGCGTGAAGCGCGTCACGACCCGCGCGGACCTCCGGTTCGGTCAGGCCGATGATGTTGGCGCCGACGACGGAGGCCGCGGCTTGCCCGAGGGCGCAGGCTTTGACGTCCTGGGCGTAGTCGGTGATCGCGCCGTTTTCGACCTGCAGGTCGACGGTGACGGTGGAGCCGCAGAGCGGCGAGCGGCGCTTGGCTGTCGCCGTGGGATGCTCAAGCCGCTCGGTCCGTGGCATGTCGGCAGCGAGCGCAAGGATGCGGCTGGAATAGAGCTTCATCAGGTCGGCATCGGTGGGCATGGTCTGGCCTCTGCTCGGGTTTGTTCCTAGATAGGCCGCCTGTCCGCCCAAGCCAAAGGGAAAGTGCGATGGCTTTCGATCCTGAGACGCTGAGCTACGATGCGCGGGGGCTGTTGCCCGTGATTGCGCAGGAGGCGGAGACGGGTGAGGTGCTGATGCTCGCCTGGATGAACGCGGAGGCGGTGCGGCGGACGCTGGAGACCGGACGGGCAACCTATTGGTCGCGGTCGCGGCAGGCCTTCTGGGTCAAGGGAGAGACCTCGGGGAACGTTCAGGAGCTGGTGGAGCTGCGGGTGGATTGCGACCGGGATTGCCTGCTGGCGCTGGTGCGGCAGACCGGGCCGGCCTGCCATACGGGCGCGCGGACCTGCTTCTTTACCGCGGTGCGGGAGGGGGAGGAGGCATTGGTTGAGGGATCCGGCGGGAGTATCTGACCTCTGTTCGCAAAAGGCTGGATGAACCGCTTGCGACAGATGTTGGAGCCTCCGGCGGGAGTATTTGTGGCCAGATGAATGACGGGGCTTTCCAGTCCCGGGGGCATTAAGGTTAATGGCTGTTGTGGTTAACGGACGGTGGCTGAAGGCGTGGTGAGGCCGACCTTTTGGCGGATGTCGGTTGGCGTGAGGCCTTCGGCGCGGTAGCGGGCCAGAGCGCGGGCATCGTCGCGTTTGGCGAGGCGTTTGCCGGTGTCGTCGCGGATCAGGCGGTGGTGGTGGTAGATTGGCGTCGGCAGGCCGAGGAGGCGCTGAAGAAGAACGTGGATCTGCGTTGCTTCGAAGAGATCCTCGCCGCGGACCACATGGGTGATCTTCTGATAGGCGTCATCGAGGACCACGGAGAGGTGATAGCTCGTCCCCATGTCGCGGCGGGCGAGGACGATGTCGCCGACATTTTGGATGAGGTCTTTCGGGGATATCCGGATGTCTCCGACCTCGCCATGGGGACCGCGGCCGGTCTCTTTGAAGGTCGATGTATCGAGGGATGCGACAGCCTTGGTGACGTCGAGGCGAAGGGCGAAGCCCTTTGGGCGCGGGCCTTGGAGGGGCTGGTCCGGACGGCAGGTGCCGGGATAGATCAGGCCGTCGGGCCCGATGAGGGGCGCGCCTTCTTGCGGGGCGGATAAGGCGTCTTCGATGTCGCGCCGGGTGCAGGTGCAGGGGTAGAGCAGGCCGTGCCGCCAGAGCGTGTCGAGGGCGGCGTTGTAGGCTTCCATGCGCTCGGATTGGCGGAGGACGGGTTTGGGCCAGTCGAGGACGAGCCAGTGGAGATCGTCGTAGATCTGCGCCTCCCAGTCGGGGCGGGCGCGGCTTTGATCGATATCCTCGATCCGCAGGAGGAAGGTACCGCCCTCGGCACGGGCAAGGTCATAGGCTGTCATGGCCGAGAAGGCGTGGCCGAGGTGGAGGGGCCCTGTGGGTGAAGGCGCGAAGCGGGTCCTCACGCTTTTTCGAGGACGTAGACAGTCGATTTGAGGCCGATCCCCGGCAGGTGGTCGCCGTATTCGCGGAAGAGAAGGCGGGTGGCGCCGCAATCGATCCAGTCGTTGAGGGCGCCCGTGTAGGCGGGATCTTTCAGTGTGTGATCGTTGTAGCTGAGGCCGAGATGGCCGCCCTGGGGGAGGGCCTTGAGGAGATCGCCCAGGGTTGAGGGTGGCGCGGCACCTGCGCTGACGACGCCGGAGGCGCAGATCGTGGAATAGCCGCTAGGGATCGGATCGGTCGGGGCGATATGGGAGAGACTGCGGTAGATCGCCTTTTCTCGGGCCTTGGCCAGCATCTCTTCAGAAATGTCGGTGCCGTCGATCTGAGCGAAGCCCGCGGCCTTCAGCGCGAGGCCGGAGAGGCCGGTGCCACAACCGAAATCGAGGATGGGGGTGGTCTTGTCGGCATGATCGCTCAGCGCGTTGGCGAGGCGTTCTGGCGTCACGTATCCCGCGACCGAGACCTCTTCGTCATAGCTCGCGGCCCATTCGGTATAGATCTGGCGCCGCTCGTCATCGGTTTCGGCGGCGTAGATGCGGTCGAGGAAGGTGCTGGCCATGGAGGAACGGTAGGGCGGTCCTCAGGCTGCGTCCAGTTTCGGGGCCGTGAGCCAGGCTTGCCAGTCGGCCTTGGCGCGGTCGGTATAGGCCTTGTAGCGGTCCTTGCGGCCGCGGCGTCCGCCCTTGAGGCCGGCGACGGGGGGGAAAAGGCCGAAATTGACGTTCATCGGCTGGAAGGTCTTGGCATCGGCGCCGCCAGTGATGTGGGTGACGAGGGCGCCTGTGGCGGTGGTGGGTGGGACCGGGGGGAGGGTTTGGCCGGTGATTTCGGCCACGGCGAGGCGGGCGGCGAGGAGGCCCATCGCGGCGCTTTCCACGTAGCCCTCGACGCCGGTGATCTGGCCCGCGAAGCGGATGTTAGGGCACGACTTGAGGCGCATCTGGGCGTCGAGGAGGGTCGGGGAATTCAGGAACGTGTTGCGGTGGATGCCGCCGAGGCGGGCGAAGCGGGCGTTTTCAAGTCCGGGGATATTTTTAAAAACAGTGGTTTGGGCGCCGTATTTCATCTTCGTCTGGAAGCCGACGATATTGTAGAGCGTGCCGAGCGCGTTATCCCTGCGGAGCTGGACGACGGCGTAGGGTTTGACCTCGGGTTGGTGCGGGTTGGTGAGGCCGACCGGTTTCATCGGGCCGAAGCGGAGCGTTTCGCGGCCGCGTTCTGCCATGACTTCGATCGGGAGGCAGCCGTCGAAATAGCCGGCGGTCTCCCCCGGTTTGAATTCGGTCTTTTCCGCGGCCAGAAGCGCGTCGATGAAGGCTTCGTACTGATCCCGGTCCATCGGGCAGTTGAGGTAGGCGGTGCGTTCTTCCTCGGTCTCGCCCTTGTCGTAGCGGGACTGCATCCAGGCCTTCGACATGTCGATGCTGTCATGATGGACGATGGGCGCGATGGCGTCGAAGAAGGCGAGGGCGTCGGTGCCGGTTTCCTGCTGGATGGCCTGGGCCAAGGCGCCGGAGGTGAGGGGGCCGGTGGCGATGATCCAGTGGCCGTCGGTGGGGAGCGTTGTGATTTCTTCGTTTGATATCTTGATGTTGGGGTGGGATTTGAGAGTTTCTGTGATGGTCTCGGCGAAGGGTTCCCGGTCGACGGCGAGCGCCCCGCCCGCAGGCAGGCGGTGGCGGTCGGCGGTGGTCATGATGAGACCGTTCGCCTGACGCATCTCCCAATGGAGGAGGCCGACGGCGTTCTGTTCGTCATCGTCGGAGCGGAAGGAGTTGGAGCAGACCATCTCTCCCAGATTGCCGGTCTGGTGGGCGAAGGTTTCGACCTTGGGGCGCATCTCGTGGAGGACGACCTGCAGCCCCGCATTGGCGGCCTGCCAGGCGGCCTCGGACCCGGCCATGCCGCCGCCGACGATGTGGAGTGTGTTGGACATGGGGGCGAAATAGTCCGCGTGGGGCCTTTTGTGAAGAGATCGTAAAGGGGGCGGTCGGGGGGATTTGCCGCACCAACGCGAATCGGTTCGGGTTGGTCAGTTAATGCGGGGAAATCGGAGAAAATGGCTGTGCGGCATCCGGTCGGAATATGGGCGGCATCACGTCGGAGGGATTTTGGAGAAACGGAGCGGTAACGGAGAGTTCTGCTGCGATGCAGCGCAACAGCGCGAGCGGTTCTTTGGAATGCTGGGGATTTTTTCGAGAGGGGTGGGGCGGTTTGGTCGCGGGGCGGTGAGAGACCGGAGCGGCTTGCGCCGCGTTCGATGCTTTTGCGCTCGGGCCGCGCGGGCCTTCAAGGGGACGCTGTCCCCTTGAAAATCCCCTGGAGTATTTTTGGCAAGATGAGGATTGCCTACTCCTCTGTATCCTCGTCGCCCTGATCGGCGATCCAAGCGACGCTGACGACCTCTTCCCCCTTGGCGGTGTTGAAGACTTTGACGCCGCCCGCGGCGCGGGAGCGGAAAGAGATGCCGTCAACGGGGACGCGGATCGACTGGCCGAGATTGGTGACCAGCATGATCTGATCGTGGATGTCGACCGGGAAGCTGGTGACGAGGGGGCCGCCGCGCATGGCCTTGTCCATCGCGATGACGCCCTGACCGCCGCGGCCGCGGACCGGATAGTCATGGGAGGAGGAGAGCTTGCCGGAGCCCTGGGACGTGATCGTGAGGATCAGGTTTTCGGCGGCCGACATCTCGGCATAGCGTTCCTGGCTGATGGAGCCGGGCGCGGCGTCTTCCTCATCGTCGGTCTCGGCATCGTCGGTCAGGCCCGCCATGGCGCGGCGCATCTTGAGATAGGCGGCGCGCTCGGCCGGGTCGGCCTCGAAATGGCGGATGATCGACATGGAGACGACGCGGTCGTCCTCGCCCAGGCGGATGCCACGGACGCCGGTGGAGTCGCGGCCTTTGAAGACGCGGACGGCTGTCGTCGGGAAGCGGATCGCGCGGCCCTGGCGGGTGACAAGCATGACGTCGTCATCATCGGAGGCGATGCGCGCGTTGACCAGTTGCGTGCCGTCCTCAGGCAGTTTCATCGCGATCTTGCCGTTGGCCTTCACGTTGGTGAAGTCCGAGAGCGCGTTGCGGCGCACGTCGCCGGCGGAGGTGGCGAAGACGATCTGGAGGTCCTGCCAATCGTCCTCGTCCCGGTCGATGGGCAGGATCGCGGCAACGGAGACCCCCGTGGGAATGGGCAGGATGTTGACGATGGCCTTGCCCTTGGCCGTGCGCCCGCCTTGCGGCAGGCGCCATGTCTTGAGCTTGTAGGCCATCCCGTCGGTCGTGAAGAAGAGCAGCTGGGTATGGGTGTTGGCGACGAAGAGGGTGGTGACGACATCCTCTTCCTTGGTCTGCATGCCCGAGAGGCCTTTGCCGCCGCGCCGCTGGGCGCGGAAATCGGCGAGCGGGGTGCGCTTGATGTAGCCGCCCTGGGTGACGGTGACGACCATATCCTCGCGCTCGATAAGGTCTTCGTCCTCCATATCGCCGGACCAGTCGACGATTTCGGTGCGGCGGGGGACGGCGAAGAGATCCTTCACCTCGGTCAGTTCGGTGCGGATGATGTCGAGGATGCGCTCGCGGGAGCCGAGGATTTCGAGGTAGTCGCGGATCTTGGCGGCGAGCTGTTCCAATTCGTCGGTGACTTCCTTGACGCCGATCTGGGTCAGGCGCTGAAGGCGGAGCTCGAGGATCGCGCGGGCCTGTGTTTCGCTGAGGTTGTAGGTGCCGTCGTCGTTGGCCGTGTGGGTCGGATCGTCAATCAGCTGGATGTATTCCAGGATGTCCTCGGCGGGCCAGGGGCGGGTCATCAGCTTTTCGCGCGCTTCGGCGGCATCGGCGGAGGCGCGGATGGTGCGCACAACCTCATCGACATTCGAGACGGCGACGGCGAGGCCGCAGAGGATGTGGGAGCGTTCGCGGGCCTTGCGCAGCTCGAACGCGGTGCGGCGGGCCACGACCTCTTCCCGGAAATCGAGGAAGGCGGTCAGGAAGCCGCGCAAGGTCAGCGTTTCCGGCTTGCCGCCGTTCAGGGCCAGCATGTTGCAGGCGAAGTTGGTTTGCATCGGCGTGAACCGGTAGAGCTGGTTCAGCACGACCTCGGCCGTGGCGTCGCGCTTGAGTTCGACGACCACCCGGACGCCATTGCGGTCGCTTTCGTCCTGGACGTGGGCCACGCCTTCGACCTTCTTGTCGCGGACCTGTTCGGCGATCTTGTCGATCATCGCCGCCTTGTTCACCTGGTAGGGAATTTCGTCGACGATGATCGCCCAGCGATCCTTGCGGATTTCTTCGGTGCGGACTTTCGCGCGGACGATGACGGAGCCGCGGCCTTCGAGATAGGCCTTCCGCGCGCCGGAGCGGCCGAGCATTATGCCGCCGGTCGGGAAGTCGGGGCCGGGGACGTAGTCAATCAGCTGTTCGGTCGAGAGGTCGGGGTCGTCGATCAGGGCGAGGCAGGCCTCGATCACTTCGCCGAGGTTGTGCGGCGGGATGTTGGTCGCCATGCCGACGGCGATACCGCCCGCGCCGTTGACGAGCATGTTGGGGAAGCGGGCGGGCAGGACCGTCGGCTCTTGGTCCTTGCCGTCGTAATTGTCCTGGAAGTCGACCGTATCCTTGTCGATATCGGCCAGCATATAAGCGGCCGGTTTGTCCATGCGGACCTCGGTATAGCGCATGGCGGCGGGGTTATCGCCGTCCATCGAGCCGAAATTGCCCTGACCGTCGAGAAGCGGCAGCGACATCGAGAAGTCCTGCGCCATCCGGACGAGGGCGTCGTAGATCGCACTGTCGCCATGGGGGTGGTACTTACCCATAACGTCGCCCACGGGCCGGGCCGATTTACGGTAGGCCTTGTCGTGGGTGTTGCCCGTCTCGTGCATGGCGTAGAGGATTCGACGGTGCACAGGTTTTAGGCCATCGCGCAGATCGGGGATCGCGCGGGAGACGATCACGCTCATCGCGTAATCGAGGTAGGAGGTCTTCATCTCATCGGAGATGGAGATTGTCGGCCCGTCATATTCGGGGCGCTTTTCGCCTGTGTTTTCAGGATCTTCTGGGGTGTCGCTCACGTGGGATGCCTGTTTACCGCAGCAATCTATATGTTGTTGGCTGCACTCTATCAGACCGTGAATATGGGGTGCAACGGAGAAGCGCGCAAGGTTTTAGCAGCCACCCTTCTAGAGCGCCAACATACTGTTTTTGTTGATTTATTAACTGTCCCGCGATCTCATCCCAGAACGGCAGTCAAGACATGGAGCAAATCATGCGATCTGAGACTGAGTTGATGCTGCGGGGGTACGGGCTGACCATTGCGGAGTTTTTCTATCATATGCCCGATCACCCGCATGTCCTGAACACCTTCGTCTGGCAGGAGTATGATCTGGCGCCAGACCATCCGCGGCTCTTCAAGTTCATCGAGTTCTGGCAGGACGAGATCGAGGGGCCGCTGCATTCGGTGCGGTTCGCCCACCGCAAGGAGGTCTCTCCGGGCGAATGGCAGAATATGGTGGGCGAATACAGCGTGGACGGTGGCCTGAGGCTGCATTGACGCTGGAACTCTGACGCGGCCGTCGCGTTGTGCTGTCGAAATCAACGGAGGATTCGATGGCACAGCAGATGACTGCGACACCGATCAAGACCAAAGAGACGACGCTTGACGACCTTGCCAGTCAGATCGAGACCCTGAAGAAGGATCTCGCGGACCTTGGTTCTGTCATGAACGATTACGGAAAGGCCCGTGGTCGGGAGGCCAAGAGAGCCGTCAAAACTAAGGCGCGCGATCTGGAGGAGGAAGGCCGGCGGCTGGCGCTGCAGGCGGAAGACAGCTTCAACGAACTCAGCGATGAAGCGACGCGGCAGGTACGCGAGAATCCGGGAATGGCGCTTGGCATTGCTGTCGGGTTCGGCTTTCTCGTCGGGATGCTTGCAAGGCGCCGGTAAATGATCGCTTTACTGGAAGTCGCCGAGTGGCGCGCGAAACGCGCCGCTCGCAACACGGGGATCGCCATATTTGCGGCGATCCTCATTCTTTTTGGCGTCGTTTTCCTTTCGATCGCGTTTTGGCTGCTGCTCGCAGAGATGCGGACACCCACCTTTGCCGCGTTCGTGATCGGCCTGTCTTATGCCGGGTTGGGTATCTTGATCCTCGGCATCCTCGCGATCCGCAGGCCGCGGCAATTGCCGCCGCGTATGGCCAGTCAGGTTGGCGTGGCATCGCTTGTGGAAGGGTTTCTGATCGGGATGTCTGCGGCCCAGACCCGGGGGCAGGGTCGCCGTTAGGGCGCGGCCCTCAGGAGCATTCCAAAGAGGTCTCGCGGATCATCCGGGTCCGCGAGCATATCGAGTTCCACATAGAGACCAGTCTCCGGCAGTAACGAGTGAACGTAGCGCAGGGCCGAGAAATCCTCGATCGCGAAGCCGACGCTGTCGAAAAGGGTGATCTGGGCAGCTGAGGTCCGGCCGGGGGTACGACCCGTGATGACCTCCCAAAGTTCGGTCACGGGATGGTCGGGGGCGAGCTGCTGGATTTCGCCTTCTATGCGCGTCTGCGGCGGGTATTCCACAAAGATGTCTGAGCGGTGAAGGATGGCTTCGGCCAGTTCGGTCTTGCCGGGGCAGTCGCCGCCAACCGCGTTTATGTGCAAGCCAGAGCCGACCATATTGTCGGTCAGGATCTGCTGGTTGCGCTTGTCCGCTGTCGCCGTTGTGACGACCTGGGCGCCTTCCATTGCGTCTTCGGGCGTCGGATGAGTGGTGATGGCCAAGCCGGTGCCGGTGAGGTTGCGGACAGCCTTTTCGGTCGCTTCGCGGTCGATGTCGTAGAGGCGGATGGCATCTATGCCGCAGATCGCCTTGAACGCCAGAGCCTGGAATTCAGATTGGGCGCCGTTGCCGATGATTGCCATGGTGCGCGCGCCATCAGGGGCGAGGTGTCTGGCGGCCATCGCCGACGTCGCCGCGGTGCGCAGGGCGGTGAGGATCGTCATCTCGGACAGCATCAGCGGATAGCCGGTGGCGACCTCTGCGAGGACACCGAAGGCGGTGACGGTCTGGCGGCCCCCTTTCCAATTCTTGGGGTGGCCGTTGACGTATTTGAAGCCGTAGTTTTCGCCGTCGGAGGTTGGCATCAGCTCGATCACCCCCTCGGCGGAGTGGGAGGCGATGCGGGGCGTCTTGTCGAAGCTCTCCCACCTCCGGAAATCGTCTTCTATGGCGTCGGCGAGGCCCTTGAGCATCGTCTCGATCCCGATCCGGTGGACGATCTGCATCATGTGATCGACCGAAACGAAGGGGACAAGGGCGAGCTTGCCGGGGTCTGTCATTGCGGGCCTCGGGTGGGACGGTCGAAGATCCGGCGGCCCATCAGCGAGGCGGTGAGGTCCACCATGAGCTGTGCGGTCTGGCCGGCATGGTCGAGGAAGGGGTTGAGTTCGACGAGGTCGAGCGAGGTGACGAGACCGCTGTCGCAGAGAAGCTCCATCACCAGATGTGCCTCGCGCATCGTCGCGCCGCCTGGGACGGTGGTGCCGACCGCGGGGGCGATCTGAGGATCGAGGAAATCGGTGTCGAACGAGACGTGAAGGAGGCCGTTCGCCTTTGTCACTTCATCCAGGAAGACGGCGAGCGGTCGTTTGATGCCGCTTTCGTCAATGACGCGCATGTCGGTGAGGTGGATGCCCGTTTCGGCGAGGGCGGCCCGTTCTGCCGGATCGACGGAGCGCAGGCCGATCATCGCGATCTGGTTGCCGGGGATCGGTGCGGGGAAGGGCGGGAAGTCTTCGAAGCCCTTGCAGCCATAGGCATAGGCGACCGGGGTGCCGTGGAGGTTGCCGCTTTCGGTTGTCGCGGGCGTGTTGAAATCGGCATGGGCATCGAGCCAGAGCACGAAGAGCGGGCGGTCTGCGGTTTGCGCATGTGCGGCGAGCCCGGCGAGGCTGCCGAGGGAGAGCGCATGGTCGCCGCCCATGAAGATCGGCATTCCGTCCTTCGCGGCATCCTCGGCAGCTTTTGCGATGGCCCGCGTCCAGCCAACGGTTTCGCCCAAGGCATGAAGCGGCTCCCGATCCGGCAGGTCTGTCGCCTGAGCTGCCACGTTGCCATCGTCGCGAACGCGATGGCCGAGTTCCGAGAGGCTTTCGGCGAGCCCTGCGATGCGGAAAGCGTCCGGCCCCATCCGGCAACCCTGTCGCCGCTTGCCGCAATCCAGGGGCACGCCCAGCAGGATGACATCTCGCGGTGTCATGTGCGCCGGGCCGCGATCACCCAGAGCCCGGCGAGGCCGAGCGAAAGGATCGCGTTCCAGCTGGCCATGGAGAGGCCCGCGAACTGCCAGACGACCTCGTCGCACATCACGACGGGGGCGATTTCGGTCGACAGCAGGTCGCCGCTTAGGAGGTCTCCACCGCCGGAACAGGAGGCAGGCCCGTCCCACCAGCCACGCTCGACACCTGTGTGATAAACGCCGATCCCACCCGACGTGGCCGCTGCCGCGCCGCCCGCCCAAGCCAGCATAGGCTGTGCATAGGCCAAGATCCCGATGACGATCGCCGCGCCGTGGGGCCAGCGCTGCCAGAGGCACATCTGGCAGGGCGCATAGCCTGCCAATTGGAAGGCCCACGCGCCGAGAAGCAGGGCGGCCGAGCCACCGGCGGCAATGAGGATCAGGTGTTTGGCGGTCATATGAAGCGGACCAAGGCAAAGCTCCCGACAAGCAGGACGCAGAAGAGGACGAAGAGCAGGTTCAGGCGGCGTTCGATGAACTCGCGCATCGGCTCTCCGAACTTCCAGAGGAGGCCCGCGACCAGGAAGAAGCGGAAAGCGCGCGCGATGATCGAGGAGATGATGAAGACGGTCAGGTTCAGCCCCGTCGAGCCCGAGAGGATCGTGATGACCTTGAACGGGAAGGGCGTGACACCCGCGATCAGCACCGCCCAGGCGCCCCATTCGTTATAGCGCACCGCGAAATCGTCGAAATACGCGTCCTTGCCGTAGAACTCGAGCACCGGGCGGCCGACCTGTTCGAACAGACCGAAGCCGATCCAGTAGCCCACTAAAGCGCCCATAACAGACCCCACCGTGCAAAGGGCGGCGATCTCAAACGCCTTGCGAGGGCGGGCGATGACCATGGGGATCAGCAATACGTCGGGCGGAATCGGAAAGACGGAGCTTTCGGCGAAGGAGACGAGAAATAGCGCCCACATCGCGTGGCGTGTCGCGGCAAGCGCGAGCGTCCAGTCGTAGAGGCGTCGGATCATTTGCTGCTCTTTTGTGTTGAGGTCTTAGGCCATGCGATACGGCTTGGGTCAAGGCGGGAGGTAACGGCATGAAATGGCGCGGACGCAGGGGCAGCCGGAACATTGTGGACCGTCGCCGATCTGGCGGACGGGCGGCGGCCGGAGGGATCGGCGGGCTGGGCCTGATCATCGTGCTGGTTTTGGGCCTTTTCTTCGGGGTCGACGTCACGCCGCTGCTGCAAGGAGGCTATAGCGAGCCCGAACGGCGGGAGGTCAGTGCGCAGGATGACGCAATGGCGCAGTTCGTCTCGGTCACGCTGGCAGATACCGAGGAGGTCTGGGCGGATATCTTCCGAAACCAGCTGGGCCGGACCTACGATCCGCCGCAATTGGTGCTGTTCTCCGGTACGACGCAATCCCCGTGTGGCGGGGCGAGCACTGCGACCGGGCCATTCTACTGTCCGGCGGACGAACGTGCCTATCTCGACACGGATTTCTTTATGGTGCTTGACCGGCAATTGGGCGCGGGCGGGGATTTCGCCGCGGCCTATGTCATCGCTCACGAGGTGGCGCATCATGTTCAGCAAGAACTTGGCATCCTCGGCCAGGCGAACGCCGCGCGCCAAGCGGCGGGCCAGCGCCGATCCAACGAGATCTCGGTCCGGATCGAGCTGCAGGCCGATTGCTTGTCAGGCATCTGGGCGCGGGCGGCTCAGGCGCGGTTCGGGTCGCTCGAACCAGGGGATCTGCAGGAGGCGATCAACGCTGCGAAGGAGATCGGCGATGACGAGCTGCAGCGCGAGGCGGGGCGGGTGGTGCGGCCGCACACCTTTACCCACGGCTCCAGTGAGCAGCGCCAGCGCTGGTTCATCCGCGGCTACGAGAGCGGCGATCTGCAAGCTTGCGA
This sequence comes from Aestuariibius violaceus, assembly GCF_040779325.2. NCBI lineage: Bacteria > Pseudomonadati > Pseudomonadota > Alphaproteobacteria > Rhodobacterales > Paracoccaceae > Aestuariibius > Aestuariibius violaceus. The sequence goes on from NZ_JBFONT020000002.1 coordinate 218,732, forward strand.
TACCTTTGGGACGAACCGCCTCTAAGGCAGGTTGCAAGACCGCGCCGTCTCTGGCTTGAATACCTTCCGTGGCGGCAGAGAACGCCAAGGGAGGATTTATGATGAAAACGGTGAGACGCGCCTTCATGGGGGCGCTTGCATTTGGGATCAGTGCGACTGTCGCCTCTGCGCAGGAAGTTACGCTGCGGTGCCAGCACTTCCTGTCGCCGATGGCTTCGGTGCCCGCGATGTTCATGGAGCCCTGGGCCCGGAAGGTGGAAGAGGAGTCGGACGGACGGATCAAGGTCGAGCTGTATCCGGCGATGCAACTGGGTGGCGCCCCGCCGGCGCTGTACGACCAGATCCGGGACGGGGTGATCGATTGCGGCTGGGCGCTGCCGTCCTACACGCCGGGCCGTTTCCCGGCGACCGAGGTCTGGGAGTTGCCCTTCATGACCTCGATGAGCGCCGAAGAGACCTCGCGCGCCGTTTGGGCCTATTCCGAGGAATACGTCGCCCCGCAGATGCAGGACATCAAGCTGATGGCCACCCATGTGCACGGGCCGGGGATCATCCACACCAAGGGCACCGCGGTAGAAACACTTGACGATCTGCAGGGGCTGAAGCTGCGCGGGCCGTCGCGACAGGCCAACGCGTTGCTGGAAAGCCTGGGTGCCGAGCCTGTCGGGATGCCGGTGCCCGCCTTTCCCGAGGCGCTGTCGAAAGGCGTCGTGGACGGGGGCGTCATTCCCTATGAGATCGTGCCGCCTTTGAAGGTGCATGAGCTGGCCGACCATCACACCCAGATCGGCGGTGACCGGGCGCTCTATAACACCTTCTTCGTCTGGGGAATGAACCTCGACACCTATAACAGCCTGCCGGATGACCTGAAGGCGGTGATCGATGCCAATTCCGGGGCGGATGTCTCTGCCTGGGCCGGCAAGGCGATGGATGACGGGGACGATACCGGCGAACAGGTGGTCCGTGATGCGGGCAACACCGTCGTCACCCTGTCGGATGCGGATCTGGCGCGCCTGCAGGAGATCGGGGCGGCGCAACGGGCAGCGTGGGTCGAGGAGGTCTCGTCCCGCGGGCTGGACGGGCAGGCCATGGTCGACCGCGCGACATCGCTGATCGACGGCGGCAGCTAAGGGAAGAGGGCGGGGGCGACCCCGCCCGCCGGGAGGCATTTGATGACCGTTCTGATCGCCGGTGCCGGGATTGCTGGCCTGACGCTTGGCCTCTGCCTCGATCGGGCCGGGATCCCGTTCCGCATCTTCGAGGCGGTGCGCGAGCTGCGCCCGCTTGGCGTCGGCATCAACCTTCAGCCCCATGCTGTGAAGGAGCTGTTCGCCTTGGGGCTGGAGGATGCGCTGGACGACTGTGGCTTGCGGACGGAGGAGGTGGCCTATTTCTCCACCCACGGCCAGCTGATCTGGCGTGAGCCGCGCGGGATGGGTGCGGGGTATAACTGGCCGCAATTCTCGGTCCATCGCGGACTGTTCCAGATGGCGCTTTATCACGCGCTGGTCGCGCGGGCGGGGGAGGATGTCGTCCTTCCCGGTCATGCGGTGACAAGCTGGATCGAGCGGGACGGGCAGGTGCGGGTTGATCTGACGGATCGCGCGACCGGGGCGCCGCTGGGCTCGGCCAAGGGGGACGTTCTGATTGCTTGCGACGGGATCAACTCGGCCCTGCGGGCGCGGCTTTACCCGGAGGAGGGAGAGGCGAAATGGGGCGGCACGATGATGTGGCGCGGTGTGACGCGGGGGCCAAGGTTCCTGACCGGGCGCAGCGTGACGATGACGGGCCGGAAGGATGTGAAGTTCGTGGCTTATCCGATCGGCGATACCGAGGAGGGGGGATCGGTCATCAACTGGATTGCCGACCTGACCATGCCGCCGGACTACGATTGGGCCAGGCAGGACTGGACACGGGAGGCGCAGGCGGAGGATTTTGTCGCGGCGTTCGAAGGCTGGTCCTTCGACTGGCTCGACATCCCGGCGACGATCCGCGCGGCGGATGGGATCTGGGAATACCCGATGGTCGACCGCGATCCGCTCGACCGCTGGACCCACGGGCGGATGACCCTTCTGGGCGACGCGGCGCACGCCATGTATCCGATCGGGTCGAACGGGGCGTCACAGGGGATCATTGATGCCTGCTGCCTTGCGTCCGCCTTCGGCGAACAGTCGGTCGGGGCAGGGGCGCTTGAAGCCTACGAGGCGGAGCGCCGCCCGAAGGTCAACGCGCTGGTCCTAACCAATCGCGGCGACGGGCCGGACAAGATCCTCGACATCGTGGAGGAGCGCGCGCCCGAGGGGTTCGACGACATTGAAACCGTGATGCCGCTGGCCGAGCGTCAGGCGTTTGCGGACGGCTACAAGAAGGTGGCTGGGATGGATATCGCGGCGCTCAATGCCGCGCCGCCGGTGCTTCAGGTCTGATGCAGATCGCCCCTGCCGCCCAGGCGCGCACGGAGCGTGCGCTTGAACCTCTCGCCCGGTGGCTGGCCTATCTGGGCGGGGTGATCCTCGTGGCCGTGGCGATCATGGTGGTCGCCTCGATCATCGGACGGCGGCTGATCTTTGCGGGGCTTGGCCCGATCCCCGGCGACTACGAGCTGGTCGAGGCGGGTGTGGGTATCGCCGTCTTCTACTTCCTGCCGTGGTGTCAACTGCGCCGGGGGCATGTGACCGTCGACATCCTTGTCGATACGCTGCCGAAGCGGGGCAAGGCGCTGTTCGGGTTCCTTGGTGACAGTTTGATCGCGCTTGCCGCGGGCGTGATCTTCTGGCGCTTCTATCTCGGTTTCGGTGAGAAATTCCCATATTTCTCAGAGGCGTGGCGCGATCGGCTGGCGATGGGCTACAAACCGTTCTTTCCTGAGACATCCTATGAGCTCGAGATCCCGATCTGGATCATCTACGGCCTCGCGCTGATCGGGGCGGCGGTGTTCTTCGTCGTGTCGCTCTACGCTGTCTGGCGGTCGCTCAACTGGCTGCTTGCTGGAGAAGAGGGCCGTACCACCCCAGAGGAGTCGCCGATTTGAGCGGTGTTGAGGTTGCCCTGATCGGGTTTGGACTGATGCTTTTGGGCATCTTCCTGCGTGTGCCGATAGCTGTCGCCATGGCGCTGACGGGGTTCATCGGCGTTTGGGTCGTGCGGGGCACGCCAGCGCCGCCGCTCGCCCAGCTGAAGACGCTGACCTACGACACGTTTTCCAGCTATTCGCTCTCCATCGTACCGCTCTTCCTGCTGATGGGGCAGTTTGCGACGAAATCCGGCATGTCGGCGGCGCTGTTTCAGGCGGCATCGGATTGGCTGGGCCACCGGAAGGGGGGCGTGGCCATGGCGGCTGTCGGAGCTTGTGCGGGGTTCGGAGCGGTTTGCGGATCGTCACTCGCCACGGCATCCACCATGGGGCAGGTGGCGCTGCCCGAGATGCGCCAACGGGGCTATTCCGATGCGCTGTCGACCGGGGTGCTCGCGGCGGGCGGGACGCTGGGGATCCTGATTCCGCCCTCGATCATCCTCGTCATCTACGCGATCCTGACCGAGCAGAACATCGTCAAGATGTTCATCGCCGCGCTGATCCCCGGGATCCTGGCCGCACTTGGCTATATGCTGACCGTCGCGATCTATGTCCGCGTCGTCAAAGGAGCAGCCGGGACGGCTGACCGTGTGCCCTACGCCCAACGGTTCCGGTCACTGGCCAAGACGTGGCCTGTCATCCTGATCTTCGCCCTCGTCATGTACGGCATCGCGGGGGATTGGGACTGGAGCAATCCAGGACCCGATGCACTGTTCACGCCGACTGAGGGCGCCGCGGTCGGCGCGGTCTTGGCGGGGCTCTATGGTGTTCTGACCGGGGATCTGACGAAGGATGCTTTCCTCGCCGCGATCCTGGAGACAGCGCAGGCCACCGCGATGATCTTCTTCATTGTCTTCGGCGCGGCGCTGTTCAATTCCTTCCTCGCCACCACCCGCGCACCGCAGATGATGGCGGAATGGGTGACGGGGCAGGGCTTCGCGCCACTGACCGTCCTGATCGCGATGCTCTTGGCCTATCTCGTCTTCGGCTGCGTGATGGATTCGCTGTCGATGATCCTGCTGACGATTCCGATCTTCTTTCCCATCGTGCAGGCGCTCGATTTCGGTCTGACGCCGGAGGAGACAGCGATATGGTTCGGCATCCTCGCGCTGATCGTGGTGGAGGTCGGGCTGATCACGCCACCGGTGGGCATGAACCTGTTCATCATCAACCAGGTGGGGCGGGACATCCCGATGGGCAAGACCTATCGCGGGGTGACGCCCTTCGTCGCCTCGGACCTGGTCCGGGTGGCGATCCTTGTCACCTTCCCGGGGATAACGCTCTGGCTCGTGAGTGTGATGTTCTAGGGAATCTCGAAATCCGGTTCGGCCAGTGTGAAACCGTCGAATGTGAAGCCGGGCGAGACGATGCAGGAGACGAGCGTATAGGGTCCGGTCGTCTCGGCCGTCTGCCAGTGATGGGCGGGGACGATCACCTGCGGCGCTTGACCCGTCAACGGATCGGGGCCGAGCGTGTGGGGGGCTGCAGGCCCGGCATCGCTTTCGGCGATCTGCAGGGTCAACGGACTGCCTGCGTGGAATAGCCACAACTCCGCCGCATCGACCTTGTGCCAGTGGCTGCGCTCGCCCTCGGCCAGCAGAAACAGGATCGCCGTCGCCATGGGGCGGCCCGGGTTATCCGCGACCCAAGTCTGGCGGTAATGGCCGCCTTCGGGGTGAGGGGCAAGACTGAGGCTCTGAATGAGGTCGATTGCCGATTTATTGGGCAAACTTGTCATAGTTTCGGAACGGTATGCAGGCGAAGTTTCATTGAGGTCAGGCAAATACACTCGAAGCGAGGATCGACCAAAATGAAATATTCTATCGCTGTTATTGCTGCAACTCTGACTGCCGGGTCAGCCATCGCCGAAACGCAGATGGACACAGAGAACCTGATCCGCACGCGCGACATCACCGGCGGTGATATCTACACGATGAACGTTGAGGCCGACGATGCGATGTGGGGCGATGACGACGCCTTCGCTGAGATCGATGCGGAGTGGAACGATATCGGCGAGATCGAGGATGTCATCCTCTCGCGCGACGGCCAGATGATTGGCATCGTCGCGGAGATCGGCGGATTCCTCGATATCGGCGACAAGCACGTGATGATCCCGGTCGAAGACGTGAAGCTCGTTCCGGTCGACGATCAAACCTACGCTTACGTCACACGCATGACCGAAGAGCAGCTGGAAGAGATGGAAAGCGTCGACGAAGGCTGGTGGAACTGAGCCGTCACGCAAGACCTGAGTTGAGGAAGGGGGCCCGACGGCCCCCTTTCTTCATTTCAGGATCGACTTTCCGGCATATTGTGCGGTCTCTCCCAGCGACTCCTCGATGCGGATCAACTGATTGTACTTCGCCAGCCGGTCCGAACGGGAGAGGGAGCCGGTCTTGATCTGACCGCAATTGGTGGCGACGGCGAGGTCGGCGATCGTGGAATCCTCGGTCTCGCCAGAGCGGTGGGACATCACGCAGGTGAAGCGCGCGCGATGGGCCATGTCGACCGCCTGCAGCGTCTCGGTCAGGGTGCCGATCTGGTTGACTTTCACCAGCAGCGAGTTGGCCGAGTGCTTTTCGATCCCGTCCTTGAGCCGGGCGGGGTTCGTCACGAAGAGGTCGTCGCCCACGAGTTGGACCTTGTCGCCGAGGACTTCAGTGAGGGTCGCCCAGCCGTCCCAGTCATCCTCGGACATGCCATCCTCGATCGAGATGATCGGATAGTCGTTCACGAGGGCCTGGAGATAGGAGACGTTTTCGTCCGAGGTCAGAATTTTGTCTTCGCCTGCAAGGTGATAGGCGCCGTCCTTGAAATACTCGGTCGCCGCGCAGTCGAGCGCGAGCACAACGTCGTCTTGGGGTGTGTAGCCCGCCTTTTCGATGGAGCGCAGGATGAAGTCGAGCGCTTCTCGGGTGGAGGAGAGATTGGGGGCAAAGCCGCCCTCATCGCCGATGCCGGTGTTGTGGCCGGCCTCTGACAGCTCTTTCTTCAGGGTGTGGAAGATCTCGGACCCGACGCGCACCGCCTCGCGGATGGAGCCCGCGGCGACCGGCATGATCATGAACTCCTGGATGTCGATCGGGTTGTCCGCGTGTTCGCCGCCGTTGATGATGTTCATCATGGGCACAGGCAGCAGGCGCGCCGATGTGCCGCCGACATAGCGGAAGAGCGGCTGGGTCGTGAAATCGGCGGCGGCCTTTGCGGCGGCGAGAGAGACGCCGAGGATCGCGTTGGCGCCGAGGCGGGATTTGTTGTCGGTCCCGTCAAGTTCGATCATCGCCTCATCGATGGCCGCCTGTTCGGTCGCGTCGATGCCCAGAAGCGCCTCGGCGATCTCACCGTTGACAGAGGCCACCGCCTCCATCACGCCCTTGCCCTTGTAGCGGCCGCCGCCGTCGCGCTTTTCGACCGCCTCGTAGGCACCCGTCGAGGCCCCGGAGGGAACGGCGGCGCGGCCCATCGTGCCGTCTTCGAGGATCACGTCCACTTCGACCGTGGGATTGCCCCGGCTGTCGAGGATTTCGCGGGCATGGATGTCGATGATGAGGCTCATGGGGCGCGTCCTTTCCGTGGCGTTGCGCCCCTCTTAACGGTCAGGGGCGGGACAGGGAAGCGGCCGGGCGGCGGCGCGCGGCCTGCGCCTCGCGGAGGAGCGTGTAGAGGCCGGATCCGACGATGATCGTGGCGCCGAGATAGGTGAGCGCGTCGGGGTTTTCAGAGAAGACGAAGATGCCGACGAAGAGCGCGAAGACGAGGCGGCTGTAGCGGAAGGGTGTGACAAAGGCGATGTCGCCGATCCGCATCGCGCCGACGATCCAGTAATAGCCCATCACGCCAATGGTCAGCGCACCCGCCAGATAGCCCCAATCGCCGGCATCGGGGAGGACCGGCCCCTGACCCATAGCGGCCATCATCGCGACGCCTGCGGGGATAACGGTCGCGAAGGCGTAGGTGGAGAGCTGCATGGAGGAGATGTCGGCGGGCACGCGGCGGGTGGCGAGGTCGCGGATGGCGAGGCCGAAGACGCCTTGCAGGGCGAAGAGCGATAGCGGCTCGAAATCCGCGGCGCCCGGCCGGATGATGAGGAGGACACCGACGAAGCCTACGGCAATGGCCGTCCAGCGGCGCCAGCCGACCTCGGCTCCAAGGAAAAGCGCGGCACCCAGGGTGACGACAAGCGGGGTGGCCTGGAGGATCGCGGAGGCGGAGGAAATCGGCGTCAGTGCGATCGCCGTGACGAAGCCCATCGTCCCGATCAATTCGCCCAGGCACCGGAGCTGGACCGCGGGATGGCGCAGGGCGCCATCGAAAACGCGAGCGCCCGTGGCGCGGGTCAGGGCGGCGAAGATAAGCGCGCCGCCAGTGCCGAGCAGGATAAGGATCTGCCCCACCGGCATGGCCGAGGCCATCAGCTTGATGAACATATCCTCAAGCGCGAAGCAGGCCATGGCGGCGGTCATCAGTGCCGCGCCGCGGAGGTTCTCCATGGGGCGTCCTTTCGAGGTCCGCTTCAGGCGGTAGAGGCTCGGCCAGGCGGCGGCAAATCAAGGATCGTGATGGGATACATCACTTCTTGAGGGGCACACCGTAGAGCTCTAGCCGGTGCCCTTTGAGCTTGTAGCCCAGCTTTTCGGCGATCCTTTCCTGAAGCGCCTCGATCTCTTCGTCCACGAACTCGATCACCTCGCCCGATTGCAGGTCGATCAGGTGGTCGTGGTGGTCGCCACCCGCGATTTCATACCTTGCACGGCCCCCGTCGAATTCGTGCTTTTCAAGGATCCCGGATTCTTCGAACAGCTTCACCGTCCGGTAGACCGTCGCGATCGAGATCCGGGGATCGCGGGCGGCGGCGCGCGCATAGAGCTCTTCCACATCCGGGTGATCATCGGCCTCTTCGAGGACGGCGGCGATGGTGCGGCGCTGGTCGGTCATGCGCAGGCCGTTGGCCTCGCAGCGGGAAAGGATCGTGGTCGTCATCTCGCATCCCGATTTAGCGGCTCAGACGGGCGGGGGCCAGCTTGACTTGATCCGACCGCCGGGCTTCTGTCCGGCCATGGAAAAGCGGGACAGCATGGATGCGTTCGGGGCGGTCTCGCTGATCGGGTTTGCTGCCCTCATCGCGTTCAATCAGGTCGTCATCGCCGTGGTGAATGAGGGGTTGCAGCCGGTGTTTTTCGCCGGGTTGCGGTCGGCGGGGGCGATCCTGCTGATCTGGCTTTGGATGCGGTTCCGCAGGATCCCGGTGATGATCACGCGCGAGACGATCATGCCCGGGCTGGCGATCGGGGCGGTCTTTGCACTGGAATTTGTCTTTCTCTTCATGGCCTTGGACCTGACGACGGTGTCGCGGACCAGCGTGATCTTCTACACGATGCCGGTCTGGCTGGCGATCGCGGCGCATTTCTTCGTTCCGGGCGACCGGATCACGCCGGTGAAGGCGCTTGGGCTGGCGCTGGCGCTAGCCGGGACGGCCTGGGCGATCCTCCAGAGACCGGATAGCGGGGAGGTGTCCTTGGCCGGAGACCTCTTTGCGCTTGGGGGAGCAATCTGCTGGGCCGCTATTGCGTTCATCGCGAAGGCGACGACGCTGAGGAACGTCACACCGCATACGCAGCTTCTCTGGCAAGTCGGGGTGTCGGCACCGATCCTGCTGCTCGCCGCGCCGCTTTTCGGGGATCTGGTGCGAGATCTGCAGCCTATCCACTTGTGGGGATTGGCGTTTCAGATCGTCGTCGTGGTCAGCGCCGGGTTCCTGTTCTGGCTCTGGCTCCTCTCGATCTACCCGGCGAGCGGTGTGGCCTCGTTCAGCTTCCTGTCACCGGTCTTTGGCGTGCTGTTCGGCTGGGCGCTGCTGGGCGAGGAGGTGGGGCCGGTGATCTTCGGGGCGCTGGCGCTGGTGGCGCTGGGGCTGGTGCTGATCAACCGGCCGGCGCGGGCTCAGGTGCCGCAGAAGGTGGCCTGAACGACCTCTTCGGGTTCGGGAGGGGCTTTCAGCGTCCTGTCCTCGGGGTCTTCATAGGGCCTGGAGAGCGCTTCGTTCAGCGCGTGGAACGGGGCAAAATCGCCGTCCAGCGCGGCGGCGATCATCGCTTCGATCCGGTGGTTGCGGGGGATGATCGCGGGATTTGCCGCGGCGGTCGTTGCTGCCGGATCGGGTTCGGAGGCGAGGCGGTCCTGCCAGTCTTTTTGCCACTCGGCGGGAAGATCGACGCTATCCAACGCACGGAAAGTATTGGTGAAATCCGCTCGCGTCTCGACCATCCAGCTGAGGAGCCGGCCGATCAGCTCGGCATCGTCGGGCCCGGGATCAGAGATCCCGATCTTCGCGCCGAAGCGGCGGAGCCAGGCCGCCTGGTAATGATCGGCGAAGCCGTTGACGAGGGCTGTGAAGTCCTCGATCGCGGCGTCCTGATCGGGCATCAGGGGCAGGAGGGCCGTGGCGAACTGGGCGAGGTTCCAGACGGCGATCTGGGGCTGGTTGGCATAGGCATAGCGCCCCATCTGGTCGATGGAGGAGAACACCGTCTGGGGGTGGTAATCGTCCATGAAGGCGCAGGGGCCGTAATCGATGGTTTCGCCCGAGATCGCGCAATTGTCCGTGTTCATCACGCCGTGGATGAAGCCGACCGACATCCAGGCGGCGATGAGCTGTGCCTGGGCTTTGACGACGGCTGTGAGCAGGCCGTGCGGGCCGTCCGCATCGGGGTAATGGCGGGCGATGGCGTGGTCCGTAAGGGCCTGTAATCCCTCGATATCCTGGCGGGCGGCGAGGATCTGGAAGGTGCCGACGCGGATGTGGCTGGCGGCGACGCGGGTGAGGATCGCGCCCGGCAGTTCGGCCTCGCGAAAGACCGGTTCGCCCGTTGTGACGGCGGCGAGGGCGCGGGTGGTGGGGATGCCGAGGGCGTGCATCGCTTCGGAGACGACGTATTCGCGCAGCACGGGGCCGAGCCAGGCGCGGCCGTCGCCCATGCGGCTGTAGGGGGTGCGGCCGGAGCCCTTGAGCTGGATGTCGCGGCCTGCGACCTCGCCCAGAAGGATCGCGCGGCCGTCGCCCAGCTGGGGATTCCAATGGCCGAACTGGTGGCCCGCGTAGAGCTGGGCCAAGGGCTCGGCACCGTCAGGAATTTCGTTGCCGGAGAAGATGTTAGCGAGGGTTTCGTTGTTTGGTTTGGTGATGCCAAGCTCTGCCGCCAGCGCATCGTTGAAGGCGATCAGGCGGGGTTCGGCGACCGGAGTGGGGTCGAGCCGGGTGAAGAGCCGGTCGGGGAGGCGGGCATAGCTGTTGTCGAAGGCGAACATTGGCTTGACTTAAGAGCTCACATGGCCCGCGTCATCAGGGCGTAGCGGTCGCGGAGGGCGAAACCGGCCTTCTTATAGAGGGATTGGGTGGCCTTGTCGTCGCGGTCGACCTCAAGGTGGAGCGCTTTGAGATCGGTGTTTTTCAAGGTACGGCAAAGGGTTAGGAGGGCTTCTGTTCCGATGCCGCGGCCGCGGACGGCGGGGCGGATCCAGATCTCGTCGATGAAGCCGTCGAGGCCGCCCATCTCGATCGACCAGCCGAAGGTGACGACGACGTAGCCGACCGGGGCGCGGGCGGGGCCGATCAGGTAGGCGGCGCCGTGAGGGCTGCCTTCGAGGAGGGGCAGGAGGGCGGATTTTCGTTGGTCGTCAGTGCGTTGAAGCCCGTATTCCTCGTGGAACCGGGCGACAAGGCCGGCGAAGATGTCGAGGTCTTCGGGGGCGGCGAGACGGAGGATCGTGCTCATAGCCGGGCCAGCCGGTCGGTGAGGTTGGCGAAGACGCCGCCCGCGTCGAGATCCCCGATAAAGAGAGCGTTTTCAGGGCGTTGCGTGACGCGCCACCAGTCGGCGACGGTCATGCCGCGGGTCAGGTCGGAGGTCGTTTCGACCTCGACGTTGATGTGGCGGCCCGAGAAGAGGTCGGGCCAGAGCAGGTAGGCGATGACGCAGGGGTCATGGAGGGGGGCGCCGGGGGAGGCGTATTTCTCCATATCGAAGCGTTCGAAGAAATGGGTCCAGTCGGCGACGGTCTGGCCGACCCGGGTGCCCAGGTCGCGGAAGGCATCGGCGCGGTCCCTGGTGACCAGGAATTTATGTGTGCAATCAAGAGGTAAGATGGTCAGCTTGATGCCGGAGGCGAAGACCTCGGCGGCGGCTTCGGGATCGACGTAGATGTTGAACTCGGCGGCGGGGGTGATGTTGCCGACCTCGAAATAGGCACCGCCCATGAGGACGATTTCACCAATGTTTTCAGCAAGATCGGGGGCCTTGCGCAGAGCGGTCGCGATGTTGGTCAGCGGGCCGATGGGGCAGAGCGTCAGGCCGGGGTGGTCGCGGGCGAGGCGGATGATGGCGTCCACGGCATGTTCGTCCTGAACGGGCATCGTCGGCTCGGGCAGCTCGGCGCCGTCGAGGCCGGTCTTGCCGTGGACGTGTTCGGCGGTGACGAGGGCGCGGACCAGTGGCTTGTCGCAGCCGGAAAAGACAGGAATGTCAGGGCGTTGGGCCAGTTCGAGGACCTGCCGCGCATTGCGGGTCGTGAGGGGGAGCGGGACGTTTCCGGCGACGGTGGTGACGGCCAGAAGCTCGAGTTCCGGCGAGGCGAGGGCGAGGAGGATCGCGACGGCGTCATCCTGGCCCGGATCGGTGTCGATGATGATCTTTCGGGTGGCCATGGGGCGGGCGTATCCCGCGGTGGGGGCAGCGGCAAGAGGCCCTGCCACAGGTGTTAAGCGGAGATTGACCGCCCGTTTGGCGTGCCGGACGGGGTGCGACGGAGAATGGCCGCGAATCGTGTGTTAACGCAGGCTTTGCGGGGGATTTGGCGTGTCGGCATCCGGTCGGCATCGCGTCGGCTTTCTGTCGGACATCCGGACGCAACATCGGCCGGTTAACGGGGCGGACTGTGGTTAACGGGGCAACGGTTTTGGAAACAATCGTTGGCGGCTTATGGGACGGAGCGGCCATGGCCGGGCCGCCGCCGCGCGTTAGCTCTGCCGCATGGTGAAGAGGTCAGTTCAGAAAGCATGTCCTGTCGTGCTGCGGCCGGCCGGGGGCCGGTTGGAGATACTGGCATTCCGGCATCCCCTGGCTGGCCTGCAGCTGGTCAAGGGGACGATCGAGGCGGGCGAGGATCCGGGCGCCGCAGCCTGCCGCGAGTTGGCGGAGGAGTGCGGGCTGGTCGCCGTTGGCCCGCCTGTCTTCCTTTTCGACAGCAGTGATCTGCCGGATGCGGATCGCTGGTTTTTCTATCTTTGCCCGGTCGAGGGGGTTTTGGAGGACAGGTGGGATTTCGAGACGGCGGATGATGGCGGGCAGAGGTTCCGGTTCTTCTGGCACGGTTTGGAGGACGACCTGTCGGACGAGTGGCATCCGCTGTTCGTAGAGGTGTTTTCGAAGCTTTTGCCGGTGTTGAAGGCGCTGGTTGCGGAGCCTTGATTGTCGCGGAAGAAGGGTTGGCCGGGCCTGTCAGCCGGCTTTCGGATCGATTGCCATCCAGAGGGCCGGATAGTCGCGGACGATGCCGAAATCGTCGACGCGGAGGGTCGCCTGATAGTCATGGAGCGGGGAGGTGTAGGCGTAGTTTTGGTCGTCTATGCGCCGGTAGGTTTGGGGCAGCATCTTCACGGTCCAGTCCGCGGTATCCAGCCAGATGGCGGTGGATTGGGCCTCCTTTCCGTTTGAGAGGTTTAGCCTGCGGATAGCGTTCGTATTGGTGGCGGGGGTGAAGCCGAGGTCGATGTCTTTGAGGTCGTCGAGGTTGGGGTCGTTGGTGCCGTTGATATGCCAGTGTCCGTTGTCGGTGCGTTCGATCAGCACGTCGATATCGGTCTGGCCGACCCAGCCTTTGACGTGGGCTTGACGGCTGGTCCAGTCGCTGTCGCAGAGAAGGGTGTAGTTCAGGGCGGCGGCGTGTCCTTCGTGGTCGAAGACAGCGGTGCCGTCGAGGGACCATCCGGTGGCGGTTTTCTTGAAACGACAGGTGTCATGGCCGTCGGTCTCCAGTTGTTTCCATAAGACGGCGGGCATGCTGTGTCCTTAGCGGCGGGCTTCTTCGGTCAGGTTAGCGTCGTTGGGAAAGGGCATAAATGCCGCTTTGCTTGAGCAAAAGGCGCAACATGAGCCGGGTCAGCGGCGGCCCGTGGGGTGGCGCGGCAACGGCGGAGCGAAGTGCTTTTATGGTGCCGTGTACATCTTCCCTCAGGGGTCAGCGCGCGGGTGGCAAAGCGCCAGCCCGTGGGGCGGGCCGCCGCTGGCCCGGCGCCTTCGGCTTGATTCCGGGCCTGTTGGCGCTCCGGAGGCGACGGCTATCTCGTCCGCTTAAGTGCGTACGGCGATCGCGTCGGCCACCAGATCGGTCAGGTCGGCTTCGCTGCGGACCTTGGCGACGTCGTCGGCCTTCACGGTCACGCCCCATTTCGCCATCCCGGCATAGAGCGGCTGGCGGTGGGCGAGGGCGCGGGCGTAGGTCCAGCGGATGAAGGCGTCGGGGTCGACCTGTTCGGGCGGCAGGCCGCTGTCCTGCAGGTAGGTGGACCAGGCGGCGTCTAGGAAGTCAGGGCGGTAGTACATGGGCTTTGGGGCGGCGTCGAAGCGGGCGACGAGCTCTGCCGTGTGGGCATCGCTGCCTTCGATCCAGACCAGCAGCATGTCGCGGGCGAGCGCGGTCAGGACGGGGTCCTCGGGGTCGTCGGGATCGACGACCTCGCAGATGGAGCCGCCGGAATCGCAGACGAAATGGGGATAGCCGTAGAGGCGCTCGGCCCGCCCGATGAAATGGGACGTGTCGAGGAGGGCGGCGATTTCGGCCTGGCGGTGTTCGTCCTGGCGGCGGCGGTAGTCTTCGATCGGCAGGCCGCCTTTGGCGGGGTCTCCGGGCTTGCCGAGATAGGTCGAGAGGGGCGCGAGATTGTCGAAGGTGATGTTCGAGCCGATATAGATCGAGTCGCTTTTCAGAAGCTCGGCCAGGAAGGGGACCTGCATCGCGTGGCGCTTGGCGTTGTCGGCGATGAGCTCTCCCATATAGCGCGTGCCGATGCGGTAATCGACGGAGTAGTGGAACCAGCCTCCTTTCGCGCGCAGGAGGTTGGCGAGATGCGTCTTGCCGAGGCCGGACATCCCGAAGAGCAGGATCCGTTTCTGGGGCGCTGTGCGCCAGGCCTCGGGCGTTTCGTAAATCATGGGAAAGGGTTAGCGGACGGGCTTCGCCTTCGCTAGGGGCTTTACGCGGCGTGGGGCGCGTTCTTGCGGAAGAGGCGGCCGTCGAGGATCAGGAGGCCGAGGGCCAGCATCGCGAAGCCGATATAGGCGCGGGGGTCGAGGCTTTCGTCGCGGACGAGGGCACCGAGGACGATGGCGACGGGCGCGATCAACAGGGTGCAGAGCAGGAGATTGCCGCTGCCGGCGAGCTGGAGGACCTTGTAGTAGAGCAGGTAGGCGATCGCGGTGGCGACGACCGCGTAATAGCCGATGGCGATCCAGGTGTCGGTCTGCAGCGCGAGCGTCGGCGGGCCTTCCGTCAGCCAGGCGAGCGGCAGCGTGATGAGCGTGGAACCGGTGAGCATGCCGGCGGCGGCGACCTCTGGCCGGAGGCCGGAGAGGGTCTTGCGCGCCCAGATACCCGCCAGCGCGTAGCTGATCGTACCGCCGATGACGGCAAGCTGGGCGAGGGAGCGGAGGTCGAAGGTCACCAGGTTGCCGAGGCCGATGGCCGTGGCGACGCCGAGAAAGCCGAGGCTCACGCCGAGGCCGCGGCGCAGCGTCAGCCGCTCGTCCGGGAAGGCGAGAGCGGCAGCGAGGACGCCGAAGATGGCGGTCGCGGCGTTGAGGATCGAGGTGAGACCCGTTTCGATATGAAGCTGGCCCCAGGCCATCAGGCCGAAGGGGATGACATTGTTGAGGAGACCCATGATCAGGAAGGCGCCCCAGAGCCGTGGGTCTTTGGGGACGGGGAGGCGGAGCACGGCGATGACGGCCCAGAGGACGAGCATGGCCCAGAACGTCCGGTGCGCGACGGAGGTGAGCGGGCCGATCTCGTCAAGCGCGACGCGGATCGACAGGAACGACGCGCCCCAGATGAGGGCGAGCAGCAGGAGGAGCGCCCAGGCGGCGCCGGTGAGGGATTTCTGGGCGGTCATGGCGCAGGCTTAGCATCTGCAGGCCCCGTGTCACGATCCGGATCGTGCGGTTAGAGCTTTTCGCCGGGCAGGCGGCTGGCCTGTAAGGTCCAGTCGGTGAGTTGGGCGGCGTCGAGCGGGTCGTCCTCACGGATGTTCAGATAGCGGACCTTCGGGTGCTTGGAAGGCTCAGGCGGCATCGGATCAAGCGACGTGCCGTCGAAGAAGGTGAGCTTCACGTAACGGGTGAAGCAGTGGAGGCTGAGGAACCAGCGGTTCCTTTCCACGCCGTAGAAGGGGGAGTTCCACTTCACCGCCTTCTGGACGTCGGGGAGGGTCTTGACGACGAGCGCGTCGATCTCCGTGCCGATCCGTTTCTTCCAGCCGGGCATGGCGGCGATGTAGGCCTGGACCGGCCCGTCGCCGTAGCCCTTCGGGATCTGCGGATTGCCGCCGGAGAGGAGTTTTGGGGGCTTGGTCATGGGGCTCGTCGCCTGAAATAGGGGCGCGCGAAGAGATAGAGCCCGGTTGGCACCATCAGGGCGAGCGGAGCGAGGGGGAGATAGAAGATCCAGTCCGGCGGGGCCGGCCGGGTCTGGGCGACGAAGACGGCAATGACGACGCCGGTGAAGGTGAGGGAGGCCCAGCGGTGGGTGTGCCGAAGGAGGGAGTGGAGCGTCATCCTGCGGATCCCCCCGCCAGCAGCCGATCGAGGGCGTCGAGGAACCGCGGCCAGCCGGTTCTGGCGCCGCCATAGGCGAGGCGGTCGCCCGGGCCGAAGCCGGTCTGCTCCATGCGGAGCATCGTGCCGTCATCTTTCGGCGTGAGTGTCCAGGTGACCACGGTGTCGAGTGTGCCGCCTGTCCACGTGTAGCTGAGCGCCTTCTCGGGCTCGAGGGTCAGGACGCGGCAGGTGATCTCTCCCCACTCAGCGGTCAGCGTGAAGGTGTGGCCGACCTCTGGCCGGAAATCGTTCTGGAGGAGCCAGTCGGCGAGGAGGTCCGATTGGGTCAGGGCGCGCCAAACCTTGGCGGGCGGATGGGGCAGGTCGCGTTCCAACACCACGATGCGGGGTTCGGCCACGGTCATTGGTCGATCCGCTTGAGCGTGTCTTCAAGCGCGTCGAGGCGACCGTCCCAGAAGGCGGTCATCCGGTGGGTCCAGTCGACGAGCGGAGCGAGCGCCTTTGGGCGGGCGCGGTAGCGGGTCTGGCGGCCCGTCGGGGTGCCGTCGACCAGGCCGGCTTGCTTAAGAATGGCAAGATGTTTGGAGACCGCGGGCTGCGAGATGCCGGCCTTGTCGGTCAGCGCGCGAACGGTCTTGTCCCCGTTCAGGCAAAGATCCTCGAAAATGCCCCGCCGGGTGGGATCGGCCAGGGAGCGGAGGAGTTCGGTTGGAGCGTCCATAGATCAATCCATAACTGGGCGGCTATCATTTGGAGATTGATAGCTACTCAGTTATGGGTTCGTCAAGGATTGTACGCCGCCTGCGGTGTCCCAAGCGGCGCGCTCTGTCGGCAGCAAAGGATCTCAGGCGACGGCGCGGAGCCCGTTGGAGCTTTCCACGGCGGTTATGATCGTGTCGCAAAAGGCCGGCAGGTCATCCGGGTTGCGGCTGGTGATCAGGCCCGCATCCTGGACCACTTCCTCATCGACCACCTCGGCGCCGGCATTGCTGAGATCGGTGCGGATTGAGGGATAGGCGGTGACGCGACGGCCGAGCACCAGATCCGCCTCGACCAGCATCCAGGGGCCATGGCAGATCGCGGCGACGGGCTTGCCCGCCCCGTGGAAGGTTTTGACGAGGGCCACCGCATCCTTCTTGGTGCGCAGGATGTCGGGGTTGATCTGGCCGCCGGGCAGGACGAGGGCGTCGTAGTCGCCTGCATCCACGTCCGCGATCTTGAGGTCGGAGGCAATGGCATCGCCCCAACTGGTTTCGTCCCAGCTGGTGATCTCTTCCCCCTCGGGGCTGGCGATGTGGACGGTGGCGCCGGCGGCCTTGAGGCGGTCCAGCGGCTCGCGCAGTTCGGAGCGTTCGTAGCCGTCAGTCGCCATGATCAGGATTTTCGCGGTATCGATCTTGGGCATCATGTCCTCCTTGGTTTGCTTGCCGGGAGAACGGGCTGGCGGTCAGCAATGTTCCGGGACCGCTTTCGGTCACCCTGCGGCCAGTGAGCGCAGGGATCAGAGCGGCGAGCGGAGGCTGGGCGCACCCCCGGGAGCGCCCGGTGGCGCCGATGGCCCCCGAGACAGGGTTTCGCGATCGGCCGCCGTGGCCCTAGCGGATGCGGAAGGCCCGCTTGATCTCGTCCAGCGCCTCGCGCTGCGGATCGCTGAGGCCGTCGGCATCGGCGCTGTCGTTGAGCAGCTTGAGCAGCATGTCGAACGAGGCGTCGCCGTCGATCTTGTAGAGCTTGCGGGCGATGCGGCTGATCGCCTCCTGCGGGCCGCCGCATTGGGTCTGCAGCCAGCGACCGAGGGTCTGAAGCTCTTCGGCCTCTTCCTCGGAGGTGCGCAGGTCCTTGCGGATGGCCAGGTTCAGGCCGTTGCGCTGGTCCTGGGTCGGCAGGTCGTCAAGTTCGAGAAACGCCTGGGCGATGGCGACCACGGCGATCATCGGATCCTCGATCCCCTCGACCGGGTGGGCATTGGTCTGGCGCCGGAAGGCGAACCTGCGCGGCGCGTTGCGCGCGGTGGTCAGGATGTCGTCGGCCGTCTGGATCGCGCCCCTCGGGTTGGAGCGGACATACCACCAGATCGCGCCCCCAATGGCGCCGAGAATTGCAATAAGAATAGGCATGGCTCAAATTCCCTTACTAACCCCAAACAGCGGCATAATAACGGAAAAGGGCAGGAGTTTGACGGTCGGATGCGGACACAGCTGCCTTACGGCGAAGGCTTCAGAAACGCGTCATATTTTATGCTTCAACCGGACAAGCAACCGCCGCTTTCTGATATCAGTCTTTCGCAAGTGATCGTTTTTGAGGCCGCTCATATTGAAGGATCTGCAGGATGTGTCGCCCGAAGCCTATCCAGGGAGCAGTGCCAGCATAGCTGATGTGCTCGGATTAGCGGAAGCCTACTTCATCGCAGCCAAAACCCTATTTCGCGAGACAAAGAAGGGTGGACTTATAGCTTACGCTCCGGCGTACCTGTGCGCGCTTCATTCTACAGAACTCTTCCTGAATGCCTTTCTTCGTCATCGTGGAGAATCTGCTGCCGCCATTCGTGGCCGATTACACAGCTTGGAGAACAAAGAGTTCGTATCTGTCCTGAAGCTTAGGAAGAAGACGGCCCAACATCTTCTCGAAGCAACGAACCGACGTGAATACCTGATTGTTCGGTACGCGCCTGAACTGACATCAAACCTAGCGGAACTCACCAGACTTCAAGCCACCCTTGACGAGGTGATGCGCAAGGTTACAGCACATATTCGCAGTGATTGACACAGTTCCTATTTCGTTCAGAACGATGTTGAATGTCTGCGTAACTCAGTCTTCTGCGATTTGTGGTGGGTGAGTAGGTAGTTTTTCTGCATAGTACCCAGCCGATGTCAGGGCCTCGCCATTCGGTCCCTCACCCCCTATCTCTTCGCCCATGGTCAAGAAACCTACCAAGAACACCTCCGGCCGGGGGCAGCGCGACCTGAAGGTGAAGGTCAAGACGGCGCGCGGGCGCAAGCTGTCGTCGACGCTTTGGCTGCAGCGGCAGCTGAACGACCCATATGTGAAGCGCGCCCAGGCCGAGGGGTATCGGGGGCGGGCGGCGTTCAAGATCCTTGAGCTGGACGACAAGTACGGGTTTCTGGTGCCGGGTGCGCGGGTGGTGGATCTGGGCTGTGCGCCGGGTGGCTGGTGCCAGGTCACGGTGAAACGGGTGAACGCGTTGGGCGACCGCGCGGGCAAGCCGCAGGGGACGGTTCTGGGGATTGACCTGCAGGAGGTCGAGCCGATCCCCGGGGCGGAGATCCATCAGCTGGATTTCATGGCCGACGGGGCGGATGATCAGGTGAAGGCCTGGCTGGGCGGGCAGGCGGATGTGGTGATGTCGGACATGGCCGCGGCGTCGTCCGGGCACAAGCAGACGGATCATCTGCGGATCATCGCGCTGTGCGAGGCCGCCGCCTATTTTGCCTTCGACACGCTTGCCGAGGACGGCACGTTCGTCGCCAAGGTGCTGGCTGGCGGAGCCGAGGGCGAGTTGCAGAAGCTTCTCAAGCAGAAGTTCGCGAAGGTCGCCAATGTGAAGCCGCCCGCCTCACGCTCGGACAGCTCGGAAAAGTTCGTGGTGGCTACCGGATTCCGCGGCTAACCTTCCGGCCAAATACGGGAGGCACCACATGACCCACATCCTTGCCATCGACCAGGGCACCACCTCGTCGCGCGCCATCCTCTTCGACGGGGAGCGGCGGATCAAAGCGATGGCGCAGGAGGAGTTTCCCCAGCACTTTCCGCGGTCGGGCTGGGTGGAGCATGATCCGGCGGATATCTGGTCGACGACCGCCTCCACCTGCCGGGGCGCGATGGAGCGGGCCGGGGTGCGGGCCGAGGACATCGCGGCGATCGGGATCACCAACCAGCGCGAGACGACGCTGGTCTGGGACCGGGAGACGGGCGAGGCGATCCACAACGCGATCGTCTGGCAGGACCGGCGGACAGCGGCCTTCTGCGAGGAGTTGCGCGCGGAGGGGTTCGAGGCAGAGATCACGGCGCGGACCGGGCTGCTGGCGGATCCGTATTTTTCCGGAACGAAGGCGCGGTATATTCTGGAGAGTGTGGACGGTGCGCGGCAGAAGGCGGCCGAGGGCAAGCTCGCCTTCGGGACGGTGGATACCTATCTGATCTGGAAGCTGACGGGCGGGGCGGCGCATGTGACCGATGCGACCAATGCGGCGCGCACGATGCTTTACAACATCCGCGAAGGGCAGTGGGACGAGGTGATCTGCGACCGCCTTGGCATCCCGCTGTCGATGCTGCCGGAGGTGAAGGATTGCGCGGCGGAGTTCGGGACGACCCGGGCCGATCTGTTCGGGCGGGAGCTGCCGATTCTGGGCGTGGCGGGCGACCAGCAGGCGGCGACGATCGGGCAGGCGTGCTTCAAGCCGGGGATGCTGAAATCGACCTACGGGACGGGGTGTTTCGCGCTGCTGAACACGGGCGATACGCTGGTAGAGAGCCAGAACCGGCTGTTGGGGACGATCGCCTATCAGCTGGACGGCACGCCGACCTATGCGCTGGAGGGGGCGATTTTCATTGCCGGCGCGGTGGTTCAGTGGCTGCGCGACGGGCTGAAGATCATCCGCGATGCGGCCGAAACCCAGCCGCTGGCCGAGAGGGCGGACGACAACCAGGAGCTTTATCTCGTTCCCGCCTTCACGGGGCTGGGGGCGCCCTACTGGGATGCCGAAGCCCGGGGGGCGATCTACGGGCTGACCCGCAATACCGGCCCGGCAGAGCTGGCACGCGCGGCGCTGGAAAGCGTGGGCTTCCAGACCCGCGACCTGCTGGAGGCGATGCAGGCCGACTGGCAGATCGACGGCGGCCCCGAGGTGCTGCGCGTCGACGGAGGCATGACGGCATCGGACTGGACCATGCAGTTTCTGTCCGACATCATCGGCGCCCCCGTCGACCGGCCTGTAATCCGCGAGACGACGGCTTTGGGCGCGGCGTGGCTCGCCGGGATGAAGGCGGGGGTCTATCCCGGGGTGGAAGACTTTGGAGAGCTTTGGGAGCGGGATACCCGGTTTGAGGCGCGGATGGATGCCGGGACGCGGGAGCGCCGGTATGCGGGCTGGAAGGATGCGGTGGGGCGGACGCTGACCGCATGAGGCAGCCGAAAGCCGGACCGCGTGATGTCTCGGAACAGCATGTAAGGGATCTGTAAGGCGTGCAGGCTAGGCCCATTCCCGATGTGGAAATCACAAGGAATGCATTCATGCCCAGCCCGACCGTCGGAACCCCGGATATTCATGCCTCGCAGGCGCCAATGAAGGTGGAGGCGGACAGCTTTTCTGCAGGTCCGGCGCAAAGCAGAACCGCGTTTCTGCCATTCAACTCGAAAGTTCATCCCGACGATATTCGCATTTCGGGGCGAAATTCAGTTGGGCGGGACAGGAAAGTGGACCTGGTCGATATAGAGAAGAACACGGATAGCAAGACGAAGGAAAAGATCGTCGAGCTGCGGAACGGTATCACGTCCAACGGCGGCATTACCGAGGCCATTGCAAGGGACGTTTCTCAGAACGAAAAGATAAACTGGAGTGACGTGCTTGCGCCGGGTCTTTACATGGCGTCGTCCAAGCTGGTGAACGGCTTGGCCGATCACAGGCATTTTCTTTACGTTCCGGCGGATGGATCAGACGCGACGGTCATTACCGGCGGGCCGTCGACGGAGCCGAAGACGAATGGCGCCGATCAGACCAAGCTGATCGTCGATGTGATGGATCTGGGAGATTACCTTGGAGAAGATCGCACTCGGCGAGGGGGCGGTCTTACCGGGACATGGGAGCTCTACAGGGCCGAGATCGGCAGCAACCGGAGCCCTGAGGGAACGGTGAACGCGATGAAAAGGACGGCGCGCGATATCAATGACGCACATCTCAATTACCATTTCACACGCCAGAACTCCAACAGCGTCTTCAAGACGATCGCCGATCAGGCCATGCTGACCATCGAGACATTTGGGCGGCCTCCGGTCGGTATTGACAATAATCTATGGGACGAAATGCAGGGGGCGCCTCAGGCCCCCAGCGAAGATGGCAATATCAAGAAGTGACCCGCCCTGATGTTCCGGTCGTCTGGCTTGCCGGTGGTCGATCAACCCGTCTTCGGGCGGCGTTAGAAAATCTTGCCGGGGTTCATGATGCCCTTCGGGTCCAGGGCGGCCTTGATGGCGGCCATGTCGTCTGTCGCGGCGCCGAGTTCCTTCTTCAGGTAGGGCTTCTTGCCTTGCCCGATCCCATGCTCGCCGGTGCAGGTTCCGTCCATTGAAATTGCGAGGTCGTTGAGCCAGCTGACGAAGCCTTCGGCGCGGGCGACTTCGTTGTCGTCCTCCATGTCGACCAGGACGAGGGTGTGGAAGTTGCCGTCGCCCACATGGCCGATGATGGGGGCGATGAAGCCGAGTTTGGCGGTCTTTTCCTGCGTTGCCGTCACGCAGTCGGCGAGGCGGGAGATGGGGACGCAGACGTCCGTCGAGATGCCCTTGGCGCCGGGGCGGAGGGAGAGGGCGGCCCAGTAGCCGTCGTGGCGGGCCTGCCAGAGCTTGGTGCGCTCTTCGGCGTTGGCGGTCCAGGCGAAGTCGGAGCCGCCGCAATCGGCGGCGATTTCCCCGAAGGTCTCGGCCTGTTCGGCGACGCTGGTTTCGCTGCCGTGAAATTCGAGCATGAGGAGCGGCGTTTCGGGCAGGGAGAGCTTGGAATAGCCGTTCATGCCCTGGACCATGGGCGTGTCGAGCAGTTCGATGCGGGCGACGGGGACGCCCATCTGGATCGTGGCGATGACGGCGTTGCAGGCCTCCTCGACCGTCCGGAAGGAGCAGGTGGCGGACGACATCGCCTCGGGGATGCCGTGGAGCTTGAGCGTGATTTCGGTGATGATGCCGAGGGTGCCTTCGGCGCCGACCAGCAGGCGGGTGAGGTCGTAGCCGGCCGAGGATTTGCGGGCGCGGGAGGCGGTGCGGATGACGCGGCCGTCGGGCATGACGGCCTCGAGCGAGAGCACGTTGTCCTTCATCGTGCCGTAGCGGACGGCGTTGGTGCCCGAGGCGCGGGTGGCGGCCATGCCGCCGAGGGAGGCGTCGGCGCCGGGGTCGATCGGGAAGAAGAGGCCCTGGTCGCGGAGATAGGTATTGAGCTGGCTGCGGGTGACGCCGGGCTGGACGACGCAATCGAGGTCTTCGGCATGGACGGCGAGGACCTGGTTCATCTGGCTGAGGTCGACACAGATGCCGCCTGCGGGGGCGTTCACGTGGCCTTCGAGCGAGGTGCCAGTGCCGAAGGGGATGACGGGGACGCCGTGATCGGCGCAGGTTTTGACGATCTCGGTCACCTCGGCGGTCTCGGTCGGGAAGACGACCGCGTCGGGGGGCTGGGTCAGGATCCAGGTGGTGGTGTGGCCGTGCTGGTCGCGGATCGCCTGGCCGGTCTGGAAGCGCTCGCCGAAGCGCTGTTTCAGGATGCCGATGGCCGCCGCGATGCCGTCTTCGTTGCGCGGCAGGTAGGTGATGAGCGCCATGGTGTCCTCCCGGCTAGTGGTCCTTGCGGTCGGAATAGTAGTCGTCGGTGGTGCGCGGCTTGGGGCGTTCACCGGCGGCGAAGGGGTTGTTCTCGGAATGGTACTGGGCGTTGATCCGGCAATTGTCGCACATCTGGATCATGCGGGCCGCGTCGGGATTGGCGAACATGGAGTGCTTGCCGGCGAGTTTCTCGGTGATCTTCTCGACGGTGGATTTGACGCCGAAGAGGGCGCCGCATTCGATGCAGGCGAAGGGTTCTTCCTCGTTGAGGACGACCTGGGAGAGGGCGGCGTCGGTGAGGTTGAGGCGCGGTTCGAGGGTGATCGCGGTTTCGGGGCAGATATTGGCGCAGATGCCGCATTGAAGGCAGGCATCTTCCTGAAAGCGCAGTTCGGGCCGGTCGGGGTTGTCGCCCAGCGCGCCGGACGGGCAGAGCGACACGCAGGAGAGACAGAGCGTGCAGGCGTCTTTGTCAACGAGAACGGCGCCATAGGGGGCGCCCTCGGGGAGCGGCAGGATGTCATCCTGGCCGCGCATGGTCCGGGCGGCGAGGCGGGTGACCTGGCGGCGGGTGCCCATGGGCAGGATCGCGTCGGCGACGAGCGGGGCGGGGCTGTCGCCATAGAGCGCGTCTGACAGCGCGTCGGGATCGGCGAGGTCGAGAAGGCGCATCGCCTGGCGCCCCGCGATGGCGTTGGTGAGCGCGGTCTGGTTTTCCGGCGTGTCGCGTTCGGTGCGGGGGGAGAGAAGGATCGACACCTCTGTAAAGCCGCAGGCGAGTGCCGCCAGCGCCTCGGCATGGCCGAAGCGGGCGAGCGCGTCGACCTCGAGCGGGATGACATCGGCAGGCAGGCCGCGGCCGTGGCGGGCGGCGAGCGAGATCATTTCCCGCCCATGGCTTTCGTCATGGACGAGGAGGCGCGGGGCGGTGCCGCCGGCGCTGCAATAGGTGGAGGCGAGCGTGGTGAGGCGGCGGAACAGCGCCTCGACCGGGGGGGCGTCGTAGGAGATCGCCTGGGACGGGCAGAGCGCGGCGCAGGCGCCGCAGCCCGCGCAGACCATCGGGTCGATCGTCACGTGATCGCCCGCCGGGCTGATCGCGCCGGTCGGGCAGATGTCGAGGCAGCGGGTGCAGCCCGTCTGTTCGGCCCGGGAATGGGCGCAGAGGGCAGGCTCGGCGTGGATGTAGAGCGGCTTTTCGAAGGTGCCGACGAAGGCTGCGGCCTCGCGCACGGCATCGGCCACGGCGACGGGGCTGCCGGGATCGGGGCGGAGGTAGCCGTCGCGCTTGTGGTGCGCCGGGAAGAGGGGGGTGCCGCCTGTGAGGTCGAGGATGATGTCGCAGACGCTTTCGGCGCCGTCGCGCGGGGCGGTCATCGCGAGCGGGCCGCGCCCGCCAGGGATGACCTGGCGCAGGCCGTCGATCGTCAGGCGGAACTGGCCGAGCGTGCCGTGCGCCTTGCGGAGCGTGCCGTGGATCGGATCGAAGGCGCGGGTTTCCGGTGGGTCGGCGGCATCGGTCAGAAGGACGGTGACGGCGAGGGTGTCGGCCAGTGTTTCCGCGGCGGGGAGGGCGACGTCGGACTTACCGAGGATCAGGCAGGTGCCTTCCGAGACGATGTCGCGGGTTTTTGGGAGCGGCAGGTCGAGGACGGCTTCGGCGGCGAGGGCGGCCTGTTTCGGCGTCGCGTCGGGATCTGCGGTCCAGCCCGCGCGGTCGCGGATATCGACGAAGGCGGGGGGATCGACGTCGAGTTCGTCGGCGAGGGCTTCGAACCGGGCCCGCTCCTGCTGGCAGGCGATGATTGCGTCGCCTGCGGCAATTTCACGCGCCGCGTCTTCGATCTGGTCGCCGCAGAGGAAGGTGTAGGTCTTGGAGCAGGGCAGATTGGCCGCGTTGCCGAGCGCCTCCGGGTCGACCCGCTGGCTGCCCATACAGTCGCATACAATGAGCTTTTTGGCCATGAACCCCATTCCTCCCGCTGAGCTGCGAGACGCTAATCGGAATCTCTGGGACGCGCAAACCGGTTCGGCCCGGCCGATCCAAAAGCCCCTCTAGATAGGGGCCTACATCGTTAGTCCAATACCGGGCCGGCGGAGAAACGCTAATAATTCCTTTCATTCGGCGTCAGGATCGTGTTCGATACAACCATAAGCCGAAAGACGGGAAGATTTTGGCACAGAAGACTCACAATTCGTTGGCGGTACCGTTGGGTATTGTCGTGCGGCGTTTACCGGGTGTGACCCGTTGGGCGAAGTGGAGTTGGCGTGCCGTTGCCGTCTTGCCGGGCGCAGCCCCGTCGGACTGGAAAGTGCTGCGCAAGGATGGCGATGCGGTGGAGTTTCATGCCGCGACCGTGCCGATGGAACTCTACCGGACCGATACCGAAGCGTACCTGCACGAACTGCAGGCCGAGAGCCCGAGCATCTACGTGGTGATGCGGCAGGGAACGGCCGAGCGGCCGGAGATCCTGCTGGCGACGGCGTCGCCCTATGAGGGGCAGGATTACTGCGACAGCGGCGAAGAGCTGGTGGAGCGGGTGCCGATGCCCTCGGCCTTGCGGGCGATGGTCGAGCGCTTCGTGGCGGAACACCACGAGGAAGAGGAATTCGTGAAGCGCAAGCGCGACAAGAAGCGGATCGACCGGGAGGTCGATGGCGTGGGCGATGCGCGGATTTCCCAGATGACGGATGTCTACCGGGCGCCGGGCCGGAAGGTGCGGGTGTCATGAGCGATTTCTGGGCCCGCCGCAAAGCTGCCGTTGCCGCCCAAGAGCAGGCGGAGGACGCCGCGCGTGTGGCCGAGGCCCGGGCGGCGGAGCAGGCGGGCAAGACCGACGAGGAATTGCTGGCCGAGCTGGAGCTGCCGGATCCGGATACGCTGGAGCCGGGCGACAACATCGCGGCCTTCATGAAGGAGGCCGTGCCGGAGCATCTGCGGCGCCGGGCGCTGCGCGCCTTGTGGAAGACGAACCCGGTGCTCGCCAATGTGGACGGGCTGGTTGATTACGGCGGCGATTTCACCGACAGCGCGATGGTCGTCGAGAATATGCAAACGGCCTATCAGGTCGGTAAGGGGATGCTGCGGCATGTCCTCGAGCTGGAGGCGCCCGCAAACGACGCCGAAGCGCCTGTCGAGGAGGTGGCCGAGCTGGACGAGGAAAGCCCGACCGAAACCGTCGTGATTGAGGAGCCACAGGCCGTGGAAGTTGTATCCGAGGCGCCGATCGAGGAGGACGAGGAGATCTTGACCCTCCGCCCGCGCCGGATGAGTTTCAGCTTCGGGAGCGAAGGGACATGACGGCGTTGGCCGACAAGATCGAGATTGCGGATGAGGACCGGCTGCGCGCCGATCTCTATAACTATCTGGGCCTGATGCTGTCCGGGCCGCCGGATCAGATGCTTTTGAACCAGACCGCCGGCCTGACGGGCGACGAGACCGATCTGGGAAAGGCGATCGCGGGGCTGTCGCGGGTTGCGAAGGCCTGCAAGCCCGGGGGCGTTGAGAGTGAGTTCAACGCGCTCTTCATCGGATTGGGCCGGGGCGAGCTTCTGCCCTATGCCAGCTACTACCTGACGGGCTTCCTGAACGAGAAGCCGCTGGCGCAGCTGAGAAACGACATGGCGGCGCGGGGGATCACGCGCGCGCAGAACGTCTATGAGCCTGAGGACAACATCGCCTCTCTCATGGAGATGATGGCAGGGATGATCGTCGGGCGCTTTGGAGCGCCGGCGAGCGTCGAGGATCAGAAGACGTTCTTCAACAAGCATATTTCGCCCTGGGCCGGGCATTTTTATTCGGACCTGGAGGCTGCGAAGAATTCGGTTTTGTACGCGTCACTGGGGGCGGTGGGGCGTGTTTTTATGGATATCGAGTGTGAAGCGTTTCGGCTGGCCTGACGGCCGGTTTTCGGGAATCGCGGGTCAGTGGGGGCCCGCATGAACAGGAGGGGACACACATGACCCAATCGAAAGACGGCGCCTCGCGCCGAGACTTTCTGAAACTTGCGGGCACCGCCGCGCCGGCGGTTGCCGTCGTTGCCGTGAGCGGGACCGCTGCGGAGGCCGAGGAGGTCGATCTGACCTCGGAGCGGATGCAGGATACGGCGCATACCCGCGCCTATTTTGACAGCGCACGGTTCTGACCGGACGCCCGTAATCGTCCCGAGGCGACTGGTTGCGTGAGGCCCGACTGCCAAAGGACAAAACCCAGCTAGCCTGACTTCGGTCAGCGCTCGCAAGGAGAGACGAAATGCTCAGGAAGAAGACCAACGGGGTTGCGCGACGCCCCCAGCGGACCGGCATCCTGTCTGACGTGGCCGAGAAATCGGTCGACAGACGCGGATTTCTCAAAGGCTCCGGCCTTGCCATCGGCGGATTGGCCGCCATCGCCGCGACAGGCGGCAACGTCACAAAGGCCACAGCCTCGACCGCCGCGCAGGGCGCGGTTCAGACCGTCAAATCGGTCTGCACCCATTGTTCGGTCGGCTGTACCGTGATCGCCGAAGTGCAGAACGGCGTCTGGACGGGCCAGGAGCCCGGCTGGGACAGCCCGTTCAACCTGGGCGCCCATTGCGCCAAGGGGGCTTCGGTCCGCGAGCACGCCCATGGCGAGCGCCGCCTCAAGTACCCGATGAAGCGGGAAGGCGGCGAGTGGAAGCGCATCAGCTGGGAGCAGGCGATCGACGAGATCGGCGACGGCATGATGAAGATCCGGGACGAAAGCGGCCCGGACAGCGTCTATTGGCTGGGTTCGGCCAAGCACAACAACGAACAGGCCTACCTGTTCCGCAAGTTCGCGGCCTATTGGGGGACGAACAACGTCGACCACCAGGCGCGGATCTGCCACTCCACCACCGTTGCCGGTGTTGCGAATACATGGGGCTACGGCGCCATGACCAACTCCTACAACGACATCCACAACAGCCGCGCGATCTTCATCATCGGCGGCAACCCTGCCGAAGCGCACCCGGTGTCGCTTCTGCACGTCCTGAAGGCCAAGGAAGAGAACAACGCGCCGCTGATCGTCTGCGACCCGCGCTTTACGCGCACCGCAGCGCATGCGGACGAATACGTTCGCTTCCGGCCCGGCACGGACGTCGCGCTGGTCTGGGGGATGCTCTGGCACATCTTCGAGAACGGCTGGGAGGACAAGGAATTCATCCGCACCCGTGTCTGGGGGATGGATCAGATCAGGGAAGAGGTCGCCAAGTGGACGCCCGAGGAAGTCGAGCGGGTCACCGGTACGCCCGGCAGCCAGCTTGAGCGGGTCGCGCGGACGCTGGTCAACAACCGTCCGGGCACCGTGATCTGGTGCATGGGCGGCACCCAGCACACCAACGGCAACAACAACACCCGCGCCTATTGCGTGCTTCAGCTTGCGCTGGGCAACATGGGCACGTCGGGCGGCGGCACCAACATCTTCCGCGGCCACGATAACGTGCAGGGGGCGACGGACCTTGGCGTTCTGTCCCACACGCTGCCGGGCTATTACGGCCTGTCGGCAGGGGCCTGGGCCCACTGGGCGCGCGTCTGGGACGAGGATCTGGACTGGCTGAAGGGTCAGTTCGCGACGATCCAGGGCGCCGACGGCAAGGACAAGCCGCTGATGAACGAGACCGGGATCCCCGTGTCGCGTTGGATCGACGGTGTTCTTGAAGATGCCGAGAACATGGACCAGCAGGACAATGTCCGGGCCATGGTTCTTTGGGGTCACGCGCCGAACTCCCAGACCCGGATGACGGAGATGAAGACGGCGATGGAGAAGGTCGACATGCTGGTCGTGATCGACCCGTTCCCGACCGTCTCGGCCGTGCTGCATGACCGGGAGGATGGGGTCTACCTTCTGCCCGCCTCGACCCAGTTCGAGACGCGCGGATCGGTGACCGCCTCCAACCGCTCGCTGCAGTGGCGCGACAAGATCGTGGATCCGCTGTTCGAGAGCCTGCCGGATCACATCATCATCGCGAAGTTCGCCAACAAGTTCGGCTTCGGCGACCGGTTGTTCCGCAATATCGAGATGGAAGACGCGGAGACGCCGAACATCGAAAGCGTCACCCGCGAGTTCAACCGCGGTATGTGGACGGTGGGGTACACGGGCCAGAGCCCGGAGCGCATCAAGCTGCATATGGCGAACCAGCACACCTTCGACCGCACGACGCTTCAGGCGGTCGGCGGACCGGCGGACGGGGATTACTATGGTATGCCCTGGCCGTGCTGGGGAACGGCCGAGATGAACCATCCGGGCACGCCGAACCTCTACGACATGTCGAAGCCGGTGTCCCAGGGTGGCCTGACCTTCCGCGCGCGTTTCGGCGTGGAGCGGGACGGCGACAACCTGCTGGCCGAGGGCGTCTATTCGGTGGGGTCGGAGATCCAGGACGGATATCCGGAATTCACCTACCAGATGCTCAAGGATCTGGGCTGGGATTCGGAACTGACGGATGCCGAGCGCGCCCATATCGCGCGCGCCGCGGGTATTCCGGAATTCCAGAAGAACACCGCAGAGGTCGGCGAGGCGGGCATGTCGCCCTTCCCGTCGGACTATGACGAGAAGGTCGCCGGTGTGAACTGGAAGACCGACCTGTCGGGCGGGATCCAGCGGGTTGCCATCGCGCATGAATGTGCGCCGTTCGGCAATGCCAAGGCCCGCGCGGTGGTCTGGACCTTCCCGGATCCGATCCCGCTGCACCGGGAGCCGCTTTACACCAACCGGCGGGATCTCGTGGCCGACTATCCGACCTACGAGGACCGCAAGTTCTACCGTCTGCCGACGATGTATGCGTCGATCCAGAAGCAGGACTTCTCGAAGGACTTCCCGATCATCCTCACCTCCGGCCGTCTGGTCGAATACGAGGGCGGCGGGGACGAGACACGGTCGAATCCGTGGCTTGCGGAGCTGCAGCAGGACATGTTCGTCGAGATCAACCCGCGCGATGCCAACAACCTTGGTGTTCGCGACGGGGCGCAGGTCTGGGTCGAAGGTCCGGAAGGCGGCAAGGTAAAGGTGATGGCGATGGTCACCGAACGGGTGGGCGAAGGCGTGGCCTTCATGCCCTTCCACTTCGGCGGTCATTTCCAGGGGGAGGACCAGCGGTCCAAATACCCCGACGGCGCCGATCCGTACGTCCTGGGGGAAAGCACCAACACCGCCCAGACCTATGGCTACGACTCGGTGACGCAGATGCAGGAGACGAAAGCGACTCTCTGCAAGATCTCGGCCGCATAAGGAAGGAACGACGAAAATGGCACGAGCTAAGTTTCTTGTCGACGCCGAGCGCTGCATCGAATGCAATGCCTGCGTCACGGCGTGTAAGAACGAGCATGAAGTCCCCTGGGGGATCAACCGCCGCAAGGTGGTGACGATCCAGGACGGCAAACCGGGCGAGCGGTCGATTTCGGTCGCCTGCATGCATTGTTCGGATGCGCCCTGTATGGCGGTCTGCCCTGTGGACTGCTTCTATCAGACCGCCGATGGCGTGGTCCTGCACTCCAAGGACCTCTGCATCGGGTGCGGCTATTGCTTCTACGCGTGCCCGTTCGGCGCGCCGCAATTCCCCGCAGCCGGCAATTTCGGATCGCGCGGCAAGATGGACAAGTGCACCTTCTGCGCCGGTGGCCCGGAAGAGACCCACTCCACCGCCGAGTTCGCCAAGTACGGCCGCAACCGGATCGCGGAAGGCAAGCTGCCGATCTGCGCCGAGATGTGCGCGACCAAGGCGCTGCTTGCCGGGGACGGGGACGTCGTGTCCTCGATCTACCGGGAGCGTGTGGTGGCCCGCGGCTTTGGCTCCGGCGCCTGGGGCTGGGGCACGGCCTACGATCAGAAGGGCAACTGACGCCTTCTAGTGACCGGGGCGGATCTTCGCGGATCCGCCCCGAGCGTCTTTGGTTCAGCGGTCGTCCCGTCCCGGGAGGCCGTTTCTTTTACAGTCCCAACGAGCACCCAATCACGAGGTTTCTCGATGAATGTGAGATTGTTCGCTTTCCTCTTCGCGATCCTGCTGGGATCGGCCGCGTCCGCCCAGGACGCGCCGGAAGAGGCGGCGCCCGCCGACCGCAGCGCCACCGGCGGCGCGCAGACCCTGGAAGATATCCTGCGCCGTCAGGAAGGGCTTCCCGTTGAAGACAGATCGGGCGCGCCAGCAGGTGAGGCGCCCGTGTCATCGGACCAGCTTGGCACGCTGGGCGGGGCCTCGGATTCCGACCTTTGGCGTGAGCTGCGCTATGACACGGCGGATGTGACGAGCCAGATCCGCGGACCGGCCACCACGACGCTGATCCAGGATAGCGGGATGGCGTGGACGCAATTCCGCGAAGGGCCGCTTGCGACCTATGGGGGGTACCTGCTTCTGGGCACGATCGTCGCGCTGTTCCTCTTCTACATGATCCGCGGCAAGATCCGGGTCTATGGCAAGAAGTCGGGCCAGCGGGTTACCCGCTTCAAGGCGTTCGAGCGGTTCAGCCACTGGCTTTTGGCGGGCTCGTTCATCCTGCTGGGGATCACCGGCCTGATCACGCTGTTCGGCCGGATGACGATCGGGCTTTTCGCAAACAACCCGGCGGCCTACGACACGGCGCGCGAGATCTATGCCTTCATCGCGCTTTACTCCAAGTGGGTGCATAACAACGTCAGTTGGGCCTTCATGCTTGCGCTTATCTTCGTGTTCGTCCTTTGGGTCTGGCACAACCTGCCCGACCGGACCGATTTCAAGTGGATCGCTCAGGGCGGCGGGATCATCGGAAACGCGCACCCGCCTGCGAAGAAGTTCAATTTCGGGCAGAAGATGATCTTCTGGTCGGTGATCGTCCTTGGCGGGTCGATCTCGGCCTCTGGCCTGTCGCTGCTCTTTCCGTTCGAGTTGCCGATGTTCGCGGCCACGTTCGACAAGATCAACGCGGTCGGCGTGCCGGGCTGGTTCGGCTTCGCGCCGCTGCCCACCGACCTTGCGCCGCATCAGGAGATGCAGCTGGCCCAGGCGTGGCATGCGATCGTCAGCTTCGTGCTGATGGCGATCATCATCGCGCATATCTATATCGGCTCGGTCGGGATGGAGGGCGCCTATGACGCCATGGGATCGGGCGAGGTTTCGGTCGAGTGGGCGGAACAGCACCATTCGATCTGGGCCGAGAAAGAGCTGACCATGCCGCGCAAGGCGCCGGCATCGGCCGGCGCGACACCGGCGGAGTGACGGGAGTGGGACAGATGAAACCGATGCTGGCCGCCTTCGCCGCCACAGCGCTGATCGCCGTCGGGGCTTACTTTGCGCTGAACGAGATCGCGCCGTTTTCGAGCGCGGACCGGCAGACGGGAGATGCGGTGCGGCTGGACTGATCCAGGCCGGAAATTCTGCAAAGAAATGCAAGGTCGCGCGGGCAGAGGCTCGCGCGGCCTTTTTCTTTGGGATTCTACCATTTAGACCGCCAATTCTACTTGCGAGCCCGGTTCGCGGTAGAGTAGATTTGTCCTAACTAGGCGCTTCTTCCGGCGGGTCGGAAATTTTGCAAGATTACTCGGAAATCCTGGGATTGGCGGCGGGCCTTGTCCTGTCGGGCGATGCCGATCTGGCAGAGATCGTCGGATTGTCGCTGCAGGTCAGCCTGACGGCGACGGCCTTGGCCTGCCTGATCGGGCTGCCTTTGGGGGCGCTGGTCGCGACGACGCGGTTTCCGGGACGCGGAGCGGTTCTGGTAACGCTGAACGCGCTGATGGGGCTGCCGCCGGTGGTGGTGGGGCTTTTCGTTTACCTTCATCTGTCGCGGGCCGGGCCGCTGGGGTTCTTGGGGCTGCTCTACACGCCCACCGCCATGATCATCGCGCAGACGATCCTGATCACGCCGATCGTCGCGGCCCTGTCGCGGCAGGTGCTGGAGGATCTGCATGCGGAGTATTCCGAGCAGTTCCGGTCGTTCTGCCTGAACAAGACGCAGGTCATCGGTGCCGTCCTCTGGGACGGGCGCTATGCGCTGCTGACGGTGGCGCTGGCGGGATTTGGGCGGGCCGTGGCCGAGGTGGGCGCAGTGATGATCGTGGGCGGCAATATCGACCATCTGACCCGGGTGATGACGACGGCGATCGCATTGGAGACCTCCAAGGGAGAGCTGGCCCTGGCGCTGGCGCTTGGCATCGTTCTGATGGTGCTGGCGCTGGGTGTGAACGCGGCGGTGCACGGGGTGCGGGCGACGGCGGCGCGGCAAGCCTATGCCTGACGGGATCGTCCTTCCCTTCGAGGGCGTGGCCGACGCGCCCGTCGCCGCGGCCCCCTTGCCGCTGCGCGTGTCGAAGCTGCGGCTGGAGGCGGGTGGCCAGGCGCTGATCGACGGAATTGATCTGGCCCTGGCGCCCAGCGGCGTGACGATGGTGATGGGCCCGAACGGGGCGGGAAAGAGCCTGCTCTTGCGGCTTCTGCACGGGTTGGTGCCCGCGAGTTCGGGAGAGATCTGTTGGGGCGGGCTGCCCCTGGATGAGGTGCGCGGGCGGCAGGCGATGGTGTTTCAGAAGCCGGTGCTGCTGCGCCGGTCGGTGGCGGCGAATGTCGATTTCGTGCTGAAGAGCCGCGGGGCGCGCGATGATAGGCGTCGCGACGCGCTTTTGGAACATGTGGGCCTGCTTGACCGCGCGCGGCAGCCGGCGCGGCTGTTGTCGGGGGGCGAGCAGCAGCGGCTGGCGCTGGCGCGGGCGCTGGCGACGGGGCCGGAGGTTCTGTTCCTGGACGAGCCGACGGCGAGCCTCGACCCGGCCTCCGTCGGCATGATCGAGGATATCGTCCGGGCGGCGCGGGCCAGCGGCACCAAGATCATCTTTGTAAGCCACGATATCGGTCAGGCCCGGCGCCTGGCCGATGACGTGGTGTTCCTCCATGGCGGGCGGCTGGCCGAGCACAGCCGCGCCAGCCGCTTCTTCTCTTCGCCCCTGTCGGAGGCCGCGGCGCGCTACCTCGATGGTGGGTTGCTTTACTGACGACAGGGACTTCACGATGACTTTCACCCGCACTCTGGTTTTTGCCTTTGCCGCGACCCTTGGCGGGGGCGCCTTGGCCGAGGGGGCCGTGCTGGTTCAATCGACGACCTCGACCGCCAATTCAGGGCTTTACGATCATCTCTTGCCGATCTTCGAGGAAGAGACGGGGATCACCGTGAACGTGGTGGCAGTTGGCACCGGTCAGGCGCTGCAGAATGCGCGGAATTGCGACGCGGATCTGCTGCTGGTTCATGCCAAGGCCTCGGAGGAGGAATTCGTGGCCGGGGGCTACGGCACGGTGCGGACGGATCTGATGTACAACGATTTCGTCATCGTCGGCCCGGCGGATGATCCGGCGGGTATTGCCGGGATGAGCGATGTGCAGGAGGCTTTGGCGGTGATCGCGGCGGCCGAGGCGCCGTTTGCCTCGCGCGGGGACGATTCGGGGACGCATAAGAAAGAGATGGCCTTGTGGGCCGAGACCGGGGCCGATCCCGCGGCGGCCTCGGGCGCGTGGTATCGCGAGACGGGATCCGGGATGGGCGCGACGCTGAATGCCGGGATCGGGATGGGCGCCTATGTGATGACGGATCGCGCGACGTGGATCAGCTTCGGCAACAAGGGGGATTTCGGGATTGTCGTCGAGGGTGACGCGGACCTGTTCAACCAGTATGGTGTGATCCCGGTCAGCCCGGAGGCCTGCCCGCAGGTGAATGCCGAAGGGGCGCGGGCTTTTGCCGATTGGCTTTTGTCTGCCCAGGGGCAGGCGGCCATCGCGGCGTTCGAAGTCGATGGACAGCAACTGTTTTTTCCAAATGCCCCAGAGAGGTGATGTATGGCGGCGGCCGATCCTGAGAGCCCTGAGTTTCTGACGGTCAAGGAGCTGGCGCAGCTTCTGCGCATCAAAGAGCGGAAGGTCTATGATCTGGCTGCCTCGGGCGCTGTGCCTGTGTCGCGGGTGACGGGGAAGCTGCTGTTTCCCGAGGCCGAGATCCGGGACTGGATCGGGCGCGGGCGGTCTGGCGCGGTTCAGGCCGCACCGGTGCGGCCGCCGGTCTTTCTGGGCAGCCATGATCCGCTGCTGGATTGGGCGCTGCGGCAGTCGCGGGCCGGGCTGGCGACGTTTCTGGATGGAAGTCTGGATGGTTTGACGCGGTTCGGCGCGTGCGAAGGCGTTGCGACGGGGCTGCATCTGCGGGATGCCGCGTCGGGCCTGTGGAACGTGCCCGCGGTCGAGGGGCTGGGCGATGCGGTCCTGCTGTCCTGGGCGCGGCGGCGGCGCGGGCTGCTGGTGCGCACCGAGGAGATCGGCGGGCTTCCCGCCCTTGCCGGACGGCGGGTCGTGCCGCGGCAGGCGGAGGCGGGCACGCAGGCGCTGTTCCAGCAGGTCGCAGGAGAAGCGGGGCTGGATCTGGCGGAGGTTCAGCTTCTGACACCTGCGCGCAGCGAGGATGACGCGGCGCGCGCCGTGGCCGAGGGGGTCGCCGATGCGGCCTTCGGGCTGGAGGCACTGGCGGGGCTTTACGGTCTGCGCTTTGTGCCGGTGGTCGAGGAGCGGTTCGATCTGCTTGTCGACCGGCGGGCGTGGTTCGAGCCGCCCTTGCAGCGGCTCGCCGCCTTCTGTCGCGGCGCGGAGTTTGCCGAGCGCGCAGAGGCCCAGCGGGGTTACGATTTCAGCGGCCTCTTCGAGGTGCGCTGGAACGCTTAGCGGGCCGGGACGATCTGGGGCAGCTCCTCCTCCCGCTGCAGAGGGAAGGGGGGCAGCCAGTCGGGCACGATCCCGTCGGCGGCGCGCTCGTAATTCGGCAGGATCCACGGATCGGGGCCGAAGAGGTTGTAAGGCACCTCGGTCAGGTCGACATTCGGGTCGGTGAATTGCTGGGGCGGGCGGCCGTTAAAGGCCACCTGGACGTCGGCGCGGACGGAGACATCGGAATAGCCTTGTTCGATGAAGTAATCCTCGAGCTTGTGGGCGAAAGCATGGACGAGATCGGGCCGTGCGAGAACGTTTCGGGCCTGGCGGTTGCTCATCGCATCGCGGGGATTGATCGCGACCGAGTCTCCGTCCGGCCCGGTGACGATGAAGACGCCCTCGCTGTCGCGGTCGTAGATCCGCATCCGCCAGGAGAAGCGGTGGCCGTCGCCGCTCCACCCGACATTTGTCGGGAAGAAGGCTTGCCGTTGCGGGATGATGATCTGGACGGCGAACCAGACGGCGAGTGCGGTCAGGCCCCAGGGGGCGATGCGGTAGGTGGCCTGCGGCAATGGCGGCTTTTCCGGCACGGCTTCGAACAGGCCGAGGAACCGGCGGGCGAGTTGCTGGGGCCAGTCGGGGGCGAAGAAGATCGTCGTCAGCGCCAGCGTGATCCAAGGGAAGATGCCGATGTTGAAGAGCTGCGCGTTCGACCAGTGGAAGAAGGCGTAGATCAGGAAAACGGCGAGCCGCGTCCGATGCCAGAGGAGGAGCGGCGCCCCCACGACATGGAGCAGGACCGTGCCCCAGGAGGCCAGCACAAAGGAGATGTCGTAGTTGAAGAGAAAGCCGAAGAAGACGTCGCCCTGGGCATCGCTGAGCCATTCGCGCAGGGGCTCTCCCCTCAGCCAGTCGTCGGTAATCTTCACGATGCCGGCGTAGATCAGGATGATCTCGGTCTGGAGCTTGATCACGCTGACCGGCCAGCGGGGGATGACCTGTGACCGGATCTGCGGCCGGAGCCAGGCATCGACGGAAAAGGCCCGGTTCGCGGGCATGAAGCACATCAGGATCCCGTAGAGGATCACCATGTAGTTGTGGTTGAGGTACTGGGTCCGGTCGAGCAGGAAGTAATAGGCGAAGATCGCCGTGAGCGCGACGATCGAGATGCGGTAGAAGGCGCCGAAGGCGACCATCAGTCCGAACAGGCCGACGCCGAGCCAGAGGATGTGGATCCAGGGCTCCGGCAGGGGGTGGACGAAGGGCAGGAAGGGGAAGTTGAACTGCGGATCGACGTAGTAGCGCCCGATCCGGTCGGCCCGGATGTAGCGCACGCAATCCCAGGCGAGGATCAGCCCGAAGGCGATGCGCACCACGACGAGGGATTGGATCGAGATCGGATGTTCGAGATGGGTGCGGATCTTGGCCAGCACGGCTTCTGCCCTGATTTTGCTTTGCTTTCCGGGTGACTATATCAAGGTGGTGAAGCTGTTCTAGCGCTCTGGCCTCAACTGAAGAGCCATCAGACATAAACCGCCGGTGTAAACCGCAAGAGAAGGGGAACCATTCGATGTCAGAACCCGTACGCGTGGTCTATGACGGCGAGTGTCCGTTCTGCAGGGCCTATATTCGCATGGTCCGCCTGCGGGAGGCCACCGGTGGTGTCGAGCTGGTCGATGCGCGGTCCGATCATCCGGTTCTGGAGAGGATTGCTGCCGCTGGGCTGAACCTGGACACCGGGATGGTGGTGGAGCTTGACGGCCAGCTTCTGCACGGGGATCAGGCGATGACGGCGCTGGCTGGTATGACCACGCGGTCAGGCGCGTTCAATCGGCTGGTGCGCGGGCTGTTCCGCCGCCCGGGCCTGGCCAAGGTCGTTTATCCGCCTATGGTGGCGGGCCGGAACCTGACCCTGCGGTTGTTGGGGCGGAAGCCGATCAATGGCTGACGGGCTGTCATCCGTGAAATAATCTTGCGTGATCCCCTGTGGTCTTTTGACAGACCGCCCCTTTGCCGCAATAGTCCATGAACGGGCCCGCAGACGGCCCCTTGGACAGGTTTGGGGAGGGCCTGGGCCATGGGACGACGAGTTCTTCTGATAGAGGATGAACCCAACATCATCGAGGCGATCAGCTTCATCCTGTCCCGGGACGGTTGGACCGTTCACACCCATTCCGATGGGCTGACGGCGGCGGACCGCGTGCGCGAGGGAAAGCCGGAGCTTGTGATCCTCGACGTCATGCTGCCCGGCCGCAGCGGCTTCGACATCCTGCGCGACCTGCGCGCGTCGGAGGAGACGGCGGCGGTGCCGGTTCTGATGCTGACCGCGCGGGGGCAGACCAAGGATCGCGAGATGGCCGAGCGGCTGGGCGTCAGCCAGTTCATGACCAAGCCGTTCTCGAATGCCGAAGTGATCGAGAGCGTGCGGGCGCTGGTCGCGTCATGACTGTCCAGCGCCCCGGTATCTTCCTCGCCAAGGCGTCTTACCGCCAGCGGCGGATGCGGGACGCGGCGCGGATGCTTCCGGTGATCGGCGCGGCCCTGCTGCTGCTGCCGATGGCGTGGAGCGGGCCGGCAGAGGGGGCGGCGCAGCGGACTTCTGTCGCGGGGCTCTACCTTTTTGCGGTCTGGATCGGGCTGGTTGCGGCCGCCGCGCTGCTGGCGCGCCCGCTGCAGCGGCCGGATGTGATGCCCGAAGATCGCGAGGCGCCGGTGGACGAGGGCTAGCGGGACCATGCTGACCTTCAACCTTCTGGTTGCGGTCGCTTTGGGCTATGTCGCGCTGCTGTTCCTCGTGGCCTTCATGGCCGAGAGGCGCGCGGCACGCGGGCGGGACGGCTGGCTGCGCTCGCCGCTGATCTACACCCTGTCCCTGTCGATCTATTGCACCGCCTGGACGTTCTACGGTGCCGTGGGATATGCGGCCCGGTCGGGGCTGGAATTCCTGGTGATCTACCTTGGCCCGACGCTGGTTCTGGTCGGCTGGTGGGCGATCCTGCGCAAGCTCGTGCGGGTCGGGCGGGCGCAGCGGATCACGTCGGTGGCCGACCTGATCTCCTCCCGTTTCGGGAAGTCCAATACGCTGGGCGTGATCGTCACGCTGATCGCCGTGATCGCCACGACACCCTATATCGCGCTGCAATTGCAATCGGTGACGCTGTCGGTGCGGGTCTTCGCGGAAGGCGCCTGGAGCACGGCGGAACTGGAGGCGACGGCGTTCTGGGTGGCCGCCGGGCTGGCGCTCTTCACGATCCTCTTCGGGACGCGGAACCTCGACGTGAACGAGCGGCACCACGGGGTTGTCATGGCGATCGCGGTCGAGGCGGTCGTGAAGCTGTTTGCGCTGCTGGCCGTGGGGATCTTCGTCGTCTGGTCGGTCGCCGACGGGCCGGCGGATGTGATGGCCAAGATCGACGCCTCGCCGCTGTCGTCCTGGGAGATCGGGGCGGGCCGCTGGGCCGGGCTGATCTTCCTGTCGGCGGCGGCCTTCATCTGCCTGCCGCGCATGTTCCACGTCCTGGTCGTCGAGAACGCGGATGAGCGGCATCTGGCGACGGCCGGCTGGGCGTTCCCGCTGTATCTGGGGGCGATGAGCCTCTTCGTGGTCCCGATCGCCGTGGTGGGCCTGGAAGTCATGCCGGTGGGGGCCAATCCCGACCTGTTCGTGCTGACGCTGCCGCTGGCGCTGGAGGCGGAGGGGCTGGCGCTGCTGTCCTTCCTGGGCGGGCTGTCCTCGGCCACATCGATGGTGATCGTGGCCTCCATCGCGCTCTCGATCATGGTGTCGAACCACATCGTGATGCCGATCTGGCTGAGCGCGGGGTCGGGCGGGGCGACCATGTCGGGGGACGTGCGGCGCATCGTCATCCTGTCGCGGCGGTTCGCCATCGCGGGTGTGCTGGCGCTGGGGTGGCTTTACTTCCGGCTCTCCGGCGCGGGGACGTCTTTGGCGGCGATCGGGCTGATCTCCTTCGTGGGGATCGCGCAGGTGTTGCCGTCGCTTCTGGGCGGGCTTTACTGGCGCGGGGCCACGCGGATCGGGGCCGGGGCCGGACTGATCGTGGGGTTCGCCATCTGGGCTTACACGCTTTTCGTTCCGGCACTTGCGGGCGGGTCGAACCTGGTGGTTCTGGGCCCGGCGGGGATCGGCTGGCTGCGTCCGCAGGAGCTGTTCGGTTTCGAGGGGATGGACCCGGTCCTGCATGCGGTCCTCTGGTCGATGCTGTTGAACACGCTTGCCTTTTTCGTGGGCTCTGTCCTGACCTTTCCCACGCCTTTGGAACGTCTGCAGGGGGCACAGGTGGTCCATGTCTTCGACCACACGACCGGGCCGCGGGGCTGGCGCCACGGGGTGCCCGAGGTCGAGGATCTGCTGATCATGGCGCAACGTATCCTGGGCGCCGCGGAAGCGCAGGCGCTGTTCCAGGCCGAGGCGGAGCGGCAGGGGAGCACGGGCTATCTGCCTGAAGTCACGCCAGAATTTCTTGATCATTTCGAGCGGGAACTGGCGGGATCGGTGGGCGCCGCGACAGCGCATGCGATGGTCGGGCAGATGATCGGGGGCACCGCGGTGTCGGTCGAGGATCTGATCGCGGTGGCCGATGAGACGGCGCAGATGATGGAGTATTCCTCACGCCTTGAGGCGCAGTCGGCGGAGCTGACGCGGACCGCGCGGCAACTGCGGGATGCGAACGAAAAGCTGACGGCGCTGTCGATCCAGAAGGATGCCTTCCTCAGCCAGGTGAGCCACGAGCTGCGCACGCCGATGACGTCGATCCGGTCGTTCTCGGAACTGATGCGCGACGGGGCGGCCGGCCCGGAGGAGCAGGCGCGGTTCGCCGGGATCATCCAGGACGAGGCGGTGCGTCTGACCCGGCTGCTGGACGACATCCTGGACCTCAGCGTCATGGAGAACGGGCAGGTTTCCCTCAACATATCAACGGGTAATCTGGCGGATCTGATCGACCGGGCGATTGCGGCGACGGGCCTTGGGCCGGAGGATCTGAGGATCGTCCGGGACCGGGAGGCCGAGCGGGCGGTGACGCTGGAAACCGACCTCGACCGGCTGTCGCAGGTCTTTATCAACGTGATTTCGAACGCCGGGAAGTATTGCGATGCGGAGGCGCCGGAGCTGCGGATCGAGGTGCGGGGCGGCGCGGTCGATCTGATCGATAACGGGTCGGGCATTCCCAAGGACAGCCGCCGCGTGATCTTCGAGAAGTTCTCGCGCCTGTCGGATCAGTCGGCGGCGGGTGGGGCCGGACTGGGCCTCGCCATCTGCCGCGAGATCATGGAAAAGCTGGGCGGATCAATCTCTTACCTGCCGGGGCAGGGTGGGGCTGCATTCCGGATCGGCCTGCCGGAGCGGCGCGCGCTCGCGGCACAGTAACAGCCTTAACCGATCGGTAATGGGCGGGCCGCTAAGGTCGTGCGAGAGGTGAGCACGAGCGGCGGAATGGGCGAGACGGATCAGACGACATCTGTGCTGCGGCGGAAGGCGCGCGGGTCCGGCCGGCCGGTTGCGGAGGCTTTGAGCGATGTGGGGATCGGGCGGGCCACGCGGAAGGCGGCGGAGGCGGCGCTGGGGGCGCCGCTGCATGTGCTTGATTTCGAACGGGAAACCTGCGGGCTGGAGGGCGGCTTGTCGCGCTGCGGGGACGATCCGCTTCTGTTCGGTCTGGACGGCCCCACCGGGCGGCGAGGGCTGATTGCTCTGGACGCGCAGGCACGGGCGGCGGTGGTGGAACTGTCGACGTTGGGCCGGGTTCTGGCCGAGGCGCCGGTCGGGCGGCGCCCCACGGCGGCGGAGGCGGCGCTGGTGGTGCCGTTTGTGGAGGCGCTGATGGCGGCACTTGGAGAGGCCGCCTTGGGCGAACTGGCGGCGTTCGGCGGGGCGGAGATGCTGCCGGATCCGGGAACGGCGGAGCTGTTGCTGGCACCGGAAAACCATGAGGTGACCCGGATCCGCCTGCGCCTGAACGATGCGGGACGGGAGGGGCAGGTGCTGATCATGCTGCCCGCGCCGGTCGATAAGGTGATGGAAGACAAGGCGTTACCGTCCAAAGTGGAGGGATGGGAGGCGAAGCTGCGGCAGGGGGTCCTGGCCGCGACATCCGATTTGGAGATTGTGCTGGCGCGGATGAATCTGCCGTTCTCGGCGATCCGGACCTTTGCCCCCGGGGCAACAATTCCTTTGCCGTCGGACGCCTTCGGGAAGGTCACGCTGGAGAGCCTGGATGGCCGGGTCGTGGCGCGGGGGCGATTGGGCCAGGTCTC
Organism: Aestuariibius violaceus; assembly: GCF_040779325.2. Taxonomy (NCBI): domain Bacteria; kingdom Pseudomonadati; phylum Pseudomonadota; class Alphaproteobacteria; order Rhodobacterales; family Paracoccaceae; genus Aestuariibius; species Aestuariibius violaceus. The sequence continues at coordinate 261,110 of NZ_JBFONT020000002.1, forward strand.
TGGCGTCCGGGCGGTGCGGCTGGCGGAGGAGGCCGGACAGGAGGGTGTGTTCTCGCCCAGCGGGGCCGTGGCGCGTGAGGCCGAGAGTGTCGAGGCCCGGCGGGTGGGCGAGGCCCCTTCGGACGCGGCCGGGGACGGTTCGGTGATGCCGTCGGCTCCTGCACGGGAGTTGCTGGAAGATGATTTGAAAACAGGAACTTAGAGGAAGGTCCTCGAAGGGTGCTTGCAAGTTGAGAAGGCGGAGTTGGCCAACGCTGTTGAGTAGCGTGGGTGACGGAGGCAGAGGGCTGCCTGGTTGTTCAAGGATGCGCTGCGTGGCCTCGCGGCCTGTCGCCTGGCAGCGCCTGCCGTTTCGGATGGTGACGGCCCTGATCTGCATGAGGGTCTTGGTTCGGCGGACGGTCCGGCGCCCGGCCCAATGCGGCAACAATATGCGTTAACAAAGGGTTAACGCGTCTTATCCGCAGCGCCGCTTAGCCGTTGGCGAGCGCGTCGAGCTGCGGACGCAGGCCGGCAATGTCGTAGCCTGCCTTTGCGGCCGCGCCGATGATCTTGTCCGCCGGCTGCAGGCCCGCCTGACCGAGAGCCCAGACGATCGTGCAGCGCGTGCCCGAGGCGCAATAGGCCATGACCGGCCCAACGGAGCCTTCCACGATCGCACGTTGCTCGGCCACAAGCTCTGGCGTGATGGTCTGGTGGGTGACCGGAAGCACCTTGAATTCAAGGCCCGCCGCCTTGGCCGCTGCGCCCACCGCCTGAGCCTGCAGGGGTTGCGGCACTTCGCCATCGGGGCGGTTGCAGAGGATCGTGGTAAAGCCTGCATCGCGAATCACCTCCACATCTTCCGGGGTAATCTGCGGCGAGACGGCGTAGTGATCGGTGAGCGGACGTATCTCCATGCCGCTTCACTACCGGCTGTGGAATGGGCGGTCCAGATTTCTATGGATCAATAATGCAGCACCGGGCGAAATGTCGCGGAATCCTTTGTTTTCTTGATCTCGAGCAATGCACATATGCGATTTATCCGTATTATTGAGAGGCACGCTGGTGGCGCGTGCAACAGGGAGAGAGAGATGCACGAAGAGCGCATTGTTCATGAACTGAACGACGTTATGGCCCAGATCGAGGTCAGCCGTGACCGCCTTGATCTTCAACCGAAGCTGCACCAGGTGATCCTTGAGATGGATCGGCGCCGGGTTGCGGTTCCCAAGCGGGCCCGGCGGATGGAGGCCGCGTTGAAAGACGAAGCCGTCGAGGCGATGTTCGACAACGTGCCGGTCTAGGTAAGCCAAGCCCAACGACTTTGCGGTAAGCGTCTGATCCGTCAGACGCTTTCCTGCGTGTAGCGGCGCAGTTCCGCGCGGGCCACCTGGCGCCGGTGGACGGCATCGGGTCCGTCGGCGAGGCGGAGGGTGCGCAGATGGGTCCATTGCCGGGCGAGCGGGGTGTCCTGGGAGACACCGGCGGCGCCGTGCATCTGGACCGCGGCATCGGTGATCTTCAACGCGATTTCGGGGGCGATCACCTTGATCTGGCTGATCCAGGGGGCGGCCTCGCGCGGGGTGGCGTTGTCCATCATCCAGGCGGCCTTGAGGCAGAGCAGGCGGGCCTGTTCGATCCCCATCCTTGCATTCGCGATCTCGTCGTAATTGCCGCCGAGGGCGGCGAGCGGCTTGCCGAAGGCGGTGCGCTGGAGGGACCGTTTTGCCATGAGTTCCAACGCTTTCTCAGCCTGACCTAAGGCGCGCATGCAGTGATGTATGCGGCCGGGGCCGAGGCGGCCCTGGGCGATTTCGAACCCGCGACCTTCGCCGAGCAGGAGGTCTTTCATCGGGACGCGGACGTCGGTGAAGCGGATATGCATATGGCCATGGGGGGCGTCGTCGTGACCGTAGACTTCCATCGCGCGCAGCTTTTCGACGCCCGGCGCATCGGCGGGGACGATAAACATGGAGTGCTGGACGTGTTTTGGCATGTGATCGCCGCCGGTACGGGCGAGCACGATGTAGACGGCGCAGCGGGGATCGCCGGCGCCGGTGGCCCACCATTTCTCTCCGTTCAGGACGAATTCGTCGCCGTCGAGGATGGCGGACATGGCGATATTCGTGGCGTCCGACGAGGCGACATCGGGTTCGGTCATCAAGTAGGCGGAGCGGATTTCGCCGTCTTTCAGGGGCTTTAGCCAGCGGTCCTTATGGTCGTCGCTGCCGTAGCGGGTGAAGACCTCCATATTGCCGGTATCGGGCGCGTTGCAGTTGAAGACCTCTGCCGCGAGGTGGGAGCGGCCCATCTCCTCGGCCAGGTAGGCGTAGTCGACCGTCGTGAGGTCGGCGCCGCCGGTCAGCGTGTCCCAGAAGTTCCAGAGGCCGCGGGATTTGGCCTTGGTCTTGAGGGTTTCCAGGATCTCGGCCTGGCGGGGGGTGAAGGTCCAGCGGTCGCCTTTGTTCACCTCCGACAGGAACTCGTCGTCGAGGGGGGCGATCTCGTCGCGGACCATGTTCTGGACAGCCTCGAAGGTGGGTTTCAGGCGGTCGGAGAGGCCGAGATCCATCGTATTGGCTCCTGCTTATGGGTTCTGTGCCGGAAGAGGGCCGAATCGGGGGTTAATGTGTTGATTTTGCATGGGATCGGCGTGTCGGCATTTGGTCAGCATATTGTCGGACTTTCGTCGGGCATAAAAGGCCGGGTTTGGCCGGGTGAACGGGGCGCGCGTTGCATGGGTCCGGAGGGCGGGAAACAATCGCCGGGTTTGGGCCGGATCGTTTGCGGGTTGCGCGGGGCCGTGCGCGGGGCGCAAATGAGGCTATGAAAGATGAGATTTCAGGCCTTGGGATATCGCAGGCTGCGCTTGGCGCGTGGCTGGAGGATCATGTCGGCGGGTTTGCGGACCTGCGGGCGGTGGAGAAGTTCGGGGCAGGGCAGTCGAATCCGACCTACCGGCTGGAGGCCGGGTCGGGGACCTATGTGCTGCGGTCGAAGCCGCCTGGGAAGTTGTTGAAGTCGGCGCATCTGGTGGAGCGAGATTTCCGGGTGATGGCGGCGCTGGCGGGGACGGATGTGCCGGTGCCGGAGGTGTTTGCCTTGGCCGCCGACGAGGCGTCGCCGACGGGGCGGGCGTTCTTCGTGATGGAACATCTGGAGGGGCGGATCTTTTGGGATCCGGTGTTGCCGGAGTTGGAGGTCGGTGGGCGGCGGGCGTATTACGACGAGATGGCGCGGGTTCTGGCCGCTTTGCATTCGGTGGATGTGGAGGCGGCCGGGCTGGGCGATTACGGCAAGCCGGGGAACTATTTCGCCCGCCAGACCGAGCGGTGGGCGGGGCAGTATCGCGCGTCGGTCGAGGTGCCGTCGGCGGAGTTCGAGCGGATCGCGGCGTGGCTGGCGGAGCGGATGCCCGAGGATGACGGGCAGGTGGCGCTGGTCCATGGGGATTACCGGCTGGACAACATGATGTTCGCGCCGCACGGGGCGCGGGTGATCGGGCTCTTGGATTGGGAGCTGTCGACGTTGGGCCATCCGCTGGCCGATCTGGCCTATCAGTGCTTTCAGTGGCGGCTGCCCCATGGTGGCCACATGCGGGGGCTGGCCGGCAAGGACCGGGCGGCTTTGGGGCTGCCGACGGAGGAAGAGTATGTCGCGGCCTATGTGGCGGCGCGGGGGGCCGAGGGGGTCGGGGACTGGACGTTCTACCTCGTCTTTTCGGGCTTCCGGCTGGCGGCGATCCTGCAGGGGGTCGCAGCGCGGGCGAAGGCGGGGAATGCGTCGGATCCGAAGGGGGCGATGTATGGGCAGCTGGTGCCGCTGTTGGAGGGGATGATCGTCGGGATGCTGGACTAGCAGCCGGCGCTTCGAAGTAATGTCCCGCCCGGCGGCAACGCCGGGCAGCGCCCGACCCGCCCCCCACGGGGCGGGCGCTTTTGCAACTGTCCAAGCGGCACGACGGTCGCGCTTTGGGCGAACGATGCGATTAGCTCACGGCCGCCCCGTCGGGTCGGGCGCTGCCCTCAGCCCTCGGTCAGCTCAGGATCACCCCGACGACGACGCACATCAGGCCGAGCATCGACAGGAAGAAGGCGCCGAGATTGAGGGGGACGAGCTTTTGCAGGCGGGTGCGAAGCTCTTCCTCGGGCGGGGCCTCGCGGCGGATGGCGAGGACCTTGACCACGCTCCAGACGATGCCAGCGAGGCCGAGCAGCGTGACTGCGGCGCCGATCCAGACCAGAAGCTCCATCCGCTTTTCCTTTTGTTTAAGCGCCTTGGCGTAGCGTGGCCTTGGGGCACGCGCAAGCGGGCTTGCGCGGGGCAAGCGGGGCGCGCTAGGACGCGCGGCGGCAGGATTTTCCCGACAAGAGGTGTGGCATGAGCGACGAGACGAGCAGCGTGACCGAGCAATACCGCGTGACGGCGGACGAGCTGCGATCCTTCATCGAGCGGTTCGAGCGGCTGGAGGCCGAGAAGAAGGATATCGCGGACCAGCAGAAGGAGGTCATGGCCGAGGCCAAGGGGCGCGGCTACGACACCAAGGTCATGCGCAAGGTGATCGCGCTGCGCAAGCGCGACCGGGACGACATCGCCGAGGAAGAGGCGGTGCTGGAGATGTACAAAGAAGCGCTAGGTATGTGAGCCTGATGCGCGATTTGCCGATCTCTGAGGATGCGTTCCGGGCGGGCGTCGATATGCGGCTGGCCGCGGGCGACGGCGTGGCCGAAGCGCTTTGCGGGGCGGCGCGGGACGCGATGGTGCCGCTGTGGCGGCAGGCGCAGGCCAGCGGTGGCAAGCGGGTCGCCTATCTGTCGATGGAGTTTCTGATCGGGCGGCTGCTGCGCGAGACGCTGCGGGCGTTCGGGCTGGAGCGGGCGGCGTCGGAGATCTGTGCGGCGCAGGGGACGACCCTTGGCGAGGTGTTCGAGGCGGAGCCGGATGCGGCTTTGGGCAATGGCGGTCTGGGCCGGTTGGCGGCGTGTTTCCTCGAGTCGATGGCGACGATCGGGTGCCCCGGCGTGGGCTACGGATTGCGATACGAGCATGGGCTGTTCCGGCAGTCGCTTGTTCAGGGCAAGCAGGTGGAGGCGCCTGAGGACTGGCTGCGCTTCGGCGCCCCGTGGGAGCTGAATCCGGGGCGGGCTTACGAGGTGGGCTTTGGCGGCCATGTGACCGACGGCGTCTGGCACCCGGGCGAGCGAGTGCGGGCGGTGGCCCATGACGTGGCCGTGCCGGGCGAAGGCGGACGCTTTGCCGTGATCCTGCGGCTCTGGCAGGCGGAGGCGCTGCGGCCTTTCGATCTGGGCCGGTTCAATTACGGGGATCATGTGGGCGCGTCCGCGGCCGAGGCCTCGGCCCGGGCGCTGACGCGGGTGCTTTATCCCGACGACACGAATGAGGCGGGCAAGGCGCTGCGGCTGAAGCAGGAATATTTCCTGGTGGCCGCGTCACTGGCCGATCTGATGGCGGATCATGAGGGGGCGCTGGCGGATCTGGCCGACGCCCTGGCGGTGCAGTTGAACGACACGCATCCGGCGATCGCGGGGCCCGAGCTGATCCGGCTGCTGGTCGACGGGTGGGGATTGGCGTTCGACGAGGCGGTGGCGCTGGCGCGCAAGGTGCTGGCCTATACGAACCACACGCTGCTGCCCGAGGCGCTGGAGAGCTGGCCCGAGGGGCTGATGGCGTGGCTTTTGCCGCGGCATATGGAGATCATCCGGGATCTGGACGCCGCGCTGCCGGAGGCGGGAATTCTGGACCATGGCGCGGTGCGGATGGGCAACCTGGCCTTCGCGCTGGCGCATCGGGTGAACGGCGTCTCGGCGCTGCATACGGAGCTGATGAAGGAGACGGTGTTTGCCGGGCTCCATGCCAGCTACCCCGAGCGGATCGTGAACCAGACGAACGGCGTGACGCCGCGGCGGTGGATCGCAGGGTGCAATCCGGCTTTGGCAGAGGTGATCACGGGGGCCATCGGGGACGGGTGGCTGACCGATCTGGAGCGGCTGAGCGGGCTGGAGCCGTTGGACGGCGGTGTCGTGGACGCAATGGCCGGGGTGAAGCGGGCGAACAAGGCGCGGCTGGCGGAGTGGCTGGCGGACGAGCATGGGGTGCCGGTCGATCCCGGTGCGATGTTCGACGTGCAGATCAAGCGGATCCATGAATACAAGCGGCAGCATCTGAACATCCTCGAGACGATCGCGCTCTGGCAGGAGATGCGGGACGCGCCTGAGGCCGGTTGGGTGCCGCGGGTGAAGATCTTTGCCGGCAAGGCGGCGCCGGGATACCATTTCGCCAAGGAGATCATTCACCTGATCAACCGCGTGGCGGAGCGAGTGAATGCCGACGAGGTGACGGGCGATCTGCTGAAGGTCGTGTTCGTGCCGAACTACAACGTGAGCGTGGCCGAGCGGCTGATCCCGGCGTCGGATCTGTCGGAGCAGATCTCGACCGCGGGGAAAGAGGCGTCGGGGACCGGCAACATGAAGTTCGCGCTGAACGGCGCGATCACGATCGGGACGCTGGATGGCGCGAATGTGGAGATCCGGGAGCGGGTCGGGGCGGAGAACTTCCTGCTGTTCGGGATGACCGCCGAAGAGGTCGCCGCGCGGCGGGAGATCCCGGGCCACGCGGCCGAGGCGGTGGCGTCGGAGCCACGGCTGGCGCGTGCGCTGGAGACGCTGCATGACGGGACGTTCATCGACGATTGGCCGGATCTGTTTGCCGGGATCGCGGGGAACGTCGCGGGGCATGACCATTACCTCGTCGCGTCGGATTTCGCCGATTACTGGCGCGCGCAGCGCGAGGCGGATGACTGGTACGCCGATGCCGATGGCTGGGCGCAGAAGGCGGCGCTGAATATTGCGCGGTCGGGGTGGTTCTCGTCCGACCGGACGATCCGGGGCTATATGCGCGATATCTGGGGTATTGAGACTGTTAGCGCCTGACGGAACCGAAGATCGCGGCTAGGGTTGGGTCGGAAACAGGGGGACGACCGACCACCATGCCGTCCGGGACAGAGATCACACGCGCCGATATCCTCGATGCCGAGACGGCGCATCTGCTAGCCGCTGGCCATCATCCCGATCCGTTCTCCATCCTCGGTCCGCACGAGCGGGGCGGGGTGATGACCGTGACCGCCTTCGATCCCGGGGCGGATGCGATGTGGGCGGTGGAGGAAGGGACGGCCTTTCCGTTGCACCCGACCGAGGCGCCACACGTCTTCGCGGGCGAGGTGCCGGGGCGGGAATATGTCCTGCGCGGCGGCAAGGACGGGTCGGAGTGGGAGTATGACGACCCCTACCGGTTCGGGCCGGTGCTGGGGGAGGTCGACGAGTATCTGCTGGGCGAGGGCACGCATCACCGGCTGTGGCAGGTGCTGGGCGCCCATGTGATCGAACATGAGGGGGTGGCGGGCACGCATTTCGCCGTTTGGGCGCCGAATGCGGACGGGGTCGCCGTGGTGGGCGAGTTCAATTTCTGGGACGCGCGGCGGCATGTGATGCGCAAGCGCGGGTCGACCGGGGTCTGGGAAATCTTCGTGCCCGAGGTCGGCGAAGGCGCGGCCTATAAATACATGATCCGGGGCGCGCATGGGCGGCCGGTGCCGCTGAAGGCCGATCCGGTCGGGTTTGGGGCTCAGCATCCGCCCGAGACGGCGAGCATCGTGCGCGACATCGCGGGCTATGGCTGGGACGATGGCGACTGGATGGCGGCGCGGGCCGGGCGGAACCGGCGGGACGCGCCGATTTCGATCTACGAGGTGCATCTGGGGAGTTGGAAGCGGAAGGGCGGGCGGCCGATTTCCTACAAGGAGGCGGCGGAGGAACTGGTGGGCTATGCCGCCGGGATGGGCTTCACCCATCTCGAGCTGATGCCGGTCAGCGAGTATCCCTTCGACGGATCGTGGGGCTATCAGCCGGTGGGGATGTTCGCGCCGACGATCCGGCACGGGCCGCCGCATGAGTTCCGCGATCTGGTGGAGGCGGCGCACAAGGCGGGGCTGGGCGTGCTGGTCGACTGGGTGCCGGGGCATTTCCCGAGCGATCCCCATGGGCTGGGCCTGTTCGACGGGACGCACCTGTATGAGCATGCGGATCCGAAGGAGGGGTTCCATCAGGACTGGAACACGCTGATCTACAATTACGGGCGGCGGGAGGTGGCGAATTACCTGACCTCGAACGCGCTCTATTGGCTGGAGGAATATCACCTCGACGGGCTGCGCGTGGATGCCGTGGCTTCGATGCTCTACCGCGATTATTCGCGGAAGGAGGGCGAGTGGGTGCCGAATGTCCACGGGGGCCGCGAGAATTACGAGGCGATCGCGATGCTGAAGGCGATGAACACGCTCGCCTATGGCGAGGTGCCGGGCATCATGACGGTGGCCGAGGAATCGACGGCTTATCCGGGCGTGTCGTCTCCGGTCGATGCGGGGGGGCTTGGCTTCGGGTTCAAGTGGAACATGGGGTGGATGAACGACACCCTGGAATACATGGCCGAGGAGCCGATCAACCGGAAATACCATCACCACAAGATGACCTTCGGGATCGATTACGCGTTCTCGGAAAACTTCATCCTGCCGATCAGCCATGACGAGGTCGTCCACGGCAAGGGATCGATGCTGGGAAAAATGCCGGGCAACGATTGGGAGAAGTTCGCGAACCTGCGGGCCTATTACGGGTTCATGTGGGGGCATCCGGGCAAGAAGCTGTTGTTCATGGGTAATGAGGTCGCACAGGGGGCGGAGTGGAACCATGACGCCTCGGTCGATTGGGACGCGCTGCAGAACCCGGCCCATGAGGGGATCCAGGCGCTGATCCGGGATCTGAATGGCGTCTATCGCGACCGGCCCGCTTTGCATGTGAAGGATTGCGAGGCGGAGGGGTTCCAGTGGATCGAGGGCGGTGATGTGGACCATTCGGTTCTGTCCTTCCTGCGCTGGGGCGCCGAGGGCGATGCGCCGGTCGTGGTGATCTGCAACTTCACGCCTGTCGAGCGGACGGATTGGCGGATCGGCCTGCCGAAGGCCGGGCGCTGGCGGGAGATCCTGAACACCGATGCCGAGGCCTATGGCGGCGGCGGGCGGGGCAATAAGGGCGGTGTCGCGACCGAGGAGGAAGGCGCACATGGGCAACCCTGTTCGGCCCGGTTCGTGCTGCCGCCGCTATCGACGATCATGCTGGTTCACGAGGGAGGATAACCATGGCAGGTGCGGGAAGCAGGCTTTCGAGCCGGACGATGGCCTTCGTGCTGGCGGGCGGGCGCGGATCGCGCCTGAAGGAGCTGACGGATACGCGGGCCAAGCCCGCCGTCTATTTCGGCGGCAAGACGCGGATCGTGGATTTCGCGCTCTCGAACGCGCTGAACAGCGGCATCCGGAAGATGGCGGTCGCCACGCAGTACAAGGCGCATTCCCTGATCCGGCATTGCCAGCGGGGCTGGTCCTTCTTCCGTGCCGAGCGGAACGAGTATCTCGATATCCTGCCCGCCTCGCAGCGGGTGAGCGAGGAGAAATGGTATCTGGGCACGGCCGATGCGGTGACGCAGAACATCGATATCGTGGACAGCTACGATGTCGATTACCTGCTCGTCCTGGCCGGCGACCACATCTACAAGATGGATTACGAGCTGATGCTGCGCCAGCATGTCGACAGCGAGGCCGACGTGACCGTAGGCTGCCTGACCGTGCCGCGGATGGAGGCGACCGCCTTTGGCGTAATGCATGTGGACGAGACCGACCAGATCACCTCGTTTCTGGAAAAGCCCGCCGATCCGCCGTCGATCCCCGGGGAGCCGGACAAGGCGCTGGCCTCGATGGGGATCTATGTCTTCAAGTGGTCCTTCCTGCGGGAGCTTCTTCAGCGGGATGCGGACGATCCGAATTCGAGCCACGATTTCGGCGGCGATATCATCCCGGACGTCGTCAAGAACGGGAAGGCGGTGGCGCACCGGTTCGACACGAGCTGCGTGCGGCACGACGCCGAGGCACCGTCCTACTGGCGGGATGTGGGGACGATCGACGCCTATTGGCAGGCCAATATCGACCTGACGAATTTCGACCCGGATCTGAACCTCTGGGACAAGAACTGGCCCGTCTGGACCTATTCGGAGGCCGTGCCGCCCGCGAAGTTCATCCATGACGAGGAGGATAGGCGCGGGGTCGCCGTGTCGTCGCTGGTGGCGGGCGGCTGCATCATCTCGGGCACCGAGATCCGGGAGAGCCTGCTGTTCACGATGGTGCATACCAATTCCTATGCCTCGCTGACGCGGGCGGTGGTGATGCCCTATGTGACGGTGGGCCGCCATGCGCAGCTGACGAATTGCGTGATCGACCGGGGGGTCGAGATCCCGGAGGGGCTGGTCGTGGGTGAGGATCCCGAGGAGGACGCGAAGTTCTTCCGCGTCTCCGACGGGGGCGTGACGCTGATCACCAAGCCGATGATCGCCAAATGGGCGGCTGCCCAGTGAAGGTTCTGTCTGTCGCGTCGGAATGCGCGCCACTGGTCAAGACCGGGGGGCTTGCAGACGTGGTGGGCGCCTTGCCCGCCGCGCTGGCGGGGCAGGGGGTGGAGATGCGGGTGCTTCTGCCGGGCTACCGGCCGGTGCTGGGCGCGGTGGGCAAGGGGAAGAAGCTGGTCGACCTGCCCGATTTCTTCGGTGGCAAGGCGGTGCTGCGTGCCGGGCAGGCGGCGGGTCTGGATCTGATCGTGCTGGACGCGCCGCATCTGTTTGACCGGGAGGGGACGCCGTATCTGGACCCCGCGAACCACGACTGGCCGGACAATCCGGAGCGGTTCGCGGCCTTGTCCTGGGCGGCGTGCCTCGTGGCAGCAGGGGAGGCCGGGACGTGGCGGCCGGATGTCGTTCATGCCCATGACTGGCAGGCGGGGTTTGCCCCCTATTACCTGAAGGCGCATTTCGGCGCGCCGGTGCCGTCGGTCCTGACGATCCACAATATCGCCTTTCACGGGGTGGTGCCTGTGGACCGGATGGCCAACCTCAGGATCGAGGCGAAGGATTACGACCGCGAGGGGGTCGAGTTCTGGGGGCAGATCAGCGCGCTCAAAGCCGGGCTGGTTTATGCCGACAGGCTGACGACGGTCAGCCCGACCTACGCGCGAGAGCTGACGCGGGCGGAGTTCGGGATGGGGATGGACGGGGTGATCCGATCGCGGGACGCCGATTTCGTCGGCATCCTGAACGGCATCGACGAAGAGGTCTGGGACCCGGCGAGCGACCCGCAGATCACGGCCTACAAGAGCGCCAAGGGCAAGGCGCGCAACAAGGCGGCTTTGCGCAAGGAATTCGGGCTGGGCGAGGCGGAGGGGCCGTTATGCGTCGTGGTGTCTCGGTTATCGGATCAGAAGGGGCTGGATTTGCTATTGCAGGCGCTGCCCGCGCTGATCGACCGGGGCGGGCAGTTGGCGCTTCTGGGCTCGGGCGATCCGGGGCTGGAGGTGGCGTTTACCCACGCGGCGGAGGCGCATGACAACATCGCGGTAAAGATCGGTTATGACGAGGGGCTGTCGCACCGGATGATGGCGGGGGGCGACGCGATCCTCGTGCCCTCGCGGTTCGAGCCGTGTGGGCTGACCCAGCTTTACGGGCTGCGCTACGGCACGGTGCCGGTGGTGGCCCTGACCGGGGGGCTGGCCGATACGGTGATCCCGGCAAGCCCGGCGGCGATCGAGGCGGGCGTCGCGACGGGGATCCAGTTTCATCCCGTGACGGCGGACGCCCTGGCGCATGCGCTGATGCAGCTGGTGGATCTCTATCACCGGCCCGAGGATTGGGCGCGGTTGCAGAAGAACGGGATGGCGCAGAACGTTGGCTGGGCGCGGTCGGCGGCGAAATATGCGGAAGTGTATGGGGAGCTCGTCGCAGCCGCATGAGCAGCCCTTACCGGATCAGTGCGGGCCGCCCCTGGCCCATGGGGGCGACCGTCGAGGGGGATGGCGTGAACTTCGCCGTCTTCTCGCGCCACGCGACACGGATGACGTTGTGCCTGTTCGACGAGGAGGGCCGGGAAGAGGTTCTGATCGACCTGCCGGAGCGGCTGGGCTCGGTCTGGCACGGGCACGTGGCGGGCGTGGGTTCCGGGCGGATCTACGGCTACCGGGCGCATGGCGCCTATGCGCCGGAGAAGGGGATGCGGTTCAATCCGCACAAGCTGCTGCTGGATCCCTATGCGAAGGGGATCACCGGACTGCCCGAATGGGACGATGCCCTGATGGGATACGAGGTGGGCCACGAGGATCGGGATCTGAGCTGCGACCCCCGCGACAGTGCGGCGGTGATGGCCAAGGGTGTGGTCGTGCAGGATGCGTTTGACTGGGAGGGGGACACGGCCCCGCGCCGTCCCGCCGCCGAGACGGTGATCTACGAAGGCCATGTGCGCGGGCTGACGATGCTGCACCCCGAGGTCGCCGAGAAGGGGCTGTTCACGGGCGTCGCGTCGGACGCGGTGATCGGGCATCTGACCGATCTGGGGGTGACGGCGCTGGAGCTGTTGCCGGTGCACGCCTTCATCAGCGACCGGTTCCTCGAAGAGAAGGGGCTGACGAATTACTGGGGCTATCAGACGCTGAACTTCTTCACCCCGCATCCCGCCTACGGGTCGATGCGGGACTTTCAGGAGATGGTGAAGCGGCTGCACCGGGCGGGGATCGAGGTGATCCTGGACGTCGTCTACAACCACACCGCCGAGGGCAACGAGCTGGGCCCGACGCTGAGTTTCCGGGGGCTCGACAATGCGAGCTATTACCGGCTCGATGCGCTGGAGCCGCGCTATCACGTCAACGACACGGGGACGGGGAACACGCTGAACCTCTCGGACCCGCTGGTGCTGCGGATGGTGATGGACAGCCTGCGTTATTGGGTCGAGGTGGGGCATGTGGACGGGTTCCGGTTCGACCTGGCGAGTGTGCTGGGGCGCGAGGCGCAGGGGTTCGATCCGCAGGGCGGGTTCTTTCGCGCAGTCCGGCAGGACCCGGTGCTGGCGCGCGCCAAGCTGATCGCGGAGCCTTGGGATATCGGGCCCGGGGGCTATCAGCTGGGGGCCTATCCGCCACCGTTTCTGGAGTGGAATGACCGCTATCGCGACGATGTGCGCCGGTTCTGGCGGGGGGATGCGGCCCGGGCGCCGGGCCTGGCGACGCGGCTGAGCGGGTCGGCGGCGGAGTTCGACCATGGCGGGCGGCCTGCGACCTCGTCCGTGAACCTGTTGACGGCCCATGACGGGTTCACGCTGGAGGATTCCGTCAGCTATGCCCGGCGCCACAACGCGGCCAATGGCGAAGAGGGGCGCGACGGGCACGGCGAGAATTACTCCGACAATATGGGGCAGGAGGGGCCATCGACCGACAACGCCCTGATCGCGGCGCGGGCGGCGCGGAAGCGGGCGATGGTGGCGACGCTGCTGCTGTCGCAGGGGGTGCCTATGATCCTGGCGGGCGACGAGATCGGCAACACGCAGGGCGGCAACAACAACGCCTACAACCAGGACAACCCGACGGGGTGGATCGACTGGACCGAGGCGGATTGGGATTTTTACGCTTTCGTCAAGCGGATGATCGCGTTCCGCAAGGCGCATCCGGCGCTTAGGCAGGTGCGGTTCCTGCATTCGCGGGAGCGGCTTGTAGACGGCACGCCCGATCTGTTCTGGCATCGGGCGGGCGGCGGCGCGATGGAGGCCGGAGACTGGGCGGATCCGGAGCTGCGGTGCGTCATCGCCGAGGTGCGCACGGCCGCGGGCACGCCGGAATATGTCGACCGGGAAGGCGCGCTTCTGATCGTGCTGAACGCCGGGACGGAGTTGAGCGTTTTCATGCCGGAGGCGCTGGGCGGGCGCTGGCGGCGCGAGATCGACACGGCTACGCCTGAGGCCGCGCCGCGGATGGCCGCGGATGTCGAAGAGGTCGCAGGCCAGTCGGTCACGGTCTTCGTTTTGCAGCCCGATGGGCCCGATGGGGAGGAAGAGAGATGAGTGTCATCACCGTCAGGACGACGCCGTTCGAGGGGCAGAAGCCCGGAACCTCGGGCCTGCGCAAGAAGACGCGGGTCTTCATGGGGAACCACTATCTGGAGAACTTCATCGAGGCGATCTGGCAGGGCATCGGCGGGGCGGAGGGGAAGACCTTCGTCCTTGGCGGTGACGGGCGGTACTTCAACGACCGGGCGGCGCAGGTGATCCTGCGGATGGCCGCCGCGTCGGGCGCGGCGCGGGTGATCGTGGGGCAGAACGCGCTTCTGTCGACGCCGGCTGCGTCGAACCTGATCCGCAAGCGGGGCACGGATGGCGGGATCATCCTGTCGGCGTCCCACAATCCGGGCGGGAAGGACGCGGATTTCGGGGTGAAGTTCAACGGCGCGAACGGGGGCCCGGCGCCGGAGGGGCTGACCGCGAAGATCCATGCGGCGACGGAGGCGATCAGCGAGTACCGGATCTGGGAGGGGCCAGATGTGAACCTGACCATCCAGGGCGAGACGCAGCTGGGGCCGATGGTGGTCGAGGTCGTGGATTCGGTCGCCGACTATGCGGCGCTGATGGAGGCGCTGTTCGATTTCGACGCGATAAGGGCGCTGTTTGCGGGCGGGTTCACCATGCGGTTCGACGCGATGCATGCGGTGACGGGGCCTTACGCCTGCGAGATTCTGGAGGGGCGGCTGGGCGCGCCTGCGGGGACGGTGCTGAACGGCGTGCCGAGCCCGGATTTCGGCGGCGGGCATCCCGATCCGAACCCGACCTGGGCGAAAGAACTGATGGACATCATGATGGCGGACGACGCCCCCGATTTCGGCGCGGCGAGCGACGGGGACGGCGACCGGAACATGATCGTGGGCCGCGGCGTCTATGTAACGCCATCCGATAGCCTGGCCGTGTTGGCCGCGAATGCGACTGAGGCGCCCGCCTACAAGGATGGGCTGAAGGGGGTCGCGCGGTCGATGCCGACCTCGCGGGCGGCGGACCAGGTGGCCGAGGCCTTGGGGACCCAATGCTACGAGACGCCGACGGGGTGGAAGTTCTTCGGCAACCTGCTGGATGCGGGTCGGGTGACGATCTGCGGGGAGGAGAGCGCCGGGACGGGATCGGACCATGTGCGCGAGAAGGACGGGCTGTGGGCGGTGCTGCTGTGGCTGAACATTCTGGCGGCCAAGAAGGTGTCGGTGGCCGAGGTGATGGCGGATCACTGGAAACGCTTCGGCCGGAACTACTATTCGCGCCATGATTACGAGGCGGTCGAGACCGAGAAAGCCAATGCGCTGATGGAGCGGCTGGTGCGGGAGTTGGCATCGCTGCCGGGGCGGGAGGTTCAGGGGATGACCATCGAGGCGGCGGACGAGTTCGCCTATGACGATCCGGTGGATAACTCCCGCTCCGAAGGGCAGGGGGTGCGCGTGATGTTCGAGGGCGGCGCGCGGATCGTGTTCCGCCTGTCGGGGACCGGGACGGAAGGCGCGACGCTCAGGGTCTATCTGGAGGACCGGGTGGAGGGTCCCGAGGGGCTCGACCGGGATCCGGCGGAGGCGCTGGCGACGGTGATCGCGGCGGCGGACGAGATCGCGCGGATCAGGGAGATGACCGGCCGGGATGGGCCGGATGTGACGACGTGAGCGAGGAGGCTCGGGCGGGGCTCCGCCCGTTCGTGCCGGAAGCCGTCCACTGGACGGTTTCGTTATCGGCCCTCACCCCGGCGTGCCGCCGGGCCAGTGAGTTGGGCGAAGAAAGTGCTTAGAAAATGGGCGGTTGTGGATGGATATTCAGTTGATTGGCCGCGTCGCGTTGTGGTCGGGCCCCTGGCCCGTTAACGTTGGGCGATGACGGACAACCGGTACTTCGACGAGATGTTCGGCGGCGGGGATGCTCCGCGCGAGCCCTACGCGGATTTCAATGAGTGGTTCTCGTCGGAAGACCCCTCGCGGCTCAGGCGCAAGGCGCAGCAGGCCGAAGAGGTGTTCCGACTGACCGGCATCACCTTCAACGTCTATGGCCGCGAGGAGGCGGCGGAGCGGCTGATCCCGTTCGATATCATCCCGCGCATCATCTCAGGGAGGGAATGGCGGCGGCTGTCGAAGGGGATCGAGCAGCGGGTGCGGGCGATCAATGCCTTCCTGCACGACATCTATCACCGGCAGGAGATCCTGCGCGCCGGGCGCATTCCGGTGGAGATGGTGGCCCGCAACGAGGCGTTCCTGCCCAAGATGATCGGGGTGGAGCCGCCGGGCAACGTCTATACGCATATCGTCGGCATCGACCTGGTCCGGACGGGCGAAGACGACGTCTACGTGCTGGAGGACAACGCGCGGACGCCGTCGGGCGTGAGCTATATGCTCGAAAATCGCGAGACGATGCTGCAGATGTTTCCGGAGCTTTTCGCGACGAACAGCGTGCAGCGGGTGAGCAATTATCCGAAGCTGCTGCACCGGTCGCTCTGCAATTGCGCGCCGTCCGCTGCGGGGTCGTCGCCCGTCGTGGCGGTGCTGACGCCGGGGATCCATAACTCGGCCTATTACGAGCATTCGTTCCTGGCCGATCAGATGGGGGTCGAACTTGTCGAGGGGCATGACCTGCGCGTCGTCGACGGGCGCGTGGCGATGCGCACGACGCGGGGGTATCGCGCGATCGATGTGCTCTACCGCCGGGTGGATGACGATTTCCTCGATCCGCTGAACTTCCGGTCCGACAGCGCGCTGGGGGTGCCGGGGATCATGGATGTCTACCGCGCGGGCGGGATCACGATCGCCAACGCGCCGGGGACGGGGATTGCGGACGACAAGGCGATCTATTCCTACATGCCCGAGATCGTTGAGTTTTATACCGGCGAGAAGGCGCTGTTGAAGAACGTCGAGACGTGGCGCTGCAACGAGCCCGAGGCGTTGGCTTACGTGCTGGATAACCTTGCCGATCTGGTGGTGAAGGAGGTCCATGGCTCGGGCGGGTACGGGATGCTGATCGGGCCGACGGCGACCAAGAAGGATCTGGCCGAGTTCCGCAAGAAGCTGGAGGCGAAGCCGGACAATTACATTGCCCAGCCGACGCTGAGCCTGTCGACCGTGCCGATCTTCACCAAGGCGGGGCTGGCGCCGCGGCATGTGGATCTGCGGCCCTTCGTGCTGATGAGCCCTGGCGGGATCGAGATCACGCCGGGCGGGCTGACGCGGGTGGCGCTGAAGAAAGGATCGCTTGTCGTGAACTCCAGTCAGGGGGGCGGCACCAAGGATACCTGGGTGCTGGAGGAATAGATGCTGGGGAAGACGGCAGGAGGGGTCTACTGGCTTTTCCGGTACATGGAGCGGTCCGAGAACACCGCGCGGCTGGTCGATGCGGGACAGCGGATCGCGCTGACGCGGTCGTCGGACGCGGCGAGCGAGTGGGAGTCGGTGCTGACCTCGGCCATGGTGCGCGAGGCGTATCTGCAGAAACATGAGACGTTCAGCCAGGACGCGGCGGTGGATTTCCTGCTGCGCGACCTCGACAATTCCTCGAGCGTCCGGAGCGCCATCCAGGCGGCGCGCGACAACGCCAAGACGGTGCGCACGGCGCTGACGCGCGAGGTGTGGGAGGCGGTGAACGAATGCTGGATGGTGCTGCAGCCGATGCTGGAGCGGAAGGTGCCGCTGCGGGAGTTGCCCGAGGTGCTGAACACGATCCGCCAGCGGTCGGCCTTTGTGAGGGGCGCGCTGCACGGCACGATGATGCGCAACGAGATCTACAATTTCGCGCGGATCGGCACGTTTATCGAGCGGGCGGACAATACCGGCCGGATCCTGGACGTGAAGTATTACGTGCTGCTGCCCCATGCGATTTCGGTCGGCACGTCGCTGGATAATGTGCAGTGGGAGACGATCTTGCGCTCGGTTTCGGCCGAGGGGGCGTATCGCTGGGCCTATGGGCAGGATGTGCGGCCCCGGCAGATCGCCGATTTCCTGATTTTTGACGGGCGGATGCCCAGGTCGCTGCTCTTCTGCACGCGGAAGATCGCGGAGAACCTCGGCTATCTCTGCATGGACGAGCCCGGCGGGACCGAGGCGCTGGCCATGGCCGAGGATCTGCAGGCAATGCTGAAGGGGACCGATATCGACCGGGTGATCGAGGCCGGGCTGCATGAGTTCATCCAGGATTTCATCCAGCGGATCGGCGATTTCGGGCGGCAGATCGAAGTGCAATACAGGTTCTACGGATGACACGGCTCGCCATTTCCCATCGCACCACCTATCGCTACGACGCGCCGATTTCCTATGCGCTTCAACAGCTTAGGCTGACGCCGAAGAGCCATAACGGGCAGGAGGTGATCGAGTGGCAGGTGCGGATCACCGGCGGGCGGCATGAGCTGTCGTTCGAGGATCAGCACCGCAACACCGTGCAGCTGGTCAGCTTCAACGACGGGGCGCAGGAAGTCGTCATCGATTGCACGGGCATCGTCGAGATCGAGGATCGGCACGGGGTTCTGGGCGCCCATGCGGGATACATGCCGCTATGGCTGTTCCAGCGCGACACGGAACTGACGAAGCTGGGGCCCAAGATGCGGGCGCTCTTGCGGGAGGTGCCCGAAGAGGGCGAGGTGCTGGACCGGCTTCACGCGCTTTCGACGAATATCCGCGAGCAGGTGAGCTATGAGACCGGGCGGACCGGGGCCGGCTGGACCGGAGAGGAAGCGGCCGCGGCGGGCCACGGCGTGTGCCAGGATCATGCGCATATTTTCTTGGGCTGCGCGCGCGCCATGGGCGTGCCGGCGCGGTACGTCTCGGGCTATCTGATGATGGATGACCGGGTAGAGCAGGAGGCGACCCATGCCTGGGCCGAGGCCCATGTTGCCGGGCTCGGCTGGGTCGGATTCGACATATCGAACGGAATTTCGCCCGATACGCGTTACGTCAGGGTCGCCACGGGCCTGGATTACGGCGAGGCTGCGCCGACGCACGGGACCAGATTCGGCCAGGGCGAGGAATATCTCGACGTGACCGTGACGGTTCAGGAGCAGAGCCAGCAACAGCAATAGGCTGCGAGTGAGATGACGTATTGTGTGGGGCTTCGCCTGCGGGATGGCCTTGTTTTCATGGCCGATACGCGGACGAATGCGGGGATCGACAACATCTCGGTCTTCCAGAAGCTGCATACCTGGGCGATCGAGGGCGAGCGGGTCGTCACCGTCATGACCTCGGGCAACCTTGCGACGACGCAGGCGGTGATTTCGCTGCTGGACGAGCGGATGAAGGCGCCGAGCGAGCGGTCGCCGGGGCTGCTGGAGGCGCCGTCGATGTTCCAGGTGGCGCGGATGGTGGGCGAGACCCTGCGCGAGGTCATCGCCGAGAACAAGGCGGGCGGGCAGGAGGCGCAGAACCGGTTCAACGCCACGCTGATCGTCGGCGGGCAGATCAGGGGCAGCCAGCCGCGGCTGTTCATGGTCTATCCGGAGGGCAATTTCGTTGAAGCCGGGGACGACACGCCGTTCTTCCAGATCGGGGAGACGAAATACGGAAGACCAATTATCGTAAGGGCTTACCGGCCGGATATGTCCTTTGAAGAGGCGGCGCGGCTGCTGCTGGTGAGCTTCGATTCCACGATCAAGGCGAACCTGTCGGTGGGGCCGCCGATCGATCTGCAGGTCTACGAGAAGGACAGCTTTCACGTGGGCGTCGTGCGCCGGTTCGAGGCGAATGATCCGCTGCTGGCCGAGATTTCCAAGAGTTGGGGCGAGGCGCTGTCGCTGGCTTTGGAGAGCCTGCCCTTGCCTGCCCTGAGCGACGAGGTGCTCGAGGCGGGGTGACCCTCGCCTCATCCCTTAGCAAGATGTGAGCGGTCCGCGCGGTCGGGTGCGGCGCGGCTTTCGGCAGATCCGGCGATTCGGGGCTTAAGGGCGGGATTTTCGGGAAAAACGTGCCGTCGGCATCCGGGCGGCATCACGTCGGCATCTGGTCGGAGGGAAATGGAGCGGTTTTCCCGGTTAACGCAGCGTCCGGTGGCGGGCCGCGCAACGTGCGGAAGCGGTTCAGGATATTTGGGGGATTGTTTCCGGCCGGACGGCGGTCATTGCTGATGTCGCGAAGGCCGGACGAGAGGTCCCGGCGCAAGGCCGGGACGCGGATCATCTGCTTGCTCTGGGCAGTAATGGACAGACGCGCCTACCCTATGCGCTGCCTTGCCCCCGTCAGTCGCAGACAGCCTGCTTGCCGGGCAGGAACGGGATCATCATCTTGTAGAATGCCAGTGTCGGGCGCGGGCGGTAATCGTGATTGGAGCTGGGCCTCGTCCGCGGGTCGACCCCGCGTGTCAGGTAGAAGTAATCCTCGACCAGTTTTGCCTGAGCTTCCCTGCGCAGCATCAGGAAATGCGCCTTTCCCGGAGCCTTCAGCATGTAGTTGTAGTCGGTTCTGGAATGAGCGTGTTCGTTGCTGTCGTCCAGAGCCGCCATCTGCATCTTGTCAATGAGGTTCGCCTTGGTCTTGTAGCGTCTCTGGATAAGCGGGCTGCGCCAGACGAAATCGGACAGACGTTCGCCGGGCTTGGGCGTATGGTCGAGGCTGAGACCGACGATGACGTTGCCATCTGTCGGCAATGTCCATGGCCTTGCGTATTGCGGTTGCGGACCGGGCTGGAAAACAGGGTCCCAGCTGTCGCGCTCACGGTAGCTCCACTTGTCCGCTTTGTATCGATCGGTATGGAATTCGGCGAGGTCGGAGCTTTTCCGGTATTCTGCGATGGTTTCTGGAATGGCCGCCTTGACTGAATCGATGGCAGCGTCTTCAGAGATCTTCTTGTACCGCCGCTGGAAGTGCTTGATCCCACTCTCGATAATGGTCTCCAGCGAGTCGACCGCGGCTTCGTAGATGTCCATCTGGGCGCTGTGGTAATTGTCCATCCTCTGGATGCCGCCCAGCCCGACATCGTTCTGGTTTTGCCAGATATGCGCCATCTCATGGACGAAGGTGCCGAGCTTATCGATATTCCCGTCCTTCGTCAGATCCTCCGACCAGTCGTCACCGACAAGGTAGATGTCGTTGCCCGTCACGTGGGAGCGGCCCTCGATCTCTTTCTTTTCCTCTTCGGTGAGGTCGGGATGGTATCCTTTGTGCACGCGGATCAGATCGAATGTCAGACCGGTTGCGAAGATGCCGGACAGAAATGTGATTTCCGCAGCCGTCAGTTTTCGGCCGCCGCGCGTGTTCGTTTGAAGCATATAGATTGGCTTTCTTGATTATCAGGCCATGCGGCCCGTTTCTGAAAATGGATGGTCTCCAAACACTATTGCGAATTGTGTAGCGGCAGGGCGATCGGGCTGGCAAGCCCGCCCGTTTGGGGGGGCTGCCGACGGACGCGGATCCCCTTCAGTGTCTCACGAGGCCCCTGAGGATCGTGTTCAGAACCGAGAGATGATCTTCGGCAGCGTCCCCCTTGGCGACGCCGAGGGCGGCGCGGTCGAACATGGCGGAGAGCTGCGCGGCGAGGGCGTCGAGCGGCAGGGGGCGGATCTCTCCCGCGTCCATCGCGGATTTGAGGCCGAGGCGGAGGGTGTCGGCCGAAGTCTCCCGGTCAATTGCGTCAAGCTCGAGCCGGCCGAGGATTGCGGGGCCGTCGAGCAGCATCAGGCGGACGCGGCCCGGCTGCTGCATGGCGCGCAGGAAGGCGTCGCCGCCGGTGGTGAGTGCGTCGATGGTAGACGTGGTGGTCTTGGCGGCCGCGTCGATTTCAGCGGCGACGGCGGCGTATTCCTGACGGACGACAGCACGGAAGAGGTCGGCCTTGTCGGCGAAGTGGTGGTAGAGCGCGCCGCGCGTGACATTGGCCGCCTTGACGATCTCGGGCGTGCCGGTTTCCGCATAGCCCTTTTCGACGAAGAGCCTGCGGGCGGCCTTGGTCAGCGCGGCGCGGGTCGCGCGGGTGCGGTCTTCGTTCGAGCGGCGCTCGGGGTTTGATTGCATACGTGCAGCCTGTATGTTAATTCGAAGTTACATACAGATTGTATGCATCTTGACGAAGGAGTAAAGCGATGCGGACGACACAATATTACCCGGTGATCATGACAGCGGATGTGGCCGGGACGGCGGAGTTCTATCGGCGGCATTTCCGGTTCACCCCGACATTCGAGAGCGACTGGTATGTGCATCTTCAGTCGGAAGAGGATCCGGGCGTGAACCTGGCCGTGTTGCGCGGCGATCACGAGACGGTGCCGGCGCAGGGGCGCGGGCAGGTTTCGGGGCTGATCCTGAATTTCGAGGTTGCGGATGTGGATGCGGAGTATCGCCGGGCGGTCGCGGCGGATCTGCCAGTGCTGCTGCCGATCCGGGACGAACCATTCGGGCAGAGGCACTTCATTGTGGCGGATCCGAACGGGGTGCTGATCGACGTGATCAAGCCGATCCCGCCCGCGCCGGAGTTTCTGGCGCA
This sequence comes from Aestuariibius violaceus, assembly GCF_040779325.2. Classification (NCBI taxonomy): domain Bacteria; kingdom Pseudomonadati; phylum Pseudomonadota; class Alphaproteobacteria; order Rhodobacterales; family Paracoccaceae; genus Aestuariibius; species Aestuariibius violaceus. The sequence goes on from NZ_JBFONT020000002.1 coordinate 283,476, forward strand.
ATATGCTGCAGAGGCGGTTCCGGCGTGAGCCCTACGGCGCCGTTGCGAGGAGGTCGCGGACGAGACCCGCATGGGGGATCGGGGCGACCGCGCCGTGGCCGGTGACGGCGATGGCGGCGGCGGCGCTGGCGTAGCGGGCGGCGGGGACGGGGGCGTCGCCCGCGGCGAGGCGGGCGAGGAAGGCGCCGTCGAAGCAATCGCCCGCGCCGGTGGCGTCGACGGCGTCGACCTGGGTCGCCGGGATATGGGTCTGCGCGGTGCCGTCCGAGACGAGCGTGCCTTGGGCGCCCATGGTGAGCGCGATGATCTTCGGGCCGAGGGAGTGGATGTGGGCGAGGATGTCCTCCGCCGTCTCGAGGCCGGTGATCTGGCGGGCGTCGTCGAGGCTGGGGAGGGCGATGTCGGCGAGGCTGAGCGCCTCTTCGATGGCGGGGCGGGCTTTGTCGAGCGGCCAGAGCTTGAGGCGGAGGTTGGGGTCGTAGGAGATTTGGGCGCCGGCCTCGCGGGCGATCTGGGCCGCGGCGCGGGCGGCGGCGTCGGCGCTGTCGCTGATCGCCTGGGTGATGCCGGAGAAATGGAGGATCTTTGTCTGACGCAGGGGCTCTTCCGGCAGGCTGGCGGGGCAGAGACGGGACGCGGCGGAGCCTTTGCGGCGGTAGTCGAAGACGTGGCCGTCCGGCGTCTGGCGGATGAAGTAGAGGCCCGTGGGCGCGTCGGGGTCGGTGGCCACATGGCTGTGGTCGATGCCGTCGGTGTCCCAGAGCTTGCGGAAGCTGTCGGCGAAGCCATCGTCGCCGAGGCGGGTGACGATGGCCGTGCAGGCGCCCTGGCGGGCGGCGGCGATGGCGACGTTCGAGACGTCGCCGCCATGGCCCGCGCGCCATTCGGTGCCGCGGATATGGGCGAATTCGAAGAGCGGTTCGCCGAGGGTGACGATATCCATCGGTTTGTCGGGTGCCATGCGGAGAGACGAACGCGTGGGCGTGCGGGTGTCAAACCGGTTTTGGGGCAGCGGGGCGGGTCTTCGACCCGGAGGGCCTGATGGCCCTCAGCCTCCGGCGGAGGTATTTATGGCAAGATGAGGAGGGGGGCTTTGAGCCCGGTCAGGTCAGGGGGAGATCCTGGGATCTGCGGCTGAGATTTCCGACAGGATGCGCTTCGGGTCGTCGGGACTGGCCGTGAGGACATGGCCGTTTGGGGCGGCGGCAACGGCCTCGGCCTGGGCGCCGAGGGCGAAGCAGAAGGTGGGCAGGCCGGTCGCGAGGGCCTCGTGGGTGGTGTAGGAGAAGGTCTCGGGCCAGATCGAGGGGATGAGCCAGGCGTCGATCTGGTAGCGGTCGATAAGGGCGCCGAGTTCGGGCAGCGTGTAAGGGCCGTGGACGCGCAGGCGGCCCCGCGCGCGGAATTCGGGGCCTAGCATGCCGATGAGGACAAGGCGGGGGCCGGTCTTTTGGGCGGCGAGCGCCTCGACGACGCGGGCGCCTTTGTGCAGGCCGATATTGCCGAGGATGCCGAGGGTCCGGATTTCCCTGCTGTGGTCGGCCTTTGGGATGGTGTCGCGGAGCGTGTGGGGGCGGACCTGGATGGTGTCTGCGACGGCGGGCCAGGCGGCGGTGATCTGGGCCTTGCTGTCCTGGGAGAGGGCGGCGATCCCGCCCGCCGGGGCCAGGGGCGGGGCCCAGGCGGCGCCCCAGCCCTCGGGGGGGCCCCCGCGGCCGCCGGCGGGGGGGAAGGTACGGGCGGGGTCTGTGCTGTCTTCGGGCGGGACGCCATGGAACGCGCTGTTGCTGTCCAGGAGCGTGTAGGACGGGCTGATCGGCAGGTAGTCGTGGAAGAGGACCTCGATCCGGTCCTCCGGGGTCTCTTTGAGCGACAGGAGGTGGCCGGGGATCCCGATCGGGTCCGCGTGGCCGACGCCGCAGGAATAGACGATCCGGCGCCGCTTTGCGGGGGCAAGGAGGGCGGCGGCGGTTTGGAAGGTGGTGCTGGCGGCGCGGGCGGTGCCTTCGGGGGCGTGGAGTTCGATCTGCCAGGGAGTGGCGGGCCGGCCGACGCGCAGGACCACGGCGAAGCCGCCTTCAGCCAGGTCGCGCGCGATCCGGTCGCGGAGGTAGTACTCCGCCCCGCCGCCGAGGCTATGGGCCAGGTAGACGGGCAGGGGCGGCGCGGCCGCGTGGTTGTGGTGGGCGGCGGCAAGCGCGACCGCTAGGACGAGGCGGGGGACCGAGAGCGGATCGGTCTGGATGAAGGTGCGCACGTCGGCGTCGAAGGCCGGGTAGCGCCGGGACAGGATCGCGCCGTTCTGGCGGAGCAGCGCCTGCTTGGTCTCGGACCCGAAGGAGGTGCCGCCGCGATGTTCGACGAAAAGACTGCCGAGGCCGATATGGCGCCCGCCGGCGGCGCTGGCGCGGCGGCACCAGTCGACCTCCTCCCCGTAGCCTTTGCCGAAAGCTGTGTCGAAGGGGCCGATGCGGTTCAGGAAGTCGATGCTCATCGCCATGCAGAAGCCGACGCCGGTGGGCAGGTCGGCGCTGGCGGCCTTGGGCGCCAGTTGGCGGGCGGTGGCGTCGATGGCGTCGCCTTGGCCTGCGGTGAGGGGCCGGGGCGCGCAGATGACCGGGGCGGTCAGGATCTCGGCATCGTTGGACATGGGCGTGACGGTCGCCACCGTGGGGTCGGCCAGGAGCGGCGCGAGGAGGCGGCTGGCCCAGCCATCCGGCACCAGCGCGTCGGAATTCAGAAGGACGACGTGGTGCTTCAGCTCGAGCGCACGCTCGAAGGCGCGGTTGACGCTGCCGATGAAGCCGAGGTTTTCGGGGTTCTCGATCAGCTCGACGCGGGCGGCACGGCCGGGCGCGGCAGCCCAGTCACGCAGGTAGGGGCGGATCCGATCGTCGGTCGAAGCGTCCTCGACGAGGATCAGATGCCAGTCGAGATCGGTGTGCCGGGCGATCCGGTCGAGCGCCTCTGCCGTCAGATCGAAGGCGTTGTAGACGGGCAGGACGACGGTGATCGGCACTGGCGTCGCGGCGGCTTGTGGCTGGGCGAAGAGGGTCGCGGCATCGACCATGCGGAGCGCCGCGTCGGTCTCCGTGAGGCCAAGGAGATCCCTCAACTGCTGCTTCAGCGCGTCCGACCGGGTGCGGCGCCAGGTCAGCGCGGTGGGCAGTGCCTTGGCCGCGCGCAGGGCGAAGGAGGGCAGCAGGCGCAGCTTCTGCGCGCGCAGCTGCCAGCGGGGGATCGGCGGCAGCGGGTAGGTGTGGCGGACCGGGCCGTCGTGCGTATCGAGGCTAAGGGTCAGGGCGAGGGGCGCCGGATCGAAGGGCAGCGTGATCTCGAAGCTGTCCTGCCGGGCCGGAGCCGCGGGTGCGACGAGGCCGGTGGCGGGCTGGTGGCGACCGCCGGCGCGGTCGGTTCTGTCCGAGGTCAGCGCGACCGAGGATGCGGTGGACCAGCCGGTGACGGTCAGCTGGCCGTTCTCGAGCGTGATCCGGTCGACCATGCCGATAACGGCGCCCGCCTTGTCGTGCAGGGCCAGGCCGGGGCTTTCCGCCCGTATGCGGGGGGCGGCATAGAGCTGGAAGACGCTGCGGAAGAGCGTGAGCGATCTTGCGAGGGGGACGCGCGCCATTCGGAACGGGGTGCCGTTTGCTATCGGGCCGGTTGCGCCCGTTCGCTTCCGGGTATCGCGGAGCGATGCGGGGTTCAATTCGTTTTCGGTACGCGGTCAGCGCATATCCCTCGGACTAGCCCCGTAGCGCGCGGTGAAGAGGCGGGTCATGTGGCTGTGACTGGCAAAACCGCAGGCATAGGCGATCTGGGCGATCGAGAGGCGTCTGTCGGCGAGGAGGGTGCGGGCACGGTCCAGCCGACGCTCGCGGACATAGGCGAAGACGGGTAGGCCCATGACAGAGCGAAAGGCGGTCTGGAACCAGGAGGGGGACATTGCGGCGGCGGCGGCAATCCCAGCCACCGAGAGGTCGTTGCCCAGATGCGCCTCTATGTAATCAACGGCACGGGTGATACGGGGATCGATGCTTGCATGCGTCGTTCCATTTCGGTCCTGATCGGGGCGGTGGATTTGCCAGGCGCAGGCCCACAGGGCGATCGACATTCCTTCGATGAACAGCCGATCAGGGTCCTCGAACCGCAGGTGATCGATGAGCTGGCGCGCAAGAATCGCGCCTCGCGGTGACTTTCGATAGCTGGCGAACTCGGTTGGAGGGCCATGATTGTGGAGTGCATCTGCGAAGATCCCCTCTACACGTGTGGGATCCATTTCAAGGAGCAGACCCCAATCGAAGTTCTTTGCCCGCAGCCGAAGATCTGTTTTGGCCGGCGACCACCCGACGCTGTCCGACGGTGCCATAAATGTTTCCAGTCGGTCTGAATTCACCGACCATGACATTGGTACTTCATTCAGGTTGAAATCCGCGATGTGGACCTCTGTACAGTAGTGCACCTCGGCCTTGCCGGGAGGCAAGGCAATGGCCCGGACGCCCGCCTGTCTGAACTCGTGATCGAGCTCTGGAACCTGGCTGATGGGTGGTCCGTCGAAGGAAAGATTGAGCAGTCTCGTCATGTGAAGACCCGGGGCAGCCGCCTCATCGTCTCGCCCGTCCAGCCGGCTTCAGGTGCTAGGGCGGTCCTGTCCTGATCTTCAGAACAGCCGCAGATCGATGAACTGACCCTGTCCGGAACTTTAGAAGCATGGTCTTTGGTCGGTTTCGTCAGCACGTGATCACCCGTCATTAAAGACTGCTATGGCTCGAATTTCTTTCCCGTTCTTTCCATCTGTTCAAAGGCTCGATCGACGTTTTGACACCGTTTCCGGTGTCTTCGCAGGCTTTATCCGAAGCGCGCCGGCGTCCTGCCTTCAGGCGGCACGCATGTGCCAGCATTCAGGTCCCTTGTGAAAGACTAGGACAACTTTAGCGGTCAAAACTGTCGATACCCTTTCAGTGGATTGATCCTTTCAAATGACCTCTGCCTGGACGCCCGACACGATACGCTGGCAGCAGACCGGCCCTGACGGGAGCCGCCTGTGCGAGCTGGGGCGGTTCGATATGGGCGGAGAGGTAAACGCGGTTGCGCAGTTCCTGCCCGCGGGCACCTGGCATTCGCCTTACCGGGTCGACCGGCCGATCTGGATCTTCGTGGCCGACGGCACCTTCTGCCTGGGGCGGGGGGAGGTCGTCGCGACGCGCGGCCTGGCCGAATACCCCACCGGCAGCCTGATCGAGATCCCGGCGGATATCCCCCATTTCGATGGCTGCCATGAGGGGACCCTGATCTTCACCCTGGCGGTGGAGGGGACGCGGCTTAGCTTTGTGAAAAAGCGTTCCCGGCACTTCCCCAATAAAGACTGACGATCTTTCATCCTGGAGAAGGAGACGACGTATGACAGACTTCACCCTCAATGGCAGCGGCGTCTCGGTCGAGGCGGATCCCGATACGCCGCTTCTGTGGATCCTGCGGGAACGGATGGGGCTGACGGGCACCAAATTCGGCTGCGGGATCGGCGCCTGCGGGGCCTGCACCGTGCATCTGGACGGGCAGGCGGTGCCGTCCTGTTCGATCCCGTTATCGGTCGCCGAAGGGGCGGAGGTGACGACGATCGAAGGGCTGTCGGAGGGCGGGCTGCACCCGGTTCAGGAGGCCTGGATCGAGATCGACGTGCCGCAATGCGGCTATTGCCAGACCGGGCAGATCATGGCGACGGCGGCGATGCTGGCCCAGGTGCCGGAGCCGACGGACGAGGATATCGACAGCTATCTGGCAGGCAACATCTGCCGCTGCGGGGTTTACCCGCGCATCCGGGCCGCGGCCAAGCGTGCCGCCGAGCTGAGCCGGACATGAGGGAGGGAACGATGACACAGACGACACGACGCACGTTCCTCGCCGGGTCCGCCGCGACGCTTGGCGTTCTTTCCGTGCCGATCCGGCTTCCGGCGCAAGAGGTTACGCAGCCTTCGGCGCCGGGGGCATATCTGCGGATCGGGGCCGATAACTCGGTCACCTGCATCCTGCCGACCTGCGAGATGGGGCAGGGAACGCATACCGGGCAGGCGCAGATCCTGGCCGAGGAGTTGGGCGCAGACTGGCAGACGATCCGCATCGAGATGCCGGTGCAGCCGGGGCCGGATTACCGTCTGCCGTTCGGGCAGATGCGGTCGGTCGGGTCCTACGGGATCCGCCACTGGCACGACCCGATGCGCCGGGCCGCGGCGCAGATGCGGATGATGCTTATCGAGGCCGGGGCGTCCCGGCTGGGCGTTCCGGCGGACGAGCTGAGCGCGGTGGGCGGGGCGATCGTCCATGCCGCGTACGGCCAGGCGATCCCCTTTGGGGAGCTGGTCGAGGCGGCCTCCGCCTTGCCGGTGCCCGCCGATCCGGTGCTGCGGCCGGAGGAGGAGCGGACGCTGACCGGGCGGACGGTCCCCCGGCTCGATACCCGGGTGAAGGTGACGGGTGAGGCCGTGTTCAGCATGGATGTGACCCTGCCCGACATGGCGTATGGCGCGGTCCGGATGGCGCCGGTCTTTGGATCGGACGTCGCCGCGATGAATGCGGACAGCGTGCGCGGGATGCCGGGCGTGATCGAGGTGGTTCAGGTGCCTCGTGGGGCCGTCGTGGTCGGCGAAAGCTGGTGGCAGGCCAAGCAGGCGGCCGATGCGCTGGATATCACGTTCACCGAGACGGAGAATGACGGGCTCGACACGCCTGCGATGGAGGCGGAGATCCAAGCGGCGCTCGACCGCGCAGATGTGCCGATGACGCTGGAGCGGGGTGATCTGGACGGCGCCTTCGCCGGGGCGGCGCAGGTGGTCGAGGCCGATTATGCCGTGCCGATGCTGGCCCATGTCTGCATGGAGCCGATCAATTGCACCGCGCAGGCGACCGACGACAGGGTCGAGTTGTGGACCGGCACGCAGGGGCATGACTGGATCCGGATGGGTCTGGAGCGCGCGCTGGGTGTGACGGCGGATCAGCTGATCATCAACACTGCCTATCTGGGCGGCGGGTTCGGCCGGAAGACCTGGGAGAACGAGGCGATCCAGGCGGTCATGGCCTCCCGCGCGGTTGGCGGGCGCCCGGTCAAGGTGATCTGGGCCCGCGAGGACGACGTGCAGCAGGGGCTCTATCGTCAGACGATGCAGATCCGGTTCCGGGCGGGCCTGTCCGAGGACGGGCGGATCACGGCGATGCGGGTCCGGATGGCAGGGCCGCAGATGGGGGCGGCCATCGTGCGGGACAACAATATGGATCCGTTTTCACTGCTTGGCCTGATCAACATCGCCTATGACATCCCGAACTATGCGCTGGACCATGCGGTGGTGCCGATCCCGGTGCCGCTGTCGCCGTGGCGGTCGATCGCGGAGAGCTTCAACGGCTATTTCGTGGAGAGCTTCATCGACGAGCTGGCCGATGCGGCTGGGCAGGATCCGTTGGCGTTCCGGCTGGCGAACCTGCCGGCAGAGTCTCGCGCCCGCCCGGTGCTGGAGAGGGTGGCGGAGATGGCAGACTGGTCTGGCGCGGCGCCCGAGGGTGTGTCGCGCGGGATCTCGGTCGTCGAGAGCTACAACAGCTATGTCGCGCAGGTCGTGGAAGTCACGATGGAGGGCGAGCGGGTGCGTGTGCCGCGCGTCCATGCCGCCATCGATTGCGGGCGGGCGATCAATCCGGGGCAGGTCGAGACGCAGGTCCAGGGCTCGGTGATCGAGGCGCTGGGTGCGGCGCTCCGCGTCAAGATCAGCCTGGCCGGGGGGCGGACGGAGCAGACGAATTTCACCGATTACCCGATCCTGCGGATCGACGAGGCGCCCCAGATCGACGTTGCCATTGTCGAGACGGGCGCACCGCTTGGCGGGGTCGGGGAGCCGGGCGTGCCGCCATTGGCCGGGGCGCTCTGCAATGCGGTTTTTGCCGCAACGGGGCAGCGGATCCGCAGCCTGCCCTTGGCTGATCATGGCCTGGCCTGAAGGAGAAAACGATGAAACGCTATTTCGCTTTGTGTTTTCTGATGGTTGCCGCGCCCGTTTACGCGCAGGAGGGGGACCCGGCGGCGGGCGAACAGCTGTTCGGCCAATGTTCGGGCTGTCACATGCTGGAAGAGGGGCAGAACCGCGCCGGGCCGCATCTGTTCGGGGTCGTCGGGCGCGAGATCGGATCGGTCGAGGGGTTTCGCTATACGGGCACCTTGGCCGACAGCACCGAGGTCTGGGATGAGGCGAGCCTGATCGCCTATCTGACCGCGCCGCGCGAGGCGATGCCGGGCACGCGCAAGACGGTGTTCCTGCGCAGTGAAGAGGATGCCGCGAACCTTGTCGCCTATCTGCGCAGTCTTGGCGGCTAAGGGCCGCCCCGCCGTGGCTACTCCCCCGCGGCGGGGCGGAACAGGTTAAGCCCGCTCGCTGTCGAGCATGGCCATGCCGTGGTCGTCGTAGCGGCCGCCCGCGATCTTGCCCGCCGGGACGGCAGTTTCGATCTGGGCGATCTCGTCCGGGTCGAGGGCGATTTCCATCGCGCCGATGGCCTCGGCCAGCCGGTCTCGGCGGCGGGCGCCGATCAGGGGGAGGATGTCCGCGCCGCGGTGCAGGACCCAGGCAATGGCGAGCTGCGCCGTGGTCACGCCGCGGTCGTTGGCGAGGCGGGTGAGCGCGTTTGTCAGTTCGAGATTCTGTCTCAGGTTCTCGCCCTGAAAGCGGGGCTGCATCGCGCGGAATTCGCGTCGGTTCGCCATGCTGTCGGCTGTCATGTGACCCGAGAGGAGGCCACGGGAGAGAACGCCATAGGCCGTGACGCCGATGCCAAGCTCGCGGCAGACGGGCAGGATGGCGCCCTCGATAGAGCGGCTGGCCAGCGAATACTCCATCTGGATCGCCGTGATCGGGTGGATGTCGTGGGCGGCGCGGATCGTCTCGGGGCCTGCTTCACTAAGCCCGATGTGACGGATCCAGCCGGCCTCGACGCAGTCCTTGAGCGTGCCCATCCACTCCTCGACCGGGACGTCATGAGGGACGCGGGCGGGCTGGTAGAGGTCGATGTGATCGGTGCCGAGCCGCTTGAGCGTCTGGGCGAGCGCGTTCTTGATCGCGGCCGGGCGGTAATCGGCGCCCAGGAAGCCGCCTGCCGGATCGCGCAGGACACCGAACTTGACCTGGATGAAGGCCCGGTCGCGGTGGCCGTCGAGCGCACGCGCCAGCAGCATCTCGTTATGGCCGGAGCCGTAGAAATCGGCGGTGTCGAAGAGGGTGATGCCCTGGTCCATCGCCATGTGGATGGTGGCGAGGCTTTCGGCCTGATCCGCGGGGCCGTAAAAGTCGCTCATCCCCATCAGGCCGAGGCCCATGGGCGAAAGCGCGGGGCCGTCTTGGCCGAGTGTGCGTGTCTGATGTCCGTCGAGCATGTCTGTCTCCTGCGAGGGCCGCGCCACTTGTGGGCGCGGCAGGATTGGTTAGCGGGTCAGGTAGCCGCCGTTGATGAAGAGGTTCTGGCCGTTCACCCACTGGCTGTCGGGATGGGCGAGGAAGGCAACCTGCGGCACGAGATCCTCGACCGCGCCGAGGCGCCCTTCGGTCGAGAGGCCCGCGGCGTAGGCGACCGTCTGCGGGGTTTCGGCGGCGTGAAAGAAGGGCGTGTCGATCGGCCCCGGGGCGATCGTGTTCACGGTGATCCGGCGCTCGCCCAGTTCGCGGGCAAGGATGCGCGTGAACTCTTCGACCGGCGCCTTTGTCCCGGCGTAGCCTGCATAGCCCGGTGCGGTTCCGGCGGTCAGCGAGGTGCCGACATTGATGATCCGCCCACCGTCGCGCAGCCGCCGCGCAGCCTCGCGCATGGAGTAGAACATCGTCGCGACGTTGTCGTTCTGCAGCCGCTCGAAATCGGCGTCGGTGAACTCTGCCACCGGTTTCTTGATGATCGTGCCCGCGGTGTTCACCGCGATGTCGACGCCGCCGAAGGCCTGTTCTGCCGCGTCGTAGAGGGCGGTGACGTTGGCGCTGTCGCCGAGATCGCCTTGGGAGAGGACGGCGCGGCCGCCCGCTTCGCGGACCAGCTGCGCGGTTTCCTCGGCCTGGTCACGCGTTTCGGCGCGGTGGTAGTGGATGGCGACATCGGCGCCCATGCGGGCCAGTTCGACCGCGAAGGCGCGGCCCATATTGTTGCGCGCACCGGTGACGATTGCGGCCTTCCCGGCGAGCGGGCGGGCGCTGTCGGCCCCCTGGGCCGAGGCGGGGGTGACGCCGGCGGCGAAGGCGCCGATCCCGGCGAAGCCCGCCCCGCGCAGGGCCTGGCGGCGATTGATTTTCTGGCTGTCCTTGGTCATTGTGAGGGTCCTTGATCCTGAGATGGGTGACGTTTCGGGACGGCGCGTGGAGGGGGCTACCTCCACGCACCACCCGTGGGTTCAGTCGTCGTCGCTGAAGCGGTCGAACGTCATCCGCGTCAGCTCTGCCGTCGTGTAGGCCATCGGGTCGACGCCCAGCTGCGCAGCAAGCTGCATGTGGCCAGCGCCGGGCGTGTTGCGGGTCGAGACGATCGCGTCGCTGCCACCGGTCAGGCGGTTCACGGTCACGCTGTCGTTGTCTTCCAGGGCGCGGCGCAGGACGATCAACTCATTCACGCTGTAGCTGGCCGGATCGACGCCGAGTTGGGCGGCAAGTTGCGCATGACCGGCGGAGATCCCGACGCTCTGGGTCGAGGGGACCGCGCCGCCGGTGATCTGGCGGATGCGCTGGTGGTCGTTGTCCTGGACCGCGCGGCTGAGCTGGATCAGCTCGCTCGTGGAGTAGGTGCCGGGGGCGACGCCCAGCTGGGCGGCAAGCTGATCGCTGGCGAGCGCCGGAGCGGCGATGAGAGCGGCAACAGCGGCGGGGAGGAGGATCTTGAACATGGGTCTGGGTCCTTTCTGAGGGGGTTGGGTGAGGTCAGTTGGTTGCGTCGGCCCGGGCCGCGGCCTCGTAGGCGGCGAGCATTTCGGGCGTGGCGATGGTGTTCTCCGGACGGTCGAACGCGGCGGCGCCGGAGACATAGGCGGTGATCAGAAGCGTCATGATGGTCATCGTCTTGTCCTTTCCTGTTTGTCTGCCGGAGCGTCCGTGCCCTGGCGTCCTTCGATGAATTGGAATGTAGAGATCAACGGATTTGCTTGAACTGCGAAAAAATCGCTTAGTTCGATCAACTGAATTGATGGATCGGTTGGATGCTGGATACGGTCACCCTTGATCAGCTGCGGATGCTTGTCGCCATCGACGAGACCGGCAGCTTCACCGCCGCCGCCAAACATGTGCAGCGCGCGCAGTCTGCGGTCAGCCACGCGATCCGCACGCTGGAGGCGGATATTGGCGTGGAGCTGTTCGACCGGTCGCAGCGCAAGCCGTCGCTGACCGCGGCGGGGGAGGCGGTGCTGGCCGAAGCGCGATCGGTCCTGTCGCGGATCGACCACCTCAAGGCGCGGGCCCGCGGGATGGCCGCGGGGATGGAGGGGGAGGTGACGTTCGCGGTCAGCGTCGTCGCCCCGCAGGCGGGGCTTGTCCGGTTGCTCGACCGGTTTCGGCAGGAGTTTCCGACCTGCGGGCTGCGCCTGTTCGTCGAAGAGGTCGGCGGGGCGCCGCAGCTGGTGCTGGACGGGCGCGCCGATCTGGGCCTTGTCGGCAAGCCCAGCCTGAAGGCGCATCTGTTCGAGCCGATGGAATCGGTGGCCGTCGGGTCGGTCGAGATCGTGGCGGTCGCGCGGTCGGACCATCCGCTGGCGTCGCGGCACAGCCGGCTGGCCGAGGCGGATCTGCAGGACCACCGGCAGCTGGTGCCCACGAGCCGGGCCTTGCCGCGCTACCAGAACCGGCTGGTCAACGATGTGTGGGAGGTCGCCGATCTGGGCACGCGGCACCAGATGATCCTCGCGGGCCTCGGCTGGGGCACGATGCCCCGCCATTCGGTGGCAGCAGATCTGGAGGCGGGGCGGTTGGTGCCGCTCGACATCTCGGCCCGGCCCGACGAGGCCATGCGCGTGCCGCTTTTTGCGATCTACAAGCGCGACGCGGCGCTGGGTCCGGCCCGGCGGTGGCTTGTGGAGCAGATGGAGATGGAGATCGGGACCTCAGCCCCTTCGGAGGCGTTGCCGGTTGAGCCAACGCCAGGCACGACCCCTTGATTTGTCTATCTAAAATCCTCGTCCGTGTCGTGCGGTGACGCCTTGTCGCGGCGGCGGCGCCAGGCATCGACAAGCGGTTCGATGTCCATCGCGATGACGGCGATCCCAAGCGGGATCATCCAGAAGCCGAGGACCGGAAGAAAGCCGAAGACGCCACCCAGGATCAGCACGAGCCCGAGGAGCGTGCGCGCCCCTGGCGGGACGTGATGGCGTATCCAATGCGCCCACGGCCTCCAGGCCGTGCGCAGCTTCTCTGCCCTTGTTTTCTTCGGTTGCTGAGCCAATGCAGCGTCCTTTCTGCGGGCGATCGACCGCGGAGGACAGCATGGGAAGCTCGGAGGGACAGAGCAAGTGGCGGCTGGGGGTGGTCCGCCGGCCGGGCGTCTGTTTCCATCCGGCGCCGCGGTGTTGTTGGTGTTCGGCGCCCCCCGCGATTGTCCCACTCGTTGGCCTCACGGGCCGGGACGCGGGGCCGAGAGGTCCGTGGCGGACGCCCCGCTTTCTTAAGCGGAGATTGACCGCGCGAACGGCGGGGTTCGGCGGCGCAACCCGGCCTGCCAAGCGAATCGCCCGTTAACGCAGGTTTTGAAGGGGGATCTGGCGTGTCGGCTTTTGGTCGGCATCGCGTCGGCTTTCTGTCGGACATTCAAGCGCAACATCGCCCGGTAACGGACCGTTCTGCTGCAGCGCAGCGCAACAGGTGGCGCAGGGCTGTGGAGGAGAAGTGATCGTTTCCGGACGAGGTGACCCGGTGAAGTCGGCCCCAGAGGTCGCGCCGGAAAGCGCCTCTCCCTCGTCGAGGCCGTGCTCTGTGATCTTCGAGAGGGTCAGCTGCCGCAGCACGAGAAACGCTGTCGCTGCGACGGCGGAAAGACGGAGGAAGTTTTCGATCGGCTTGCCAGGGTCAGGATCTGTTGAGCAGGTTGTCGGGGTGCACTTCGCGGCGCGAAAAAGGGCGCGGTGACATGGGCAATCCGTTCTGGCTGAGCGGAGCGCAAATGGCGCGCCCTAGCGGGGCCTCGGTTCGCCGGGGATCCCGGAGATCCTGCCGCTTCAAACCTCTCATCCAAGCAAGCATTATTTAACTACTTGATTAATTAACCGGTTGGTATATTGCTAACCGCATGAATGAAAGCGATCAGCTGGACGCGGCATTTGCTGCCTTGGCCCATCCCGCGCGACGGGCGATCTTGGCGCATCTGGCCAGGGGAACCGCCAGCGTCAATGCACTGGCGGAACCGTTTGATATGTCCTTGCCTGCTGTGTCCAAGCACATCCGGGTGCTCGAAAACGCGGGCCTGATCACGCGTGAGCGGGACGCTCAGTTCCGGCTGTGCACACTCGAGACGAAGCCGATCCAGAACATTTCAAGCTGGACGGAGCAGTATCGGCACATTTGGGACGCCCGCTTTGACGCGATGGGCAAGCTGCTGAACGACATCAAGGAGAGCAATGATGAGCCAGGACACTGACTGGGTCCGGATCGAGCGGGAATTTGACGGCCCTATCGAATTGGTGTGGAGGATGTGGACCGATCCGGAGCTCTTCAAGCAATGGTACGGTCCCAACGGAGCGTCCGTTCCCACCGCCGAGATGAATGTCACGGTCGGCGGCACGCGCAAGATATGTATGGTCATGCAATCGCCGGAGCGATCCATGGAAATGTGGTTCACCGGCGTCTACAAGGAGGTCAGCGCCCCACGGCGTCTTGTCTATACCGAGAGCATGTGTGACGCCGATGGAACGCTTGTCTCTCCGCAAGCGGCGGGACTGCCCGAAAGCTTTCCCGATGTAACCGAAGTGATTGTGGAGTTGACCGAGGACGGCGACAAGACCCGCATGGTCATGGTGCATGTCGGTGTGGTCGAGGGTACGGCAGGTGCCGGGGGGTGGAACCAGGCCTTTGACAAGCTTGGGGCGCTGACCCGTTCGATGGCCAGCAAAGCGCTGTAAGATGCGCCGGCTCGCGGTTCTGTCTTTCGTCACGCTGGACGGCGTGATGCAATCTCCCAGCGCACCGGAGGAAGACACTTCAGGCGGTTTCAGCGAGGGGGGATGGGCCGCGCCCTATTGGGACGAGGTCATGCCCCATGTCGAGCGCATCGCGATGTCACGCCCTTATGACATCCTGTTTGGGCGCAAGACCTATGACCTCTTTGCAGGCCACTGGCCGAACGCGCCAAAGTCTGATCTCGGCGACCGGCTGAATGCAGCGCGAAAGTATGTCGTAACCTCCCGATCCGAGCCGCTGACATGGGAAAACACGCACGCGCTGACCGGCCCGGCCGCATCGGCCGTGAGAGAGCTGAAAGCCGCTGCTACAGGTCCATGGCAGCGCCGCGCTGGTCCAGACCTTGCCGCTGAGGACCTGTCAGCCATCTTCCAAATCTCCAAGCCGGTCGGTCGGAACGGGATGGCATGCATTCGATGACGCGGCGAGATCTCGGCGAACGAGCCTGGCGCCTCATCTGATTTGACGGACGAGGTCCTCGCAAGAGGCGAAGGTCAGAGCGCATCTTTCGGTGCATGCCCATCGAAAAACGCATCGAGGTTGTCGAGCGCCCGAAAGCCCATCGCGTCGCGGGTCTTTCGGGTCGCGCTGCCCGCGTGCGGCATCATCACGATGTTCTCGTGCTTGGCGAAGGCGGGGTTGCCGCCCGGCTCTGTCACGAAGCAATCGAGCCCGGCGCCCGCAAGGTGACCGGCTTCGATGGCGTCAAGCAAGGCGTCCTCGTCGACGAGAGCCCCGCGGGCGGCGTTGACCAGGATACTGCCACGGGGCATCCGGGCGAGGCGTTCGGAGGTCATCATTCCCGTCGTCTCGGGCGTGGCGGGGCAATTGAGGGACAGGAAATCCGAGACCTCCAGAAGATCGTCGAGCGTCTTGTGGTAGATGGCGCCCATCTCGGCCTCGGTGGGGAGCCTGTGCCGGTTGTGGTAATGGACCGCCATGTCGAAGCCGCGCGCCTTTCTGGCAAGCGCCCGCCCGACACCGCCCATCCCGACGATCCCAAGCCGCGCACCGGTGACCTGCTTGCCCACCATGAAGGCGGGCGACCAGCTGTCCCAGGCGCCCGTCCGGACGATCCGGTCCCCCTCGACCGCACGCCGCGCGGCGTTCAGCATCAGCATGACGGCCAGCTCGGCCGTGGCGTCGTTCAGGACGTCCGGCGTGTTGGTGACGGTGATGCCGCGCGCTTTCAGCGCGTTCAGGTCGCAGTGGTCGGTTCCGACCGAGTGGTTGGCGATGATCTTCAGCCGGGGATCGAGGCGGCCGGCGACATCTGCCGTGAAGTGTTCGGAATGGCAGGGGATCATGCCGTCTGCCTGCGCGCTCATCTCGATGATCTCTTGCGCGGTGCCGGGGGTATCTTCCTGCTTGAGGATCACGTCGTAGTCCCGCCGCGCCCGTTCGAGGGTGGCGTCGGAGAGATGGCGCGGGATCCAGATGACGGGCTTGGCCATCACTTCTTGGGATCGTTCTTGCTTGAGGTGATGAAGTCGTAGGCCACGAGGGCAGTGGTGAACAGGATGACGATCACCAGGTCCGGGCTGGGAACCTCGTAGGCCAGGATGCCGACGAAGCCCGCGAAGACGGCGAAAGCGAAGAGGGCGAGGAAGCGGTTCATAGGGTGTCCTTTCGCGACGTCAGTGATTGGCCCAGTCATAGAGCCAGCGCGCCGTCCGCAGAAGGCGCGCATCGTTGCCGTGGGAGCCCACGAGTTGCACCCCCATGGGCATCCCGTTGGTGGCGGTGAGAAGCGGCAGCGTGACGGCAGGCGTCCCGCAGAACGTCCAGAGGCTGTTGAAGACCGGATCGCCGGTGGTGCCCACGTCGCGGGGGGCGGGTCCGGGGGCTGCGGGGCAGAGGATCGCGTCGCAGCGTTCGAAAATCTCGCACAGCGCGGCGTTCAGAACCGGTTTCCAGTCGAGCGCGGCGAGGTAGTCGCGGGCAAGGATGGCGTTCCCGTCCTCCAGGGCGCCGCGAATTTCCGGGCCGAGCATGTCCTGGGCGTCGCGCCCGTAGCGGAAATAGTGCCGCGCCATCTCGGCGAAGTTGATGCGCCGGCGCTCGCGGGCGGCGGCCTCGAACGGGGCGGGTAGCGCGACCTCGATCACCTTGTCGCCCAGGGCCGCGACAAGCTCGGCCAGCGCATCCCTGGTGTCCTGGTCCGCCGCATCCCAGCCGGGCGGGCGGACGAACGCGAAATCCGGCAGGACGGGCGGCTTGGACAGCGCTGTTTTCGACAGGCGCGGGAAGGGCCGCGGGGCGGTGGCGGGGTCGGACGGGTCATGGCCGTAGAGCACCTCGGCCAGCAGAGCCGCGCCCGCCGGATCGGCGGCGAAGACCCCGACGGTATCGAGGCTTGGCGACTGCATGAGGATGCCCCGGCGCGGGATGGCCCCGAAGGTGGGCTTGAACCCGGTGACACCGCAGAAGGCCGCGGGGCGGATCACCGAGCCGCCGGTTTGCGTGCCGACCGCCAGCGGGATCATCCCGGCCGCGACAGCCGCGGCGGACCCCGACGAGGATCCGCCTGCCGTATGGGACGTATCGTGGGGGTTGCGTGTCTTCGACGGGCGCATGAAGGCAAGCTCGGTCGTGACCGTTTTGCCCATGATCACCGCGCCCGCCGCCTTCAGCCGCTCCACGACGAACGCGTCTTTCTTCGGCACGCGGCCCTGGTCGGCCTCGCAGCCGTTTTCGGTCGGGACCTTGGCGGTGTCGATTATGTCCTTGAGACCAACCGGCAGGCCGTGCAGCGGCCCGGTCGGCAGCCCTGTCGCGCGGCGGGCGTCAAGCGCGCGGGCCTGTTCGCAGGCGTAATCGCTGTCGAACCATGCCCAGGCCCCGATTTCTGGCTCCCGCGCCGCGATGCGGGCGATGCAGGCCTGCGTGAGATCAAGCGCCGAAAGCGCGCCTGAGGCGAGCCTGTCGCGTAGCTCCAACACCGGAAGGGCCAGCAGTGCCTCTGCGTGCTGCGGGTTAACTCCCATAGAAGAGCTCCGGCAGGTAGAAGACGATCTGCGGGAAGACATACATCAGCACCATCGACACAATCACGCAGAACAGGAACGGCATGACGCCCGCGAAGATCTGCGTCAGCCGGACCTCGGGCGGCGCGATCCCTTTCAGATAGTAGGCCGACATGGCCATGGGTGGCGTCAGGAAACTGGTCTGCAGGTTCAGCGCAACGAGGATGCCGAAAAACAGCGGGTCGATATCGAAGATCGCCAGCAGCGGCAGGAAGATCGGCACGAAGATGATGATGATCTCGGACCATTCCAGCGGCCAGCCAAGCAGGAAGATGATCAGCTGCGCGAGGATCAGGAACATGATCGGCGACAGATCGAGGCTTTGCACGAATTCCGAGATGACGTGCTCGCCGCCCAAGTAGGAGAAGACGGCCGAGAAGGTGTAGGAGCCGACGAAAAGCCAGCAGACCATCGCCGTGGTCCGCACCGTCAGGTAGACGCTTTCGCGCATTCTTTGCCAGCTCATCGCGCGATAGATGAAGGCCAGGGCGATCCCGCCAAGCGCGCCGATCGAGGCCGCCTCGGTCGGTGTGGCCAGCCCGAAGAGGATGGATCCCAGTACCGCGAGGATCAGGAATGCCAGCGGCAGGAACGAGGTGAGGACCATGAGGAGGAGCTTGGATTTCGGCACATCCGGCACCTCGTCCGGGCCGGGGCGCGGGGCGGAGGATGGCTGCAGTACCGACCGCCCGATGATGTAGAGAAGGTAGAGACCGACCAGCGTCAGCCCCGGAAAGAGGGCCGCCGCATAGAGCCGGACGATCGAGACGTTCGTCGCCGCGGCATAGACGATCAGCATGATCGAGGGCGGGATCAGGATGCCCAGCGTGCCGCCCGCGCAGATGATGCCGCTTGCGAACGAGGTGTTGTAGCGCGCCTTGAGCATCGCGGGCAGCGCGAGGAGCCCCATCAGCGTCACGACCGCGCCGACGATCCCGGTGGCCGTGGCGAAAAGCGCGCAGGTGATCAGCGCGGCGACCCCCATCGAGCCCGGGATGTTCTTGGAGGCGATGTTCAGTGTGTTGAAAAGCCGGTCGACGATGTTCGACCGCTCTACGATGTAGCCCATGAAGAGGAACAGCGGCACTGCTGTCAGCACCTCGTTCGACATCACCGTGAAGGTCTGGTTGATGAATAAGTCGAAGATGCGGTTGTTGTAGAACCCCTCGAACCAGAGCGACCAACTTTCCCAATTGCTTGCCGTTTCATCCAGCCGGTTGAAGGCCCGCCACTGCCGGTCGGCGTCGAAATAGGCGTAGTAGCCGAAGCCGATCCCCATCGCCATCAGCGTGAAGGCGATCGGAAAACCGAGGAAGACAAAGATGATAAACAGGCCCAGCATCATCAGGGCGACTTGAGGATCCGTCATGGATGGGCGTCCTTTTCGGCCTTGTTGGCCTGTTGAATCATCAGATCTTCGGTTTCGAACACATCCTCACGCGCGGCGACCCATTCGTTCGTGCGCATCGCGATGATGCAGCGGCAGAGCTGGGCGATACCCTGGATGAAAAGAAGGATTCCGGCGGCCACGATGACCGTCTTGAACTGATAGATCGGCACGCCCGCTGGCGAATTGACCGAGACCTCGCCGTAGCCCCATGAGCGCGACGCGTATTTCCAGCCCGACAGGATCAGCGCGGTGACGCCTGGAAAGAAGAAAATGATGTAAAGAATGAAGTCGATCTTGGCCTGCGTGCGCGGCTGCCAGAGACGATAGAGGAAATCGCCCCGCACGTGCCCGCCGCGGGAGAGCGTGTAGGCCCCGCCCATCATGAAGAGCGTGCCATACATGATGAAGGACACGTCGAGCGCCCATGCCGTGGGCTGGTTCAGCACGTAGCGTACGAAAACCTCGTACCCCGTGCCGACGGCCATGAGGACAATCAGCCAGGCAAAGGCCTTGCCGAACCAGGCCGACAGATTGTCGGCGAAATGAATGAAGCCAAGCATGTTCCCACACTCCTGATCAGGAGACCCCCGCCGCAGAGGCGCCGGGGGTATTGGTCAAAGACCTGCGACCTACCTTAGATGGCCAGCTTGCCGGGGAAGTAGTGCTCGAAGGCGAGCGCATAATCCGGCGCGTTCATCAGCTCGTAATAGGACACCCGCTCGACCCAGGCGCGCTGGCTGTCGAGTGTCTTCTTCATGAACTCGTCCGCTTCCAGTTCGGGGATCAGCTCGTCCCACGCGCTTAGCTGTGCCGCAAGGATTTCGGGCGAGGTCCGGTGCACCGTGACGCCGTCGTCGTTGGCCAGCGTCTGCAGGTCGGCAGAGTAGCGATCCATCGCCTTTGCGGTGTTGGCCGTCGACACGGCTTCGACGCCGTATTTGAGGATCGCCTGCAGATCGGGATCGAGATCCTCGAGGAAACCGCGGTTGAACAGGAACTCGAAGCTTTCCGACGCCTGGTGGTAGGACGACAGGTAGTAGTTCTTCGCCACGTCCTGCGCGCCGAAGTCGCGGTCGGACGACGGGTTGTTGAACTCGAACGCGTCGATGACGCCGCGCTCCATGGCGGGCACGATCTCGCCGCCGGGAAGCTGCGCGACCGACATGCCGAGTTTCGCCATCAGGTCGGCGGCCAGACCGACGGTGCGATACTTGAAGCCTTCGAGATCTGCGGCCGTGTTGACCTCTTCCTTGAACCAGCCGAAGGGCTGCGCGAACATCGGAAAGCCCAGGTAGCCCTGGATATCGAGGCCCATGATGTCCTGGGTCAGCTCGTCATACAGCTCCTGACCGCCGCCGGCATAGAACCAGCTGAGCATCGTCGTGGCCGAGCCGCCGAAGACCGGGCCCGTCCCGAAGAGCGAGGCGGCCTTGTTCTTGCCGTACCAGTAGACCGGCACGGAATGGGCCGCGTCGAGCACGCCGTCATTGACCGCATCGAGAACCTGAAACGCCGCGACGACAGCGCCCGCAGGCAGCACGTCGACCTGGAGCCGGCCGCCCGACATCTCGCCCACGCGGGTTGCGTAGTCCTTGGCGAACTCGTCCCAGATGTTGGCCGCGCCCCAGGATGTCTGCATCTTCAGGACGATCGGCGCCTGTGCCAGCACAGCCGGAGCCGCAAGGGCGCCCCCTGCGACCGTGCCGCCCGCAAGTGCTGATTTCCGTAGAAAGGATCTACGGTTGATGGTGTTTTCTTTTGACATTCTCTTCCTCCCTATACGCTCAGGTCAGAGCGCTCCTTTGACCGCACGTCACGTCGTGCGACCAAAATGGTCAGTCGTTCCCAGAAGCTGGAGACGATATCGAAGCCGAGCCTAGCAGGCGTTTGAAGTTCAAGGCAAATCCCACGGATGAGAAGGGGGCTGATTGATCCGGCAGCGATCGTGGGATCTGATCATCCCTCCCCCTGTCAGGTGACCTCTTTCGCCGGGTCAATCCAGAACAGGCTTGCCGTCGCCCTGCCGACAATCAAGGTCCAGACCAGCGGGCTGCCAGCACTGGAACTCAGCCTTGAGAGCAAGACATTCGGCATCGTAATCCGGTCTTTCCTGCAGGGAATTCTGATTGGAAATCGCGCCCATACTGGCCGGTAAGAACACGGGCGACGAGGTCGCACGGCCCAGCCGTCTTACCGACGCGCCCGCTTTTCTCTGGCTGGCAGCGGTGTTCATCCGGCGCGTCTGATTGCTCTGATCCTGGCCGACGTGGCCAGTGTGCTCACGGACATGTCCCAGACGTTGCGGATGACCGAATGGAGTAGACAGCGCGCACGATGCCGACATCAGACGCAGTGGCCCAAGCATCCATTTCGATCAGCTGCGCTTGGACCAGTCTGCTGTCGGCGGAGCTGTCGCGGCGGCCGGGGTGATGAAGTCCTGCCGCCACGCTGCTGTAGGAGGCGTCAGACGTCGGGCGCCTCGGTGCCGTTCCAATCCATGACGATCGACGGCGCGCGCTCCCCACGCACTTCTATCGCGTCGAGCGCGGCCGTTAACTCGGCCAATTCTTCTGCCGTGAAGCTGACCTGCGCGGCGCCGATGTTATCGCGCAAGTGTGGCAATTGGGTCGTGCCGGGGATGGGCACGACAGATGTCCCTTGGGCCATCAGCCACGCAAGAGCGATCTGCCCCGGCGTGGCCTCCTTCCGCTCGGCCCAGTCCCGCGCGAGGGTCACCAGGGCGAGGTTCGCTTCGCGGTTCTCCGGGTCCATGCGGGTCGTGTTCGCCCGGAAGTCGGCCGGGGCAAAGCTTGTCTCCATATCGATGGCGCCGGTCATGAAGCCGTATCCGAGTGGTGCGAAGGGCACGACGCCGATGCCCAATTCCTCACAGATCGGCAGGATTTCGGCCTCCGGTCCGCGGTAGAGCATTGAGTATTCGTTCTGTACGGCCGAGACGGGCAGCACCTCGTGCGCCCGGCGCAGCGTGTTCGGCCCCATTTCCGACAGACCCCAATGCAGCACCTTGCCCTCGTCCATCAGGTCGGCGACCGTTCCAGCCACATCCTCGATGGGCACGTTGGGGTCGACGCGGTGCTGATAGAGCAGGTCCACCCGATCGGTCCCGAGGCGCTGCAGCGACCCGTCCACTGCAAGACGGATGCGGGCGGGATCGCTGATGACGCCGCCGCCCCACGCCCCGGTCTCGGGATCGACGTCGAAACCGAACTTGGTGGTAATCTGGATCTCGTCGCGGAAATCCGCAATCGCCTCGCCCAGGATGCGCTCGCACTCGAAGGGTCCGTAGACTTCGGCGCAGTCGAAGAACGTGACACCTTCGTCGAAAGCGGTGCGGATCAGCGTGATCATGTCGGCCCGTTCGGGGACGATGGTATGGAAGGTACGGTGCATGTTCTGCACGCCCAAGCCCAGTTCGGAGACCTCTAGACCGCCGAGCATCCGGCGACCCGGCGCCGGCGTGGCATCGCCGGTCTGGGAGGTTTGCGCAGACGCGCGCGTAACCCCAAGGGCGACCGCCGAGGCGGTCACGGCGGCCCCGGTGAGGATCGTGCGGCGGATGGGGTCGATTTCTTGGTGATCGTCAGACATGGGTGTCCCTTTCACGGCTGCTGAACGTGGTGGTGTTGGATCGGACTTGAAATGGAGGGAGGCGTTCCGACCGGGCGGCTTGATCCCTGCCGCAAGACGGCGCTGGCACTTGTTCGGAGGAAGAGCATCGGGGCATCTGGCGTTGCAAAATATCGGTTGCCGTTGAACCTATGACGCGGGGACGCTGCAGCCATATGGCGGGGCAAGATTCGCGCGTTGCGGAGGTTCGGATGTCTAAATCATTGATATACCGGCAGAACTGGTCTGCCGCGGGCGCCACCTACGGCCGAACCAATCGCGTGGGTCGCCGGTCGATTGACGGGCTGACATCGGCGCCCTTCGCGTTGGATTTTGCGTTTCGCTCCCATGGGAGGACCGTGGTCGAACGCTGCGGGCGGATCGAGGAACGGCCGATCCGGGCCCTGACGGGTGGCGCTGTCGGTGTGGAGCCGGTGCTGTTCCTGGAAACCGACGGGCCGTCCGAGTTTGTGGAAGTGCGCCCCGCGTCCTGGCTGCGTAACGAAGTCGTCGAGGATCTACGCGCCGCTGAGGTGGCTGAGCACGAACGGGTCTGGAACAGCCCCGACCCTGCGCTCTTTGCCCTTGCGGTGCGGGTGCGTGCCGACGCGCTTGGCGGTCCGCAGCTTGGCGCCCTCGAGCTGGAGCAGCTGATCCGCAATGCGCTGTCGCGCAGCCTGGAAGCCGTCGGTGCGCGCCTTCGGCCGAAGGCGGTACGCGGGCTTGATGCGCGGCGCCTCGATCGGGTTACGGAGTTCGTCGATGCGCATCTCGATGGGGACTTACGCCTCTCGGCGCTCGCCGATGTCGCCGCAGTGAGCCGCCACCACTTCGCGCGAATGTTCTCGCTTGCCACCGGCCTGACCCCGCACGCCTTCGTCGCCGCGCGGCGCATGGAACGGGCTGCCGAGGCGATCCGCACAGGGAGGAGCATCGCGCAGGCTGCCGCGAGCGTGGGCTACGCCCCCGGCCACCGCTTCCGCGCCGCCTTTGCCGCACAGTTCGCCCGGGCGCCGAACCGCTATGCTCAGATGGTCCGGCGTTCTGTTGGAAGAGCGGTCTGATCACACCAACCGGGTTCAGATCTGCCGTCAGAGGCGCCACAATACCGGCCTCAGCCATCCTTCAAAACGCCAGAGAAAAGGCGGCCCGACGCCTGTACCGGTTGCTTTTCGCAAATGATTTCTGGCATGCGCCCGGAAGTCGCGCATAGCTATCCGGCCTGCCGATCGACGCGCGGGTATTGAGCTTGCCGGCAATGCCAAAGCGGATCATCTACCGGGCAGGGATCCGGCTGCCGGTCTTATCGGTCGAACTCCCGCCCCACCGTCAGCAATGCCAGGCCGTCCAGCGCCCGGTCGAGCGACGCGAAGGAGTAGCCGACCCAGATATCGCGGGGATACCAATAGTGATCGCCTGCCGCGATGGCGGGCAGCTGGCGCCAGAACGGGGCGACGCTGTCGTAGAGACCGGTCAGCATCGAGACGTCCTGATCGAAGTGCGGCGCGAGGGAGGAGATCACGATATCGCCGTCGAATTCCTGGAGGCGCTCGACGCTCATCCCGTTGAAGCCGTCGGGGGGCAGATCCTCAAGGATCGCAGGGCGGGTGAAGCCCACATCGTCGATGACCTGCGATACGGCGCCCCAGTCGGGATAGAACCAGAGGCCGTCTTCCCAGATATCGAGCTGGGAGATGGTGATCGTTGAGGGGTCGCCAAGGGCCGTGCGCAGGCTCTCGACCCTTGACCGATAGACTGCCAGCCGGTCGTCATAGGTCCCTGCGCGTCCGGCGGCGTCGGCGATGAAGGCGAGATGATCCAGGAAGGGCAGATCGGCGGGCACCGCCACGGTCGGCGCGATCGCTTCGAACTGGTCAAGGCGGTCGATCTCGCGGGCACGGATGAAGATCAGGTCGGGATCGAGCGTTGCCACAGCTTCGATATCGACTTGGTTTGGGTCGCCCACGCTTGCCAGACCCGCAGCATCCACGAAGGCCGCACCGAAGATGTCGCTGGCGCCGCGAACGTAAGCTGTGCCGTCCTCCATCACCCGTATCCCGGCGCCGATGACGGGCGCGCCGATATCGAGGAGCGGGGTGACGAGGCTGTCGCCCCGCGTCGCCACGATCCGCTGGGGGTCTTCAGGGATGCAGGAGGTTCCGGCGGCATGGTCGAAGGGGCGCTGCCCGTCGGCGCAATCCTGTGCTGCGGCGGGCAGGGCGACGAGTGTCAGAAGGATCATGCGGAGCGGTTTCATCTCTGGGTCTCCGGTTTGCGGGTGAGGGACAGGACGTCGCCGTGCCAGATCTCTGCCGGGTCGGGCGGGGCGGCGTCGCGCATGTCTTCGCAGGCGCCGTAGGAGCGGACGCTTCCGGGGTGGCAGGCGATTTCGGCAAGGTGGTCCGCGACCTTTACGATGAAGCGTCTGGTGCGGCCGGAGCTTGGGATTTCGGTCACCTGTGCCGGAGGGTGGGGCGCCGTCGGCGAGAGGGCCTGAAGCGCCGTGACCTCGGCCACCTGCGCGGCGGGGTCGAGGTGGCAGGCCCCGCGGTAGCAGGGGAGGTAGGGGCGCCCCTCCGCCTCGGCCGCGAGCAGTTTCGGCGCGTCGGCCGGGGCGAGACGGCCGTATTTGCGCATCGCGGGGAAGGTCAGGACCCCCGCGGCGAGGCGGCAGCCACCCAGATGTGTGCATTCCCAGACGTCGAAGTCCTGCCGCTTCGCAGCCTCTGCCGCAAGCGCCTTGTAGACGGCGAAGCCCCATTTCGCGCAGCACCGGTCGTGTTTGCCGTGGGTGCAGCAGAGGACGAGCGGCCGGTCCAGCGGCTGGGGCGCGAAGCGGGCGAGCGATGCGGCGCCGCGCGGCACGGTGTCGAGGAACGCGGCGAGGTCGTCCGGCGCGAGGTCGAAAGCCAGGCCCTCGGGCATCAGGAAGACGCGAATGCTGTCACCGTCATGGGGCTTGCGGTCGATCAGGTTGACCCGCCATCCGGCCTCGACCACGCGGGCGATGGCGGCCTCAACCTGCGCGTTCATCCCGCCCGCGATCCGAAGCGAGTGGCGCCACTTTCCCTTGGGCCAGCGGATCAGCACGTTCTTCGCCTGATGCTTTCCCCAGCCCGCGAGCGGTTCGCCGACCGCGATGCTGTATTCTGTGCAGAAGCGTAGATGGCTCATGACGGCGCCGGGACGCGGGCGACATGCGTCGTGACAAGGTGCAGCAGCATGTCGAGCTGACGGAAGGAATAGTCGGTCGACATCTCGCGCGGCAGGACGATGTAGCGGCCTTCGGCACAGGCCGTCAGTGCGTCGCACCAGGATGGCAGCGCCGCGTCGAAGCGCGCCCTTGGGTCGGACAGCGTGTCGCCATAGGCGATGGTGTAGGTGTCGAAGAGGTAGTCGGCCTCGACCTGGGGCAGGATTTCGAGGCTGACCTCCTCGCCCCAGACGACGCCGCGGTTGGCCATTTCCTGCGCGACGGGGATGCGCTGGAACCCGAGATCGCCCAGCACCATCGTCAGGCCGCCATAGCCCGCATAGACCTGAAGCTGGCCGTCATGCATCTGGATCTTGCCGTAGGTCGCGCCGTCGGCCTGCGGAAAGGCCGCGCGGGCGCGGTCCACGTTGGCCCTGTAGGTGGCGTGCATATCCTCCCATCGATCAAGGGCACCGGCGGCATCCGCGACGCCGCGGGAGAAGGCCAGTTGGTCCTTGGGATCGTTTTCGATGAAGACCGCGGGGGCGAGCGCCTCGTATTGCGCGCGCGTCTCGATATCGAAGAAGGCCCGCCCGATGATCAGATCGGGCTGCGCCGCGGCGATGGCTTCGAAATCCATCGCGTCGAACGCACCGATGAAGGCGATGTCCGAGCTTTCGAAATCGAGGCCGAAGATCAGGTCGACCGACCGCATATAGGGATTGCCGTCATCGTCCAGCCGCCCGTGGGAGCCGACGACCGGCGCGCCCATCTCGATCAGGGCCAGCGTGACCGACTGATCGTGAAGCCCGATGATCCGCTGCGGGTCGTCCGGAATGCAGGTCGTGCCGCCGGCATGGTCGAAGGGGCGCTGGCCGTCGGCGCAGTCCTGCGCGGCGGCTGGAGCGGCGATGAGCGCGAAGAAGGGGAGAAGGCGGATCATGGGCAAGGCTCCATTCGGGGCGGGTCAATCGGTTGGCTGGCGGGCGGGATCGGACAGGTGGCTGACGATCGCGAAGGCCACGGCCATCGCGGCGTCGTAGGAGGGGGTCGAGACTTCGGCCCGGGGCAGGTAGACGACGCGGCCCTCGCGGCAGGCGGTCAGGACCTCGCACCAGGAGGGGAGGACCGTTTCCATCGCGGCGACAGCGTCCGCCGGGGTCTGCGCCTGATCGGTCCGGTAGGTGATGAAGAGCCAGTCGGCGTCGAAATCCTGCAGCCGCTCGGCCGAGAAGCGGGCATGTTCGCCGTCGGGGATGGTTTCGATGATGTCGGGGAAGGCGAGGCCTGCATCCCGCAGGAGCGCCCCGATATGGAAGTATTCGTGCCACGAGAAGAGCGCGCCGTCGAAGGCGTGCAGGTAGCTGACCGTCGTGCCCTCGGGGACGAGCGCACGGATCTGCGCGACCTGCGCATCGTAGCGGATACGGTTGTGGCGCAGCCGCGCGCCGGTTCCGGTGATCTCGGCGAAGAAGGCTTGCGCCTCGTGAAGCGGCGTGTCGGTTGCGTAGACGATCGTGGGCGCGATCGCCTCGAGCTGGTCCAGGCTCACCTCGTCCTGCCAGTCGGGCAGGATGATGAGGTCGGGATCGGCGAGGGCGACGGCTTCGATATCGATGGGGAAATTGCCGAGGAACGAGATCCCGGAATTGTCGAAGTCGATCCCCGTCGTGACCTTCGAGGCGCGCATCAGTTCGGTTCCGTCGGGCAGGACGGACCCCTGGCTCGCGACGGGCACGATGCCCAGCTCGATCAGCGGGACGGCAACGTTCTTGGCGCCGAGCGCCGCGATGCGCTGGGGATCGGCCGGGATCGTGACGGTGCGGCCTGCATGGTCGGTGACCTCGCGAGTGTCGGCCAGCGCCGGAGTGGCGAGGACGAGGAGAATGGCGAGGACGATCCGCATGGGTTGCCTTTCAGAGCTGGCTTCGGGCCTGGCTGCGCAGGATCAGCCAGACGAAGACGGGGACGCCGATCACCGCGGTGACGAGGCCGGCGGGGATCTGGACCGGTGCGAAGAGGGCGCGGCCGAGCAGGTCGGCGAGGCTGACCATCAGCGCCCCGGTCGCAGCCGAGAGGGCCAGGTGCAGCCCGACGCCGGACCGCGCGATGCGGCGGGCGATATGCGGTGCGACGAGGCCCACGAAGCCGAGCGGGCCGACGGCGGCGACGGCGAAGGCGGCGAGCGCGACGGAAAGCGTGATGAGGATGATCCGGTCGCGGCGGACGGCGATGCCGAGGCCCGTCGCAACCTCCGGCCCGAAGCGCAGCGCGGCCATCGGCCGGGCCGCCCAGACCAGCGCCGGGGTGCAGAGCAGGATGCAGAGCGCGAGCGACCGGACCTCTCCCCATCCCGCGGCGTGGACCGATCCGGCGAGCCAGCCGAGCGCGGCGATGGCCCGGTCGATGTCGCCGTAGGTCAGGAGGGTGTTCGTCCCGGCCGTGATGAAGGCCGCCACGCCGATGCCCGTCAGGATGAAGCGCATCGTGGCGCCGCCCGTGCGCTGCATGGCGATCCACTGGATCAGCGCGGCAACGGCCAGCGCGCCGCCGAAGGCCAGCAGCGGCCGCCAGCCAAGGCCGATCCCGGGGAAGGCGATCATCACCGCGACGACGGCGAAACCCGCACCCTGGCTGACGCCGACAAGGCTGGGATCGGCCAGCGGGTTGCGGGTGACGTTCTGCAGGACGGCGCCCGACAGCGCGAAAAGCGCCCCCGTCATGGCGGCCGCAAGCGAGCGGGGGAAGCGGAAATCCCAGACGACGGTCTCTGCCGTTTCGGACGGCGGGTTGGCGAAGAGGGTTGCGAGGACGCCGGCGAGGTCGATCGGGTAGGTGCCCGTCAGGAGGCTTGTGGCGAGGACCCCGACATTCGCGGCGACGAGCAACGCAAGGATACCAAGCGCGCCGAGGGGAAGGGCGAAGGTGACCGGCCCGTCGAGCCGCTGCCAGACCGCGCCGGTCATAGCCGTGCCCTTACCAGCCAGACGAAGAACGGGGCTCCCAGAAGCGCCGTGACGATGCCCGTCGAGATCTCGACGGGTGCCAGCACCATCCGGGCGGCGATGTCGGTCAGCAGCAGGAAGGTTGCCCCGAAGAGGGCCGAGAACGGGACGATCATGCGGTAATCGTGACCGACGATCAGGCGCACCGCATGGGGCACGATCAGGCCGACGAACGCCATCGGCCCGGCGATCGCCACGGCCGAGGCGGTCAGGGAGACGACGGCGAAGAGCACCAGCGCCTTGAGCCGCGTCACGTCGACGCCGAGGCCGGTCGCCGTCTCGTCGCCCATGGCGAGCGCCGTGACCTGCCGTGCGACGGCGACCGCGACCAGAAGACCGGCGGCAAACCAAGGAAGCGTCCAGATCAGGATTCCAGGCGGGCGGCCTGCCAGCGTACCGGTCAGCCAGACGCGGAGATTCTCGAACGTGTCCTCGTCGAGCAGATTGGCAATCGAAATCAGCGCGGCGAGGAAGGCCGTGACCGCTGCACCCGACAGAACGAGCGTGAGCGGCGTCGCCCCTCCCGGGGCAGAGACGGCGATCGTCCAGACGATGACGGCCGCGCCGAGCGCCCCTGCCGCAGCAATCAGCGGCACGACGGCAGTCGTCGCCAGATCGAAGACGCCGACCGCCATCACCACCGCGAAGGACGCGCCGGACAGGAGGCCCAGCAATCCGGGCTCTGCCAGCGGATTGCGCGTGACGCCCTGCATGAGCGCGCCGGCCACGGCGAGCGCCGCGCCGACCAGAACGGCGAAGACCGCACGTGGCAGGCGCAGGTCGCGGATAACAACATGATCGAAGCTTTCCGGATCGGGCGAGAAGACCGCTTCCGCCACGGTCAGAAGCGGGATGGCCTTCGCACCCACGGCGATGTGCCAGCCGAACGCGAGCGTCAGAGCGCCGATGGCCAGTAAGGCACCGCCTCCCATCAGGCCCTGACGCATGACGGCGGTCATTGCGCAGCGACCGGACGGGCCAGGTCCGTCCGCGGGACACAGACCGGGCGGCCGCTTTCGGGATCCATCAGGACGACGGCGTCGAGGCCGAAGATGCGGGACAGGTTGCCTGTCGTGAAGACCTCCCGCACCGGCCCCTCGGCGACGATCGCGCCGTCTTTCATCATGACCAGCCGGTCGGCAAAGGCGGCAGCGACGTTCAACTCGTGCATGACGATGACAAGCGTACGGCCCGCCCCGTGGGCGATCCCGTGCAGCAGCTGCATGAGTTCGACCTGGACCTTGAGGTCGAGGAACGTCGTCGGCTCGTCGAGCAGCAGGATCTCGGTCTCCTGGGCCAGGACCATCGCGATCCAGCAGCGCTGCCGCTGCCCGCCCGACAGGTCGGACACCCGCCGGTCGGCGAATTCGGTGACATCCGCGGCCGCCATGGCCTCGGCCACGGCCCGGGCATCCTCGCGCGACCACTGCCGGATGAGGGACTGATGGGGAAAGCGCCCTTGCGAGACGAGCTCCCGTACCGTCAGCCCCTCCGGCGCGACAGGTCCCTGGGGCAACAGCGCGATACGCCGGGCGATCTTGCGCGTCGGCTGGTGGTGGACCGGTTCACGGTCAAGCAGGACGGCGCCTTTTGCAGGGCGGAGGATGCGAGCCATGGCCTTCAGGAGGGTCGACTTCCCGCATCCGTTCGGCCCGACCACGATGGTGACCTGGCCCGCTTCAACCGCGAAATCCAGGTCGAAAATGATACGTGTCGTGCCGTAATCCACGGCAAGCCCGCTGACGGATAAGCAAGTGCTCTTCCGGAAGCGCGCGACCTGAGCCTGTGCTGGACCTGCGGCCTTGGACATTGGTCAGCCTTCCGCCGCCGTCGCTGCCTTGCCGGATCGCCAAAGCCAGACGAGGTTCGAGGTGTCGCTTGATGTCGTTGCCATGCCTCTCCGACCGCTCGTGGGGGCGTATTCGTCGCCGACCGGGCTTGTTGCCGAATGCAACTGGCTTGGCAGGAGAAATCTGAGTGATATTATCAGGAAAGTCCAGAGCAAGGAATTGACTCCATTGCCCGTTGGGATTCTCCGGCCTGCATCTGCCTTGTTTGTAGGCAGGGGATGAGGTTTCCGGAGTTCCGGAGATGAATGCGAGCTTGACTTGATTCCGCTCCGAGGATGTCAAAACAGTCTCGCGATATTTTCGAAACGCGTCGTGGGCCTACACTTGCTCTCGCCGCTGGGGTCTTTGCCTTCTCATTCGGAAAACTATCTCATTTCCCGCCGCACTCGGCGCATGCCTGCCGTCGATCGGATCGTTGACGTGCTGCGGCGCGGCCCACCGAAGCGACAATTCGCTGCGGGCGCATAATCCTTCATTTGAAAGATGACCCGGCCCCCGGAACAGAGCGGACCTTGGACCGAGAACACTGAAGGGCCGCCTTTCAGCTGGTGCGTCGCAGCCTGCTAATCCGGGACTTCCCGAATCTCCCTGAACCGTGTTTCCAAATCTGTCGCGGCACTGAAGAACGGCGCGGGGCCATAGCTGAAACGGGACACGCCACAACCTTTCACATCGCTCATCGACGAAAGATCCCTTAGCATCATTGCGTTCACCGGCAGATTGGCTGCTGCAGTGATGTCGGACAGAAGGTCCAGTTCGGTGAGGCCGGGTACAAAAAAGCCACTTGCGCCCGCATCCGCATAGGCCGCTTCACGATCCAGCGCTTCAGATATCCGATCCTTGTGGGTCTCGGGATCTTTTCCGAGGAACAAATCCGTTCGGGCGTTAATGAAGATCGGTACGTCTTCTTCCTTAGCCATGGAGCGGATCGCTTCAATTCGCTTCGCTTGCACGGAAACCGGGTGCAGCCCCTCACCGCCGACAATTCTGTCTTCGAAATTGATACCGATTGCGCCCGCGCGAAGGACGCGCCGGACATTCTCGGCGACATCCCGCGGGGCGGTCGCATACCCGCCCTCGAAATCGACCGTCACAGGAACGTCGACACTGGCGCAGATACGTTCCACGATGGTCAGCACGAGGTCGAGAGGAATGACCTCTCCGTCATCATAGCCATGGGCCGCCGCTATTGACCAACTGCCGGTCGCGACCGCCGATGCGCCAGCTTTGGCAATGGCTTTGGCTCCGCCCGCATCCCAGATGTTATAGAGAACCAGCGGATGCTCTTTCCGATGCAGTGCAGCGAATTGCCTGGCTCTATCATTCTGTGGCACGTGCTTTTCCTTCGGTACGGGACGGCAGAAACTGCCGTTCAATTTCCAGGAGTTTCTGCTTGCGCCAGAGGCCACCGCCATAGCCTGTCAGCGACCCATCTGCACCGATGACCCTGTGGCATGGGATGACCAATGCGATCTGATTGGCCCCGTTTGCGCGCGCGACCGCGCGCACGGCAGAGGGGCGGCCGATGCGTTTGGCGATGTCGGAGTAGCTGCGCGTGGCACCAGCCGAGATTTCGCGCAAAGCCTCCCAGACCTGTTTCGTGAAGGTTGATCCGTGCAGGGCCAGAGGTGTTTGGAACGCCGCCGATCTGCCCTCGAAAAACGCCGTCAGTTCGGTTCTGATCTGGTCCGAGGGGTCAGTCCGCCCAATTCCGATCTTTCCCTTCGCGAAGCTATCCAACTTTCTGATCTCACTGCGCAACGCCTTGCGATCGAAGAATTCCAGCAGGTGAAGCTGGGATCGACTGGCGATCGAGATCATGTCGCCAAGCGGCGTGGCGATCCAGTCCGCGTAGAGCAGAGGAGTGCGAGACATGTTGCCAGGGGCTTTGCCTATCAGGTTCGAAAAAGCGGCTCGAAACGCGCTTGCGGACTCAAAGCCTGCTTCCAACTGTCCCTCAATGACCGCACCGCCATTGGCAATGGTTTCGAAGCCATCTCTCAATCTGCGCTGACGGGCCATTTCGAGGAAGGTCATCCCGAACTGACGCTTGAAGCTTCGGCGTACAGTTGACAGATCAAAGCCCAACCGTTCGATATCACTTTCGCGCCAGCGATAGTCTGGACGCTCATCCAGCGCTGCAAGAAGACTGGCAATGGCCGGGTCAGCCATTGCCATTGGTGCGAGGGGGTGGCAGCGCTTGCAGGCGCGATATCCAGCCTCGATGCACTCACCCACCGTGCCGAAAAAGGTGCAATTCTCTGACTTCGGTTTGCGCGCAGGGCAGGTCAGGCGGCAGAAAACACCGGTGCTGGATACGCAGACATAGGCGCGGCCATCGAAGGCGGCATCTCGGTCAAGGAGTGCCTGAAACAGGGTGTCGTGGCTTGGCAGATCAAATAGCATAGCTGCCTCATACCACAGGCAAAACGGTGCGCCGCCTGTGATCGGGCGTCTATTCCAGGTTTTCACGGTTCCCCAAAACGGTGGCCTGTTGATGTCGGAGGATCAGCCCGTGTGGGCCCTGCAGAGACCTTCGTCCACCCGCGCCGGAAAGCATCGTTTCAATGGACCAGAGGCCCCCACCGCACTGACCATCAAACCGGACCAAGGGCGAGACGGAGCATCAGAAACAGGTTGTGGAGTGGATTTTGGCTCAAGCGTTTTCGTGAACCTCATCTACTCTTTTTGCCAGGCAGCTAGAGAAATGAAGTGGCGGAGAGACAGGGATTCGAACCCTGGGTGGGCTTGCACCCACAACGGTTTTCGAGACCGCCCCGTTCGACCACTCCGGCACCTCTCCGCGAAGGGTCGTGGCGGGCGACATAGGCAAAGCACCGCGCACGCGCAACATGTTTTTCCAAGGACACGATTTCGCCATGCATCTTTTGGACAGTTGGACAAATCGCCGCGACCTCTTAGGTTGCAAATTCTGAGACCGATGAGGAGCCTGGTGTATGATCGCTCGACTTGCTGCTGTCTTTCTCGTGCTTGCCGCGTCTGTTCAGTCCGTTGCGGCCCAATCGCTTCAATCCACCCTCTTCGACGTGCTCGGCATGCCGCAGATGGTCGAGATTGCGCGAGAAGAAGGTCTTGCGACGGCCGAGAACCTTGGCACTGACGTCTTCCCGGGGCGCAGCGATGGGGAGTGGCAGCGCAAGGTATCCCGGATCTATCAGTTGAACGCGATGACCGATCTGGTCGAGGCCAACTTCACCCAGGCGCTGTCGCCGGAAGAGGCGACGTCCCTGCTGCAGTTCTTTACCTCGGCGCGCGGCGAATCGATCGTGACACTGGAGCTGAGCGCGCGGCGTGCGCTGCTCGACGAAGAGATCGAGGAGGCGAGCAAGGTCGCCGCGACGCAGATGGCCGCCGAATACGGTCAGCATTACCAGCTGGTCGAAGAGTTCATCGATGCCAACAATCTGGTCGACAGCAATGTCGCTGGCGCGCTGAATGCGAGCCTTGCCTTCTATCGGGGGCTGGCCGATGGCGGCGCCTATCCGGCCGAGATGGGCGAGCGGGCGATGGTGGCCGAGGTCTGGAGCCAGGAGGGCGAGATCCGCCAGAACATGACGGAATGGCTCTATTCCTATCTGTTGCTGGCCTATGAGCCTTTGCCGACCCAGGATCTGCAGGCCTATATCGACCTCAGCCAGACGCCCGCAGGGGCTGCCCTGAACCGGGCGATGTTCGCGGCGTTCGAGCCGCTGTTTTCGGAGACCTCCTATGCACTGGGCCGCGCGGCGGCCGAGATGATGGCGAGCCAGGAGCTCTGATCCCAGGAAAGGCTTGACAGGGGCGTGCGCCCCGTGGATAAGCCGCGGGCCTCGATATTCGGGGCTTTTCGCACTTTCGCGATGAGATAACGAACGCTCGTGACGAGCGCGCAGTCCGAGGGTGGGGCGAGTCCCCGCAAATGCCGCAGAGCGCGGAACCCGAGAGACGCGGGATACGAAGGAAGAGAGATATGTTTGCGGTTCTGAAAACCGGCGGCAAGCAGTATCGCGTCACCTCGGGTGACGTGCTGCGGGTCGAGAAGATCGCCGCCGATGCAGGCGAGACAGTCCAGTTCAACGAGGTTCTGATGGTCGGCGGCACAGTTGGCACGCCGTTCGTGGCGGGTGCCGGTGTGCAGGCCGAGGTGATCGAACAGATCAAGGGCGAGAAGGTCATCCACTTCGTCAAGCGCCGGCGGAAGCATTCGTCGAAGCGCACGAAGGGCCACCGCCAGCAGCTGACGCTGCTGCGCGTGACCGACATCCTGGAGAAGGGTGCGGACAAGTCCGGCGTGAAGGAAGCGGTCGGCGCGGGCATCGCGGGCTGGACAGGCGTCGCGGCCGACAAGGGCAATTATGCGGATAACCGCGCCGAGCAGGCCGAGATGAAGAAGCGCGTCAAGACGGGCGGCGCCAAGGAGAAGGTCGCCGAGAAGGCCGAGAAGCCGAAAGCGGCCCCCAAGGCGGATACAGCCGCATCCACCTCGAAGCCCGGCAACCTGCTGACCGAGGCGCGTGATGGCCAGCCCGACGATCTGAAGAAGATCTCTGGCGTTGGTCCGGCACTGGAAAAGAAGCTGCATGACAACGGCGTTTTCCACTACGACCAGATCATGGCTTGGGGTGCGGAAGAAATCGCTTACATGGATGATCAGCTGTCCTTCAAAGGACGCATCGAACGTGATAACTGGGTCGAGCAAGCCACGGCGCTTGCCGCCGAGAAGGAGTAACGACCAATGGCACACAAGAAGGCAGGCGGTTCCTCCCGTAACGGCCGCGACAGCGCGGGCCGTCGTCTGGGTGTGAAGAAGTTCGGCGGCGAATTGGTCGTTCCGGGCAACATCATCATGCGCCAGCGCGGCACCAAGATGTGGCCGGGCGATGGCGTTGGCATGGGCAAGGATCACACGATCTTTGCGACCGTCCAAGGCAACGTGACATTCCATAAAGGTCTCAAGGGCCGCACGTTCATTTCCGTGCTGCCAGCCCAGGAGGCCGCTGAATAAGCCGACACCAAAAGGTTTAGCGAAAACCAGGGATCGGCTTACCAGGCCGGTCCCTTTCCTTTTCCTGCCACAGGAAAACCAGGGTCCGGTCCATCAAGGCGCAACATTTGCGCGCTAACCCGAAGAGGAAAGAATGGATTAGGACCATGACGATTACCGGACGCGATCTGATCGATCTCGGCTTTGAGCAAGGCAAGGCACTGGCCGCCGCGCTCGAGCACGTGAACGCCCGCGGGCTGGAGGGGGATGCCCTTGCCGCCTGGGTGGCCGAGAACAAGCCCGCCCCGCGCCTGCAGCTGCAGGACGCGCCCGAGATCCGTTTCAATCTGGATGCGGAGACCGAGGACGAGGTGGAGAACGTCGCGAAGGTCCGGTCGACCATGGATGTCCTGATGCGGACGCCGACTTTGCGGGCCGGGGCCGTCATGCCCGATGCCTGCCCGGCGGGGCCTGAGGGGACGATCCCCGTGGGCGGTGTCGTGGCCGCGGAAAACGCGATCCATCCGGGGATGCACTCGGCCGATATCTGCTGTTCAGTGATGATCACCGAATTCGCCGATGCCGAGCCGTGCGAGATTCTGGAGGCCGTCCATCAGGCCACCCATTTCGGCCCCGGCGGGCGCCCGAACGGCAAGCGCTACACGATGTCGGCGGATCTTTACGACGCGTTCCGGGAAAACCGGTTCTTGCGCGACGCCAAGATCCTGCGCGCGGCGGTAGAGCATATGGGCACCCAGGGCGACGGCAACCATTTCGCCTTTGTCGGCCGGTCCAAGGCTAGCGGGACGACCTGCCTTGTGACCCACCACGGCTCTCGCGGGCCGGGGGCTGGGCTCTACAAGCTCGGCATGAAGGAGGCGGAGCGGTTCCGCAAGGCGTTGTCGGTCGGTGTGCTCAAGCAGAACGCGTGGATCCCGGCGGATACCCCCGAAGGCGAGGCCTATTGGGAGGCGCTGCAGCTTGTCCGCAAGTGGACGAAGGCGAACCAT
Source organism: Aestuariibius violaceus (assembly GCF_040779325.2). Classification (NCBI taxonomy): domain Bacteria; kingdom Pseudomonadati; phylum Pseudomonadota; class Alphaproteobacteria; order Rhodobacterales; family Paracoccaceae; genus Aestuariibius; species Aestuariibius violaceus. The sequence goes on from NZ_JBFONT020000002.1 coordinate 319,726, forward strand.
AACTGCCTGCACGCGGCCACGGCGCAGATCGCCAAGGCCGACGTGAAGGAGCGGTTCTGGAACGAGCACAACTTCGTCTTCCGCAAGGGCGACATGTACTGGCACGCCAAGGGTGCGACGCCGATCGATGACGAGATGCTGCCGGACACCGGCGGCATCCAGATCGTGCCGCTCAACATGGCCGAGCCTGTGCTGCTGATCCGGTCGGAGCCGACCGAGGCGAACCTTGGCTTCGCGCCCCACGGGGCGGGCCGGAACATGTCGCGGACGGCCCACAAGCGGATGGTGGCCGGGCGGACCGAGGCGGAGATCTTCGCCGAGGAGACCGATGGCCTCGACGTGCGGTTCTATACCGGCAATGTCGACGTCTCCGAGCTGCCGTCGGCCTACAAGCCCGCGGCGACGGTGCGTGCGCAGATGGCGCAGTATCGGCTGGCCGATGTCGTCGACGAGATCGAGCCCTATGGGTCGATCATGGCCGGCGACTGGGAGCGCGACGCGCCCTGGCGCAAGAAGGCCGCGGCCAAGCGCGCGGCGAGGGCACGTCAATGAGCCGCGTCTTCGCCCCTTTCACGGTCTCCGGCGCGGGGTGTTTCCCGCGCCGGATGACCCCCATGTCTTTTAACCAGTGCTCATCCGAGCGCCCGGCGCCCCTTGCGCCAGCGACCAATTGCGGAGCCTTGCCATGACCGCTCTTCTGAAGACCCCTGTCCAGTCGATCATCGAGACCGAGCGCCTGACGCTGCGCTCTTTGCGCCGCAGTGATGCGGGTCTGATCGACCTTCATGCGGGCGATGAGCGCGTGGCCCGGATGACGACGTCGATCCCGCACCCGCTGCCCCCCGGCGCGACCGAGGCGCTGCTGGCGCGGGCGACCGATCCGCAGCGGGTCGAGGATATCTGGGCGCTCGACGGGTCGGCCAACGGCCATGCGGAGCTGATCGGCCTGATCGGGCTGGAACGGCTGGACCGGAACCAGTCCGAGATCGGCTATTGGGTGGCGCCTGCCTTCTGGAACACCGGCTTCGCGACCGAGGCTGTCGGTGGCCTGATCGAGGCCAATCCGCATGGAGATACCCATGTCTTTGGAACGGTCTTTCAGGACAACCCCGGCTCGGCCCGTGTGCTGATGCTGTGCGGCTTCGACTATCTGGGCGATGCGGAGGCGTTTTGCGTGGCTCGCGACGCGCTGGTGCCGACATGGACCTATAGCCGAAAGCTGGTGCCGTGACCCCGGTCCTGCGGACGCCACGGCTGAAGCTGCGTCCGCTGCGGGAGGGGGATGCGGAGCGGATCACGGCGCTGATCTCGGATTTCGAAGTCACGCGCTGGCTGTCGCGTGCACCGCATCCTTATAGGCTAGCGGATGCTGAACAATTCCTCGGTGACGTTGTGACAGAGGACGGTTCGGGGTTTCACTGGGCCATTGAACGTGGTGGATCGCTTGTCGGCGTGATTGGAACAGAGGAGCACCTAGGCTACTGGCTGGGGCGCGAGGCCTGGGGGCAGGGGATTGCGACCGAGGCGGGGGATGCGGTGCTCGACGCGCATTTCGGGCTGACAGCGGCTGACGAGATCGTTGCGAGCTATACGCTTGGCAATGTCGCGTCGGCCAATGTTCTGGTCAAACTCGGCTTTGTCGAGGCAGGGCGGAAGACCAGTTACTCTAAGGCACTCGATAAGGAGATGGAGAGCCAGGCGCTGGTTCTGACCCGCGCCCGCTGGCGGGACCGGCGGGCGTTCCGGATCGAGACGGAGCGGCTTGTGATCCGCGAGACCCGCGATACCGACTGGCCGGATCTGGCGCGGATCGGGGGCAATCCGCAGGTCGCGCCGATGCTGGCGAGCGTGATGACTCCCTGGCCGGAGGTTCAGTGCCGCCGCTGGATCGCCGCCGGGCGTTATCACGGGCGGCCCGGGTTTCGCGCGACGCTTATGACGAAGGACGATCGGATCATCGGGTCTTTCGGGTTTGGCAAGGCGCCCGGGCCGGGACATCAGTCGGTGGCATACTTCCTCGACCCGGAAGAGTGGGGCAAAGGCTACGCGACCGAAGGGCTGCGGGCCTTCCTGGGCTTCTGCTTCGCGCGGTTCGATGTTGAGGTGATCGAGGCGGATCACTACGACGACAACCCGGCCTCGGGAATCGTCATGCGCCGCCTGGGCTTCGAGGAAAGCGGTCATCGGGAAGACAGCTGGTCCCTCGCGCGGCTTGAGCCTGCGCCCGCAACGGAGTACCGGCTGACGCGGGACGCATTCGAGGCGCTGACATGAAATTCCTCGACCTTGCCAAGGTCTATATCCGCTCCGGCTCTGGCGGGGCCGGATCGGTGTCGTTCCGGCGTGAGAAGTTCATCGAATACGGCGGGCCAGATGGCGGCGACGGCGGGCGTGGGGGCGATGTTGTGGTCGAGGCGGTCGACGGGCTGAACACGCTGATCGACTTTCGCTACCAGCAGCATTTCTTCGCCAAGAACGGCCAGCACGGGATGGGCCAGAACAGGACCGGCAAGTCCGGGGCCGATATCCTGCTGAAGGTGCCGGTCGGGACGGAGGTGCTCGACGAGGACGAAGAGACGGTGATCGCCGACTTGACCGAGGTAGGCGAGCGCGTGACCATCGCCAAGGGCGGCAATGGCGGCTTCGGCAACCTGCATTTCAAGACCTCGACCAACCAGGCCCCGCGCCGCGCCAATGCCGGCCAGCCAGGGGTGGAACGGACGATATGGCTGCGGCTCAAGCTGATCGCCGATGCGGGGCTGCTGGGGCTACCGAATGCCGGGAAATCGACTTTCCTTGCGGCAACCTCAAATGCGCGGCCGAAAATCGCGGATTATCCGTTCACCACGCTGCACCCAAACCTTGGGGTCGTGGGGATCGACGGGACGGAATTCGTCGTCGCCGACATCCCCGGCCTGATCCAAGGCGCGTCGGAAGGGAAGGGGATTGGCGACCGGTTTCTGGGCCATGTGGAGCGGTGCGCGGTGCTGCTCCATCTGGTCGACGGCACGTCCGAGACGCTGGCCGAGGATTATCAGACGATCATCGACGAGATCGGGAACTACCGGCTGCTGTCCGAGAAGCCGCGGATTACCGCGCTCAACAAGATTGATGCTTTGGACGATGAGGAGCGGGCGGAGGCACGGCGCGTTCTGGAAGAGGCCTCGGGTGGACGGGTTTATCTTGTCTCCGGTGTCAGCGGGGAAGGGATCCAACCGCTTCTGCGCGCATTGAGGGCCGAGATCGACCATGCGCGCAAGGCAGCCGAGCCCGAGGACGAGGCGCCGTGGCAACCCTGACCGACGCGAAGCGGCTTGTTGTCAAGATCGGCTCGTCCCTGCTGGTCGATCCAGAGACAGGACTGCGCACCGATTGGCTGTCCTCGCTGGCGGAAGACGTCGCGCGGCTGCGCGGCCGCGGAACCGATGTGATCCTTGTCTCGTCGGGATCCATCGCCCTGGGGCGCCGCGTGCTGGGTCTGGACGCCGGGGAGTTGCCGCTGGAGCAGTCGCAGGCGGCGGCGGCAGTCGGGCAGATCCGGCTGGCGCGCGCCTATGAGGAGGCGCTGGTGCCGCATGGGCTGACGACGGCGCAGTTGCTGGTGACGCTGGAGGATTCGGAGGATCGGCGGCGGTATCTGAACGCGCGGGCGACATTGCAGCAACTTCTGGCGCTCGGCGTGACGCCGATCGTGAACGAGAATGACACGATTGCGACGGACGAGATCCGCTATGGCGACAACGACCGGCTGGCCGCCCGGATCGCGGTGACGGCGGGGGCGGATTGCCTGGTGCTGCTGTCGGATGTGGATGGGCTCTATACGGCGAGCCCGTCGCTGGATCCGACAGCGCGACATCTGGAGGAGATCGACCGGATCACGCCCGAGATCGAGGCGATGGCGGGCGATGCCGGATCCGGCCTGTCGCGGGGCGGGATGAAGACCAAGCTGATGGCGGCGCGGCTGGCGACGGATGCGGGCTGCGCCATGGCGATCGCGTTAGGAGCGCCGCGGAACCCGTTGAAACGGCTTGAGGAAGGTGGGCGCGCGACCTGGTTCCGCCCGCAGACCGACCCGCAGGCGGCGCGCAAGATGTGGATCGCGGCGATGAAGCCGCGCGGCGAGGTTGCCGTCGATGACGGGGCGGCGCGGGCGCTGGCCTCGGGCAAGAGCCTGTTGCCCGCGGGCGTGACCGGCGTGACGGGCCGTTTCGGGCGAGGCGATCCGGTGGCGATCACGGCGGGGGGCGCGGCGCTCGGGCTGGGGTTGAGCCGGTACACGTCGGAGGAGGCGCAGGCGATCCGCGGCCTCAACACCCGTGACCTTTCCGGCGTTTTGGGCTACGACGCGCGGGCGGCGCTGATCCACCGGGACGACATGGTCCTGAAGCAGTAGAAGCGGGAGGCCGATCATGCTGGATTTCAACGATATTCCTGCCCTCATGGCCGAAATCGGCGCCCGCGCCAAGGCGGCTGCGGGCGAGTTGGCGACAGCGAGTGCCGAACGCAAGTATGCCGCGCTGATCGGCGCGGCGGATGCCGTCTGGGTCAACCGCGCGGAGATCCTCGAGGCGAACGCGAAGGATATGGAGTTTGGCCGGGAGAAGGGGCTGACAGCCGCGATGCTCGACCGGCTGGAACTGAATGAGGATCGCATCCTCGGCATTGTCGATGGCCTGCGCGCCATCGCCGAGCAGTCCGATCCGGTGGGACGGGTTCTGGCCGAGTGGGACCGTCCAAACGGCCTGCACATCAAGCGGGTCGCGACGCCGCTTGGCGTGATCGGGGTGATCTACGAGAGCCGCCCCAACGTGACCGCCGATGCCGGGGCGCTGTGTTTGAAAGCCGGCAATGCGGTGATCCTGCGCGGCGGGTCGGAAAGCTTCAACAGTTCCGAGGCGATCCACAGATGCCTCGTGCAAGGGCTTGAAAGCGCTGGCCTTCCGGCTGATGCGATCCAGCGGGTGCCCGTGCGCGACCGGGCTGCGGTGAGCGAGATGCTGACGATGACCGATGCGATCGACGTGATCGTGCCGCGCGGCGGAAAGGGCCTTGTCGGGCTGGTCCAGCGCGAGGCGCGGGTGCCGGTCTTCGCGCATCTCGAAGGGATCTGCCACATCTATGTGGGCAAGACCGCGGATGCGGAGATGGCCCAGAGCATCGTGGTGAACGCCAAGACCCGCCGGACGGGGATCTGCGGCGCCATGGAATGCCTGTTGATCGACTGGCAATTCTACACCCAGCACGGAACCCGCCTGATCGAGGCGCTTCTCGAGGCTGGCGTCGAAGTCCGGACAACCGGGGAGCTTCTGAAGATCGAGGGGACGGTCGAGGCCCAGCCGGACGATTTCGGGCGGGAGTTTCTGGACATGATCGTCGCGGTCAAGCTCGTGGACGGGCTGGGCAAGGCGATTGCGCATATCCGCCACCATGGCTCGAACCATACCGATTGCATCATCAGCGAGGATCCGGTCGCGGTCGAGACGTTCTTCAACAGCCTCGACAGCGCGATCCTGATGCACAACGCCTCGACCCAGTTCGCCGATGGGGGCGAGTTCGGGATGGGCGCCGAGATCGGGATCGCGACGGGCAAGATGCACGCCCGCGGGCCCGTTGGGGCCGAGCAGCTGTGCAGCTTCAAGTATCTGGTCAGCGGAGAGGGGGCCGTCAGGCCCTAGAACTCCATCAGGATCCGCGTTTCGGCCTGGTCGATATTCAGGCGCCGCCCAGCCTCGCTGAGGAGAAGCGGCAATAGCGAGAACTGAACAAGGCCCGGGGCTGTGACATCAGCGCCTAGCGGGCCTGCCATGGTCGACCAGAGTTCAGCCTCGTAGCGCAGCTTCGGCGCCTCGGCTAGCAGCCGCCAGGTGCCGTCTTCCCGCCGGGCGAGGGAGATTTCGCCGCCGAAGGCGAGCGCCGTCTCCAGGCAAAGAAGCGCTAGAAAGACGATGCGGGCCTCTGTCCGCGTGACCTCTCCGACAGCATCCCAGCGATAGCGCAGACGGCCGCCTTTCTCGATCAGGTCCAGGATCTCCCGCAATTCGCGGGGATCGACGGATTGACCGTCGCCCGCAGCGCCGAAGGCGATACGGAAGAACCGGATGCGGGCATTGGCGTTGGCGACGCTGTCGCGGATCAGTTCCAGCTCCTGCGAGGGCGCGACGCCCGACATTTCAAGCAGTTCCAGACCGTTGGCGATTGCGCCCAGTGGGCTGACCAGATCATGGCAGATGCGGGAGCCGACTTGGCCCAGCAGGATGGACGGTGGTCGGTTGGATGTGTCAGACATCGGGTATCATTTCGCGATTGGGGCTATGTCAGACCTGAACTCTATCCTGGAACCAGGCATGCTAGTCCGGCATCCCGGAGAACCCGACTGGGGGGTCGGGCAGGTGCAATCGAACATTGGGGGACGCATTACTGTGAACTTTCCGGATCACGGAAAAGTCGTGATCGATGGGACGCGGATCGAACTCGAAATCGTATATACCCCTTAACCCGGCTCCTCGGCTATTGAATCTTCAACTTACGGTAGCGATCAAAAACGTGCTGTCAATCGCGATCGGAACCGGGCTGTTGCGCCCGGTTGGGCAGCACCCTAAAAGCCCTGAGCTTCTGCAACCATGGACACATGGCACGGATGGGGACGTCGCCACGATTTGAAACGCGCTTTGCTGCGGATGAGGATGACGTCGCCGCGGCGCAGCGGTTGCGTTACGATGTGTTCGTTGACGAATTGGGTGGCCATGGGGCGCTGATCGATCATGAGAAGCGGCTGGAGCGGGATCGGTTCGATCCGTTCTTTCAGCATCTGTTATTGTTCGATCGGACGCGGGAGGCAGACGACCAGGTGGTCGGCGTCTATCGCGTCATGACCGAAGACGGGGCGGCGGCGGCCGGGCAGTTCTATTCGGAAGACGAATACGACCTTGGCCCCCTGCGCCGGTCGGGGCGGCGGCTGCTGGAGCTTGGGCGGTCCTGCGTCCATGCCGACTATCGCGGGGGGCTTGCGATGTACGAGTTGTGGAACCGGCTGGCGGAGTTCGTGACAGAAGAGGGGATCGAGGTTCTGTTCGGCGTGGCGAGCTTTCACGGAACGGATCCGGCGCCGTTGGGGCAGCCGCTGGGGTTGTTGCATTACCGGCATCTGGCGCCCGAGGAGCTGCGGGTTCGAGCGAAAGAAAAGGGGCGGCAGGAGATGGATCTGCTGCCGGAAGAGGCGATCGACCGGCGTGGAGCGATGCTGGAAATTCCTTCGCTGATAAAGGCTTATCTGCGGTTGGGGGGCGTCGTCGGCGACGGAGCCTTCATTGACCGGGAGTTCAACACGACGGATGTGTGCCTGATCCTGGATATCGCGGCGATGAACCCGCGGCAGCGGGCGATCTATGCGCGGGGCGTGGACGGATGAACACATGGCAGTCCGAAGTGCCGCCGCCGCCGGAGGTCGCGCCGGGGTGGGTCGGGTGGCTTCGGGTCGTCATCAAGGCGGTGCCGCTTGCGATCGTGGTGTTCGGCGGGCTGGCGGTTCTGCTGATCCTGCGCCTGGTTGAACGGCCGATCTTCGGCCTGCGGCGGCCGGCAACGCCGTTCGTCACGCAAGGAGTCTGTAGGACCGCGCTGGTCATCGTCGGCCTGAGGCTGAGCGTCGAGGGTCCGCGCTGTAGCGGCGGGCCGATCGTGGCCAACCATGTGTCTTGGCTGGATATCTTCGTGCTGAATGCGGCGCGGCGGGTCTATTTCGTGTCGAAATCCGAGGTCGCCGGGTGGCTTGGGATCGGCTGGCTGGCGCGGGCGACGGGGACGGTGTTCATCGAACGCGACCGACGTCTGGCCGCGGCGCAGCGCGATCTGCTGATGGAACGGGTGCGGATCGGGCATCTGCTGGCGCTGTTTCCGGAGGGCACCTCGACAGATGGAAAACGCATTCTGCCATTCAAATCAACGCTCTTCGATGCGTTTCTGAACGGGGAGGGGGCCGAAAGCATCCAGCCGGTGACCTTGGCCTATCACGCCACGGACGGCGAAGATGACAGGTTCTATGGCTGGTGGGGCGACATGGAATTCGGCGCGCATCTGATCAAGGTGCTGGCTGCTCCGCGGGGCGGACGTGTCGAGGCGGTATTCCACGAGCCCATGGTGACAAACGAGTTCGCGAGCCGCAAGGCGCTCGCCAAGGCCGCGGAGGAGGTGGTGCGCGAGGGTCTTGCCCGGCGGCTGCCTCAACCCATCGCGGCGGAAAGCACCTCGAGGGCGGCGGCGGGATCGTCCTGAAGCCAGATTTCTTCGCCTAGCGCGAAGAAATCCGTGTAAGGCGAAAGGGTTCGGATGGCTTCCTCACTCAGTCCGCCTTCGGCGACGACGGGGAGTTCGATCATCTCGGACCACCATTGAAAGAGGTCTTTCTCGGCGGTCTTGCCGTCGCCGAGGGCGCCGCCGACTGGCCCGAAGGAGATGTAATCGGCGCCGATCTCTCCCGCCGTCATGCCGTCGTGTGTCGAGGTGCCGCAGAAGGCACCGACGATGGCGTCGTCGCCCAGCTTTTTTCGGGCAGCGCGGACGGATCTCGCGCCGTCGGTCAGGTGGACGCCGTCAAGGCCCAGACGCTCTGCCAGCAGAACGTGGCTGTCGATGACGAGTGCGATGTCACGGGCGTGCAGGACCTCGCGCAGGGTGTCGCCGGCGCGGGCGATACGGTCTTCGTCCTGGGTGACGAGGGTCAGGCGGACGCAGGCGACCTCCACCCGGTCGAGGCAGGCCTGAAGTTCGCCCGGAAAGCGCGACAGTTCGAATTGCGGCGGGGTCAGCAGGTAGATCTGCGGCCGTTGCGGGGCGTTTGTCATTGTTCTTCCGCGCTTTTTCGGGTGGGTGCGCCCCTCGTAGCGGAGGCTTGCGGTCAAGCCAAGTCCTGCTATGGCGTGGCGCTATGACCGAGCCTGCACCACAGCCCGCCTTTGTCCTGATCCGCCCCCAGATGGGCGAAAATATCGGCGCGGCGGCGCGGGCGATGTGGAATTTCGGGCTGGACCGGATGCGGGTCGTGGATCCGCGCGACGGGTGGCCGAACCAGAAGGCGGTCGCGATGGCGAGCGGCGCCGGGCGGCTGTTGGATGAGGCGCAGCTGGTCGGGACGACCGAGGAGGCGATTGCCGATTGCGCTTGGGTGGTCGCGACGACGGCGCGGCCGCGGGGGCTGACGAAGCCAGTTCTGAGCCCGGAGCGGGCGATGGAGATGGCGCGCGACCGGATCGCTGCGGGAGAGAAGGTCGCGGTGATGTTCGGCCCCGAGCGGGCGGGGATGGAGAACGACGATATCGCGCGGGCGAACGCGATCGTCTCAGTGCCCGTTAACCCTTTGTTTCCCTCTCTTAACCTCGCGCAATGCGTTTTGCTCGTCGCCTATGAGTGGCGGCGCGCGACGGAAGAGGCGTTGCCCGAACGCGTAGACGCTGTTGCGGACTGGGCGACTCAGGTCGAGATCGAGAAACTATCGGAGCATTATGAAGATCGCCTTAACGACGCCGGATTTTTCTTCCCCGAGGCAAAGGCGGACGGGATGAAGCTGAACCTGCGCAATCTGTGGAGCCGGATGCTGCTGACGCGGGCGGACGTCCAGATGCTCCACGGGGTCCTGCGGCAAATGGTGCGCTGGAAGGAACGGGGGGACTGACTTGCCGCTCTGAGGCGGCAGGCATAGGTTCCGGCCAGTTGTGGCACGCGGGGGATCATGGCGGAAAAGCGGAGCATTTTCGAAGAGGTCGGCGAGGGCGCGAAAACCGAGGCGGCGAAGCCGGGTGTGATCGATAGCGGGCGAACTGGTGCGCGCGGCGCGATCCGCGCCTGGCTGATCGCGCTGTTCGCGCTGGTTGTGGTGATGATCGCTGTGGGCGGGCTGACGCGGTTGACCGATAGCGGCCTCTCGATCACCGAATGGGCGCCCGTGACGGGCGCGGTCCCGCCTTTGAATGCCGAGGAGTGGGAGGCGGAGTTCGAGCTTTACCGCCAGATCCCCGAATATCAGGAGCAGAACCGCGGCATGAGCCTGGCCGAGTTCAAGGTGATCTACTGGTGGGAATGGGGGCATCGGCAGCTCGGGCGGTTCATCGGGCTGGTCTGGGCCGCGGGTTTTGTGGGCTTTCTGGTCGCGCGGAAGATCCCGCCGGGATGGACGGGAAAGCTGCTGCTTCTGGGCGCGCTTGGCGGGCTGCAAGGGGCGATCGGCTGGTGGATGGTGGCCTCTGGGCTGGAGGAGGGGATGCTGGATGTGGCGTCCTATCGGCTGGCCACGCATCTGGGGCTGGCCTTTGTCATCCTCGGACTGATCGCGTGGTTCACGTTCCAGCTGTCGCGGCCGCAGCTTGCGCTGATTCAGGCGCGTCGGGAGCGGGATGTGGGGCTGTTCCGGCTGGGGGCCGTGCTGGCCGCGTTGGCTTTCATCCAGATCCTGCTGGGCGCCTTGGTCGCCGGGATCGATGCGGGGCGCAACTATACGGATTGGCCGCTGATGGCGGGCGGGTTCCTGCCGCCGCAGCCTTTCGATCTGGAGCCGCTCTGGCGGAACTTCTTTGAGGATGACGGGCTGGTGCAGTTCATGCACCGGATGAGCGGGTATCTGTTGTTCGTCGTGGGCATCGGCATCTGGTGGGTGGCGCGACGGTCGCCCTTTACTGCCGTGCGCGGTGCGTTCGGGGTGATGGCGGCGGTGATGGTGTTGCAGATGCTGATCGGCATCATGACGGTGATGTATTCCGCGCCGTGGCATCTGGCGATCGTGCATCAGTTGATGGCGGTGGCCCTGTGGGTGCTGATCCTCAGGGCGCGATTCCTTGCGGGCTATCCGCCTGCGCAATCGGTAAGGGGGGCGGCATGAGCGGCTATGACGATCTGATGGCCTTTCAGCGCGAGACGGAGGCGCTGTCGCAGGTGGCCGGCCGGTTGAGCTGGGATCAGGAGACGATGATGCCGAAAGGCGCCGCCGAGCAGCGGGGGGAGGAGATGGCGGCGATGGAGGGGATGCTCCACGCGCGCCGGGTGGATCCGCGGATCGGGGAGTGGCTCGAAGCGGCCGAGGCTGTGGACGACGTCGCCAAGGCGCAGCTGCGGGAGATCCGGCGGAGTTATGAGCGCTACGCGAAGGTGCCCGCCAAGCTCGCCTCCGAGATCGCGCGGGTGACGAGCCGGGCTCAGGGGATCTGGGCCGAAGCGCGGGCGGCGGAGGATGTCGCTGCCTTCCTGCCGGTGCTGGACGAGGTCGTGCGGTTGAAGCGCGAGGAAGGGCAGGCGCTGGCGAATGGCGGGGGCGTCTATGACGCGATGCTGGGCGATTACGAGCCCGGCGCGACGGGGGCGGAGCTTGAGGCGATGTTCGGCGCGCTCAGGCCGCGGCTGGTCGATCTGCGGGACCGGGTCCTCGATGCGGGACCTGCTCCGGAGCTGACGGGGAGCTTCGCGGAAGAGGGGCAGCTGGCGATCTCGACGCGGCTGGCGGAGGCGTTCGGCTACGACTTCCACCGGGGGCGGATCGACAAGGCGGTGCATCCGTTCTCGTCGGGGTCAGGGGACGATGTGCGGATCACGACGCGGACCAATCCGCTGGACCCGTTCAACTGCTTCTATTCGACGGTCCATGAGGTGGGTCATGCGGCCTATGAGCAGGGGGTCGATGAAGCCTATGCGTTGACGCCGATCGGGCAGGGCGCCTCGATGGGGGTGCATGAGAGCCAGAGCCGGATCTACGAAAACCAGATCGGGCGAAGCCGGGCCTTTACGGGCTGGCTTTACGGCCAGATGCGGGAGGTTTTTGGCGATCTGTCGGTGGACGGGCCGGAGGCGTTCTATGCCGCCGCAAACCGGGTGCATCGGGGCTATATCCGGACCGAGGCGGATGAGGTGCAGTATAACCTGCATGTGCTGCTGCGCTTTGACCTTGAGCGGGCACTGATGGCGGGGGATCTGGGGATCGCTGATCTGGAAGCGGCGTGGAACGACCGGTTCAAGGCTGATTTCGGCTATGCGGTCGATAAGCCGTCGGACGGGGTGTTGCAGGACGTTCACTGGTCGGTGGGGCTGTTTGGGTATTTCCCGACCTACACGTTGGGCAACGTCTATGCGGGGTGTCTCTATCAGGCTCTGCGCGCGGACGTGCCGGGCTTGGACGCGGCTTTGGCGGACGGTGACACGGCGCCGGCGACAGCGTGGCTGCGGGAGAAGTTGCAGCGCCATGGCGGGTTGATGCTGCCGAAGGATCTGATCGCGCAGGCCGCGGGCAAGGCGCCGTCGGAAGGGCCGCTTCTGGATTATCTCGAGGAAAAGTTCGAGGCGCTTTATGGGCTGTGACCTGCCGGTGCGGGCTGTCGCCCGCGCGCGATGTTTTCGCGCTCAGGCCGCGCGGGCCTTCAAGGGGCGCTGCCCCTTGAAAATCCCCGGAGTATTTTCAGCCAGATGAGGATCAGAGCCAGTTGGGTGGGCGCTTTTCTAAGAAGGCGGAGATGCCTTCGTCGGTGTCCTGGTCGAGCATGTTTTGGGTCATGACCTCTGCTGTGTGGGCATAAGCGGCCTCGGTCGTGAGGTCGGTCTGGTCGTAGAAGGCGCGTTTGCCAATGCGGACGGCGGTGTCGAGTTTGGCGGCGATGGTTTCGGCGAGGGTGCGGGTTTCCTGGACGAGGTCTTCCTCGGGGACGGCCTTGTTGATGAGGCCGAGGCGGAGGGCCTCGTCGGTCGCGATGAAGCGGCCGGTGGTCAGCATCTCGAAGGCCTGTTTGCGGGGGATGGCGCGGGTGAGCGCCACCATCGGGGTGGAACAGAAGAGGCCGATATTGACACCGTTGACGCCGAACCGGGTGCCGGTGGCGGCGATGGCCAGGTCGCAGGTGGCGGCAAGCTGACAGCCGGCCGCGGTGGCGATGCCGTGGACCTGGGCGATGACGGGCTGGGGGAGGGATTGCAGGCCCATCATGACCTTGGCGCAGCGTTCGAAGAGGTCGCGGAAGGCGGCCACGCCCTTGTCGGGGGATTGTCGCTTGGCCTGCATTTCCTTGAGGTCGTGACCTGCACAGAAGGCCTTGCCGGTGCCGGAGAGGATGACGGCACGGGTCTCTTTGTCCTCCTGCAGGGCGTCGATCTGGTCTTGCAGGGAGGCGAGCATCGCGTCGGAGAGCGCGTTCAGGCGGTCCGGCGCGTTGAGAGTCAGATGGGCGATGCCATCTTCGTCGTGGCGGTCGAGCAGGGGCATCTTGTCCTCCCTCCTGGCTTCGGCGAAGTCTAGGCCGAGGCCGGACGGGAGGGAAGACGTGGCGCTGAAGATGGACAAGGCGGCGCTGGAGGCGTTTCTGGTGAAGGCGTTTCCGCAGGTGGCGGGCGATTTCGCGATCGACCGGGTGGATATGGACGGCATCCGGGTGCGGTTGGTGACGGCAGAGAAACACCTGCGGCCCGGCGGGACGGTGTCGGGGCCTGCGATGTTTTCACTGGCGGATGTGGCGATCTATCTGGCGATCCTGTCGCGGATCGGGCCGCAGGCGCTGGCGGTCACAACGAATTGCTCGATCGACTTCATGCGCAAGCCGGCGGCGGGGGCAGACCTGATCTGCGAGGCGCGGCTGTTGAAGCTGGGGCGGGTGCTGGCGGTGGGCGATGCGCTGATCTTCAGCGAGGGCTTGGATGGGGCGGTGGCGCGGGCCGGGCTGACCTATTCCATCCCACCGGTGCGGATCGAGCGGTAGGCGTGTCGGATCCAGAACCCGCTCCATAATGCGAAGCCGAGGAGTTTGGCGAGGTCCTCGGCCACAGGCAGGCCCAAGGCGTCATCCGAGAGGATGTCAAGGGCGACCGACACGAAGAGGGCGACGCCCGACAGCAGCAACGGCCACTGGGCGGGGGCGACGAGGCGGCGCCCGAAGCTGAGCGTCACGGCAATCGCCCAGATCGCGTAGAGCAGTATCACGACCTCTTCGCTGGCGCCGAAATAGGCCGGCGCGAGCCGTTCGTGAAAGAGGTAGCGGTCATCGAAGGCCAGAACGGCCGAGAGGGCGCCGGCGGCCATCAGCTTTCTGCGGTCGATCTGCGCCATGACGGCGCCGAAGCAGGCGATCGCGGCGCCGGTCACGAGCGTATAGATGCCGATCTCGGTGACGAGGCCGGTGAAGATCGGGAGCTGGTAGACGGTCGCCGTGTCCTTGAGGACGCGCACGCCGGTGCCGGAGGCGGCGAGGATCACAAGATAGGCGGCGAGGACAACCGCACAGGCGGCAGCAATGACAACAACGTTGGACAGCCCCGAGGGCTGAGGCTTCATGTGCTCGGCAGAGATGTCACTCGTAACCATGGGCAGTCGTCATTGGATCGTCATTGATCTGTTACAATCCCAGCTTTGGCAGGCTGCTTCAAGGCCAACGTGCCGTCGCGAAGGAAGACTCTCGACGGCAGGAATGTGGGGTATTATAATACCTAATTTACAAGCCTCTGTTTCTTAATGATTTATTCGCGCAACGCTCCCTTGACCCGTTCGGTGCGATGCTTATAACCCGCCCATCCTATTCACCGCGGCCGCATGGCCGATCGAGACGGGTCGAGACATGAAAACCTACACTGCCACCCCGGCGGAGATCGATAAGAAGTGGATCCTAATCGATGCTGAAGGCATCGTACTGGGCCGTCTTGCATCGATCGTCGCGGGCCGCCTGCGCGGCAAGCACAAGCCCACCTTCACGCCGCACATGGATATGGGCGACAATGTGATCGTCATCAATGCGGACAAGATCCAGCTGACCGGCAACAAGCGGGACAAGCCGAACTACTGGCACACCGGCTATCCGGGCGGGATCAAGAGCCGCACGACGGGCCAGATCCTGGAAGGCGAGCATCCCGAGCGGGTCGTCATGCAGGCGGTCAAGCGGATGCTTCCGGGCAACCGGCTGAGCCGTAAGCAACTGACGAACCTGCGTGTTTTCGCAGGGCCCGAGCACACGCACGAGGCCCAGCAGCCCGAGGTGCTGGACGTGAAATCAATGAATTCCAAGAATACGCGGAGTGCCTGAGCATGGCTGAGCAAGTTTCTTCTCTGGACGAGCTGGCGAAGGCCGTCACCGCCGATATCGGCGGCGTACAGGGCGTGGCGCCCGAAGAGGCGACCCCGCGCGAGCCGGTGCGTGACGATCTGGGCCGGTCCTATGCGACGGGCAAGCGGAAGGATGCGGTCGCCCGCGTCTGGATCAAGCCGGGATCGGGCAAGGTCAGCGTCAACGGCAAGGAAATCGACAAGTATTTCGCCCGTCCGGTGCTGCAGATGATCCTGCGTCAGCCGTTCTCGGTCGCCGGTGTCGACGGCCAGTTCGACGTTCAGGCGACGGTCAAGGGCGGCGGTCTGTCCGGTCAGGCCGGTGCCGTAAAGCACGGAATTTCCAAGGCTTTGCAGCTTTACGATCCGTCCCTGCGGCCGGCCCTGAAAGCCGCTGGCTTCCTGACCCGCGACAGCCGCGTGGTCGAGCGGAAGAAGTACGGCAAGGCGAAGGCGCGGAAGAGCTTCCAGTTCTCCAAGCGCTGATCTTCAGCTTACGACTTTTCGGGAAAGCCGTCCTTCGGGGCGGCTTTTTCCGTTGCAGGGGGGCCGTTCGTTAACGCGTCGCGCGGTGGGTCGTCCGCACCGTTCGACGCACCGCCGCGAATCATCCGTTAACGAAGGGAAATGCTGGGAAATCGGCGTGTCGGCATTCCGTCGGCATCCTGTCGGCATCACGTCGGACGCTTTTTCGCCGGATCGCCCGGTAACGGACCGTTCTGCTGCGGCGCAGCGCAACAGCGTGGACAAGAGCGCAGATGGTTGGGATTGTTTCCGGATGGGGTGGTGGGGTGGAACCCCACCCTACGGACTAGGGTGAATCGCATCGCCGGGGATCGGCGATGGCGTAGCTTCGGACACCGGAGTCATGGAAGCGGGTTTCTATGCAGAGGGTATCATCTGCGCTGCGAGCCATGGATGGAAAGCGTGTCGCAACCCGCCGGAGTTCGCCGTCTGCCAGTCTTACTGTGAATTCTCCGACATAGCTGTCGTCGCCCGTGGTATCCATGAAGCCAACCACAGTTGCGGCCTCATATCACCGCTCCACGACAGGCCCATAATTCCTCGCCATTACAAAGAACACCATGAGAGCCACGATGGTGGCGCATACCGAAATGATCGTCAGACCGCCATCCAGGATGAAGGCCTGAACGCGGAGTGGCAGCCACTTCACCGCCTACTCCTCCATCGGGATCAACCCCAGCCCTCTGAGATAGACACCGATACCGGTCTCGAGAAGGTCCTCTGGCGGGAAGGGGGAGCGGGTGCCGGGGGAGTTTCGGGCGAAAAGCTCGACCACGCCGTGGGACATCGCCCAGATATGGGCCGAGAACATCTCGGCCGGGGGGCGTTTTTCGGCGGGGATGTGTTGCGAAAGATCGGCGGCGGCGCGGTCGAGGATACCGCGGCCGCGGGCGGCGACGACGGCGAGGTCGGGATTGTGCTGGACCGAGATGCCGCTTTCGAACATCGCCACGTAGTGCCCGGGGAACTTGCGGGCGAAGGCGAGATAGGCGCGGCCGGTCGCCTCGAACGCGGCAAGGGCCGAAGGCTGGCCGCGGTCGTAGGCATGCTCCATCAGGTCGGCGAAGATGACGTAGCCCTGGCGCGCGGCCTCGGCGATCAGGTCCTCGCGGCCGGCGAAGTGGCGGTAGACGGCGGCCGGGGTGACGCCCGCCTGCTTGGCCGCCTCGGAGAGGGTGAAGCCCGTCGGGCCCTTCTCTTCGATCAGCTTCAGCGCGGCCTCGACCAGCGCTGCCTTGAGGTTGCCGTGGTGGTAGCCGCGTTTAGGCATGGAGCGCCTTGTGCCAAAGGGTCGGACCGCCGAGGATCTGGTCGTCGAGCGGCTGTAGCGCCTCGTCCTTGCGGCCGTCATAGGGGATCGCCGTGAGGACCGAGCGCAGGGCCTGGATACGCGCGCGACGCTTGTCATCGGCGCGCACGATCGTCCAGGGCGTCTCATCTGTGTGGCTGCGGCCCAGCGTCTCTCCGATCGCCTTGGTGTAGGTGTCGTAGAGCGCGAGGCCCTTCACGTCGATCGAGGAGAGCTTCCACTGCTTCAGCGGGTTGCCTTCGCGGTGCAGCATCCGGCGCAACTGCTCGGCCCGGCCGACGGTCAGCCAGATCTTGAAGAGGCGAATGCCCTCGCCCACCAGCATCGTCTCGAACGGTGTGACCTGACGGAAGAACAGCTCGCGTTCCTCGGGCGTGCAGAAGTCGAAGACATGTTCGACCACGCCGCGATTGTACCAGGACCGGTCGAACAGCGTGATCTCACCTTCGCTGGGCATGTGCTTGATATAGCGTTGAAAATACCATTGGCCGCGTTCGCGGTCGGTCGGCTTGGGCAAGGCGGCGACATGGACGCCGCGGGCGTTCAGGTTTTCGCGGAAGCGCTTGATCGTGCCGCCCTTGCCCGCCGCATCGCGCCCTTCGAAGACGACGACGATGCGCTCGCCCGATTTCTTGATCCAGGATTGCAGCTTGACCAGTTCGATCTGGACGGCGTGGAAGGCGTCTTCGTATTCGTCCTTGTCCCAGCGGTGATCGTAGGGGAATTCGGGATCGAGGACACTGTCTTTCTTGGCCTCGTCGATCTGCTTGCGCACCCAGCCCGGCGCCTCGTCCTGATAGTATGTCGATATGGCGCCGTCGAAGGGCAGGGACATGCATCGCCTCCTGTGCTGTGCGGACCGCCTTTATGGACGGCGGCGGCCGGTCGCGCAATCAGCGCAGTCCGGCGCGGTCGGCGGCGCGGTCGATGGCGGCTTCGACCGCCTCGGGCGCGACGTGGTGCGGCATATGGCCGATCCCGTCGAGGATCTGCAGCGTCGCGCCCTCGATCCGCAGGAACAGCGGCAGCGCGTGGATATCGGGCGGCACGATCGGATCCTCGGCGCCATGGACGATCTCGACCGGCATGTCGATAGCGGCGTAGTTCGGCGCCATTTCGGTCACGTCCCGCTTGAGCTGGGCGACCTGCCGGCCATTGGCGCGGATCGCCGAACGGCGGATGGAGAGGCCCGCGCCGACATAGTCGCGATACCCCTCGGGCACCGCCTGGGGCGCGAAGATACGCTCGACGATCGAGGGCAGGAGGGTGCGCGGCGCGTAGGCGGTCACGAGCGGCGGCAGGGTCGCCCCGCCGAGCGCGGTGCCGTTGATGCGGTAGAGCGCGCCGAGCTCTCCCGGCCAGGGTTCCGTCGCGCCGGAGACGATGACGAGGCCTGCGGGGTGGTCGGGGAATTCCAGCGCCCAGGCGAGCGCCACGGCCGCGCCGTAGGAATGGCCGAGGATGATCGGGTTTTGGACGCCCAGCTTGTCGGCGGCGGCTTTCAGCATGCGGGCCTGTTCGCGCGGGGTTTCGGCGTTGGGGTTGAACGGGTCCTCGTAGGCGGCATCGGCCCGGTCGGACCAGCCGAGACCCGGCCTGTCGAGGACGATCGTCCGGTAGTTCTCGCCCATCCGGCCCGTGAAGCGGAAGGTGAAATCGCGGGTATTGCCCGACGCGCCGTGGATCAGGATCAGGTCCGGCCCTTCGCCGGTGACGAAGGCGTGGACGTTGCGGCCATTGCCCACGTCGATCAGGTCGCCGCCCGGGGGGAAGCGCGTCTCGGCCTCGACCTCGCGCCTGTCGGCGATCTGGTCGGTCACGGCGGCGCAGCCGGCCAGGACGAGGGTCGATGTGATCGCGAGGGTGAGGGCCAATTTCATGTCCGAACTAGCTACCGATGAGGTCCCGGTCGTAGGGGGTCGACTGGTAAATCTGGTTGATCCAGTTGCCATATAGAAGGTGCGCGTGGCTGCGCCAGCGGTTGAGCGGCGTGCTCTCGGGATCGTCAGCGGGGAAGTAGTTCCGGGGCAGCTGGATCTCCTGGCCTGCCACCTGGGATTGGGCGCGGTCGCGGTCGTACTCTTCCTTGAGCGTCCCGCTGTCGTATTCGAAATGGTTGAGCATGTAGAGCGCCCGGTGACCCGGATCCTCGATCAGGCAGGGGCCGGTTTCTTCGGACCCGAGCAGCTGGGTGACGGCGGGCGGCAGATCCTCGCCGTGGATCTCGGTCCAGCGGGAAACGGGCACAAAGCAATCGTCGGAAAAGCCCCGCAGGTAGGGCGAATTCGGCGCGAGGTTGGTGTGCCGGAAGCAGCCGAAGAGCTTTCCATCGAGCAGGTATTTCGGCACGCAGTGGAAATGGTGCAGCATCGCCATGCCCCCCCAGCAGACGCCGAAGGTGGAATGCACGTTGGTCTGGGTCCAGTCCATCACCTCGGTCAGTTCATCCCAATAGGTCACCTCCTCATAGGGCAGATGCTCGATGGGGGCGCCGGTGATGATGAGGCCGTCGAACTTCTGGTCCTTCACCTCCTGGAAGGGGTGGTAGAATTCGGCCATGTGCTCGGCCGCGGTGTTGCGGGTCTGGTGTTCGGACATGCGGATCAGATTGAACTCGATCTGCAGGGGCGTGGCGCCGATCAGCCGGGCGAACTGGTTCTCGGTCTGGATCTTCTTGGGCATCAGGTTGAGGAGCCCGATGCGCAAAGGCCGGATATCCTGCCGCGCCGCCTGATCCTCGGCCATCACCATCACGCCCTCACGGGTGAGGACGTCGAAGGCAGGCAGCGAGGCGGGCAGGCGGATGGGCATCGTGGTCTCCGGGTCGGTCAGAGGGTCGGAGATAGGCGGGATGGGAGCGAGGCTCAAGGTGGGGCGGTGGCCTGGCGCTCGGAGGCAGCGGCCGGATAGGCAGAAGGATGGGCAGACTGCCCATCCTAAGCTTGACTAAGCTACGGAGTTACGAGTTCACATAACTTTTCCGTACACGGCTTTCTCGAAGGCGTTACCTTCCTCGTTGGTCGGATCTCCCGGAACAAGATCATCTACGCCATCGTGAGCGTCAGCCCAATGAGTCAGCTCGTGCAGAATGGTGGCGCCCAAGAGGTATACATCATGGCCCCTGGTTGTCCTTCTCTTGACGCCTTTGCCGGCTTCGAAGTCAACAACAAGCTGCTCTTCCACTTGAATGACATTGGAGCCCCATGAGTAGCATCCATATGCTTTCGATGACGCACAAATAAGGTTTTTAACCAGCTTGATCTCTGGATCGGATCCCCACTTCAGTGCGGTTTTGATGGTGGCTTTTGTGGTCTTCCCAGAGAAGCTCTTTATCGACCCCACGATTGCTTGGTTGCTCGCAAGGTTTGGGATGTCGACAGTCAAGTAGTAGTAGAATTTTGGAAAAGCTCTGATTGCTGCGGCGTCAATTCTCATCTGTCTATCCTCGAAATGGAATGGGTAGGCTATGGGCAAACTCATCTTACTCAAAACACCAAGGCTTGAGTGCTACACGAATAAGAATGATGTTCAATATGTACGGTTTTGCACGCTTCAAACCCGTTCGTAGTTCATCGCCCTGGCTCCAGCGGGATCTGCACGGGCACTTCCTCCAGCCGTTCGTCCGCTACCCGCAGCGGTTGTGAGATCAGCTTGATGTCGCGGAGGCCCGCCGCGGGGATCGTCAGTCCCATGGAATGGGCGACCGGCGCGCGGCGTCCGGGTTTGGGGTTCAGGCCCGCGGCGATGTCGCGGGTGCCCATTTTCAGGTGGTGGGCGATGTCCCATTCCAGAACCTCTCCATCCTGGCGGGTCACGACCCAGCAACGGGAATCCTCGCAGCAGTCGCCCTTTTTCACCGGAAAGAAATAGCCGGTGATGTCGCCGTCTCGATTCCCGCCGCGCGGAGGAGTGCGATGAAGTAGAGGTTGATGTCGACGCAGCTGCCCTCGGTCATCGAGCAGAGCTGGGGGACGGTGTCGTGCCCGTCGTAATAGCGCGTGTCGGGATGGCCGTAGTGGAACAGCTATGCCACGTAGCGGGCGATATCGTAATATCGGTGCCGAGGTCCCTTGCATCTGTCGTCAGAGCCTCGGAGGCGCGGGTGAAGCGGCTGTCGTGGCGCCCGAAGATGGCCTCCGGGTAGCCGCTGCCGGGGCGGCAGATGTGCCTGACCGTGAAAGGACGCGTCCCGTCGCAGAGGAAGACATCCTGACCCGTTGCCTCTTCGGTGATCCGTTCCGCGTTGGTGTTATCGATATGGGTCTCGGTCAGATCGTATTCCGGGCTGGTAATCGCCACCAGAACAAGGACTGGCGCATCCGCCTGCGCGACCCGGACCGTGACTTGCATTCGACCGTCTCTCTCTACGTCCGGGCGAAGTTATATCGCCCGCCGTAACAGATGCGCGACAGGGCCCTTGACCTCGCGCGTGCCGCCCTAGAATGTTAGAGCATCTAACTTTGCGGGGGTGCCATGGCGCAAACTGTTCTGCTGACCGGGGTGACCGGCTTCATTGCCCGGCATATTGCCGCCCGTCTTCTCGATCAGGGTTTTGTCGTTCGCGGCACGTTGCGCGATCCGGGCCGGGCGCAGGAGGTGCGGGACGGGATACGACCCGCGCTGACAGATGCGGACGCGCCGGAGGAGCGGTTGTCCTTCGTTCCGCTCGACCTGTCACGCGACGAGGGGTGGGACGAGGCGATGGCGGGGGCGGACGTGCTGATGCACACCGCCTCTCCCTTCCCGTTCACCCAGCCGAAGGACGAGGCGGAGGTCATCCGCCCCGCGGTCGACGGCACGCTGCGGGCCTTCGAGGCGGCGCAGAGGGCCGGGGTGCGGCGGGTGGTCATGACCTCCTCGACCGTCTCTGTCGTCAACAAGACCCCGCCGGAGGGCCGCCCCTTCGACGAACGCGACTGGTCCGACCTGGAGCATCCGGGCATCACCCCCTACGCAAAGTCCAAGACCCTGGCCGAACGGGCGGCGTGGGAATTCACCGAAGCCAATCCCGAGATGGCGCTGACAATCGTCAATCCGGGCTTCGTCCTTGGCCCGCCGCTGGGGGACAGCTGGAACACCTCGCTTGGGGTGATCGAGCGGATCCTGCAGGCGAAGGATCCGATGCTGCCGCGGTTCGGGTTCACCTCTGTCGACGTGCGCGATGTGGCCGAGGCGCATGTGCGGGCGTTGACAGGGGACGGCACGGTCGGGAAACGTTTCCTCGCGGTCAATGAATGGATCTGGTTTGTCGAGATGGCGCAGCTGATCAAGGATACTTGGCCCGAGCGGAAGGTGCCGACGAAGCAGGCGCCCGATCTGCTGCTCAAGGCGATCGCGCTGTTCGATCCGTCGGTGCGGCAGCTTTTGCCCGATCTCGGCAAGCAGCAGGCGGTGTCGAACCGCCGGGCGCAGGACGAGCTTGGCATGACCTTCCGTCCGGTGCGCCCCGCGGTGATCGACAGCGCCGAAGCGGTGATCGCGGCGGGCCGGGTGTGAGGGCACTTTTCGTCCTGCTGGCGCTGGCCGCCTGCGGCGGGGACGAGACGGTGGCCGCCTATGGCGGGGCCGGGTCGTGGGAATTGCGGGAACTCGATGGGGTGGCCGCCGACGGGCTGTCGCTGACCTTCGGTGCGAATGGAGAGGTGAGCGGCGAGGCGCCGTGCAACCTGCTGAACGGTACACAGACGGCGCCTTATCCGTGGTTCGAGCTGTCCGGCCTGGCCGTGACCCGCCGGGCCTGCCCCGATCTGGCACGGGAGGAGGCGCTGATCGCGCGGCTCACGGCCATGTCGATCTCGGAGGTGTCGGGCGACGTGCTGATCCTGTCCGACCCCGAGGCGGGCGAGATGACCTTCGCGCGCGTGCCCTAAGCGACCCTGGCGATGGCGCGGATCAGCCGTGCGCGCGCCTCGGGCACGGGTTTGTCGCCCAATGACGGGGCGAGCGCCTCGGTCAGGAAATGCCCGGTGACGCGCAGGGCTTCGACGATTTCGGCTGTCTCGGCTTCTCCTTCGCCGCGCAACACCGGGGGCAGGGGGAGCAGCCGGTCGGCATAGGCGCCTGCACCCGCGGCACTGACGGCCCGGCCGGTGCGGGGGGAGACATAGGTCAGCCCCTCGGTCGCCCCCGTCGCCGCGCAGCGGCTGAGGTCGAGGCCGAAGCCCATCTCGTCGAGGAACCCCATCTCCCACCGCAGATAGGCGAGCGGCCAGAGGTCGGGCTGGTCGAGCAGATCGAGGAGCGCCGTGGACCGGCGGTAGAGGTCGGGATGCGCCTCCCGCTCGGGCAGGCCGAAGGACAGCAGAGCGGTGACGGCATTGAGCCCGGCGAGCGCCAGGCGGCTGGCCATCGCGGTGGCGGCGCGGCTGCGGACGGGTTCGATGGTGAAGGCGCCCAGATGCTCTTCCAGCCGGGCCTTCCAGACGGCCGAGACCTGCGCGCCGGGCTGGAGGACGGGCGCGATCTTGCGCGAGGTCGCGCCGCGGACGATCCCGGCATGGCGGCCGTGGCCCTCGGTGAAGACTTCGACGATGGCCGAGGTTTCCCCGTGGGGACGCACAGTCAGGATGGTGCCGTCATCGGTCCATTCGATCATGGTGTCTGACTAGACCAGGTGCGCGGGCAGCGCGAGGGCTTGCGCATGGGCCGACAGCGGGCCATCACCGGCCGAGGATGAGTGCGGATCGGCATCAGGCCCCGGCAGGGCGCTCTCTCGGCGGCATCGATGTCGGCGGGACGAAGATCGCCGCCTATCTCTTTGCTCCCGACGGAACGATCGCGTGGACCGAGACGGTGCCGACGCCGGGGGAATACGGTGCGCTGCGCGGTGTTCTGACGGATGTGATTTCCCGTATGCGGGCAGAGGGGGGCGCCGGGATGCCGGTGGGTCTGGGTCTGCCGGGCCGGATCGACCGGGCGACGGGCGCGGTGCGGGCGGCGAACATGCCCCTGAACGGCGAGGCTTTGGCGACCGACCTTCCAGACGGGGTTCTGCTGCTGAACGACGTGCGCGCCTTTGCCCTGGGCGAGGCGGATGGTGCGGGATCGCTCGTCGCCCTCTCGATCGGAACGGGGGTCGCCGCGGCGGCGCTGCCCAGCGACGCGCATAGCGGGGCAGGGGGCGAGTTGGGCCATCTGCCCTTGCCGTCGCCGCTTGTGTCGGACCGCGGTTTGCCGTTGATCGCATGCCCCTGCGGGCGGCGTGGATGCTATGAGACGCTGTTGGCAGGTCCAGGCTTCAGCCGTCTGGCGGCGCATCACGGGCTGGGAGCACTGTCGCCCGAGGAGGCCGCGAAGACCGACCGTGTCATGGAGGACTGGCTGGCGATCGCCGCCCAGCTGCTCGTGCTGATCCAGCACAGCTACGATCCGCGGGAGGTGGTCCTTGGCGGCAGCGTCGCGCGCATCCCGGACCTGCTGCCTCGCCTGATAGCTGCCTTTGACGCCGTCCGCTGGTATGATCTTCCCGCGCCGTCCTTGCGCCTCTCTGCCGATCCCCGGCTTGCCGCAGCGCGGGGGGCCGCGCGGGCGGCTGCGGAGGCGTTTGCATGACCGCCCTGCGGCCGGATCACCTGTTTGACGGTCATGCCTTCCGGCCCGATGCGGCGCTGGCGGACGGCCGTATCGTCGGCGAAGACGGGGCAGAGGCGATCGCCGGCATCCTGAGCCCCGGCTTCCTCGACCTGCAGGTCAATGGCGGCGGTGGGCTTTTGTTCAACGACAGCCCCGACGTGGCCACCGCCCGCCGGATCGCCGCGGCCCACCGGGCCTTCGGGACGGTTGCGATCCTGCCGACGCTGATCACCGACGCGCCCGAAAAGATGGAGGCGGCTTTGGACGCCGCGCGCGCTTTCCGCCTGTCCGACGGGCTGGCGGGCCTGCACCTGGAGGGGCCGTTCATTGAAGAGGCCAAGCGCGGCACCCATGCGGCGGAGTTCGTGCGCCCCATGGGAGACACCGACCTGCGCGGGCTTTGCGACGCCGCGCGCGAGATCCGGCTGATGGTCACCGTGGCGCCGGAGGTGGTCGGGCCACCGCAGATCGCGGCGCTGACCGAAGCGGGTGTGATCGTCTCGCTCGGCCATTCCAATTGCTCGGCGGAGGAGGCGCAGGCGGCCTTTGCGGCAGGCGCCCGCAGCGTCACGCACCTGTTCAACGCGATGTCGCAGATGACCTCCCGCGCGCCCGGCCTGACGGGCGCGGCCATCGCGTCAGGGGCGTGGTGCGGGCTGATCGCGGATGGGATCCATGCGGCGCCCGAGATGCTGGAGATCGCCATCCGCGCACGGCCCGTGCCGGACCGGATGGTGCTGGTGTCGGACGCGATGGCGACGGTCGGCGGGGGCGACAGCTTCGAGCTTTACGGGCAAGAGATCCGGTTGCGCGACGGACGGCTGGTGAATGCCGAAGGGAACCTTGCCGGGGCACATCTAACGGTGGCCGACGGGGTGGCCAAGCTTTGCGCCATGGGGCTGCCGGACGAAGCGGTCCTGCGGATGGCGACGGCTAACCCTGCTGCACTGATCGGCCTCGATATCGCAAACGATCCCGACTGGCCGTGGATCCTGATCGGAGAGGACGGCAGCGCCCACCCGGTCGATCGGGGGAGGGAAGGATAACAGGGTGACGGTGCGCCCCGGGCTGTCGCATGTCACCCCTGGCCGCGTAGAGGTGGAGAAGTGTCAGTCCCGCACCACCAGCACCGAGCATGTCGCGTGGCGCACCACGCGCGCGGTGTTCGGGCCGATCAGGTAATCGGCAAGCGAGGGGCGGTGGGCGGCCATGACGATCTGGCCTGCGCCAATCTCTTCGGCGACGTCCAGGATCTCTTCATAGACCGTGCCATAGCGGGCGATCACCTCGAAACTCGTGCCCTTCGGCGCGTGTTCTTTGCCGATCTCCTCAAGCCGGGCGCGCGCCGCCTGTAGCCATTCGTCGACCTTCAGTTCCTCGGATCCATGGGTTTCTCCCCGGATCGAATAGCGCCAGTCGAGGCCGCTGAGGATCTCGGGGATCACGGTCAGAAGCGTTACGCCCGTGCCCATCGCGCCCGCGATCTGAAAGCCCTGGGGCAGGGCCTTTTTCCACGACGATTCGTGCGAGAGGTCCATCGGCACCAGAACCGGGCCTGCAGTGTTTGTCGTCTCGGCCATCCTCTATCTCCGTTCCGGTCGCCCATAGAGCCATATCAGCCACGCGAAGAGCGCCAGCACCAGCGCGGTCAGCACCGAGACGCCCGTCGAGGGGTTCACCGCCCGCGGCGGCTCTGGCAGGGCGGGGGCGAGGGCAGGTGCCGCGCGGATCGCCGGGTCGAGCCCCACGGCAGAGCCGAGCGTGGCGTTCAGCGCGTTCACCGTCTGATCGGCGAGTGCTGCGACCTCGGTCGGCAGCGATGCGCCGGGGCCCTGGGGGCCGACCGCATCAGTATCGGTGACGACCGGCCCGGCCAGCAGCAGTTGTGACGAGAGCGTGTCGATGGCCTGCCGTTGCCCCGCATAGGTGCCCGCCGGGATCCGGGCCTGCCTGAGCTGGGGATAGAGGATCAGCGCGTTGCCGTCCTCCCAGCCGGTCATCGGTAGAAGCCGCCCGCCGTCGATCAGCCCGCTGACGGTGTCAGAGCCGAGCGGGGCGAGGACGAGGACCGCATCTGCCTCGGCCGACGATGGGTCGTCGGACGGGATCAGGGTGATCCCGTCGCGTACGGCGGCCACGATCTGCCCTGCCCGGTGGGAGGCCGAGCCTTCTGGCCCGGTGGCAAGCGTCGAAACGCCGTCCAGCCGCCGCACCGTCCCGCTTCCGATCAGGTGCAGGTAGGTCTGGCCGACGACGCCCACGGCCTCGACCGGGCGGGCCTCTGGCCTGTCACTGTCGTCCAGCGTCACGAATTCCACCGCCGCCGCGAGCGCGACCGGGGCGTTCCCGCTGCCGAGCGCGGCCAGCGGATCATCCGCCGCTTCCAGGACCACGCGGCGGCCCGGGAAGGCCTCGCGCACGGCGCGCAACGCCTGGCCGGTTTCTTCGTCCGCGCCGATGAAGGGCGAATGGACGACGGCCAGCGGTTCGGACACCTCGATTTCGGTCGCCGCATCGATCAGCCCCAGATCGGCCAGCGCGGCGCGCGCCACCTCTCGCGGGGCGAGCGCATCCTGATCGACGCGGGAATTCAGCTCTTGCATCAGGCTGGCGTCGATCGCCCCGTCCAGCCGCGCCAGCGCGCCTTGCAGGGCCGGGAAGCGGGACAGTGCGTCGGACCGTACCAGCGGCGCGGCCTCGTAGACCGGGAAGAAGTCCAGATCATCCTCAAGCAGCGTTAGCCCCAGATCGGCAATCTGCCCGTCGGTCGTGAAGACCTCGATCACGTCGGCCTCGCCCGCCAGAAGCGCGTCATAAAGGCTGGTGCGGTCCTCGGCGCTGACGACCGAGACATTGCCGAAGCTCATCCCGTAGCGCGCCGTCATCGGGCCGAAGCCGTCGAGCGGGCGCGTCTCGAAGTTCTCCTCGATCCCGATCGTCAGGTCGCCCGCCGTGCCGACCAGATCCGAAATGCTGTCGACCCCCAGCTCCTCTGCCCGGCCGTCGCGCATGGCCAGCCCGTAATTGTTGGCGAAGCCGAAGCGATCCCCCCAGACAAGGCCCAGCGGCTGGTAGAGCGCGCGCACCCGTTCCATCGCCGCGTCGCCATCGGTCATCGCAGGCTGGCCCAGCATGACAAGCCCGGTGCCATTATATTCGGCATAGAGGTCGATATCGCCGTTCCGAAGCGCTTCGAGGTTGACGTTGGTCGGCCCGAGATCAGTCCGGCGGGTGACGGGGATGCCGGCCTCTTCGGCCAGGGCCGCCATCATCTCGGACAGGATCGTGCTTTCCGAGAAATCCTTGCCGCCGATGACGAGAGGATCCTGTGCCTCGTCACAGGAGGCGAGGCTAAGGGCGGCGAGCAGAGCGAGAACCCGTTTCATGCCGCTCACTCCGCCGCCACATCGACCCGGGCGCGCGCCTCGCGCGGGCGCCGCTTGTCGGGGCGCTCCCGCCGGATCTCGCGCAGGAAGCCGACGATCTGGAGCAGCAGGATCACGGAAAAGGGCAGGGCGCCCGTGATCGCCATCGCCTTGGCCACGGTGATCGACCCGGTCAGCAGCGTCCCCGCGGTCAGAACGGCGATCAGCACGCCCCAGACCATCTTGTGCAGGATCGGCGGGTTCAGGTTGCCGCCAGTCGTCATCATAGACAGCACGAAGGTGCCGGAATCGGCAGAGGTCACGAGGAAGATGAAGATCAGCAGACAGGCGACGCCGCCCAGGACCGCGCCATAGGGGAAGTAGTCGAGGAAGGCGAAGAGTGCCGCGGTGACATCCGCGAAGACCAGTTCCGACAACCCGCCGCCGCCGAAGAGCTCGATATAGATCCCCGTGCCGCCGAAAGCCGCGAACCACAGGATGGAGAACATCGTCGGCACGAAGATCACGCCGATGCAGAATTCCCGGATCGTCCGGCCCCGGCTGATGCGGGCGACGAAGATGCCCACGAACGGTCCCCAGGCGAGCCACCAGATCAGGTAGGTCAGAGTCCAGCCGCTGGTCCAGCCGGCCAGATCCTCGAACGGGAACATCTTGAAGGCCATGGCGGGCAGGCGGGCGAAATATTCGCCAATCGAGTTCACGAAGGTTTCCAGGATAAACCGCGACGGCCCGAACAGGATCACGAACAGCATGATCCCGATCGCGATGATCATGTTGATGTTCGAGAGGATCTTGATCCCCTTGTCGACCCCCGTCGTCGCCGACAGCATGTAGCAGACGAAGAGCGTTCCCATGATGATGAGTGACAGCGTGGTCGTGGCGTCGAGGCCGAAGACCGCGCTGAGCCCGCCGCGGACCTGCAAGGTGCCCATCGTCAAGGACCCGGCAAGGCCGAAGACGACGGCCAGAACCCCCAGGACGTTGGCGATGACCGCGATCGGTTTCCCCTCAGGGCCCGTGAAGACCGACAGGATCGGCGTGGAAATCTCGGAACTCTTGTTCCGCCGGAAGGTGAAATAGGCGATGACCAGCGCGCAGACCCCGTAGATCGCCCAGGCATGCAGGCCCCAATGCAGGTTGGTGATGACCATCGCCTCGCGCGCGGCGGCCGGTGTGCCGCCTTCCATGCCGGGCGGTCCCTCGAAGTGATAGATCGGCTCGGCCACGCCCCAGAACAGCAGCCCGGCGCCCATGCCGCCCGCGAAGAGCATGGCGATCCAGGACGCGGTGGAGAATTCCGGCCGCTCGTCATCGGCGCCCAGCCGAACGCTGCCATAGGGGCCGAAGGCAAGGTATCCGCTGAGGATCAGGAAGCCCGTCGTGATGATCAGCCAGTACCAGCTGATCCCTGTCAGCATGTAATTGGTGAAGCCCAGGAACGTGTTCGTCATCGCATCCGGGTCGATCAGACCCCAACCGCCGATGCCCGCGGTGCACAGCAGCGCAATGGCGAAGACGGCGTTGAAAAGCGGTGGTTTCCCGTCCCGCTCGGAATCGGCGTCTGATGCCATCGCATGGTCCCCCTGATCATTGCGGGAGATGGGTCTCTTGCGGACCTTTCCGCTCCCGGTTGCGAGTCCGCCTGAACGTCTCGCTTGACGGGATGCTACGGCAGGCAATCCGTTTTGTCACGCAAACGGTTGAGAGAGCTGGATTTTACCGGAAGCGTCACCGTGGCAGGATTTTCCAGAAAATCCTGAAGGAGCAAATTTTTCTAGAAAAATTTGGTGTCAAAATCCTTCTAGAAGGATTTTTCACCGCCGAAACCAACGGTTCGGTCGCCTGAAGATCCGGCAGGTCTGCGGGGCTTACTCCAGCCGCCGCAAGACGCTGCGCCGCGTGACTTGTCCGACAAGCTGGCCGTCCCGGCGCACGGCCAGCGCGTCGCAATCGCCCGCAAGCCGTTCCATCACAACGGAAATCTCCGTATCCGCCGGGATCTCGGCGGCCGGGCGGGGCGCCGAGAGCGGCTCGGCCAGGTCCTCCGCGCAGAGCACACCCAGCGGGTTCATGTTGGCTACGAAATCTGCCACATACCCGTTGGCGGGCGCGGAATAGATCTCGCGTGGGGTGCCGCATTGCACGATCCGGCCGCCTTCCATGATGGCGATCCGGTCGCCCAGCCGGAACGCCTCGTCCAGGTCGTGGCTGACGAAGATCACCGTCCGCCCCAGCCGGTTCTTGAGGTCGATCAACTCGTCCTGGAGACGGGTCCGGATCAGGGGATCGAGGGCCGAAAAAGGTTCGTCCATCAAAAGGATAGGCGCCTCTGTTGCGAAGGCGCGCGCCAATCCCACGCGCTGCTGCATGCCGCCCGACAGTTCGCCCACGGCGCGGTCGGCCCAATCGCCAAGGCCCACCAGATCGAGCTGCTTGTCCACTGCACCGCGCCGCGCGTCGCGGCCCAGCCCGCCCAGCTCCAGCCCCAGCCCGACATTTTCTCTGACCGTGCGCCAAGGCAGGAGGCCGAATTGCTGGAACACCATCGCGATCCGCGTCAGCCGCAGGTGCCGCAGCGTCTTGGCATCCGCGGTCGAGACGTTGACGTCGCCGTCTTCCGTTGCCACCAGAACGCGGCCCCGGCAGACCGGATTGAGCCCGTTCACGGCGCGCAGAAGCGTCGACTTGCCCGACCCGGACAACCCCATCAGGACAAGCGTTTCGCCGTCCTCGACGGTTAGTGAACAATCGTGGACGCCCAGGATCTGCCCGGTCCGCTTCTGGATTTCACCACGCTCCAGCCCCTCGTCCATCAGCGGCAAGGCCGCCTCCGGTTTGCCGCCGAAGACGATGGAAACATTGTCGAAAGTGACGATCGCGCTCACCGGTCCACCCGCAGCATCCGGTCAAGCATGATGGCCACGACGACGATGACGAACCCGCTTTCGAAGCCCAGCGAGGTGTTCACCTGGTTGAGCGCGCGCACCACCGGCACCCCCAGCCCGTCGGCCCCGACAAGTGCTGCGATCACCACCATCGACAACGACAGCATGATCGTCTGGTTCAGACCCGCCATGATCTGCGGAAAGGCGTAGGGCAGTTCCACCTTCCAGAGCCGCTGCCGCCCGGTGGCCCCGAAAGCTTCCGCCGCCTCAAGCAAAGTGGCAGGGGTGGATGAAACACCCAGATGGGTCAGCCGGATCGGCGCAGGCAGCACGAAGATGATCGTCGCGATCAGACCCGGCACCATGCCGATTCCGAAAAAGACAATCGCCGGAATGAGATAGACGAAGGTCGGCAAGGTCTGCATCAGGTCGAGGACCGGCCGCATCCCCTTGTAGAGCCGCGGCCGGTGCGCCACGGCGATCCCGATCGGAACACCCACGCCCATGCAGATCACGCAGGCCGACAGGACCAGCGTCAGGCTCTCGGTCGTCTCCTCCCAATAGCCCTGGTTCAGGATGAAGAGGAAGCCGAGGAAGACCAGCAGGCAGGTCTGCCAACGCCGCTGCAGAAGCCAGGTCAGGCCGACGAAGGCGGCGATGACCACAAGGGCAGGGGGCGTCTGCAGCCCCCAGAGGATCGCGTCGATCAGCCCCTCGAGCCCCGCCGCCAGCCCGTCGAAGAACCAGCCCGCATTGACCTGCAGCCAGTCAAAGACCGCCGCCGCCGCATCGCCGACGGGGATCTTGTTGTCGGTGAGCCAGCTCACCGTTCAGCGCGGCTCAAAGCCCGAGCGCCCCGCGCACGGCGGCCAAACCATCGCCGCCATCGGCGGTTTCCACACCGGCGAGCCAGCCGTCCAGAACGCCGGGATTGGCGGCGAGCCAGGCCCGGGCGGCATCCTGCGGGTCCTCGCCGTCATCCAGGATCGCCCCCATGATCTCGTTTTCCATTTCCAGCGTGAATTCAAGGTTTTGCAGCAGGGTGCCGACGTTCGGACACGCGTCCACGAAGCCCGCGGTCGTGTTGGTGTAGACGGTGGCGCCCCCCAGATCGGGGCCGAAGTATTCGTCGCCGCCGGTCAGGTAGGTCATATCGAAATTGGCGTTCATCGGATGCGGCTCCCAGCCGAGGAAGACGATCGGCTCGCCTCGCCGCGTCGCCCGGTCGACCTGCGCCAGCATCCCCTGTTCGGAGCTTTCGACGACTTCGAACTCTTCCAGCCCGAAGGCATTCGCCTCGATCATGTCGAGGATCAGGCGGTTGCCGTCATTGCCGGGCTCGATCCCGTAGATCTGACCCTCCAGCGCCTCCTGATGCTCGGCGATGTCCGAGAAATCGACGATACCCAGCCCGGCCGCGACCTCGTTCGCGGCCAGCGTGTACTTTGCGCCTTCCAGGTTCGCGCGCACGGTGTCGACCGTCCCCGCCTCGCGATAGGGGGCGATGTCGCCTTCCATCGTGGGCATCCAGTTGCCCAGGAACACGTCCAGATCGCCTGCGGCAAGCGAGGTATAGGTGACCGGCACCGACAGCACCTTCACGTCCGTCTCGTATCCGAGCGCCTCGAGCACCAGGGTCGTGGCCGCCGTCGTTGCGGTGATGTCGGTCCAGCCCACATCCGAAAACGCGATCGTCTCGCAATCGGCGAAGGCAGGGGCGGCGAGCGCCGTCAGGACAAGCGTAGAGGCGGCGGTGAAGCTGCGCATGTAAGGGTCTCCCTTTGGTTCTTGACGGCCAAGCCGTGCCCGGCGTTCTGTTGGGCCGTTGCGCGGGCAGGATACCGACCCGCGCCGGGGATGGAAGGGCTAGGTGAGACATCGTGGATAGGAGTGCCACAAGCGGTGATGCGTTGGAGGCCGATTTCGTCATCGTCGGCGCCGGATCGGCGGGATGCACGCTGGCCTATCGGCTGTCGGAGGCGGGGCAGAGCGTCATCGTCATCGAATATGGCGGCTCGGACGCGGGGCCGTTCATCCAGATGCCCGCCGCGCTGAGCTATCCGATGGGGATGGCGCGCTATGATTGGGGCTACCGGACGGAGCCAGAGCCGCATCTGGGCGGCCGCAGGTTGGCGTGCCCGCGCGGCAAGGTGATCGGCGGTTCGTCCTCGATCAACGGGATGGTCTATGTCCGCGGCCATGCCCGCGATTACGATCACTGGGCCAAGGCCGGCGCGGCGGGTTGGAGCTATGCGGACGTGCTGCCCTATTTCAAGCGGATGGAAAGCTGGCACGATGGCGGCCATGGCGGCGATCCGGACTGGCGCGGCAGGGATGGGCCGCTCCATATCACCCGAGGGCCGCGCTCCAATCCTCTTCATCAGGCCTTTGTCGCGGCGGGGGCGGAGGCGGGCTATGCCCTGACCGACGATTACAACGGCCAGCAACAGGAGGGGTTCGGCCCGATGGAGCAGACGGTCTGGCAGGGCCGCCGCTGGTCCGCTGCCAACGCATATCTCCGGCCCGCGCTTCAGCGCCCGAACTGCCATCTTATCAGAGGCTTAGCGCTTCGTGTTGTCTTCGAGCACGACCGCGCGACCGGCGTCGAAATCGCGCAGGGCAGGGCGGTCCGGCAGGTGCGCGCCCGGCGGGAGGTGATCCTTGCGGCGTCGGCCATCAACTCTCCCAAACTCCTCATGCTTTCAGGGATAGGCCCGGCGGAAGAGCTTGAAAAACATGGGATTTCCGTCCGCGCCGACCGGCCCGGCGTCGGGGCCAACCTGCAGGATCATCTGGAGGTCTATGTCCAGATGGCGGCCCAGCTGCCGGTCACGCTCTATCCCTATTGGCAGCTTATCCGCCGGACGATCGTCGGCGCCCAGTGGGTCTTTACCCGCCGCGGCCTGGGCGCCTCGAACCAGTTCGAAAGCGCGGCCTTCATCCGGTCCCGCGCCGGGGTCGACTATCCCGACATCCAGTTCCACTTCCTGCCGCTCGCCGTCCGCTATGACGGCACGCTGCCGTTCCGTGGCCACGGCTTTCAGGTCCATACCGGGCCGATGCGGTCGAAATCCCGGGGCAGGGTGCGCCTGCGCTCGGCCGATCCCGCCAAGGCGCCCGAGATCCGCTTCGACTACATGTCCCATCCCGACGACTGGACAGAGTTCCGCGCGGCGATCCGCCTGACCCGCGAGATCTTCTCAACAGACGCCCTCAAACCCTTCGTAAATCACGAGATTTCCCCGGGTGCGCGTGCCTTCTCGGACGATGCGCTTGACGATTTCATCCGCGCCCATGCCGAAAGCGCCTATCATCCCTGCGGTACCTGCCGGATGGGGGCCGGCGACGATCCTATGGCGGTGGTCGACCCCGAAACGCGGGTGATCGGGGTCGACGGTCTGCGCGTCGCAGACAGCTCGATCTTTCCGCGTATCACCAACGGCAATCTCAATGCGCCATCGATCCTGGTTGGCGAAAAGGCGAGCGATCACATTCTGGGCCGCGCGCTTCCGCCGGACCCTTCGGAGCCCTGGATTCATCCTGACTGGCGGGAAAAGCAACGTTAGCTATGTGTGATAAGTGACTGAAAGAAAAGGCGGTGTCGATGCGGGAGGGATCGACACCGCCAGACAGGCGTCACGCGACCGGGGAGACAGCGGACGCCGTATTCATGGCCGGACAGTGCGCGTTTGAATTCCGCCACCCATCCGACCGCCGGTTTCCCGGTCCGAACCGCAGGGCCCCGGTATCTCGGGGGTCCGATCCGATGTTCCTTAGCCTTAGGCTACCACTCACGGAACGATCTCAGGATGCCCTTTGACGCAGCGTCACGAAAGTGGGGGAAACCTTACCTTACGCCGCCTCGGGTGGCTCCAGGATGAACATCTGGTTCTGGAACGACGCCTTTAGCACCGCCTGCGCCGTCGTTTCGACATCCAGCGCATCCCGCGCCAGCCGCAGATGCTTTTCGATCGTCGCTGGCGTAAGTCCCAGCAAAATAGCGATATCCTGCGTCGTTTTCCCATCGCCAACCCATTCCAGCACCTCGCGCTGGCGTTTCGTCAGCGTCCGCGAGCCGCTATAGGGCAGGGTGAGCAGTTTGAGGTGCGCGACGTTGTTCATCAGGATGATGTCCGCGCCGTGCTTCTCCCAGGTGGCGTCAGCCTCGTCTTGGGTCACATCCCGATGCGCCGTCAGCGCGATGCCGCCCTTCGACCGGGCCGAGACCGACTTGAAGCTGATCGTGTAACCAGCCCGCACACCCATGGAGCGGTTGAACTCCATCACTTTCTGCTCGCTCGGCGTCAGGTTGTCCGTCCGGCCCATATCCTCCATCCAGCGCCAGCTGCAGGCGCCTTCATTCTCCAGCGCCCAGCGGACCATAGGGGCGTGGTGGTAGAGACCTTCGTCCAGGAACGCCTTCAGATAGTCCTGATCATGATTGCTGAGCAGCACCATATCTTGTGGGTCGCCCAGCGAGGTCAGCGTCTTGTAGCGGGTAAAGCCGTAGATCAGCCGGTCGAACCCGTATTCTCCCATCCGGTCACAATGCATGTCCCACAGGAGTTCGACCGTGGGTGCGTTGGACAGATCATGCAAATGCCGACGCAAGCTCATCATTGTCGGAGATGCCGCAACAAAGCGTCGATGGCAAGAAGGTAAGAGCCAATTCCGAAACCGGAAATCTGGCCCAGCGCAACGGGTGCAATCAGCGACCGATGGCGGAAATCCTCACGCGCATGAACGTTCGAGATGTGGATCTCCACAACCGGCGCCGCAATCGACGCGATCGCATCTCGCAGAGCGACCGAGGTATGCGTGTAGGCGCCCGCATTCAGTATCACGCCGTCGGGCGCATCCTGCAGCGCATCGATCAGCGCACCTTCGGAATTCGATTGAAACGCTGTCAATTCGGCGTCTTGAGAGGAGGCATGTGCACGGCATATCTCCTCAATCTCGACGAGGGTCTGCGAGCCGTAAAGATCCGGCTCGCGCGTTCCAAGCAGGTTCAGGTTAGGGCCGTTCAGTAACAAAAGATGCGGCATGTCAGCTCCTTACGCGGCACGGCATACCGCCATTTCAGCGACACTGTCGAGCGTAAGGTTCGGAATTCTCTGCCAGAATGGCGGATGAGTACATTTGACATAATATTGATTATGCGAATTACCTTGGAGTGCAAAGGTGGTTACTATTTCTCATATAGAATGAGACTGAACTGATAAGACTCCGGATCTTACGGGATCAAGCCCCTGGCTCAGCGGGCACTTGGACAGACTTCATGAACTGGAGCTTAATATTGTGGTGCGACCCGAACCCATCGTTTTGTCGATCTCGATGAGGATCCGAGTCGCCATCTAAGGTAAGAGCCAGGGCATTTGGCACCCCATAGCCGGTCGCGCGCGTCGAACGAACGATGTTCGCCTTGACCGGCCCGTATACCGGGTAGCCATCTGTGCGCTCACCGCGGGCCCGGCGAACGCGATGAGGGTTTTCGTCGAGCGACCTCTCCGCAATCGCACTTGCAGGCCCCCTGCCCCGACTCGCCCTGTTACCCGCACGATGCCGTAACCCGTCCAACATCTGCGACACTCCGAAACTTCCAGGCGGCGGTCACGGATCAGCCGTTCTGGTGCGCCGCGCTACAGTCTAGGATCAGGCGTGCTGACTCATCTCATCGAGTATCCGGGGCGAACCGCCATGCTCAACGCCACGAACCTGTCGCTAGCAAATGGGCGGACCGTTTCGTTCTCCGCCACGGCGGGACGGCCGCTCGCCGTGGCGGGTATATCGGGGAGCGGGAAGACGCTGCTGCTACGCTCATTGGCCGATCTCGATCCTGCTCGCGGCACGGTGAATCTGGACGGCGTTTCACGCGACGCGGTGTCGGCTCCGGACTGGCGTGCGCGTGTGGCCTACGTCCCGGCGGAACCGGGTTGGTGGGCGCCTACCCTTCGTGACCATCTGCCGGACAGTTCGTCAGACGGGCTGGCGGCTCTGGGGCTTGCCGAAGCCCTGCTCGACGCGCCCATTGACCGGCTCTCCACCGGAGAGCGCCAGCGCGCCGCGTTGCTGCGCGCCATGACGCGGCGGCCCCGCGCGCTGCTGCTGGACGAACCGACCGGCCCCCTCGACCCCGCGACGACCACCGCCGTCGAGGCGGTGCTGAGGGACTGGCCCGGCATCCTCGTTCTGGTCAGTCATGATCCCGGGCAGCCTGACCGTCTGGGCGCAGAAAGGCTCTCGTTGTGAGCGCGCCGGTCCTCTCGCAGCTCGACGTCGCGGTGGCTGCACTGGCGCTGGTGCTCTGTGCCGGAGCGTCGGCGGCATTATCGCTGGGCATCGCGCGGACCTTGCTGATCGCAGGTGCGCGAATGGTTGGCCAGCTCCTCCTCTTGGCGGTCGTCCTGCGCTGGCTCTTCGCGCTGCAATCGCCTGCGGTGACGGCGCTGGCGATGCTAGCGATGGCAGGCTTTGCCGGGGTCGAGGTGATGAACCGCCAATCCCGCCTTGCTGGCCGCGGCTGGACGCTGGGCCTGGGCGCGGGTGTGATGCTGGCAGGCGGCTGGCTGGTGACGGTGCCTGCGCTTGCGCTGCTTGTTCGGGCCGATCCGTGGCACGCGCCGCAGGTGGCGCTGCCGCTCTTCGGGATGGTGGCGGGCAGCGCGATGACGGGTGTCGCGCTCGGATTGGACACCTTCGCGCGGACCGTGACGCGTGAGGCGCGCGCGATCGAAGGCCGGCTGGCGCTCGGCGCGACGCGCGAAGCGGCACTGGCGGATGCCCGGCGCGAGGCGATCCGAACCGGGCTTATGCCGGTGCTGAACGCAATGGCGGCGACGGGCGTCGTGACGATCCCGGGGATGATGACAGGGCAGATCCTGGCCGGCGCGGATCCGATGCAGGCCGCCAGGTATCAGATGCTGGTCATGTTCCTCATCGCCACGGTCAGCGTCGGTGGCACCATCGGCGCGGTCCACGCGCTGGCGCGGCGGCTCACGGACGAGCGGCACCGCCTGCGGCTGGACCGGTTGCGCGGGTCAGGGTAACGGGCCGGGACGCGCCCTCCCTCGTTTCGACCGCGAGGTCGTCGCAAGTGCCTGGCCGGGCGTTGTGCATGTCGACTACCGCTTCGAGACGCGCTTCCATATCCCACGCGGCTAAGATCGGAGCAGAAGGCCGTCAGTCGGGCGCGACGCCGTAGATGCGGGCGATGTCGTCCAGCATGAGATTTGCGGCGATCACCCCGCCCGCCGTGTTCCAGATGGCGTCGTCCACGGCGTGAACACGACCGGCTTGAACCGCCGAGAGCTGCTGCCAGAGGGGATCGGACAGCGCGTCGGCCGCGGCGGCCGCGCCTTCGCCATCGCCGGTGTCGTAGGTGAAATGGAAGATGCGGTCGCCGTCCATATCGGGGATCGATTCCTTGCCGACGCGCAGGACGAATGCCTCGACGTCCTGCAACTGAGGGCGCGCGAAGCCGAGCTGTTTCAGCAGCACGCCCGAGAAGCTGTCGAGCTGGTAGATGCGGATCTGACTGGCGAGGAAGCGGATCACGCTCACCTCCTCTTCGGTTGCCTCGCCCAGGGCCTCGGACGTTGCCGCCACGCGATCGCGGAAGGCATCCATCACAGCCTCGCCTTCTTCTGCGCGCCCGAGCGCCTGCGCATAGAGTGCAAAATTCTCCATCCAGTCACCGCGCAGCCGTTCCGACAGGATTGTCGGCGCGATGGTTGAGAGCTGATCGTAGATCTCTTCGTGGCGCTGCTTGTTGCCGAGGATCAGGTCCGGCTCGAGCGCCGCGATGAGTTCCAGGTTGACGGCATTCTCCTTGCCGACCGGCTCCACCCCCTCCATCGCGTCTGCGATATGATCGTACCATGGGTCGCCCAGCCAGGAATTCGCAGCCCCGACCGGCGTTATGCCGAGCGCCAAGGCAGCTTCGGTGCCCTCGTTGGTTAGTACGACGACGCGCTGCGGATCGCCCGGCACATCGGTCGTGCCCATGCTGTGCTCGACCTCGAATCCAGCTGCGGGAACCGCGAAAGCCGCGGCGGCGAGCGTGAGAAGAAGGCGGCGTGTCGTTCTGAGCATGGGAGGATCCAGTCTGTTGCGCCCGCATTGGAGCAATGTTGACTGGAACAGTCGGATATGTGACTGACTTTTTTTGTCAAGTATGGACTGCGCCTCGTGCC
Organism: Aestuariibius violaceus; assembly: GCF_040779325.2. Classification (NCBI taxonomy): domain Bacteria; kingdom Pseudomonadati; phylum Pseudomonadota; class Alphaproteobacteria; order Rhodobacterales; family Paracoccaceae; genus Aestuariibius; species Aestuariibius violaceus. The sequence goes on from NZ_JBFONT020000002.1 coordinate 358,647, forward strand.
TCTTCGCCTCCCCTCCCTGCTCGCCGCTGTTTTTGGCCTTCTGGCGGTGGCATCCCTGCATCTCGGGCTCAGGACCTATCCGCCCGCGACGGTCTGGGCGGCGTTGACGCAGGGCGGCACCGATGCTGAGGCTTTGATTGTGACGACCCTGCGCCTGCCGCGCTTGCTTCTGGCGACAGTGGTGGGGGCCATGCTCGCCCTGTCAGGCCTGCTGATGCAGGCGGCCACGCGCAATCCGATCGCCGAGCCGGCGCTGATCGGTGTCAATGGCGGCGCGGCCTTCGCGGTGGTTGCCTGGATCGTTTTCCTTGGCGATCCGGGGATGCCCGCGCTGATGGCCATCGCGGCTTTCGGGGCGCTCGCGGCGGGGGCGCTGGTCTTCGGGTTTGTCGCTGCGGCGGCCCCCGGCTTCCCGGCCGCGGGGCTGCTTCTGGCTGGCGTCGCGGTGTCGGCGCTGCTGGCGTCCGGCGTGCAGGTTGTCGTTCTGATGAACGAGGGCGTGATGGAAGAGCTGATCTTCTGGCTCTCCGGTGCCTTCGAGGGCCGCCCGCTCGCCGGTTTGCCGCTGGCGGCTGCGCTTGGGTTGGCCGCCGCGCTGGCCGGTCTGGCGCTGGCACCCGCGCTGGACGTGATGGCAGCGGACGACGCGACCGCGGCCGCCCTGGGCGTCGCGACGGGCGGGGTGCGCGCCGCTTGCCTGGTGGCAGGTGCCGCGCTCGCGGGCGCGGGCGTTGCGCTGGCGGGGCCGGTTGCGTTCGTCGGCCTTGCCGCGCCGCACCTTGCACGTCTGTCCGGCCTGCGCGGCCACCGCGCGCTGATTCCGGTCGCGGTCCTTTGGGGCGCGATCCTCGGCGTGGGCGCCGACATCGCCGCGCGTTTCGTCCTTTATCCGTCCGAGGCGCCGGTGAGCGCGGTGACGGCCCTGATCGGCGTGCCGATCCTTCTGGTCCTGCTGCGACGTGGCGCGCGGATGCCGACGTGACCGGCGCCGCGCTGCTGCTCCGCCGCCGTCTGCCGTCCGCGGCCTGGGTGCTGCCGCCAATCCTGGCTGCGTTGTTCTTGATGGGGCTGGGCCTTGGCGCGTCGTTCCTGCCGCCCGACCGGGTCTTCGCCGCCCTGACAGGCACTGGCGTGCGCAGTGACGGGATCATCGTCTGGAACCTGCGGATGCCCCGCGTCCTGATGGCGATGCTCGCAGGCGGCGCCCTGGGGCTGGCAGGGTTCCTTCTGCAACGCGCGACGCGCAACCCGCTGGCTGCGCCCGCGACGCTGGGCATTGTCGATGGCGCCGCCCTGGGGGTTCTGACCTTCCTCTGGGCCTTTTCGGATGAAGCCAATGCTCTGACCGTCCCGATCCTCTGGCAGCCGGCCGCCGCGGCCGCGGGCGCGCTGATCTTCGCGGCTGCCGTGGCCTGGCTCGCCCGCCGCGACCTGGGCGGGCCTCTGCGCCTGATCCTCTACGGCATTGCGCTCGGCGCGTTGGCCGACGCGCTGGTGACGCTGATGATGGTCGCGGGGCCTGTCTACCGCGCGGGTCAGGCGCTGATCTGGCTGGCCGGATCGGTTCACACGGCAAGCTGGTTCGAGGTGACCTTGCTGTCCTCCGTCGTCGCCGTGGCGCTTGTCGGAGCGGTCCCGTTGATGCGTCCGCTCGATAACCTGCGGTGCGACGACGCGACCGCGGCGGCGCAGGGGGTGAACGTCATGCTCACCCGTGGGGCGGCGATCGGACTGGCTGTCCTGTTGACCGCAGCGGCGGTGTCGGTGGCGGGCGGCATCGGCTTCGTCGGTCTGGTCGCACCGCATCTGGCCCGCCGGATCGCGCCGTCCGGGACCGGAGCACAGGCGCTTACCACGCTCGGCTGCGGGGCCGGGATCGTGGCGGCAGCTGACATTTTGGCGCGCCTCGCCTTCGCCCCGCTCGAGATCCCGACCGGTGCGGTGACCGCGATGATTGGCGTTCCGGTCCTGCTGTTACTCCTCCTGCGGGGGCGAGGATGACACTGCGGCTGGACGCGGCGCAGGGCGGGTACGGAGGCCGCCCGGTTCTCGAAGGGATCGACCTTGCGTTGGGGGCTGGCGAGGTTGTGGCGCTCTGCGGGCCGAACGGCTGCGGCAAGTCCACCGCCCTGCGCGCCCTGCGCGGCGCGCTGCCGTTGACGGCGGGGGCGGCGATGCTGGGGGACCGCAAGGTGACCGAGATCGGTGCAAAGGCGCTGGCGCGCGAGGTGGCCATGCTCGGCCAGACGCCTGTTCCTCCGGAAGAGATCGTCGTTCGCGACCTCGTGGCGCTCGGCCGCTACGCCCATCGGCGCGCCTTCGCGCCTCTGGCGGCGGCAGACCATGAGGCCATCGACCGGGCGCTCCACCGGACGGGGGCGTGGTCGATCGCGGATCGGCCCGTGGCGGACCTTTCGGGGGGCCAGCTCCAGCGCAGCTGGATCGCGATGACCGTCGCGCAGGATGCGCCGCATCTCTTGCTGGACGAGCCGACGAACCACCTCGACATGGGCCATGCACTGGTGGTGATGGACCTGATCCGCCGTCTCGCGCGGGAGGACGGGCGCGCCGTTGCGGTCGTGCTGCATGACCTCAATCTCGCCGCGCGCCATGCCGACCGGATCGTGCTGATGGCCAACGGCCAGGTTCAGGCGGACGGCGCGCCGCGCGAGGTCTTGAGCGAACAACGCCTGGCCCTCGTCTACGACACGGTCTGCGCGGTCCTGGATCATCCCAAGGGCGGACCGCTGATAGTCCCTTTGGGCAGCCAGCGGACACTCTGACACGCCACGTCTGCCCCATCGGAACCGGATCTACCCGAGTTCCCCTTTGCTCTGACCTGCGACAGGCGAACAGATGCTGTGACAGAAAGGCAGCGGAGCAGATCCGGGTGACGTGGGCTAAAGGCGATCAAGCTCATCGGTCAGACCGTAAAGACGGGCCCGGCCATCGGCGGTATAGCGATCGAGCGCCTCCCTGTAGAGCGCATCTTTCGACCCAAAGGCTGCCGCCGCCTCGCAAGGCCCGATCGACAGTGCCTCGCTTGGCACGCCGGTGACGCAGCTCGCTTGGGAGAGCAAGCCGAACTTCGCCATCGTCTCGACCGAGGACCGCATGACACCGACTGCGATCCAGCGCGACCAGATCAGCAAGCTCAACGCGACCTCCGTCGAAGTCAGGAGAAGCCACGAAGTAAGCACCGCCCTCGACAGGGAGTAACCACGATGAAACGACTTCGCACCCTTGCCACAGCGGCTTTCTTGATCGCCGCGAGCGCAGCCCAGGCCGAAGACGCCCGCACTGGCGTCTATCCGGCCGGCAACGTTCCGATTGCGCCGTACTCACCGGGCATCAAGACGGCCAGCGGCTTCTTCTTCGTGTCGGGACAGATCGCCTATGTCGGCGGCGAAATCCCGGAACATGCCCGCGATGGAGAGAACGACCTTCAGGATCAAACCAGGATCGTCATGGACAACATCGCCCGCGTCATGGCGGAGGCAGGCTACGGCTTCAACAATACTGTGCGCGCGACGGTGTTCATCACGGATATGGGCAATTACGGTGCGTTCAACGAGGTCTATGGCACCTATTGGGACGAGGGTCAGATGCCACCGGCCCGCGCTGCGGTCGAGGTCGGCGCGCCGCCCGTCACCGCCTGCCAGCCCCCTACCCTTGCATTCGCGTCCGGACCGCCTCCAGCAGCCATCGTGCCGCGGGCCCAAGGGCGCGGTCGCGCCGGTGGGCGGCATAGATCGTCAGACCTTCGGGCGGTTCGGTATCGTCCTCGATCTCAAGCGCGACTAACCGGCCGTCCTTTAGCGCATCCGCGACAAGGTGGTCGGGCATCCGGCACCAGCCGAACCCGGCCAGAAGGAAGTCCAGGCGCCGGGTCAGATCGGCAAAGCGCCAAAGCCGGGCGCTGGCCAGACCGTAATTCGGCCCGGACGGCGCGACTGGATCGGACAAGACCAGTTGCACGTGATCCTCCAGCTCGGCGGTGGCCACGGGGCGCCTGAGGGTGGCGAGCGGATGATCTGCCGCCGCGACGGGCCGCATTGCTGTCCGCATCAGCGGATAGGCGATGACATCCTCCGGCACGCTCGGCAAAAGGGCGCAGAAGGCAAGCGCCGCCGACCCATCCCGCAAGCGTCGGAGCGATCCGCCCAGGCCCTCGGTCGAGAATGCGATCGGCAGATCCGGATAGAGATCGCTCAGATCGCGCAGGGCGCCCTGGAACGGCGCGCTTTGCACCAGCGGATCGATGGCCAAGGTAAGCTCCGCCTCCAGCCCTGCGCGCGTCCCCGCGGCCACCGCCTCGAACCGTGCGGCTCCTGCCAGAACCGACCGTGCCTGATCGACAAGGACCCGGCCCGTCTCTGTCAGGATCGGGCGATAGCTTGTCCGATCGAAGAGTATCACGCCTTGCGTTTCTTCCAACGCGGCCACCGATTGACTGATCGCCGATTGGACCCGGCCCAAAGCCCGTCCAGCGGCTGAAAAGCTGCCTTCATCCGCGATCGCAACGAGAATGCGCAGTTGGTCGAGGGTCAGCGTCCCGATCATCTTCATCTCCAAATAAGATGGAGATGATCATAGTTTCATCTCTTTTTCCAGAGGCGCGATAGCGCTTCAATGCTCGCGACAAACATCCGCGGCCTTCCCCTGGTCGCGCGTCTTTGAAGGAAAAATGATATGCCCAATCTCCTCGTCATCGAAACCAGCCCCCGGGGCGACGCTTCGGTCTCGCGCACCATCACCCGCCGCTTCGTCGACGATTGGCGTGCTGCCCATCCCGGGGGTGCGGTCGTGAACCGCGATCTGACGGAGACGGACCTTACCTTCGTTACGGCACCGTGGCTCCAGGCCTACTTCACGCCGCCCGATCAGCACACGCCCGAGATGAAGCAGGCTCTCGCGCTATCGGATGAATTGGTCGCCGAACTCATGAACGCCGACGAGATCGCGATCGGCACGCCGGTCTACAATTACAACGTCCCTGCCCTCCTGAAGGCGTGGATCGACCATATCGTCCGCAAAGGGCTGACCCTGGGCATGGATGGATCGGGTCTTCTGACCGGCAAGAAGGCCACCGTTCTGATGGCCTCGGGCGGAGTTTATACCGAGGGCTCGCCCATCGCAGCGCGCGACATCGCAACGCAATATCTGCGGCTGATCCTCAACGTCATCGGGATCGAGGATGTGACCGTGGTCGCCGGCGGCGGCGCCAAGGCGGTCGATCTGGGCGAAACCACGATGGAGGCGTTCGTAGGCGCGCTTAAAGGACAAATCCGAACTGCCGCGGCGTAGCGGCGGTCGACGACCCGATCGAGGGCCAAGACGCAGGGAGGGCGTCGGATGTTGCTGACAGCCAAGATACTGCTGACCGTCGCCACGCTGGGCTACAGCGCGATCCCGACATTCTTCGATTGGAACGCGTCTCACGCGACCAATCCGTCGTGGACCGGTCATGCCCGCTATCACGTGGTCTGGCAGGTCTCGAGTTACGACTTCACGGCGCTCTTGTCGCTGATCCTGATCTGGACCGCCGGACCCGATGCTGCCGCGCTCTGGGTGCCGGCCCTTCTGGCGCTTGCGATCTATGGCGGCTTCTGGATCGCCTGGGCCACCCGCCCGATCTATGGCGGCGTCCTCCAGGACAAGGTGAACGGTGTCCCGGACATCCATTACAGAATCTTCGGGCGGGCCTTTGCCGTCGACGCCAACGTGTCGCTCTTTCTGCCCCTGACGCTCAGCACGGTCGCCGCGACCATGCTCGTCTGGGGTCTGACGACCTAACCGTCCGGGCCGAGACGCAGCCGCGGACACACGGAATATCTTGTGGGAGGAAACAGATGTCCGATGCGGAACCGATCTTTGATGTCGCCCATCTGAGCCACGCCGAACTGCTGACGCCAAGGTTCGATCAGTCGGTGCGGTTCTTCAAGGATCTGATGGGCCTTTACGAGACCGGTCGCGACGACACGTCGGTCTATCTGCGCGGCTACGAGGAAAGCCATCATCACTCCCTCCGGCTGACCCGGGCGGATGAGCCTGGCCTGGGCCATATCGGGCTGCGCACGACGTCGCGCGCCGCGCTCGACCGCCGCGTGGCCGAGATCGAGGCGATGGGCGCCGGGATCGGCTGGGTGGACGACGCGACCGGCTATGGTCCGGCCTACGAATATCGCAGCCCCGACGGCCACCGGATGCGCATCTTCTGGGAGATCGAGCGGCCGGAGGTGGCAAAGGATCAGCGCTCGCGGCTTCTGAACCGGCCGATGAAGCGGCCGGGGATCGGCGTGCCAGTGCGCCGTCTCGACCATCTGAACATCATGTGCTCCGACGTCGCCCCCGTCCGCGACTTCCTGATCCGGTCCACCGGCGCGCGCCTTCGCGAGGCGGTCGTCGCGGATGCGGGGCCTGTGATCGGCGCCTGGCTGTCGCACAATAACATCAACCACGACCTTGCCTTGACGATGGATATGACAGGCGCAAGCGGCCGTCTGCACCACGTGGCGTTCTACTACGGCGTCCCGCAGCATCTGAACGACATGGCCGATCTGCTGCGCGAAAACGAGATCGCGATCGAGGCTGGGCCCGGACGGCACGGGATCACGCAGGGGTCGTTCCTCTACTGCTTCGAGCCCGGCGGGAACCGGATCGAGCTCTTCGGCGACGAAGGCTACCTGATCTTCGAACCCGACTGGCAGCCCGTGATCTGGCCCGAACGCGATCTGGCGCTGGGGCTGAGCTACTACGGCGCCGAACTGCCGCTGACAGGCGCGGCGATCGGCACACCGCCCAGGCCGATTCCGGACCCGGCCGAGATCATGGCGCGGATCCAGGGCAAGGCCTGACACGCCGCGCGCATCGGAAAGGACATCCAATGGACAAGCAAGCCAGAGACACCACGTTCTCGGACCGCGCGACCCGCCTGCTGCGCGGCGCGGTCGATCTGCATATTCACTCGGGCCCCTCGCTTCACCCGCGCAAGATCGACCATATCGAAGCCGTGCGCCAAGCGGATGCTGCCGGAATGAAGGCGATCCTGCTGAAGGATCACTACTACCCGACGATGCCCATCGCGACGATGCTGAACGAGAACCTGGGCCTCGCCACCCGGGTCATCGGCGCGATTGTCCTGAACAACCCTCTGGGCGGTCTGAACCCCGTGGCGGTGGACTACGCCCTCAAGCAGGGCGCACGCGTCGTCTGGATGCCCACCGCCCATGCGCAAAACCATATCGACAAAACCGCCAAGGCCTTGAAGGGAAAGTTTCCGGCTCACACGACGAAGGTCATCGAAGGCGACGGCATGCGCCTGACCGACGCTGCCGGCGCGGTGCTGGACCCGGTCAAACGGATCCTTGATCTGGTTGCAGAGGCTGATGCCTGCGTTTCGGCCGGGCACCACCATGTCAAGGAGGCGATCCCGTTCTACCAAGAGGCAAAGGCTCACGGTGTCGCCCGCATGTTTCTCAACCATCCCACCTACGTGAATGCCTGCTCGCTGGAAGACATCGCCCAACTCACCCGCTTAGGGGTCAAGATGGAGCACGATATCTGCATGTTCGTGCCCTCGACCTTCCAGCTTTTCGATGGAGATGATCTGCGCGCGGCCATCGATGCAGGCGGGGTGGAAAACACTTTCGTCGGCTCCGATCTGGGTCAGGTCGGCAATCCCAGCCCGGTCGAAGGCATGGCGCAAATGATCGATCTGCTGTCCGATATCGGGTATTCCGACGCCGACATCATTCGCATGACCTCGACGAATGCCGCCTCCTTCGTTGGCAATCTCGCCTGACATGGCGGGGCTGCGTTCGTTTCTGCGCGCCGTCGCCCGAAGCCTTCTGGCACCCTTCGAAGGGGATAGAGGTATGATCCATAGCATCAATTGGGACAGCATGGCGTGGAAGACAATCCGTCCAGGTGTTGAGCAGAAGGCCATCTCCGGGCAGGGCGGAACCGTGGCAATGCACCGCCTCCAGCCGGAACACGAGCCGAAGCCCCACAGCCACGTCCACGAACAGATCGCCTATATCGTTTCGGGATCGGTCGACTTCCACATCGGTGGCGAGGTCATCCGCCTCGATCCCGGTGGGGTGGTCGTCATCCCGCCGAACGTCATGCACCACGCGGTCGTCATCGGACCCGAAGAGGTCATCAATATCGACTTCTTCACACCGAACCGCCCGGAATATGCGGAAGCGAATGTCTGGGGTCGACCTATGTGAGGGGTCCCGGCAATCTGCCGGTTTTGCTCGCTGTTCGCCTCGGCCATTCAAGAACCCAGCGCGACCTCGCCAAGCTCTTGATCTTTCTGGCAGACCCGTCTCGGTGTTTCCGAACCTGAGAGATACCCCCCGGCCCTCCCCAGCATCTTGTCGCGACAGGGCTTCGGGCCCTTACCTCCCGAACCGCATTGACCTATGGAGGCCCAAAGACCCCGACCGATCGCAAAAGAGCCTCCCCGATGAAGATCTCCTACCTCACGCCGCTTGCCGAGGCCGAGCTTCGGCAGCTTGGCATCCCCGAACCCTGGACCTATGGCCGCGCCGACCGGACCCGGTTCGGAGAGCTCGACGCGCTCGCTCATATCAACAACACCGCCTATCTGCGCTGGTTCGAAACCTTCCGGATCCACTACTTCCGGGACTACGGGATTTCGAACTACACCCCCGAAGATCCCCGCATCGTCCTGCGCCGGGTCGAGGTCGACTACCTCGCCGAGATGTTGCTGGAGGAAGACTATGTCGTCGTCGGCCGCACGCGCGAACTGCGCACGACCTCCTTCACGATGGACTACGCGATCTTCTCAGGCGGCACCCTGCGCTGTACCTCGTCGGCCGTGCTGGTGCTGCTTGAGGCCGACGGTACCAAACGCCCGCTGTCGGACGCGATCCGCCAGACGCTGATCGCGCGCGACGGCGCGGGCCAGGCCTAGATCCAGCCCGCCGCGCGTAAGACATCACCAGCCGTCCCGCCCGCGGAATGGGCCGCCGTGCTGCCGCCGATCAGCGGCAGATAGGCCCGCAGGAACCGCTGATAGACCTCGTTGCGGTAGCTGTCGGAGGCCTCGCGTGCGGACATCCCCCGCTGGCTGACGGCGCCCCACATGTAATTGTTGTAGCCGTCATTCGCCTCGGCCATCCAGCGCGCCCGCGCGGCCTCGGTGCTGCCGCCGGTCACGTGGTCCCAAAGCGTCTCGTCCGGAACATCTAGAAGCCGCCTGACCTGAGCGAGCTGCGTCGGCATCTCGGCATAGCCGCTGATGCTGTCGCGGTTGATCAGGATGATATCGGTCTGTAGACGCGACGCGCGGCCATAGCGATGTACCCCCGCGCCCGCGCGCAGGAATTGCTGCCAGATATTTCCCGGAATCCAATGCGGATGGGCCGCGCTGTAGTCACGCGTGTCCGCCAGCCCCGCCATCTGCCGGGCCGCTTCGGGCCGGATGAAGCTGTAAAGGTTTGGCCGCGCGGCGAAGGCGGTCCGCGCCAGCCCCCAATGGGTATCGCCGATATCGATCCCGCTCGGATCGACAGGACGCCGCGGATACAGTTCCTGCAGGCTAGGCGGCGGCTGCATTCCGGTGTTGAAGAAGTACCGGATCGCTTCGCTGCGCAGGGCCGCCTGGTTGAAGACGAACCAGGTGCCGTCTTTGGAAATCAGTCTCAATGTCATCGCACTCGTCACCGTGAAATCAGTTGGTTGAAAGGGGTTTCGAACGCGCGCAGCCTAGACGTTGACCCTGCGTCAAGCAAGCCGGACGCGCCAACCCCGCAGATCTACAATCATGGGTGGCACTGGATTGTCTTTGCCATCGTTGCGTGCGGCAAGACCGGCCGCTGCGTTAACCGGGCTATTCAGGGCGGCTATGTCCGACACTATGCTGACGCGATGCCGACCCAATGCCTCTGGCCCGCAGAGGCCCTCCCGGCCAGCGTTAACAGGCGATTCGCAGCGCGGCGCGGGTTGCGCCCTCCCTGCCCGCCGGTCGCAGCCGTTACGATCGGTTCACATCTAAGGCGATGTTGCTCGCTCCTGCAGGAACCGCACTAGACCGGCTGTCGACCCGTCCTTGCCGTCCGGCGCCTCCTCCCCGCTGACGATGGGGCCAAGCGCCGTGGCCAGCTCCTTGCCCAGTTCGACGCCCCACTGGTCGTAGGAATTGATGCCCAGCACCGCGCCCTCGACGAACACCCTGTGTTCATAAAGGGCTATGATCATTCCCAGCATGAACGGCGTCAGTTTCGGATAGGCGATCGTCACCGAGGGGCGATTGCCCGGAAACACCCGATGCGCCGCCTGCCGCTCAAGCTCATCCCCCTCGAACTTGCCAGCGATCTTCTCCCGCGCCTCGTCCAGATCGCGCCCCTTCATCAGGGCTTCCGACTGGGCGAGACAATTGGCAATCAGCAGCTCATGCTGGTGCCGCAGCTCCGGCTCATGCCCCTCCGCGGCGATCAGGAACTCGCATGGCACAACCTGGGTCCCCTGATGGATCAACTGATAAAACGCGTGCTGCCCGTTCGTCCCCGGCTCCCCCCAGACAACGGGCCCCGAAGGCACGTCCAGCGCGCCTCCGTCCATCGCGACGCGCTTCCCGTTGCTCTCCATCTCCAACTGCTGAAGGTAGGCGGGCAGCCGGGCCAGACGGTCGTCATAAGGCAGCACCGCGCGGGTGGGATAGCCGCAAACCTGATTGTGCCACAGGCCGACCATCGCCATCAGCGCCGGCAGGTTCTCGAACCAGTCAGCGGTCGCAAAATGGCGGTCCATCGCCTGCCCGCCGCGCAGGAAGGCCCGGAAGGCCGCAGGCCCGATCGCGATCATCAGGCTCAGCCCGATCGGCCCCCAGATCGAATAGCGCCCGCCGACCCAATCCTCGAACCCGAAGACCCGCTCGGCCGGGATGCCGAAATCCGACGTCTTCTCCTCCGACGAGGACAAAGCCGCGAATTGCGCCGCCGGGTCGTCCACCGCGTCGCTCATCCAAGCCCGCGCCGTGCGCGCATTGGTCATCGTCTCGATCGTCGTAAAGGTCTTGGAGGCGACGATCACCAGCGTTGTGCCCGCATCGCACTGCCGTAAAACACCAGCGATATCAGCCCCGTCGACGTTCGAGACGAAATGGCACCGCGGCCCGTCATGGTACGGCGCAAGCGCCCGCACCGCCATCGCAGGCCCCAGATCCGAGCCCCCGATACCGATATTGATCACATCCGTGATCGCCCCCCCTGCCCCGGCAAACGTCCCGTCCCGTACTGCCTCGGCAAAGCCTTCCATCCGTCCCAGCGTCTCCAGCACGCCGGGCATCACATCGGTGCCACCCACTTCGACCGGACCGCCATCGAGGTTGCGCAAGGCGGTGTGCAGCACCGCCCTGCCCTCGGTCTCGTTGATCGTCTCGCCCGACAGCATGGCATCGCGCCGGGCGGCCACACCGGCATCCTCCATCAGCCGCACCAGCAGCGCGCGGCCTTCGAAATCGATATTCGTCTTGGAGTAATCGAGCAGCAGATCGCCGTCGCCCGTCGACAGCGTTGCCCGAAACTCCTCGGCCCGCTGGCTGCCGAACAGCGTCTCGAACCGGCGATCCTTCACCTTGTCGTACTGGGTTCTCAGGGCATCCCACATCGCGCCGCCTCGCTTCTCTGCCTGTATCCGGGTCCGCTCGTTCTCTCTGCAGACAAGACCCGGAGAGTCGCCGCAGGTTCCCTCGCCCCTAGTCGCGCGCCCAGTGAACGGTGGCGCCCGGAAGAACTGCGGCCACCGGCGCCTCTTCCGGCGACAGCCCCCGCGCCTTTTCCAAAGCCGTGCGCTTTTCGTCTCCGGTGATCACGATATGCCGGCTCATCGCGCCCTTCAGCACCTGTGCCGTCAGCGTGATCCGCGGCTCCTCCGCCCCCGGCGCGCGCATCGGCAGAAGGATCCGGTCGGTCCGCAACGCCTCTCCCAGCTTGTCCGCCCCTGGAAAGAGCGAGGCGGTATGCATATCCGCCCCCATCCCCAGCAGCATAACCGAGATCGGCAGTTCCTCGGCAAACCCCGCCTCAAGATCCTCCAGAACGTCTTCCGGCGCCTCCGCCTCCTTGTAGAGGGGGATCATCGTTGCCGCCGCCGCGCGGTCCGTCAAAAGCCGTTCGCGCACCAGCCGCGTGTTCGATCGCGGATGGTCCGGGGGGACCCACCGCTCGTCGGTCAGGGTGACATGGACGCGGCTCCAGTCGAGATTGGCGGCACACAGGCTGTCGAAGATCGGGCCGGGCGTCGTGCCGCCCGGCACCGCGAACGAGGCGTGGTCGTGCTTGAGAAGGCAGTTCTCCAGCTCCCCGGCCAGCGAATTGGCCAGATCGATCATCATCATCTCGGCGTCGGGATACTCGATCAGTTGCATGGCGCCTCCTCTCAGGGCCGCAACGCCCCCGCGCCCGGCCCGTTAACCTCTTTGCAGATCCTGCCCTCTAGATATTCAAGCGCAACGATGAAAGCGGCTCGACGGGCGAGCGGGCAAAAACCGGGCCTCCGCCCGTTGCGGCAACGATCGCTTAACCATCGCTGACGGGATCATGCCTTGATGTCCCGCCAGCGGCGGCCGTCGCGGTGCATCAGCATCATCGCATCCTCGGGCCCGGCCGAGCAGCTGTCATAGGGCTTGGGCACATCCCCCCGCTCTTCCCAGCCATCGATGATGGGATCGGTCCAGGCCCAGGCGGCCTCGACCTCGTCGCCGCGCATGAAGAGCGTCTGGTTCCCGCGGATCACGTCCATGATCAATCGCTCGTAAGCATCTGGAATATCGTTATTTTCCGGCCCCAGCGCATCGGCGAAGGTCATGTCGAGCGGCACGTCGATCAGCCGCATGCCCCCCGGCCCAGGCTCCTTGATCGTCACCTGCAGGTTCATCCCCTCATCGGGCTGCAGCTGGATCGACAGGATGTTGCGGTGCCGGGCCTCGTCGCCCGGGAAGATCGAGTGGGCCAGATCCTTGAACGTCACGGCGATCTCGGAGCTGCGCGCCTTCATCCGCTTGCCCGTGCGCAGGTAGAACGGCACGCCCGCCCAGCGCCAGTTCGAACAATGGACCTTCAGCGCAATGAAGCTCTCCGTATGGCTGCGCGGATCGCCCACATCTTCGCGATAGCTCGTCATCCCATCGGCGCCATCGTACTGGCCGCGCACGATCTCGTGGCTCGCAACGGGCTGCAAAGCACGGATAACCTTCAATTTTTCGTCCCGCACCGCATCCGAACCGAAAACGCTGGGCGGCTCCATCGCGATCAGGCACAGAAGCTGCATCAGGTGGTTCTGCACCATGTCCCGCATCGCGCCGGAGCGGTCGTAATACTCACCCCGACCTTCGACGCCGATTTCCTCGGCCACCGTGATCTGGATGTGATCGACGTAATGCTGATTCCAGAGCGGCTCGAACAGAACGTTTCCGAAGCGGACGGCCATCAGGTTCTGGACCGTCTCTTTGCCTAGATAGTGGTCGATCCGGTAGATCTGCCGCTCGTCGAAATGATCGGCCAGCGTCCGGTTCAATGCTCGTGCGCTTTCCAGATCCCGCCCGAACGGCTTTTCGACCACGACCCGGCTATCGCGATCCGCGATGCCATGGGAATGCAGCCGCTCGGCCAGATCGCCAAACAGGCTTGGACCGACCGAGAAATAGAACGCCGTGATGACGTCCGAGCGGATCAGATCCTTCAGCTCGCCCCACCCCTTGTCGCCCTTGGCGTCGATCGCAATGTAATGCAGCTGATCGAGAAACGCGCTGAGCTTGTCTCGATCCACGTCAGCGACATGTTCCACGATCGCATCATGGGCGAGGTCGCAATAATCTCCGTCGGAATAATCGCTGCGCGCCGCACCGATGATGCGGGCGCTTTCCGGCATCTGCCCGGCGACGTACCGACGAAACAGGCCGGGAAGGATCTTTCGCTGTGCAAGGTCGCCGGTGCCGCCAAAGACGACGAGATCGAAATCCTCCACAGGGATGACGCGCGAAACCATAATCCTGTGCCCTCGAACCGATTTTCGTTAGCGCAAACATGCACATCTCTCGGACCGTGACCAGCCCGGTTCGGGAGTTTAGCGTCCAACCGACGGTTGGAAACGCCGAAAACGCACATACCGGGTAGCCAAGGGCCAGATCCTTCTAGAAGGATCTGGGAAACAAATTCTTCTAGAAGAATTTGCCTGAGCAGAATTTTCTAGAAAATTCTGACGCTTGGCCGGCTTTGGCCTCAGCTCTCCAGTTCCGCATCCCAATAGAGGAAGTCGACCCAGGTTTCATGCAGATGGTTCGGCGGAAACTTCCGGCCGAGATTGCGCAACTGTTCCGCCCCCGGCTGCCTCGGCGGCTTGCGCAGGTTCATGCCGCACTGCATCAGGCTGCGCGAGCCCTTGCGCAGGTTGCACTTGGAGCATGCCGCGACGACGTTTTCCCAGCTGGTCACGCCGCCCCGGGCACGGGGGATGACATGGTCAAAGGTCAGATCGCCCTTCGCACCGCAATACTGGCAGCAGAATTCGTCCCGCAAAAAAAGATTGAAGCGCGTGAAGGCCACGCGCTTCTGAGGTTTGACGTAATCCTTGAGGACGACCACCGAAGGTATTCGGATCTCGGTCGAGGGACTTCGGACAACCTCGTCATATTCCGCGACGATATCGACCCTGTCGAGCCAGGCAGCCTTGACCGCTTCCTGCCAGGGCCAGAGCGACAGCGGGTAGTAGGACAGCGGGCGGTAATCGGCATTGAGGACCAATGCCGGGTGCTGTTTCAGACTGCTTGGTGCACGGACAAAGCTTGTCCTGAAATCGCCGTCCATCTTTGCTTCTGCCGCCTCTGCTCGCCGGTTTGCGCCCGTGGGGCACATCTTTGCAGGGTGCCCTCGACCTTGACTATATCTGGCGGTTCGATTCGGGCAAGTGCCACAATATCTCGCGCCACTGCCTCTCGCCTTACAAGAGCTTGATGACGGATCGGTGACATTCGTCCGGGTGTCGGACCGACTTATCCACAACCGTGGCGGAGATCCTCAAGCGGCGTCGGCTGAGTGATGCGGTGTCGCAAGCACAAAGCGCGCACGCCCTGACGCCTTCGCCTCGTAAAGCGCCTTGTCAGCCTGCCGCATCACCTCTTCCACAGCGAAACCGCGCTGCCATTCACAGGCCCCGATAGAGATCGTGACGGCGAACTCGGCCCCTGCTTCCTCTGCCGCAACTGCGACGCCATGGCTCAGCCGTTTTCCGATGGCGCCGGCCACATGAACGGGTGCCCCGGCCAGGTAGATTCCAAACTCTTCCCCGCCCAGGCGACCAACCACGTCTTCTTCGCGCGTGATGTCCCGCATCCGTCCGGCGACGGCCCTGAGGCAGGCATCTCCCGCAGCGTGCCCATAGGTATCATTCACGCCTTTGAAATGGTCGAGGTCGAGCATCAGCAGAACGCCGCATTCCCGCTCTGCCGCCGCCTCGACCTTTGCGAAGAAGGCGCGCCGGTTCGGCAGGCCGGTCAGCAGATCTATCTTGGCCATCTCATCATACTGTCCGTTAAGCTGGGTGAGTCGCGAGATCAGCCAAAGCGAGAGCAGCGTGAACGGTGTCGCGACGATGGAGCCCACGATCAGATTGGCCTTCACCGTCCCGGCCCAACCGCCGCTGACGGCATATTCGACGCCGAGATTGGACAGGTTCACCAGGACCAACCAGAAGACCGGCTTCCAGACCCACTGAAAGGCCGTCTTGGGCGCAATTGCCGTGATAAGGCGCATCATCGGACGGGTCCGCTGTTCCACACCCCTCCTGCCTAGAGCGGAACTCCTACCAAAAGGTTAATGAAACCTAACCGTAGCCGAGCCGGTCGCGCATGAAGGCCAAGGCGACGTTCAGACCATCCGGCGCGATGCCGTGCCCTGTCCCCTTCATGATATGGGCATAGACGTCGCTCCATCCCGCCTGCTGCAGTGCCTCTGCCGCCTGCGGCAAGGCAGCGGGCGGCACCACATCGTCCATGTCCCCGTGGACCAGCAGCACGGGCGGGCGGACCTGCACCTCGTCCGCCAGCAGTTCCGGATCCAGCAGCCGCCCGGAAAAGGCAGCGATCCCGGCAACGGCATCCTCGCGCCTGGGGGCCACGTGCAGGCTCATCATTGTCCCCTGGCTGAACCCGAACAGCAGCACCTGCTCGGCCAGAAGGTCATGTTCGATCATCAGCCCGTCGAGGAATGCGTTCAGGTCCTCCGCCGCTCGCATCATGCCCGCGCGGCTGGCCTCTTCCGACGAGCCGTCGATCCAGGGGATCGGGAACCACTGAAACCCCATCGGCGCCCCTGCACAGGCCTCCGGTGCATCGGGGGCAACGAAGGCTGTGTCGGGCAAATGCTCCCCGAGCGGATCGGCCAGGCCCAACAGGTCCGCCCCATTGGCCCCATAACCGTGCAGAAACACCACGATGGAGCGCATGTCGCCCGAAACAGGGCCCTTCATCTCAGCCTCAAGACCCCGTGTCACCGAATGCCCTCTCGCGATTTCTCCCGCGCGTAGTAGGCCCAGAGCAGCCGCGCCGCAACCGACCGCCACGGGCTCCATGCCTCGGCGATCTGGCGCAAATCCCGCTCCTTCGGCCGCTCCGGCAGGTCGAGGATCAGCCGCGCCCCCTCCTGCAGGGCCAAATCGCCGGGGGCAAACACGTCAGCCCGCCCGAGTGAGAACATGGCGTAGATCTCCGCCGTCCAGATGCCGATCCCCGGCACGTCTGTCAGCGTCGCGATGACCTCCTCCGTCGGTGCCTCCCTCAAGCCACCGAAATCGATCCGTGCTTCGGCGAGCGCCCGGGCATAGCGGATCTTCTGCCGACTCAGCCCCGCCGCCCTAAGATCGTCGTCCGAGGCCCACATAATCTTGCGCGGGCCCGTTAGCCGCGCGTCCTTGAGCCGCTTCCAGATCGCATTCGCCGCCGCGACCGAGACCTGCTGTGAGACGATCGCGGAAAGAAGCTGCGCGAACCCGTCCGGCCGCCGTCGCAGGGGCAGCTGACCACAGGTCGCAAAGGCCGGGACGAGGCGCGGATCGGCAGCGGCGAGATACGCGGCGCCGTCCGCCACGCAATCGGGCGAGACGATGATCCGGCCCACGCCGGGCGGCCCGTCAAAGCACACCGACGCGGCATCGTTCAAAGCGTCGTCAGCCATGCCATCGCCTCCTCAACGGTCTCCATCTTCGCTCCCGGCGGCTGCGGTGGCCGCGCGATCATCGCCACCGGTATCTCCAAGAGTTTTGCCGCGTCCAGCTTCGACCGGCTGGGCGCGCCGCCCGCATTCTTCACCACCAGCCAATCGACCCCAAGGTCACGAAACAGCGCCACCTCGTCCTCGACCGAAAACGGAGGCCGCCCCACCAGAAACCGCCCGCCGGGAAAGGGAAACGGACCGTCCGGTGGATCGATCTGCCGGGCGATCACGTCGCAATCCTTCAGCCCGGCAAAACGTTCCAGCGTCTGCCGTCCGGTCGCAAGAAACACCGTTGCACCGCTCGGGATCAGGCCTACGACGTCCTCTTCGCGGTCGACTTCCCGCCAATTGTCCCCCCGCCCCGCTTGCCAGGCGGGCCGCAGAAGCTGGAGATACGGTACCCCCAGATCACCGCAGACCCGCTGGCTCCGCGCCGAAATCCGGTGCGCGAAGGGGTGCGTGGCGTCCACCACTGCGCCGATCCCTTCGTTCCGCACGTAGTCCGCAAACCCCTCCGCCCCGCCAAAGCCGCCAACCCGCGCCGGCAGGTCCGGCATTGCTGGCCGCCGGACGGCACCCGCGAGGGAGGCAACACCATTGATTTCGGCGGCCGCCATCTGCGCCGCCAGTTCCCGCGCCTCTGCCGTGCCAGCGAGGAGCAAAACCTTCATCCGGCGCGCCCCACGATCTGCCCTGCTCGGTCGACGATCACCACATCCGTGGCGATCTCAGCTCCCAGCATCCGGCGCACCTGCGTCAGAGCGTCCGCGGCCACCCGCTCCGCCATCACAGGCCCGGCGATCTCCAACGCCTCCAGCGCCGTATTCGCCTTCGCGACCTCACCGGCCCCGGCCAACTCCGCCAACCGCCCGAAATCCACCTGGCTCCGCCCCGAATGCAGGTCCGAGGCTCCCTGCGCGAGCTTCGTCATCTTCCCGATGCCGCCGCCCACAGTCAGCCGCTCCACTGGATGCCGCCGCAGATACTTGATCATCCCGCCCACGAAATCGCCCATATCCAGCATCGCGTGATCCGGCAGCCCGTAGAGCGCTTGCACCGCCGCTTCACTCGTTGCCCCGGTGCATCCAGCGACGTGGCGCAATCCGTCTGCGCGGGCGACATCGATCCCCCGATGGATCGAGGCAATCCACGCCGCACAGGAAAACGGCCGCACTATCCCTGTCGTCCCAAGGATCGAGATCCCGCCCTCGATCCCCAGCCGCGGGTTCCACGTTTTCGCGGCCAGTTCCCGCCCGCCGGGCACCCGCACCATGATCTCGACGCCCGCTTCGCGCCCGTACCGCGTCGCTTGCTCTTCCACGACGGCGCACATCATCTCCCGCGGTACCGGATTGATCGCCGGCTCCCCGACCCCGATGGGCAAGCCAGCCTTCGTCACCGTACCAACGCCGTCTCCGGCCCGAAACGTCACGCCACCGCATGCCTCTCGCACCCGCGCGATCACCAGCGCCCCATGGGTCACGTCCGGATCGTCGCCCGCATCCTTGACCACGCCGGCCTCGGCCCAGCCGTCGCCAGCTTCGCTCCAGGCCAAGGAAAAGACCGGCAGTTCGCCCTTCGGCAGCACGATCACGACCTCCGCCGGAAAGGTCCCACCCCACAGCCGGTCGAGTGCCGCCTTGACGGCAGCTGTCGCGCACGCGCCCGTGGTCCATCCCCGGCGCAGCTCTCCCTCGGGCTTGCGGCTCATGGGCGGCGACTATAGGGCCGCAGCTCGCTCCTGCAATCGTCCCTATTCCCACAAGCGCACACCGTTGTCATAACGCTGTCATGACCGACTCGCTGCCCGACCATAGCTGGCCTACGCTCGACCCCGGATGGGTCTGGCTCTGCGGTGCCGGTCCGGGCGATCCGGGCCTCCTGACGCTGCACGCCCTCAACGCCCTCCGCCAGGCTGATACGGTGATCTACGACGCCCTAGTCGAGCCCGCTATCCTTGAGTGGGCGCCCCAGGCCGAGCACATTTACGCCGGCAAGCGCGGCGGCAAGCCCTCGCCGAAGCAACGCGACATCTCGCTCCGCCTCATCGACCTCGCCCGCGCCGGCAAGCGCGTTCTGCGCCTCAAAGGTGGCGACCCTTTCGTCTTCGGCCGCGGCGGGGAGGAGGCGCAGACCCTTGTCCAACACGGCATCCCGATCCGTATCATCCCGGGCATCTCCGCGGGGATCGGCGGTCTGGCTTACGCGGGCATCCCCGTCACCCATCGTGACATTAACCAGTCCGTCACGTTTATCACTGGCCACGACCAGTCCGGCGAAACCCCCTCCTCGCTCGACTGGCAAGCGATCGCGAAAGGCGCCGAAACTCTCGTGATCTATATGGGGATGAAGCACATCGCTCGGATCACTACCGATCTGATCGCCGCGGGCCGCCCCCTGTCCGAGCCTGTCGCTGTGGTCACAACGGCCACCACCGACACCCAGCAGGTGCTCGAAACCACGCTCGCCGAAGCCCCCGCAGCAATCGCCGAGGCCGCTCTCGAGCCGCCCGCCATCATCTGCATCGGCCGCGCCGTTCTGATGCGCCAGGTCCTCGACTGGCAGGCGATGCTGGCAGGCCACCCGCCTCGCAGTACCGACCCGCTGGGCCGGGGCTGTCCCGCCGAAAGCGCGTGATCCAACCCACAGCGCCAGCGTCTGCCGAAAGGACCGGGGCGTTGCCCCGGACCCCAGAGTATTTTGGGCCAGATGAAGTGCAAATGAGCTCCCTTCATCTGGCTTCAAATACTCCCGCCGGAGGCACCCGCCAATGCGCGAACCATCCCCGCTGGACAAGATGATGCGACCACTAAGCCAGCCACGTCCCGCCCGCCGCAGGCGGCGCTCCGCAGGAGCGCTCTGATGCCGGGTCTCATCCTCGCCGCGCCGGCCTCAGGTAGTGGCAAGACTACCGTCACCCTCGGCCTCCTCCGCGCCCTGTCGCGGCAAGGTATTCCTGTTGCCGCGGCCAAATCTGGCCCCGACTATATCGATCCGCGCTTTCACGAAGCCGCTTGCGGCCGCCCCTGCCTCAACCTCGATGCCTGGGCGATGAGCGAGGCGCGCATCCGCTCCCTCGCCACCACGGAAAGTCTGCTCCTGATCGAGGGCGCGATGGGCCTCTTCGACGGCGCCCCGCCCCATGGCAAGGGAGCGACAGCGGACCTCGCTCGAATGCTGGACCTGCCCGTGGTTCTCGTGATCGACGCCGCCCGCATGGCGCAGTCCATTGCGCCGCTCGTGGCCGGATTTGCAGCCCACGACCCCGCCGTCCGCATCGCGGGCGTTATCCTGAACCGCATCGGCAGCGACAGGCACGAGCGGATCTTGCACACGGCGCTCACTCCCCTCGGCATCCCGGTCCTCGGCGCCTTGCCCCGCGATGATGCACTCGCCCTACCCTCCCGCCACCTGGGCCTCGTCCAAGCAGGGGAGCGCGCCGATCTCGAGAGCTTTCTAGATGATGTGGCTGACCGGATCTCGGCGGCGATTGACCTCGATGCCCTTCGCGCGCTCGCCGCGCCTATTGAAGGAGCGAGCCTCTTCCGATCGCATCTCGAGAGAAATGCCCTGAAGGGTCGCCGCATCGCCATCGCCCGCGATGTGGCCTTCGCCTTCACCTATCAACACCAGCTTGCGCTTCAGCGCGACGCCGGGGTCGAGCACCTCTTCTTCTCCCCCCTCGCCGACGACCCCGTGCCCGAGGCTGACGAGATCGTCCTCCCCGGCGGTTACCCGGAGCTCCACGCCGCCCGCCTCGCCGCCGCCTCGCGCTTTCTCGACAGCCTGCGGGAGGCCGCGCGCACCACCGACATCTACGGCGAGTGCGGCGGTTACATGGTACTCGGCGAGAGCCTCACCGATGCCGATGGGATGCGGCACAAGATGGCTGGGCTGCTTGGCCTCGAAACCAGTTTCGCCACACGCAAACTCCATCTCGGCTACCGTACCCTCCGCGCGCGCGGAGGTGCCTTAAAGGGCTTCTACAAAGGCCATGAGTTCCACTATGCCACCACGCTCCGCGCCGAAGGTGCGCCCCTCTTCGAAGCCTGGGACGCGGAAGGCATCGAACTGCCGCCCATGGGGCTGACCGACGGCCGCGTCTCCGGCTCCTTCGCCCATATCATCGACACCGCCTGACGGTCTTGCCCTGCCCTGCACTCAGGCGTAACCCGTCCCCATGACCCTCGCCGATACGACAGCCCCTCTAGAGGACGACCGCCGCGCAAAGCGGAACGTCGCGGTGCTGGTGGCGGCGCAGGCGTTCCTCGGCAGCCAGATCACGATGATCTTCGTGGTCGGCGGCCTCGTCGGCCAGTCGATCTCGCCCAATCCGTGCCTCGCGACCCTGCCGATCTCGATGATCGTCTTCGGGTCGATGACGACCGCACCGTGGCTCTCGCAGATCATGCAGCGCTTCGGCCGGCAAACCGGCTTTCTGATCGGCGGCGCGGGCGGGCTCGCAGGCTCCGCCATCGCCGCCTACGGGCTTTCGCTCGGCAATTTCTGGATCTTCCTCGCGGGCAGCTACCTGACGGGCATCTACATGTCGGCTCAGGGATTCTATCGCTTCGCCGCCGCCGACACGGCGTCGGAGGTCTTCCGCCCCAAGGCGATCTCCTACGTCATGGCGGGCGGCCTCATCTCGGCGCTGATCGGCCCGCAACTCGTCAAGGTCACCGACGATATCTTCGCCGTCCCGTTCCTCGGCACCTACCTCGTCGCGATGGCGATCAACGTGATCGGCATGGCGCTGTTCTTCGCCCTCGACATCCCCAAGCCGCCCGTGGCCGATGCTTCCACCCCCGCCTCCCGCTCGCGATGGGAGCTTCTGAAGACGCCCAGGATCGCGGTCGCCGTCATCTGCGCCATGGTCAGCTATGCTTTGATGAACCTCGTCATGACGTCGACCCCGCTCGCCGTCGTGGGCTGCGGTTTCACGGTGGGCAACGCGTCGGACGTGGTCACCGCCCATGTCATCGCCATGTTCGCGCCGAGCTTCTTCACCGGCCACCTGATCGCCCGCTATGGCGCGACAAAGATCGTGGCCAGCGGCCTCGTCATCCTCGCTGCAGGGGGCGCCGTTGCCCTCTCGGGCATCGAGCTTTTCAACTTCTTCGGCGCGCTCGTCCTCCTGGGCATCGGCTGGAATTTCGGCTTCATCGGGGCGACGACGATGCTCGCCTCCGCCCATGCCCCGCATGAGCGTGGCCGGGTCCAGGGAATGAACGATGCGCTGGTCTTCGGTTGCGTCACGCTGGCCTCGCTGGCCTCGGGCGGGCTGATGAACTGCTCCGGCGGCACCGCGGCGGAGGGGTGGAATGCCGTCAACCTCGCCATGGCACCCTTTCTCGTCCTTGCGGGCGGCGCGCTGATCTGGCTGGCGCTGCGGCCCCGCTCCAGCTGAGATGTTCCGCCGCCAGCCGCTCGTCAGCGCTGATATGGCGGACTGGACCGCCGACAATTTCGACTGGGCCACGCCCGCCCTGCCCCATCCGGCGCCGCTGATCCTGCCGACGAAGGACTTTTTCAAGGCCGGGCGCGGCGAAGACCATGCGACTGCCATAGCGGTAACCGACGACATCAAGCGCCATCTGCAGATCACGCGGCCGATCGAACTCGAAGCGATCCTCGACGTGCCGGAAGAGTTCCAGCACAGTTATCAGGCCACAGGCGCCGCCGCGGGCACCTACCACTACGACGAAGAAACCCCGCTGATCCGTTATGCTCCGCGCCTGCTGCGCCGGCCGGTCAGCTTCATCAACGTCATGGCGCACGAGCTGATGCACGACAAGCTGGCCGGCCGGGAGCACCTGATCCCCGGCGGTATCGCGGTGCATGAGCTTGCCACAGATCTGCACTGCATCATCTGGGGCTTCGGCGTCTTCCAGCTGGAAGATGCCGAACAGAGCGGCTGGTCCGGCTACATGACACAGGCCTCCCGCGCTTGGGCGCTGGCGGAATTCCTCGCACGGAATGGACATGGCGCCGAAGAAGCGCTGTCGCATCTCTCGCCGCGGCCAAAACGCTTGTTGAAACGGGCGGTGGCGGAGTTCGCCGCGGCGGGAGTGGCGGGTGGCGGAGCGTCCCCGCGCTGACGCGCGGACCCGCACCCCTGCGGGGAGCGGGACGCAGCAGGCGGGGTTGACGCCTTGTATCGGATCGAGGGAGTGGTTCGCGCGAGGGGGTCTTCGACCCTTCGGGCCTGAAAGGCTCCACCGGAGCTCTTCTCAGACGGCCCTCGGCCTCCGGCGGGGATATTTGGGAGGCAAAGACGAATGCGGAGCCCTTCAATCCGGCGGCCGGTCGCCCTTGAGGTAGCGT
Source organism: Aestuariibius violaceus (assembly GCF_040779325.2). Lineage (NCBI taxonomy): Bacteria > Pseudomonadati > Pseudomonadota > Alphaproteobacteria > Rhodobacterales > Paracoccaceae > Aestuariibius > Aestuariibius violaceus. The sequence continues at coordinate 382,211 of NZ_JBFONT020000002.1, forward strand.
GGGCCGGGGCCGTGGCGGCGGGCGCGGTCCTCAGGGTTGTAGAGCTTGCAGCTTTTCAGCGACAGGCAGCCGCAGCCGATACAGCCGTCGAGCTTGTCCCGCAGGACCTCCAGCCGCGTAATCCTCTGGTCGATATCCGCCCGGAAACCACCCGCGATCCGGCCCCAATCGGCCTTGGTCGGCGAGCGGCCTTCCGGCAGGCCATCAAGAACCTCCGCAATCCGTGACAGCGGGAAGCCGAGCTCCTGTGCGATCATCACGAAAGACAGCCGCCTTATATCCGCCCGGTCATAGCGGCGGTGCCCGCCCTTGTTCCTCAGCGGCCGGACCAGCCCCTTCGTCTCGTAGAACCGGATGGCGGAGACGGCGAGGCCGGTCCGGTCCGCGAGATCTCCGATCGTTAGGCCGGGCTGTCGGGTCATGGCGCTTGATCTCAAGTTAGGTTGAGGAATTATCCATGATTCGCCAAGGTAATGACAGGAGAGATCAGATGGCGATGTTGGAACATGTAAACGTGACCGTGGCCGACCCGGCGGCCACGGCCGAGATGCTCTGCGACCTTTTCGGCTGGCGTATCCGTTGGGAGGGGGACGCGATGGTGAGCGGCCATACCAAACATGTGGGCGGAGACGACTTCTACCTCGCCATCTTCTCTCCGGGCGAGACCGAACCCGGCGACGGGCGCTACCAGCGGCGCGGCGCGCTCAACCATCTGGGCGTCGTGGTCGATGACCTCGACGGTGCCGAAGAGAAGGTCAAGGCGCACGGCTACACGCCCGTCAGCCACGCCGCCTACGAGCCCGGGCGGCGCTTCTACTTCACCGAAGAGAACGGGATCGAGATCGAGGTGGTCAGCTACGCCTGATTACGGGGCCAGAAGATGCGCGAGGCTGATCGCCGGGATGGCGACGGCCAGCGCAACTGCGATGGCAAGGAACGGCAGGCCAAGGGTCGCAATCCGGCCCGCTTTGTCGCCGCCCTGAAGACGCCGCATGACCGGGTTGACCAGCGCGACGACGTAGCCCGCCACCAGCGACCCGGCGACCCCCGCCCGGGGTGGCGCGCTCGCCGCGTTCTGCGCGTCGAGCGGCACATTCATTTGCAGCCACAGCACATAGGCCATCAGCGCGATGCACCCGCCGAAGAAGACCATCCCGAAGGTCGCGGACCCGTGGCGCAGCACGAGGTACACCGGCATCCCCAGCGCGATGCCGTAAAACCCGGCGAAGAAGGCAAGTTGAGCAGTCGTCATCGGCGGCACGGTTGGGCGCATGGTGCCGGTCTGTCAAGCCGCCCGGAAAGGGTTGCGCGCGGGGTGTGTCTTTCTGTAGAGGGGTGCCCATGACGACCTGCTGCATCATCCGCTGCATTATCCGCTGACACCAGTCGCGGGCCTTTCGTCGTATCCTCCTGATCCACACGATGTCACCGGCCCGCGGGGAGAGACCGCCATGGGCCTGACCCTCTACAACACCAAGACCCGCCGGAAGGAGCCGTTCGCGCCGCTCGATCCCGAAAACGTGCGGATGTATGTCTGCGGGCCGACGGTGTACGACCGGGCGCATCTGGGCAACGCGCGGCCGGTGCTGGTCTTCGACGTGCTCTACCGGCTGTTGCGCCATCTCTATCCGAAGGTGACCTATGTCCGGAACTTCACGGATGTGGACGACAAGATCAACGCCACCGCCCTGGCCCGGAAGGAGGCCGGTGCGGAAGGCACGCTGGAAGAGCTGGTCCGCGAACGCTCGGACGAGACGATCCGCTGGTATCACGAGGACATGGAAGCGCTGGGCGCCCTCCGCCCGGATCATGAGCCGCGGGCCACGGCCTATATCGGCCAGATGATCGCGATGATCGAGGCGTTGATCGCCAACGGCCACGCCTATGCGGCAGAGGGCCACGTGCTGTTCTCGGTCGACAGCTACGGTGACTACGGCGCCCTCTCCGGCCGGACGGTCGAGGACATGATCGCCGGCGCCCGGGTCGAGGTCGCGCCCTACAAGCGCGACCCGATGGATTTCGTCCTCTGGAAGCCGTCGACCGACGAGTTGCCGGGCTGGGAGAGCCCCTGGGGCCGCGGCCGGCCCGGCTGGCATATCGAGTGCTCGGCCATGGCCTACGAGCTGCTGGGCGACACGTTCGACATCCACGGCGGCGGCATCGACCTGCAATTCCCCCACCACGAAAACGAGATCGCCCAGTCTAAATGCGCCGGGCACGGCTTCGCCAAGGTCTGGATGCACAACGAGATGCTGCAGGTCGAGGGCAAGAAGATGTCCAAGTCGCTGGGCAACTTCTTCACCGTGCGGGATCTGCTAGATCAGGGTATGCCCGGAAATAGGGGAGTGCCGGGACCGGTCATTCGGTTTGTCTTCCTACGCACCCACTACCGTAAACCGATGAATTGGCGGCAGTCATTCGCGATAGAAGCAAGGAAGAAACTTGACCTTTGGGCACTTGAGGTATCGTTAAACTCTGACTTAGAGGCGGAGTTCACCTCTAACCGCGATGCATTCGTAAGACATCATGTCTCGAAAGATGTCGTTGAGGCACTTTGTGATGACCTCAACACACCTTTGGCTCTCAGCCATATTTCCAGAATTTGGCAACCACTGGAGGGGCTGAACCGAGCAAGCTTGTCTTATTCCGAGATCATGGAGCAACACAGACGCCTTGTCGCAAGCTGTTTTATTCTCGGCATCGACCTGTTCGAATATGCGCGCGAAAACTCAAATGAGAAGATCGACCTCTCCGAGTTTGAGATTCGACTCCAAGAAGCGCGTGAAGCCGCGATTGAGACTAAGGATTTCTCCGCGGTAGATGCGCTCAAGGCAATGCTTGTAAACTCAGGAGCCGAGGTGCGCATGAGCAAGGCAGGGGTCCAAGTGATCGCCGGTCCAAACTTTGATCCGTCGAAGTTGGAGGTCCACAAGTGAGCGTGCCCGTACCCAAGCTACACCAAACGAAGGTTCGCCCCCGGCCCGAGGGTGGGGGCGAATTCGCCCCCGCCCTGGGGGGCGGGTCGGGGGCGAACCGGGCCGCAAGCGGCCCGAGGGAAATAGCAGTCAAATGCTTCACTCTGTCTGCGCTTTTTCGAGGCACTGAACCAGAGGTCCCGGCTCAACGCCCAGACGACGTGTCGTGGAACGGCCGTTGGTGCGCTCCTAAGAGGTCCGCCGCCCGAAGCCACGACGGAGCGACCTGATGCCTGACCGCCTCTACCTCTACGACACCACGCTGCGCGACGGACAGCAGACCCACGGCGTCCAGTTCTCGACCTCAGAGAAGCAGCGCATCGCCAAGGCTCTCGACGCGCTCGGCATCGACTATGTCGAAGGCGGCTGGCCCGGCGCCAACCCCACCGACAGCGCGTTCTTCGATGCCGCCCCCACGCTCACCGCCCGCCTCGCCGCCTTCGGGATGACCAAGCGCGCGGGCCGCTCGGCCGAAAACGACGACGTCCTCGCCGCCGTCCTCAACGCGGGCACCGACACCGTCTGCCTCGTGGGCAAGACCGACACGACCCATGTCAGCGGCGCGCTCGGGATCTCGAAGGAGGAGAACCTCGAGAACATCCGCGCCTCCATCGCCCATGTCACCGCAAAGGGCCGCGAGGCGATCTTCGACGCCGAACATTTCTTCGACGGTTTCGCCACCGATCCCGCCTATGCCGCCCTCGCCGCCCGCACCGGCTATGAAGCCGGCGCCCGCTGGGTCGTCCTCTGCGACACGAATGGCGGCGCCATGCCGCAAGAGATCACCGCCGGGATCCGCGCCGTCATCGACGTGGGCGTCCCGGGCGACCATATCGGCATCCACACCCACGACGACACAGGCCAGGCGGTCGCCAACTCGCTCGCCGCCATCGACGCGGGCGCCCGCCAGATCCAGGGCACGCTGAACGGCCTGGGCGAGCGCTGCGGCAACGCCAACCTCACGACGCTCATCCCGACGCTCGTCCTCAAACCCGCCTTCGCCGACCGCTTCGAAACCGGCGTGACCGAAGACGCGCTGGCCGAACTTCGCCACATCTCCCGCCTGCTCGACGACATCCTCAACCGCGTCCCGGTCAAGCAGGCACCCTATGTCGGCGCGTCGGCCTTCGTCCACAAGGCGGGCCTCCATGCCAGCGCCATCGCCAAGGACCCGTCGCTCTACGAACATGTGGAGCCTGCCGCGGTCGGCAATGCCCGCGTCGTGCCGATGTCGAACCAGGCGGGCCAGTCGAACCTGCGCGCCCGCCTCAAGGAGGCCGGGATCGAGGTGGCCAAGGACGACCCCGCCCTCGGCCGCATCCTTGATACGGTCAAGGCGCGCGAGGCGGCGGGCTATTCCTACGACACCGCCCAGGGCTCGTTCGAGCTGCTGGCGCTCGCCGAACTCGGCCGCCTCCCCGACTTCTTCGAGGTCAAACGCTACCGGGTCACGGTCGAACGCCGCAAGAACCGCTACGACCGGATGGTTTCGGTCTCCGAGGCCGTCGTCGTCGTCAAGATCGGTGACCAGAAGATGCTCTCGGTCAGCGAGTCGATGGATGTCGAAGGCCGCGACCGCGGCCCCGTGAACGCGCTGGCCAAGGCGCTGGCCAAGGATCTCGGCCCTTACCAAAGCCTCGTCGAAGACATACGTCTGGTCGACTTCAAGGTGCGGATCACGGATGGAGGGACCGAGGCGGTGACGCGCGTCATCATCGACAGCGAAGACGGCGCCGGACGGCGCTGGTCGACCGTCGGCGTCAGCGCGAATATCGTCGACGCCAGCTTCGAGGCGCTGCTCGACGCTGTCCGCTGGAAGCTGGTCCGCGACGGGGCCAAGACCGCCGCATGAATTGGGACGCCTTTTTCACCCTCCACCGCGACCTCCCGCGCGAGGGGCCCGGCACGGCGGATGACGTGCGCTGGGTGCTCGACACCGCCGGGATAACCGGGCCCGTCACCGTGCTCGACGCCGCCTGCGGCCCCGGCGCCGATACGGAAACGCTGGCCGACGCCCTGCCGGATGCACAGATCCACGGCATCGAAAAGACCCCCCATTTCGTCACGGAGGCGCAGGCCCGTACCGCCCGCTTCGGCCCCCGCGTCCGGATCACCGAAGGCGACATGGCCAACCCGCAAGGCGGACCGTTCGATTTCATCTGTTCCGCCGGTGCCGTCTACTTCCTCGGCATCACCGAAGCGCTGACCGCCTGGCGCTCCCACCTGCGCCCCGGCGGCGCCGTCGCCTTCTCTGAACCTTGCCTCTTCCAGACCCCGGCATCCGACGACGCCCTCGCCTTCTGGGAGGGCTACCCCACCACTGACGCCACAGGCATCGCCGACCGTGTCACAGCTGCAGGCTACCGCACCATCGCGACCCGCAAGGTCAGCGACCAAGGTTGGGAGGACTACTTCCAGGGCGTCGAAATCCGCGCCAAGGCTCTCGAACCCGACGCTGACCCGGACCTCGCCGACATCATCGCCCAAGCGCGCAAGGAAGCCGCCGACTGGCGCCGTCTGAAGGACCAGACCGGCTACCTCCTGACGATCGCGCGCCCCGCATGAGCGTCGCCGCCTGCGCAGCCCTCGTCCAGAAAGGCGACCCCGACCGCTTCCTCGCCGCCATGGCCGCCCCGGTTGCCGCCCGCGACGTCCTCTTTCCGCTCTACGCCTTCAACCTCGAGGTCGCCCGCGCCCCCTGGGTCACATCCGAGCCGATGCTGGCCGAAATGCGTCTTCAATGGTGGCGCGACGCGCTGGCCGAACTCGCGGGCAACGGCCCCGCCCGCAGCCACGAGGTCGTCGATGCGTTGACCTTCCTCGACCCGGACAGCGCGCAATGCCTAGACGCCCTCATCGAAGCCCGCCGCTGGGACGCTTACAAGAAGCCCTTCGCCGACGAAGCAGCCTTCTTCGCCTATCTCGACGCGACCGCTGGCCACCTGATGTGGACTGCTGCTCGCGCCCTCGGTGCCCCGCCCGAGACCGAACCCCAGATCCGCAAATTGGCCCACGCCGCCGGCCTCGCCCGCTTCCTGCAAGCCATCCCCGCCCTCGAAGGATCCGGCCGCATTCCTTTGGTTGATGGCCGCCCAGAGGCCATCACAACCCTCGCGACCCGGGCCCTTGAGGAAATGCCCCGCTTGCGCCCCCTCATGCGCCGCTTCGGCGCCCCCGCCAAGGGCGCCCTCACCGAAGCTGCCCAGGCCCGCCCGCTCCTCGAACGTGCGGCTAAGGCACCTAAGAGCGTGGCAGACGGCACCCTCGCCCTCTCTCCGGTCCAGCAACGCCTCCGCCTCCTGATCCTGCCCTGAGCAGCCTGATGTGCGACGGTGCACGTCCTTCCTCGATGCAACTTCTTGGGACGCAACGCAGCCGGCCGGTCATGTATCTCTGGCCCGGATCTCCGTTCTTTGCGATCTGGACTGAACGCTCGATCCCGCTCTCCACATCGCGACGAACAGACCGGCGCGGCAAACTCTCAGGCCATATCCGGCAGCAGGAAGATGGCACGCGCCGCATCCGTGCTGAGCCTTTCGGCGTCGTACCATCTTAGCAGCACGTTCTTTGACATGAGGTCCGGGTTCTCGCCAACGAAGACATCAAAGTCATTGGCGGGTTTCATGGCCAGCCGTTCTGCAATCAGGCTCAGGAAGGCATAGGTGATCGTCAGGTTGAACTTCCGGGGCGCCCCCGCCCTGGCGGCAATTGTCCTGATCCCCTTCGCATAGATGACCGACGCATCAAGGAAATCGTATTTCCGAAGCAGATCAAACGCCACACGCACATGCTCGGCGTGGTGAAATGTGGCCGCATCGATGTCATGCGCCTCAAATGCCAGAGTGACAGGCGCGCAGTCAGGCGCATCCCTCACGTCTCGGTCTCCTTAAACTTGTGACTGTCCGATGCGCTCCAATCCAGGTCGTAGACTGATTTCAGCTGTGCGATTTTCTCGATCGTCTCTTCCGAGAACGGCGGTTTGTTCTCGAAACTGTGCAGCACAATCCCTTCGATAAGATCGCCAAGGGACATATCCAGATGCTCTGCTGTTGCTTTAAGCACCTTCAACAGCCGCTTTTCGATCCGTATGCCGGTCTGGGTGCGTTCGATCTTAGCCTGCATGTTGATACATATGTACATAAATACCAAAAATGTCCACCACCAAGTCTGATGCGCAGCCGACCGCGGCGGGGCAGACGCCGTCTCGGTCGCGGGCTCATACTGTCACCGATCATCGCAAAGCGATGCGTCAGATCGGCAGCTCCTCAATGCTTCAGGTCGTTCCCCGGGGCCATCCCTCCAACACACATGCCCTTCCGGCCCTGGTGGGTATCTGCGACACGCAATAATTCACGCAACCAGCCTGCAGAGCCTTTGCGACGAGCGCTTCCTGCCCGCTCGGCACCGCAGTGCTTGCCGACGGCATCATCGGCCGCCCAATAAAGCGCCTCGACGAGAGCGATCATGAATTGATCGGTTTCGGATTGGCTGGGGGGTCGATTGCTGGAATCCATCGGAGGGGTCTGCTCTTCAGTTGTTATTGTGTTCTACGGCCAAAAGATGTGACCGGATGCCGGGCACGTGCGCGGCTGCGAGACGCCAAAGCGCCCCGTGACAGAGACAGGCGAAGGCCGAAGGCACTGTTGCCCGGTCCAGGATGTCGTCGATCCGCGTACTGTATCTGCCGCACCGTCTGAGCCCGCACGATCAGTCCTTTGCTCTGTAGGCCCCGAGCGCGGACAGCACCTTGGTAAGTGCGTCGCCGAGACCCGAAACCGGCGGCGCCAGACGGGACATGAGCTCCTCCAGCAGCGCACCTTCTAAGGCCGGCTCGCCATTAATCGGAAACACGATGTCTCCCCCGGCGCGTGTGATCTGTGCTCCCAGACCCGGCAGGATCAGCGGCGCAACCGCGACGACCGGCGCCGTTGCTGATCGTCCGCCCGATGACCGAAGACGTCTTATCAGGTGCGGGGCGTAGCTCTCGGTGCGGTCAATCTCGATCATAACAAGATCGAACCGCTCGTTGACGAACAGCTCGAGCGCCTCCGCATCGTCCCGTGCGGCGACGGCCCGCCAGGCCTTGCGCTGCGAGGCAGCTTCAAGCTGATCGGCGGTCTCCGTGTCGAACCCCACCAGCAAAATCGAAACTGCCTCGCGCGACTGCCCGTCGGTGGGCTCGCCACTCTGGTCTTGCATGCTTATTCTCCCTGCCCACAATGACGCTATGATGTGCAGGGCGCTGTCGGGCCAGCACGTGCCCCGCTGTGACATGTATTCAGGCGCGTTCTGTCGGCGGGCCTGACGCCGGGCTGAAGGATCGGGACATGGCCGGAAACGAACCTGACCGACTGCGCTCCGAAAAGCTCGAGGCCACCCTTTCGGACATTGCCGCATCCGGGGTCCTGGGGACCGGCCGGCGTCGAATGGCCTTGCTTCGCTATCTCATCGAACAGGAACTTGCCGGGCGCGGCGAACAGATCAAAGCCTACTCGATCGCCGTCGATGTGCTGGGCCGCGGTGAGGACTTTGATCCAAGCACGGACAGCATCGTGCGGACCGAGATCGGCCGTCTGCGGGACGCGCTTCATCTGTTCTATGCCGACCGCCAGGGCTCTGGCCATGTACAGATCGAGATACCAAAGGGCACTTACAGGCCGCGATTGCAGGTTTCGGAGCCTACGCCTGTGCACCCGGCGGCCAGATATCGCCCGCCAAGGCGCGTCTTGCTGGCGGGAGCAGCGCTTCTGCTGCTTGCGGCCGGTGGGCTGCGCCTTGCGACACTCATTGCGGATACCGGGGCACCCGCAAGCAGGCCAGGTGGCGAGTTCATTCGGATTGCGGTCTCACCGATCCGCGCGACGGGCACCCAGCCCGACGTGTCCCGGCTGGCATTCGGCCTGCGTGCAGAACTTGTCACCGATCTCAGCGCATTCCCCTGGATCGTCGTGGTTTCAGGCACTTCGGCCGATGCGGTCGACGCCGATTACGACCTGCGGGTCCAACTGCAATGGACCGGCGCGCGCCTTCAGGCGAGCTCTGTCCTGACAGAGCGTCCGGCACAGGCCGTCATCTGGACCAACCGGCAGGATATCGACGCCGCGCTCGGCCCGATCGAGGCCGTGCAACACGAGGTCGCCACGACCCTTGTCGAACGCCTTGCAACCCGCCACGGCATTGCGCCGGACCTTGCAAGGTCCACGGCCGCGCGCAGGTCCAACGCCGATCTCGACGCCTTCATGTGCTTCATGGGGATCTACGCCTATTGGGACGTGCCAAGCGACGAAAGGCACGCGGCGCTGCGGGATTGCCTGCAATCCGCCGTGGCGCGCTTTCCCGAATACGGGGAAGCGTGGGCAGCGCTTGGATTTCTCTACATGGACGAGGCACGACAGGGTCGAAATCCAAGGCCGGGTCGGGATGCGTGGCAGGATGCTGGAGCGGCGATATCGAACGGGCTGGTCTACGCGCCGCTGCGGCAGCCCACCCTGAACGCCGCGATGGTTTTCAACATGGAGCGGCCGGACCGCGATCTCGACGCCTTCCGGCGGTACGGGGATCGCTTGGTCGAACTCTTCCCTCGCCACACGCTGTCGCTTGCGACCTATGGCAGCAAACTGGCAGAGTTTGGGGGACAATGGGATGAGGGTCTGGAACTGGTCGATCTGGCGCTTCAACTCGATCCGCAACCGCCCAGTTGGTACTTCCTGCCCGGCGCGCTTGACGCGGTCGCGTTCCGCGATACCGACGCCGCGCTGCAGGCAGTCGTTCCGCTCAGCTCGCAAACCTCGAAGCCCGAGCTTGTCGTCAAGCTGCTGGCGGCAGCCCGCACCGGCGATAGGGCAGCGATGGATGTGGCAAGGGCCCTGCTTCGGGAACAGGGCCTCGATGGCGCCGAAGACGTCGCCAACTACCTTCGCAACCGGCGCTATCACCCGGATCTGGAAGCGGCCTTGCTTGATTACGTCTCTATTCTGAGCCGGGACTAGGTAATCGCTAGTCGCGCGGAACAAGGCTTGGATCGTAGGGGACCACGAAGACGTTTCGCGTCACCTGAGTGCTGGCCGTATAGTCGCCGTCGCCAAGGAACGCGACGGATCCAAGGCCAAGCCGCTGCATATCCGCAAGGCTGTACGTCCATCCGGTATGACCGCTCTGACGCCAGGCCCCGATATTGCCCGGCCGCATCCCGTGAAGGGTGAACTCGCCGGAAATGCCAAGGGTGTCGAAGAAATCCGCTTCGTCCTGGCGCGAGATCTCCGCAAACGCCACCTGCTGGTCGATTGCCTGCTCGATCACCTCGCCGGACGCGCCTTCGGGAAGGGCCGGAACAAGCGCGGCTTTCAGCGCTTCACGTTCCAGATCTTCGCCGCTTTGGCCGGGCGTGCTCAGCGCGATCACATCGTACTGCGTTTCCGATCCGTGCCATCCGACGAAGGATGCGGCCCGGATGGTCTTGCCGGACCCGGCCGGAAAAATGTAATTGGCGCAGGACGAAAAGCAGATGGCGTCGACAACGATGTCGAGATCTTCTTCGTTGATCCATCGTCCGATCACCCGCGCGCTGTTGGTGTCACCTCCCAGAGAGTTGACCACGAATGTCCCGGCGCCGGATGTGTCCTCCGTGGCCAGAAACTCCAGAAACGCATCCTGCGACGCGATCGAGATCGACCCGAAGAAATGTATCGCGCCGTCCTCAACCCAGATCCGCGCCGGATCGTCCTGAGCGAAGACCGGCGTCGGATCCTGCGCGACTGCCGGTCCCGATGCGAGCGTCCCCGCGACGGCAAGCCATAGCTGGCGTCCCGCGCCGGATCCGATCCTCACGGCAGTGAGGCCATCAGTTCGTCGATGCGCTGGCGCGTGGCCGCGACCCGGCAAGACCCCTCCGCGATCTCGGCCCCGGAACCGCCGCCGAACAAGGCCGCCCTATAGGCACAACGCGCGTCCCGGTAGGCCACCCAGGCAACCTGCGCCTCCTCAAGCGCTGGTACGGCGACCTCCCTCTCGGTGACCGCGTCAAGCTCTGCCGCGGCGTCCCGCGCGAAACCAAGCGCCTCGTCCAATGTCTGATCCAGCACGCGGATCTGTGCTTCGACACAGGATGCCACCTCCACCTGGCTGGAGACCTGAACGCCGCATTCCATCGCCGTGTCCGCCGGTGCGGGGCCCGCGATGGCAAGGACGGTAAAGGGGATAATCACATATGATCGGGTCACCGGAAGCTCCTGCTGGTTCTCAACGACTTGGCTGAAGGCGAATCAACGTATGGTGGCAAAAAGGATACTCCTTTTGACTGCTGCGCGCAGTACATCACGATCAACTCGGGCGCGCGGCCTGCCGCCGACGCCACCGCAGCCAGAAAAGCAGCACGATCAGGCCATAGATCGGCTCGTTCCCGTAAAGCAGCACCTCCCCGATCCGCCCCAGAAACGTTGGCGCCATATCGCCCGCGGCAGCCACTGCATCCAGCGACGGGTCCTGATCCTGCCCGAACGTCGCACTGTTCAGGCCCACCGAAAGGTCCCAAAGCGCGTGCAGGATCACGCTCGGCCAGATACTTCCCGTTCGCAGCATCAAGGCGCCGTAGAGAAATCCGCCCCCCGCGGCGTGGAGCACTTGTATCGTCGTCGCGCCCAGCGGCTGACCACTCATCCAGTTGACGTAATGCATCGCGCCGAAAAGAAGCGACGACAGGAAAAGCGCCACCACCGGCCCGCCGACCCGCTCGATCGCATGGAATACGATCCCGCGGAACAACACCTCCTCAAAGATGCCGACCAGGACGACGAAGATAAGCACGCGCCCCCAGATAGCCGAGGTCAGCGGCGGATCCGTTTCAGCTCCGCCGATGAGCGCAAGAATGGACAAGCTGATGAGGCTTCCTACGAATAGGGCCGGCAGAAGCAGGGCCCAAAACCCGACCCCGACCGGGCGCGAAACGATACGGCACTCTTGCCACCAGCCAAGGAGTGCAACCACTGCAAGGACACTGGCGGCCAGTCCGATCTCTGTCGGAAGCTTCGCCAGAAAAGGGGCAATCCCCGTCTCGACCTCGCCGCGTCCAAAAGCATTCGATTGGGTCAGGGCTGGAATTGCAAAATAGGCGAAGTAGACGCCGATCAAGGCAATCATCAAAAGCAGCCCGTTGCGCGGCTGCGCAGCCCAACTCCGGAGCAGGTGCAGGCGGAAGGTCATGGCCTTGCGTCACCCTTCACGGTCTCTGATCGGACGAACAGAATCAGGACGCAGGCGGCCAGCAACGCCGCTGGCAGAACCGACAAGGCCTCCGCGAAGAGGCCGCCCGTGAGGTCGAGGATAAGGCCCACCAAAGGTTGAAACAACAGCGCAGCCCCGATGCCGATCATGTTCACGAAGGCGACGATCGTGCCGACGACCGATGGCGGCTGTCCGTCCCGCGCGCCCGCGAAGGTCAGCATCTGGGCGCCGCCAAACAGACCCGCTGCAAACAGCATCCCATTGAGTAAGACGGGTGATCCACTCTCGCTGTAGAGGAGCAGCGTCCATATCATCGCGGCGGCGAGTGACCCCGCAAGCATGATCCACTTCCGGTTTCCCAGCCAGTCCGACAAGGCCCCGGCAGCGACGCTCCCTGCCGCCATGCCAAAGAACATCGCCGCGATCGCGGTCTCGGCCGCCATGCTCGACAGATGGTGATCGGCGATCAGTTCCGCATTTCCCCAAAGGCCGCCGAAGACGTTGATCGGAATGTACATCAGCGCGCCGACAACGGCGAAAAGCCAGATCCGGCCTTGTGTGATAACCGCTCCCAGAGTCCTTAAGACGGTCAGCGTCCCTTTGTCCTCTGCCTGTCTGGGAGGGTCGTGCAACACCACAACGGCAAATGCGAACAAGACCAGCCCGGCCAGGCCCGTGCCGACAAAGGTCTGACGCCAGCCAAAGACACTCACGAACTCGGTCAATACGACGGCCCCGATGGCCGCGCCGGTCATTCCGATGGCGTTCACCAGGCCCGAGAGAAGCGCAAATCGTTGCGGCGCAAACCAGTGATTGACCACGAACAATGCCGACACGAACGCGAACGAGGCGCCAAACCCGGTCAGTACGCGGCCTGCCCCGGCGACAACCGGCGTGCTCGCAAGCCCGACCATCGCCGTTCCGCTCGCACAGGCCAGGATCGCAGGAAGGACGAAGCGACGCAGCCCATAGCGGTCGAGCAAAAGGCCAACCACAAGCTGCATTGGCGCGTAAGTCCAGAAGAAGAGGCTCGAGATCAGACCGAACCCCGTCGCGGACAATCCCAGGTCGTCAGAGATCTCGCCAGTCGCGATACTAGGCTCGATCCGCGCAACGAATTCGTACAGAAAGAACAGACCTGCCGTCGCAAGGGCCGCGAGTGCCGAAAATCGTGTGCCCAACGACGCATCTCCCTCCTGGTCCTTCCGAAACTCGAGACCAGTGTGTCCCGCAGAGGCAACGGATGCCTCGAAAACTCTACCTAGCGTAGATTACCGTAAGGGCATTCCGGTTGCTTGTCTGTGCCCTGGGTGATGCCGGCCGGTTTGTGATCACCCAGGCCCCTCTCTATATGTCGAACCAAAGCGACACGCGTCTTGGTCATCTCAATTGAAGCTGCATTCGTTACTGTTTATCGGGCTCCTCGCGGTCGTCTTTGCCGGTGTCGCGTTCTGGCGCCTCCTGGACCATGATCTTGACCGGCGAAGCAGCGAACCGTTCGACGTCATCTCCTCGGACAAGGTGGTTTCCGGAACGCTTTGGCTGCCGGATGGGGCAGCACAGGCCGCGGTCGTGCTTGTCCATGGCGATGGCCCGCAAGACCGAACCTCCGCCGGGGGATATGCCCCGCTGATCAATGCATTTCTCGACAGCCGTATTGCGGTCGCATCGTGGGACAAGCCGGGTATCGGCGGATCGGATGGGAACTGGCTGCACCAGTCCATGGCCGATCGTGCTGCGGAAACCCGCATCGCACTCGACCAGCTGACCCAACGCTTCGATGATGCCGCCATCGGCGCGGTCGGTTTTTCCCAGGCTGGCTGGGTCCTGCCCCGATTGACCTCCGATGACGCGGATTTCCTGGTGCTCATCGGTCCTGCGGTCTCATGGCAGGATCAGGGCGACTACTACATGAGGACACGGCTCAAGCGGAACGGCATGGGCGACGATGCGATCGCACAGGCGCTGGCAGACGCAAACAGGGATGACGAACGCGTTTTCGGCGCAGCAGCCCAGCCAGGCGACGCCCCGGACGGCATGTCACAGGATCGCTGGCGCTTCATCCGCGAAAACCGCGATGAGGACGCGCGACAGGCCCTCGCCCAACTCAACCTGCCGCTCCTTGCGATATGGGGCGCCGACGATCTGAACGTCGATACAGCCACCGACGCGGCCACCTACCGGCGATTGTTGGGCGATCGTCTCGATGGGACACAGATCATCGTTTGGCCGATGGCCACACACAGCCTCCTGAAAGCCGACGCCTACAATTGGCAACTGACCGAAGACTGGTCACGGTTCGCAACACTGCGTTTCGTTGCAGAAGGCCGTCACGCATTTGCGCCCGGCGCCCTTGAAGCGATTACCGAATGGATCGGCGAGCGGGCGAACCGATCGTTAAGGGCTGAAAACTGACATGCATCCACTTTGCAGCATCCGGACGTCTGGGCTCAAACCGGCCATTGAACTCTCTACGCCGCATCGCCGATAGAGTGTCGGGATGACCCGCCCGCATTTGGACAATCGGCGCGCCCGCCGCCTGTTTCTGGACCGACACCTATTGCTGCGCCCAGGATCAGGGCCTGGCAGGGGCAAGGATCTGGACGATATGCTCCACTCCCTCGGCTTTGTTCAGGTCGACAGCGTCAATACGCTCGCCCGCGCCCATGACCTGATCCTGTGGTCCCGCCGGGGACAGTACCGGCCGCGGGCGCTGGAACATCTTGTGGCCCGCGATCGGACCGCCTTCGAGCATTGGACGCATGACGCCGCGGTCATTTCGATGCCATTCTATTCCATGTGGCGGCTGAAGTTTGCCCGCGATGAAGCGCGGATGCGGGCACGCTGGCCCGAGGGGCGCCGCGCCGGATGGGAGGCAGAGATCGAGACCGTGCTGCGCCACATCCACGATCACGGCCCTGCCAGCTCGCTCGACGTCGGCGGTGACGAGAAGAAGGGGTCGTCTGGCTGGTGGGACTGGCATCCCTCCAAGACGGCGCTGGAGTTCCTCTGGAGGTCCGGCCAGCTGGCGATCTGCCATCGGCAGGGGTTCCGGAAGATCTATGATCTGACCGAACGCGTTATCCCGCCCGAGATGCTGAACCGCCGCTCGGACGATGGCGAGATCGTCGACTGGGCGATGTGGGAGGCTTTGCAGCGGCTCGGCTTCGGGACGAGCGGCGAGCTGGCCGCGTTCTTCGAAATCGTGACGCGGGACGAGGCGAAGGCCTGGTGTGCCGAGGCGCTTTCGGAAGGTCGCCTCATCGAGGCGGATATCGGGATGGCCGACGGCACGAGGCGGCGGAGTTTCACGACCGATGCGCTTCTTGACACTGCGGCGTCGCTGCCCGAGCCGTCTAACCGTCTGCGCCTCCTTTCACCCTTCGATCCCGCCCTGAGGGACCGGGCGCGGGCCGAACGTCTATTCGGCTTCCACTATCGGATCGAGATCTTCGTTCCCGAGGCCAGGCGGCGCTACGGCTACTACGTCTTCCCTGTCCTGCAAGGCGATCGCGTCATCGGCCGGATCGACGCCAAGCGGACCGGAAGTACCCTCGCCGTGCGCGCATTCTGGCCCGAGGCGGGTGTCCGGATGGGAAAGGCGCGCACTTCTGGCCTGATGGCAGAGCTTAACCGGCTCAAACCCTTGGCCGGCGTGAAGGATGTCGAGTTCTCAGACGGCTGGTTGCACGACTAACCCTAGGCGCAGGTTTGGTGGCGGCCCAAAGCTTGAGTTCGACACCTAGCGGCGCCATTCCAAAAGCTGCCACCAGCACATCGTACAGCCTCTTCCATATTCGATGGCTGCGCCGCGAACGACTTGTCTTTTGGCACTCGACATTGAAAGGCCCACTCGTCCTCGAACACGTTGCTCTCAAAGGCAGCTCATGTCCATTTGCGGGCGTTCCAAAGCTCAATTCGGGCGGTGTCGCGCGTCTCGTAGTCCCTCACGGCTGTCCTCAGGTCCGCGCCATCTGATGCCTCACGATCCTCGCCGATCTCCGTCAAGCGCATCGTATACCAAGCCGTGATCCCGCCTTCCGGAGGATCCGTAAACGTAGGAAAGGCAGGGCCGCCGGTATCGCCCGACCGCCACCTGTCCGGAAGTGCAGGGTCAAGGACGAGCGCGCGCGCAAGGCCGATGACATCGACGCCTCGATCAAGAGCATCCGCGGCCTGTTGCTGGGTCTTGAAACCACCAGTCACCATAAGGGGTTTGCGAGTCAAAGGCCGGGCTTTCTCGGCGAAATCGAGAAAGTAAGCCCCCCCGCCGGCTCTATCCGATGCAGATCGGGCTCCGGGGAAATACGTCCCGCCGCTGATGTCGATCAGGTCGATCCCGGACCCGTCCAGTGCCGTGATGACGGCGAGGGCCTCGTCTTCGACGAGTCCGCCTTCCAGCTGGTCAGTCGCGTTCAGCTTGATCGCGACCGGGAAACTCGGCCCGACCTCACCGCAGACTTCCTCTACAACTTCAAGCAGCAGCCGCATGCGGTTCGCGATGGGCCCGCCGTACCCGTCCTCCCGCTTGTTGAACAATGGGGAGAGGAACTGGCTTAGGAGGAAGCCGTGGGCCGCATGGACCTGAACACCACCGAAGCCAAGCTCCTTCGCCAAACGGGCGGTTCGTGCAAATTCCGATGGCAGAGCTGCCACCTCGTCGGCCGTCAGGGCCGAGCAGGCCACGCCAGGGATGTCGAGCGCGCTGGGCCCCTTCGGATCGCTGATGGGAGGATGGGCCATCGCACCCGCATGGCCGAGCTGGAGCCACAGCTGCGCGCCATTGGCGGACCCGCTACGAGCCAGGGCTCGAAACCGGCCGAAATCGGACGCTGGCCCCAAAACGAGGTTGCCCGGCTTCTCGGCGGATCTCGGATCGCCCTGCACCTCCCCGACGATCGAGACGGCCAGCCCGCCTTCCGCCCAGCGCTCATAAAGCCGGATCTGCGCGTCCGTCGGATCCCCCCGACCATCACCGAGCGAATCTGACATCGCAGACTTGGCGATGCGGTTCTTCAAGATTGCCCCGCAGGGCAATTCGAGGGGCTGAAACAGGCTGGCGTTGCGAAGATTGTCCATGGCGCAGCCTTAATCTGCCAACCGCGCTTTGTCTCCAAGTGCGGTCATTCAATATCACGTCGCAGCAATTCATCTTGCGATCTTTGGGGTATTGTGCAAGATTTCTTGCATACCGTCTTGGACTTCACATGTCGCTCATCGAAAAGATCTCGGATCAGGCCATGACACTGACGCCCAGCGAGCGCCGGCTTGTGGAAAACGTGATCGAAAGCCCGACCGCGGCTGCGCTCGGCACAGCCGGGGCGCTGGCCCGGGCGGTGGGTGTCCATGAAGCGACGGCCTCGCGGCTGGCGAAGAAGCTCGGCTTTGACAGCTATGCCGCGTTCCGTGATGCGCTGCGGGACGAGTTCATCGCCACGCGCGAAACCGCCACACGCTTCGAAAAGACCATCGCCGAAAGCAGCTCTGACACGATCTTGGGCAAGCTGGCGCGGGACGAGGCGCTGACCCTTGGCGGGATCGAAGACTTCATCAAGCCCGAGCAGATCTCCGACATCGCGTCCCTGTTGATGACGGCGAACCGGATCTTCATCTACGGCTACGGCAACGCGGAAGTTCTGGCGCTCATGATGGTCAAGAGGTTCCGCCGCTTCGGAAAGAACGTCCAGCAGCTCGACCCCGGCCCGCGCGGGCTGGCCGAACAGATGCTGGGTCTCGACTCCGGGGACGTGGTGCTGAGCTTTGCGTTCCGCCGCCCGCCGCGCGGCCATGCCGCCCTGATCGAGACGGCGAAAGAGGTCGGGGCGACGACTATCGTCATTTCAGGCAAGTCCGGCGCGCTTCTGACGCCTCGTCCCGACCATCTTCTGGCCGCGCCGCGGGGCGGCGATCCGGACGCGTTTCAAACCCTGACCGTGCCGATGACGGTGTGTAATGCAATTGTCATCGCCGCCGGTTTTACTGCCAAGAAGGAATCGCTGAAGAAGCTCGATCGGCTGGGACAATTGATCGAGCGCTTCGAGTAAGGAAGAACCCGAGGGAGGATTAGATGACGGTTTTGACGGCAACGCGCCTTGGCGCGATAGCTATTCTTTTGTCCACGGCCGCCTTGGCTGACGGGCATCTGGACGAAATGGGCCCGGAGGATCTGTTGCCGCTCGCCCAGGACGAGGGAACGGTGACGGTCTATTCGTTCACCAGCAGGATCGGTCGGGTCGAGACGGCGTTTGAGGAGGCCTATCCCGGCATCGATCTGCAAGGTTTCGACATCTCGTCGACAGAGCAGATCGCCCGGCTTCAGGCCGAGGCCCAGGCGGGCGTTACCAACGCCGACGTCATCTATATCTCAGATACGCCCGTGGTGCTGACCGAGCTGTTGGAGACCGGGATCATCGCGCCCTACGTGCCGCCGCGCGTGGCCGGCCGTGTTGCGGAGCAATACCAAAGCCCGCTCTTGGCCCAGCGTCTGTCGACCAAGGTGCTCATGTACAACGAAGAGGCCCATCCCGACGGAGCGCCGGTTTCCAACCTCTGGCAGCTGACGACCGGGGAATGGAATGGCCGCGTCGTGATGGTCGATCCGTTGCAGCGGGGCGACTACCTCGACCTGATGACTGAGATCGTGCTGCGCTCCGACGAGATGGCGGCGGCCTATGAGGCCCAGTTCGGTCAGGCCATCGACCTCGCCGGCGCGGCCAATGCGGGCGAGAAGTTCATCATCGATCTCTTCGCCAACGACGTGATCCTGGTAAGCTCGACGGATGATGTGAATGTGGCTGTCGGTGCCGTGGGGCAAGAGACCCCGCCGGTCGGCTTCACCAGCTATTCGGACCGCCGCGACAACGAAGAAGAGGGATGGGCGTTGCAGGTCGCCAACGGCGTGGAGCCTGCTCC
The DNA here is from genome assembly GCF_040779325.2 of Aestuariibius violaceus. Taxonomy (NCBI): domain Bacteria; kingdom Pseudomonadati; phylum Pseudomonadota; class Alphaproteobacteria; order Rhodobacterales; family Paracoccaceae; genus Aestuariibius; species Aestuariibius violaceus. Next base: position 401,317 of record NZ_JBFONT020000002.1, read on the forward strand.
GGGCATCATCTTCCCCGCCGTGCTGGCACTTGCAGCAGAGCCGAACAACCCCGCCGCCGCCCGCCTCGTGATCGACTTCCTGATGGGCGATGAAAGCGAAACCGGCGGCCCGGGACTGGCCCCCTTCTATGTCGCCGGGGATTACGTGACGCGGACGGACATTCCCCCGCATCCTGATGCAGTGCCGCTTGGCGATTTCACGGCCTGGCGGATCGCACCGGCCGAGACTGCGACGATCCGCGCCGAGATCGGCGATCTGATCCTGACGCTTCAGTAGCTCTGTCGCCGCAGCCGGGCCGGGCGTGGTGACACGCCTGCCTCGGCGCTATCGTCCCATTGTTGACCGAGGATAATCTCGATGGCGGATACAGCCATGGTCGGGCAAGGCAGACGGGTGTACGTTCCGCAAGGCACGGTGCTGAAGGCGATCGTGCTGGCCTTGCTGATCCTGCTGATCGTGTTGCCCCTGATCAGAACAGTGCTTTTCACCCTGCGGCCCGACACGATCGAGGCGTGGTCGGACGTGCTTGCAGGCCGGCTGTCGACCAACCTGTTCTACAAGCCGTTGGGCAACACGCTGCTGATCGGTACCGTCGTCGCAACGGCCTGCGTGTTGCTGGGCGGGTTTCTGGCCTGGCTTGTCGTGATGACGAACATCCCCTTCCGCAAGACCATCGGCGTTATGGCCACGCTGCCCTTCATGATCCCCTCGTTCGCGGCGGCGCTGGCCTGGGGGTCGCTCTTCCGCAATGACCGCGTGGGCGGTCAGGTGGGTTGGCTCCAGGGGCTGGGGCTCGATATTCCAGACTGGCTGGCCTGGGGGATGGTGCCGACCCTGGTTGTGCTGACGCTGCATTACTTCAGCCTCGCCTTCACGATCATTGCCGCGGCCCTGGCCACCGTGAACTCCGACCTTGTCGAGGCGGCGCAGATCGCCGGCGCTAAGGGACGGCGCATCCTGCTGGGGATCATCCTGCCGGTGACAACGCCGGCGCTGGTTGCGGCCGGGTCGCTTTGTTTTGCAGGCGCCGTCTCGAACTTTGCGACGCCCGCGCTGTTGGGATTGCCGGTGCGAATGCAGACGTTGTCGACGCGCCTCTTCGGCATGATCGAGGTCGGTCAGGTCGGGCGCGGTTATGTGATCGGCATCCTGCTGGTGCTGATTTCCGGCCTGTTCCTCTGGGTCGGCAACCGCGTGGTGTCGGGACGCCGATCCTACGCCACGATCACCGGCAAGGGCGGGCGGGCCAAACGCTTCGACCTGCGCAAGGCGCGCTGGCCGCTCTTCTGTGTCGCGTCGGCGATCCTTCTCAGCTCGACCGTTGTGCCGGTGATCGTGCTGACAGCATCAAGCCTTGCGCCGTCATCGGCCAGTCTCTTTTCCGGCTGGACGCTGCACTACTGGCTTGGCGAAAGCGACCCCTCCTTCGCGCAGGGCATTCCGGGCATCGCCCACAACGAGGATATCCTGCGCGCATTGACCGTCACGCTGGGGCTCGGGCTGGCCGTCGCCTTCACCGGGATGGCCGTCGGGCTTCTGGCCTCCTACACGACCGCCCGCTTTCGCGAGGGGTGGGCGTCCGCCGCGATCACGCAGATCAGCTTTCTGCCGCTTCTGGTGCCCGGCATCGCGTTCGGGGCGGCCTACATCGCCTATCTGGGCGCGCCGATCGGACCGTTCCCGGCACTCTACGGGACCTTCGCGCTCCTCGTCATTGCGGGGACGGCCTATCTCCTGCCCTTCTCGGTGCAGACAGGCCGGGCGGTGATCCAGCAAGTCGGTGGGGAATTGGAGGAAAGCGCGCGGATCACCGGCGCGAGCTTTCCCCGCAGGCTTTTCGCCATCACGGTGCCGCTTGCGATCCGGGGGCTGGCAGCGGGCGGCATCCTGATCTTCGTGAAGATCGTCCGCGATCTGTCGCTCGTCGTGCTCCTCTTCACGCCAACCATGCCGGTCCTGTCGGTGGTGGCCTATCGCTACGCCTCGGAAGGGTTCGGGCAATTCGCCAACGCGATCACGGTGGTGATCCTGTTTATCTCTATCGCCGCCTCACTGATCGCCAGCTGGCTGCAGACGAAATCCCAGCCCTGGCTGAAGAACTGAAGGTACCCCATGCTGGATATTCGAAACCTCACCAAACGCTTCGGTCAGGTCGAGGCTGTCAAGGACGTCTCGATATCGGTTCCCGATCGCGCTTTCCTCGTGCTGCTCGGTCCGTCCGGCTGCGGCAAGACCACGCTCCTGCGGATGCTGGCCGGTCTCGAATTGCCGTCCGAGGGGCAGATCGTGTTCGACGGGCAAACCGTTTCGGACGGCGATCGCGACTGGGCCGTCGACCCCGCCAAGCGCAACTCCGGCCTGGTGTTCCAGTCCTATGCGCTTTGGCCGCATATGTCGGTGCGCGGCAATGTCGAATGGCCGCTGAAGGTCATGAAGATGCCGGCGACGGATCGCGCCGCACGGGTCGCAGAGGTTCTGGAGCTGCTGGATATCGGCGAACTGGCCGAGCGATACCCCAACGAGATATCGGGCGGGCAGCAGCAGCGGGTCGCGATTGCCCGCACGATTGCGCCGAAGCCGTCGGTCCTGTTGTTCGATGAGCCGCTTTCCAACCTTGACGCCAAGCTGCGCGTCGAGATGAGGACAGAGCTGATGCGGCTCCACCGTGCAACCGGTGCGACCGCCGTCTACGTCACCCACGACCAGATCGAAGCGATGACCATGGCAACCCATGTGGCGGTGATGAACCAGGGCCGCGTGCAGCAATTTGGCGCGCCTGCCGATCTGATCGAACACCCCGAAACCGCGTTTGTCGCGACCTTCGTGGGCACGCCGCCGAACAACTTGGTTCCGGTCGTCAAAAGCGGCGCAGGCTACAGGGTTGGCGGGCGGCCCATGCCGCTGACGCCGCCTGCCGATGAATGCCTGGCGATGTACCGTGCCGAGACGATGACGCTGAGTGATCATGAGGGCGCAACCACCTTGCCGATGGAACTGGTCGAGGCCAGCGCCATCGCCGGGCGGACGCTGGTGACGGGCTTGACGGACGGGCTGCGGCTCTCCGCAATCGTCGATCGCCCGCCTGATGCGCAAATCGGCGATATGATCCAGTTCTGCCTGCCGCCCAGGCCGGATGGCTGGTTCGGCCTCAACGGCGAAAGGATCGGCTGATGCGACTGCTTCTGGTCCGCCACGGGCAATCGACGTGGAATGCCGCGCGCCGGCTTCAGGGACAGGCCGATATCGGCCTGTCCGACATCGGGAAAGGCCAGGCCGATGCGCTGCGGTCGACGATTGAGGCGATCGGCCCTTGCCGCGCCATCTCCTCCGACCTTGCGCGGGTGCGTGACACCGCGCATCGCATCGGGGCGAAGACCCCCCGGTTCACCAAGGACCTGCGCGAGATCGATGTCGGCAACTGGACCGGGCGCGCCATCGACGAGCTACGTATCGAGGACGAAGACGCGTACCAAGGCTGGCGCGCGGGCAGATATGCTCCGCCGGGCGGAGAAAACTGGGCCGACTTCGTCGACCGGATCAGCGGCGTGATCGAGGCAGAGCGGCGCACGCCGTGTGACAACCTGCTCGTCGTCTGCCACGGCGGCGTGATCCGCGCGGTCCTGCAGCACTACGTCCGGCTCGACCCCGCCCATATCATCCCCGTCGCCCCAGCAAGCCTAAGCGCGCTGCGTCTGAACAACGCCAAGCCACCGCGACTGGAGCTCTTCAACTATCTGCCCGACAGCCTGGACTTCGGGGCACCAGACTAGCGCGCCACCCCCTGATCCTAACCACGGGTCTCGGGCAGACATTCGCTGTGTTCTGGGCAAGTGAACACTCAGCGGGGCAAAGCGGACCTCTGACATGGCGGCTGGTGCTTGCGCAGAAAACACTTCCCTACACAGCGCGCCTCTTCTTGCCGCGCAGCGTGTGAAACCAGGGCAGTCCTCGAAAGCCAGTCTGTGGCGCGCTGTCTTAAGTGCCCATTTGTTACAGTTGGTGCCTATGATCAAAACGCAGGACAATGCCGCCACCGGGCTTACCAATACGAAGGCTTCTTAGACTGCACGCTGCGGAAACCCGTTTCCGATCGCACGTGAATGTTTCTCTCTGATCCTGCATGGCCCTGAATTGACCAGCAGGTCGGCACGACCTTCAAGCAGCGCACGCCTAGGACCAATCACATAAGGGCCGTGGAATGTCGCGCGTTCGCACTTCCAAATCTAACAACCGTCCAATCTTCGTCGTTGAAATCATTGATCCTCAACACGAACAGCGACGTCCATGGAAATAAGATCACTTGCTTCGCCCTGAAAACTCCCAATCACTGGAGTGATCTGTGATATGTCTCGGGCTACCGCCACCGGGATCAGGTGCGCTGATCCCACGGACCTGTTCGTCGGGTCGAACGGGATCCAGCCGACTCCGGGGACGTAGACCTCGACCCATGCGTGCGTGGAGCCGGCTGCCGCTGATCCCAGCTGGTCACCGGCGGGGTCGTAGAGGTAGCCGGACGTCAAACGGGCACCCAGACCAAGGGTCCGGACGGCGTCAGCAAAGAGAACGGCAAAGTCACGACAGGAGCCAAAGCCCCGGTCGATTGTGTCAAGCGGCCCTTGCGTGCCTTCCGCCTCGCGGATCTCATACGCGATCTGCGCCGTGATGCCGTTGCTGATGTCCTTTAGCAGAGACAAAGTATCGGTCGGCCTGCTCATCACGAATTGCTCGACCCAAGTTGCCAAGCGCCCGGTGTTGTCGGCGTATTGGGGCGTCGAAAGCGCCCCGAGATCTGTCCAGTCGTGGTCTGAGTAAACAAACGGATAAGAAGCCGCCGAGGCCGCGATCGGGAAGACAGGCCAAGCGGGCGCCGTCAAATCCACTGTCGTGCTGGATCGGATCGCAAGTGTGTCCGTCGTAACCTCGAAACTGGCAGAGGCGATGGCGTTGCCAGCAACGTCGTGAGACCAGTCGACGCGGGCGGTCGGAACGATCTCAAGATCGAAAGACGTCAAAGTCAGGTCCCGCGTCTCACGGGGACGCAGCATAAGCCTGTGCGGCCCAAGTCTCACGGAGGCTCGGTAGCAAAAAGTGGTTGCGTGTGTGATGGTGATCAGCGCCAAAGAGCGGACCTAATATGATCGACCGCCGGAACGGCGCCGCCCTTGGCCGTTCCCCTCCGGCGTTGCCGCGCGCCAGGCGGATGATCCTTTGCAACGCTTACAAACCCGCTGGCCGAACCCTTCGCTCCAGAACGAGGTCTTGCACCGCAAGCAGAATCGCGTCCTTGGTGCATCGCCAAGGGCACGCCTCGGCTGATCCATTTCAATGTGGTCACTTTTGGTTTGCATGGGGCTCCCCCGTTCAATTGCGAGCAAAATCGCGTCTCCATCGTTACTCGCAAAGGGATGAAGGGGGCGGTGCGCATGGCGCCCCTCGATTGTCGGCGATATGATGGTCTTGGTTCGTCGGGCGGGTCATTCGAACTTCATACCAGCCGCAAAAGCGATTGGGGTCCGGTGTCTGTGACCGTCCCGTTGACCGGCAGCCCGTGACGGACGACTTTTTCGACATCGGGCGCGCTCATCGCCCGCATGAGCGCACTGTAACTCATACCGATCTTCATCTCGGATCCGACGGAGAGGTCGGCCCTGCCCGTATCGACAATTGTATGGTCGCTCGTCGCCCCGATACACCCGAACCCCGAGGGAAAACGCAGTCCGCTTACATCCGTGTCCTGTTGCCCGATAGCAAGGACGGCGCGGTGTCGTTGGTCGCCATTCGAAACCAGTTCGAGCTTGCCGTATTTCGGCGCACTCGGTCTCATCGGCATTGAGCTCGGTTTGGGTCTTGCTTCGATGACTTCGGCAAACAGAGCAAATGCATCTGTATGAAGACCATTGATCGGTAGCCCCGACACGGGGTCGATGCCCAACAGGATGGCCTCGCCCAGACGCAAGCTATTGATCCGCCCGGTCGCCCCGTCGCCAAGCGCCCAAGCCAGATTGGCCGAACCGCCACCAGATACCAGGGCCACATTCGATCCGCACGCGCCTTCGACCTGGTCGGCCAGCCGCGAGAGCTTGGCCATGTCCCAGGCCGTCGGCGCAACATCTCCCATGCAAGCAAAATTTGCGGCGATCCCCTTCAGCGCGACGCCCGGCGTTGCGACAACCAGTAACGCGACATCGTTGAGGTCCTCGGGCATGATGCCGTCGCGCAAGTCCCCCATTTCGACATTCAGGACGACATGGTGCTCCGTGCCCTCTTTCCGCGCGACGGAGCCGAGTTTCAGGATCGTGCCCGTCTCCGTATTGTAACTCGCGTCACAGCATCTGATGACATCTCTGGTCTCATGCACCATTGGGGCGCGTATCATCGAAATCGGGCATGCAATCCCCGCTGCCCGCATCCGAGTGACGTTGCGGACGCGCGCGTCAGCAAGGCCAGCAACGCCGCCGCCCAGCATCGCCTGGGCCACGTCAGGATGACCGCAGACGGCCTTGGTCACACCGGTGACAGAGATACCACGAGCACCAAGACGACGGACGAGACATCGTGCGTTTTGAGTGATCTTGCCAAGGTCAATCTCGACACGCGGCGCGATCACTCCGCGGCCACGAGAGGGACGGTGCGCAGCTGCGGGAAGGCAGCTAGCACCATGTCGGTCAAGTGCACGTCCGGCCGGGTCAGCGCGTCCGTCACCGGAATTCCAAGATCGCGCGAAAGCGTTTCGATTGCCAGGCCGACCTCTGCGTCCGTCATCGCCTCGTGGTTGATCGTCAAGCCGACCACCCGTGTCTCGGCAAAGGCTTCGATAAGGACGATTTCGCTTTTTGGGTCTGGCATCGGGAAGGCGGGAAAGTCACATCGATGGGGACGCTTTGGCGCGTGCTGAAGAATGACACCCTGCGGCTGGCTGCCGCGCAGAATGAACGCCGAGGTGCAAAACGCCGGATGGCTGAGCGCCCCTTGTCCTTCGATCAGGATGACGTCCGGGTCTTCGCCATCAGACGCCGCGACAATCACGCGCTCAAGTTCCCCGCAGCAGAATTGCGGTGGGACGGCGTCCATCGCAATCCCGTATTTGGCCCCCTGCATCAGCCCGGTCTGACCCGTGCCCACTAGGATAGTCTTGATGCCACGCGCATTCAGTGCCGTTGCAAGGACGGTCGCCGTTGTCCGCTTGCCGATTGCGCAATCGGTCCCCAGAATAGCGATGCGGATCGCGGTCACGTCGGAGACGCTGCCGTCAAACAGGCGCATATCCTTGCTGGGTCGAGGCTTGCGTATATCACGGATCGTCACGTTGGCCGCATGAGCAGCCGTCGAAATCGCGAGATCATCACCAAGGTATTCGTGCAGGCCGCTGACGATGTTCATGCCGAGCGCAATCGCATCCAGGATGACCTCTCGATCCTCTTCGGACAGCTTCCCCGTCGAGGGAGCCATCCCGTAGATCAGCGTATCGGGGATACTTGCTTCGCGCATAACCGCGGCCTCGATGTCTTCAAGGATGGGGATCCCATTGCTGACATTGTCCAGCACCTGCCCGCTGTCGCGCCCGGCCAGCCTGTTGTCGATGATCGAAAGAATGCGGTAGGCTTGGGAATGGCGAACAAGTCCGTTTGCCGTCTTGCCGTCGATCCGTCCGAAGTTCCCCTCGCAGTAGACAATCGCGGTTGGTGCCCCGGTGTTAAGGTGCTTGACGGCACGAGATGGATGCGGGGCTGATCGGTCCGGTGGGGCTTGGGGGCCCATGATCGACAGCCTTGTCGTGGGCTTTTCTGCATTTTCCGTTTCCATGACTTTTCCTTTGCCAGGTGGCTTTGTGCGGGTCCGGTCAGAGGACCCGCCCGGGTCTGTGGGCTGCGTCTCGATCCCGAGTGTGAACGCTAGTCGTTCAGAACGCAGCGTCCTCGCGCTCGCTGAAAATTCCGGTGGCATTCCCACCGGTTTCCCGATCTGTCGAGGTGCGCATTTTCGGGAAGGTCGATCTTGGCGCAACTTTCACCAGAGGCTGCAAAGCCCCGATTACACGTCCACCCCGGCCCATAGCTTGCGTCGTTGAGATATGCATTCTCTGGAACAACAATGGCCTGACAGGTGCCATCGCGCTCAAAATATCCCCGTTCGCATGTCCATGGCTGCCCATAGCTGGACCCCTTCAGAAACGCGTTCTCCGGCACTGCGATTGCCGCGCATGTGTCGCCATCGACCTCGAAACCTCGGTCACATAGCCAAACCGATTGAAAGGAATTGTCTGCCAGATATGCGTTCGGGGGCAAAACGATCTCGAGACAGAGATCGTCAACCTCCATGTATCCGCGAAGGCAGCTCCAGCTCTTGCCTGATGGGTCGAGATATCCGCCATCTGGGACGACGACCTCACGACAGCTCATGTCATCGACTTCCCGAAAGCCGTGCAGGCATTCCCAGCCGCTGCCATAGCTTAGATTTGTCGCGTAGGCGTTCTCCGGTACGATGATGGCGAGACAGGCATCGCCGTCGCGATGAAATCCCCGAACGCATTCCCACCCGTCGCCATAGCTTTTGGCCTGCGCGTTCGCTGGTATTGGGACGGCTTGGCTTTGCGCCGACAAGGGCGAGGTTGCGGCGATCAGGATGGCGAAAGTGAGCGCGATGAGGTCCCTATAAGACAGGGCAAGGCGGTGTTCGGCGCTTGAACGCCGCCTTGGCATGCCCGACGATCGCGCGAAGCGCTTAGGATGCATCAAGGTCGAGTCCCTCAATACACGCTTGGGCCAGGTCGCGGTTCGGTCCCTCCGCTCCGGGCATTGTTGTCCAGCCCGTCTCCATGACGGCGTCGCGCTGCCTGAACGACGATGCCTCACGGATCGTGGCGAGCTTTGCGATGCGTTCTTCGTCGGTGCGGGACATGTCGAGGCAGAAGGGCACGAGTGCCGCAATAACTCTGTCCTCCGCCATCTCGCTTGCCATCTTCTCGGCGTTGCTTCCTGTCACCCATCCTCCCCAGGAGAATCCGACAATTCCAACAAAGGCCCCACCAAGGAGCGCGCCGTAGATGCCGGGTTTGAGCCATTCAGGGGTTGTCATGTCGTGTCCTCCAGCGCGGAAAGCGCCGCGTCGCTATTTTTGTCATTTCGAGAGACGGCGGATTTACACGCCAAGGCATGTTCCGGACGCTTCGGTGTTGTGTTTTGCATCGTTGGTTTCGCGGCGCTGTGCCCATTGCTGTGGGCCATCACCCAAGTCGCGTCGCGTTGGCACGAGCCAACATGGACCCTCGTGAAGCCAAGACGATTGAGCGCACACTAACCAATCCTAGCGAACGCGATGCTGATCGAGATTAGCCCGCGCCGAACCAATTGCTGTCAGAGTAGCCGCAAAAATCGGGCTTCGTTTTGGAAGCCTCCATGGCAACTTTTCCTCGAAAGGAAACACATGTCTGCCTCAGATGTCCTTCACCCGGATGGTTCTGACTACGATGTCTTCCTGCAAGCTGAAGTGGGCAAAGACAGAACCGGCGCAGCCTTGACGGTTCTGTCGGCGCTTGCGCGTCTCGGGCTCGAACCCTGGACCGAAGCCAAAGAGCTGGCACGTCTTGGCAAGGAAGATGCCGAATTTCGGCTGAACGCCCATCTTGAAGCCATCACCGATGTACCGGCGCTTGCTCTGGCAAGCGAAAGCAAGGCGACCAAGCTCGTATCATTGCTACCCAAGCGAGCGTCACTTCCTTTTGTCAAAGAACGTCATACGGGCCGCTTCCGCTTTCCACGGGTTCGGTTGTTTTGGATCCTGTCAGTGCTTCTTGTCGCCGCAGTGATCGCGCGGATCTTCTATCTGGCCCAGATAGGCTAACTTGCGTCAGTACGCAGTCTCCTGGAACCGGATAGGCGGGGCCTGACCATCGCAGTTTGAGGTGGCAATCTTACCGAGTGTCTTAGAGGCGCGGGAAACATGCTGTGCCTCCCTCGTGCCGCATGGTCTTTGCGCCTCTAGTTCTCGGATCTCCCAGAAAAGGACATCTCCATGAACGACGAAAATCAAAGCCAGGAAAACCATACCGTGAAACACATGGCTTCGGTCAAGGCCGCCTGGGACAAGGCGCCAGAAGGCCCCAAGAAGGCGACCGCGCTGAAACATTATCAGGCCGCCGAGAAGGCGCATGAAGCGGAAAACGACGAAGAGGCGCATGAGGAACTCAAGCAAGCAAGCCGCGCCTTGATGTGATGCATAGCCGCACGGTGTGATCCCGGGGTCGTCCGAAGCCGGACTTCGGGCGGCCGTCTCAGGGCAAAAGAGGCCGTGCGTGGTCCAGATACGCAGGATCGAAATCGGCCAATGCCACCAGCCCCTCGTAATCATCAAACACAACGACACCGTCCCGAAAGGTGACGAGCCCGTCTTCCCGGAGCTTGCGCAAGACCCGGTTGACATGGATCGCGCTCAATCCCAGAGCATCGGCCAAATGATACTGCGTGAGCGGGCACGGATAGCTTTGCCGACTGCCCATTCCAACCAGGGAAAGCCTTGCGCCAAGTTCCAGCAGGAAATGCGCCATGCGCGCATCCGCATCGCGTCGTCCCAGCCCAACCAGATGCTCGACAACCATCGCCTCATCGCGTGACACGGCCCAAAGAATTGCGGTGGCCAGCCGTGGCGTCTCGGCGAAGGCCCGCAGAAGATCGCTCACGAGAACCTCCGCCGCCTCGATATCGACGATCGGTTCGATACCGTGATCGGATGTGTGCAGGAGAACGCTCCGCAGCCCCAGAAAATCCCCCGGTATCTGGAAGTCGACGATCTGGCGCGATCCGTCAGGCTGGATCTTGTAGGACACCACCCAGCCCGCGGCGAGAATATAGGCCGCCTGTTCCGATTGGCCCTGATGCACAAGGTCTCGTCCTGCGGAGAAGGATTTCCGCCGTTCATGCAACCGCTCCAGCACGACCAGTTCTGACGCCGAAAGTTTGACGAACGCAGAGAGCTTTCGGGCAAGCGGGCTGGTTCCGATTGCCATCACCGGGCCCTCTCGAACCGGTCAATGCGCCTAGAAGAACTCTTCATCGAGACTGCTTTCGATCAGTACGGACGACAAAAACCTCCGTGACAGTGTTCAGGAACATCACGACCTCGCCCATGCACGATACCATGAACGAAACAAGGAACGCTGCGATGTCAGAACAACCGGACGCCGCGGGCTTGGCCGCCCTCTCGATCTGCGAGGCCCTGCTGCTCGCCTTGCACGATCGCGACTTGCTTCCGGAACGCGAGATCATCGGTATTCTACGCGATGCCGCGGAAACCCACGAAAACACAAAAGAGCCGGAGCTGGAACGGCAGGTACACGCGGCAGCAGCGGATCTGATCAACGGGATCCTCCAAGGAGGAATCCTGTTGCGCCGAACTAAGCTCTGACTGGGCGTATCAAAGCTTCTTCGACGCGCTTGTCAGCTCTGAGACGGATCCATCGGCTTGGTCCCCGATGCGACGCTTTCGTCAGTTTTGGCCGGTGATTTCGGTTCTTTTTCTTGCGAGGCCTTTTTGTTGGCGGCCTCTTTCTTTGCCAGGTCGTTGAACGACATGCGGGCTTTCCTTTGCGCGCTACCGGGGTACCCGGCAACGTGCTAGCCATAGAAGATCGATGCCCCTTTGGCAAAGGAAACATTGGTCGTCAGGCAAGGCGCACCTTGTAACTCTTCCGGTTGGGTACCACCTATGAGATGCTACTGACCTCCATTCGACTTTCTGTTTTCCTTAACCGGCTCACAGCGCTCGACATTGTCGTGAGAAGCCGGGCTGCCGCGTGTCGCGGGCAGCGATCATGAAGGAAAATTCACATGGCCAATGGCACAGTGAAATGGTTCAACACCAACAAAGGCTTCGGCTTTATCGCACCGGAGACGGGTGGGAAGGATGTGTTCCTGCACATTTCCGCACTCGAGCGCGCGGGCATGACGAGCTTGAACGACGACCAAAAGGTGACGTTCGATATCGAGCCTGGCCGCGATGGCCGCGAAAGTGCGACAAACATCGCGCTCGCCTGAGCATTGCCGGGGATGGGCGCTCCCTCGGAACGCTCATCCCGACGGATGGCAACCTGGCCTGACGCAATCGAAGCTCTCAGTCTGAACGCTGCGTATCTGATCGTACGAATGCGCTTCGCGCGACAAGATCGTCGACTGATCGACCGCTTGTTTTCGATCCTGATGTTTTCAGCCGATGAACGTGCTTGAAACGCTGGTGACTTCAGACGGTATGCAATTCACCACTTGCCGATTCAGGCGGCCTGGCGCCGTGGGTCAACGCTAGAAAGCCATATGCCCGTGTCTCAGCGGCATCGCTATCCATTGTCGCCGCTATTTCAAAAAACATCGTCCGGAAGGGGATATCCAATGACAGATTTAAGCTTGGGGCGCCGATCAAACCGGGAACAGAACCTCTTTAAAAGCATGACGAAGACGAAGAAAGGCAAGATCGACAAAACAGAAACGCGGTCTCCGATCCACGTAAGCGAACATGGCAGATATCTGATCAAGTCCGGGCTCCTCGCCGGCAAATTCGTCGCCCGCGCTTTTGCAAAACCGCCAACCAAGTCGCGCGGATTGATCGCTGAGGCGACCGGGGCGACCGAAGAAGCCGCGACCACCGCCTTGCACGACGTCATCGACGCAAGGGAAAACCGCAGGATTGAAGCCCGCAGAGAAGACGCGCGCACAGGTATCTCGGTGCCGAGCGTCGAGGAATATGCTGAAGCATTCGGCCACGTTCCGCTGACCCGCCCGCAGCGCGCGATGCTGACGGCATTGTCGGTAGCAGACGCAGACGGGCTGACAGATGAGCAACTGGCAAAAGCAGCAGGATACAAGTCGCTGGCATCAGCAAGCAGATCACTCGCGAATGCAGGTCGTTTATTCTCCGATTTTCTTGCCTTGGAGACAAACACGAAAGTGCGGTCTATGACCTCGGATGGCAGCTCGCTTGTTGCGTTTCGGGGTGAGCCCCAAGATGAGGCGGATACCGGAAACTGGATACTCTATCCGGAATTGCGTGATGCCGTGAAAGCAACCTTGTGATGGAATTGGAAGAACGCTCGTATACCCCACGGGAACTTCCAGCGGGACCAGCGAACGGTTAACCGGAAAGAAGGGCCACAAAGCACGGCCTTGCTATCGTTGACGCGTCAGGTAGCCTCCTAAGATATGGGTTCATCGACCAAGTGCTACGGATGGGCCTTGCGCCCGGTCTGGATTGGCGATCGGCCAATGCCGCTCGCCAGCTAAGTTCAGATATCAATTCGCTCGCCTCTCCCCACCGACTCCGGCATCCTGCGCAAAACGCTCGCGCCAAGACACCGACCATGCACATCTCGCTTGCCACAACGGATAAGGATATCGCCGACTGCCTGCACCTCCGCCGTGCCGTTTTCATAGACGAACAGGGCGTCAGCGAAGCCGAGGAGGTCGATGGCGAAGACAACGCCTGCTCCCACGTCCTCGCCCGAGACAACGGCCGCCCGGTCGGCGCCGCCCGCTTTCATTACAAGGACGGCACCGCGAAAATCCAACGGGTCTGTGTCCCAAAGGACCATCGCGGCAAAGGTTATGGCGCGTGCCTCATGTCCTTCATGATCGACCACATCCGGCAGGACGGCGCAGCGCACCGCATCGAACTCGGCGCTCAGACCCACGCGATCCCGTTCTACGCGGCGCTCGGCTTCACCCCCTACGGCCCCGACTACCTCGACGCCGCGATCCCCCACCGCGACATGGAGCTTCGGCTCGCCCGCCCCCACGAAGGACCCACCCCATGAGCGACACACCCAAACTCCGCTCCCGCAACTGGTTCGACAACCTCGCCGACCCCGAGATGACGGCGCTCTACCTCGAGCGCTACCTCAATTTCGGCCTGACGACGGACGAGCTTCGCTCGAACCGTCCCATCATCGGCATCGCCCAGACCGGCTCCGACCTCTCGCCCTGCAACCGCCACCACCTGGAGCTGGCCAAACGCGCGGCCCAGGCGATCCGCGACGCGGGCGGCATCCCCATCGAATTCCCCTGCCACCCGATCCAGGAAACCGGCAAGCGGCCCACCGCGATGCTCGACCGCAACCTCGCCTATCTGGGTCTGGTCGAGACGCTCTACGGCTACCCGCTCGACGGCGTGCTCCTGACCATCGGCTGCGACAAGACGACCCCCGCCCTGCTGATGGCCGCCGCCACCGTCAACATCCCCGCCATTGCGCTCTCCGTCGGGCCAATGCTGAACGGCTGGCATAACGGCAAGCGTGCAGGCTCCGGCACGGTCATCTGGGAAAGCCGCCAGCGCCTCGCCGCAGGCGAAATCGACGCCGATGAGTTCCTAGAGATCGCTGCCTCCTCCGCCCCCTCGAACGGCTACTGCAACACGATGGGCACCGCGACCACGATGAACTCCCTGGCCGAGGCGCTCGGCATGCAGCTCCCCGGCTCCGCCGCTATCCCGGCGCCGTATCGCGAGCGCGGCCAGATGGCCTACCACACCGGTCGCCGCATCGTGGAGATGGTCAACGAAGACCTCCGCCCCGCCACGATCATGACCCGCCAGGCGCTCGAAAACGCGATCGTCGTCAACTCCGCCCTTGGCGGCTCCACCAACGCGCCGATCCACCTCAACGCCATCGCCGCGCATCTGGGCCTGCCCCTGACGAATGACGACTGGGAAAAGATCGGCCACCACATTCCGCTGCTCGTCAACCTCCAGCCCGTCGGCGCGTATCTGGGCGAGGACTTCCACCGCGCCGGCGGCGTCCCCGCCGTCATCGGCCAGCTCCTCAAGGCTGGCCTCCTGCCCCACCCCGACATCGTGACCGCAAACGGCAAGACCCTGCGCGAGAACTACGCCGACGCTCCCGTCCACGATGCCGACGTCATCCGCTCCCCCAATGACCCGCTCAAGCAGACTGCCGGGTTCCTGAACCTCTCCGGCAACCTCTTCGACAGCGCGATCATGAAGACCTCCGCCATCAACGACGAATTCCGCACCCGCTACCTCTCGAACCCCGACGACCCCGACGCCTTCGAAGGCCCCGCCATCGTCTTCGACGGGCCAGAGGATTTCCACGCCCGCATCGACGACCCCAGCCTCGGGATCACCCCCGACGCCATCCTCGTCATGCGCGGTGCGGGGCCCAAGGGCTATCCCGGCGGCGCCGAGGTCGTAAACATGCGCCCGCCCGCCTACCTCATCAAACAGGGGGTCCACGCCATGCCCTGCATCGGCGACGGCCGCCAATCGGGCACCTCCGGCAGCGCCTCGATCCTCAACGCCTCCCCCGAAGCGGCGGACGGAGGCGGCCTCGCGCTCCTGAAGTCGGGAGACCGCATCCGCGTCGACCTCAAAACCCGCAAGGCCGACATGCTGGTCCCCGAGGAAGAGCTCGCCGCCCGCCTGACAGCCCTCACCGACGCCGGAGGCTACCCCAGCCCCGCCAGCCAAACCCCCTGGCAGGCCCTCTTCCGCGAAAAAGTCAAACCCTTCGCCGACGGCATGGTCCTGGAGGGCGCCCCCGACTTCCTCGACGTGTCCTCAAAGGGGCTGCCGCGGAACAATCATTGAGACCCAAAGTCCATCTTACTAGAACTTCTCAAATACATTTTGAAGTAACGTCTCAATATGAGCAGCAGACTTATTTGCCCCAACTCTGAGTGTATTTGGATGACCGCAGCCATTTCTAAGACCGAGAGCTTTTTGTAGTTCTTCTTTTGGGTTTTTTCCGATTATGGATATTGCTGCGATCCGATCGAGAAACTCTGCCTCACCCATCTTTCCTAAATCATCAGGCGTCTTCGCTGGCTTCCACTTCGCGTTCACCCGCTTTGCTTCAGTGTTGAAGGCCGCCAGATGATTAGCGTGAACAAACTTGTGTAACACATCCATCGCACCAAGCCAGGACATAACGATGGCCGAACGATACAGCTCAGCTTCATGACACTTGATTGCTTCTTCTACAAAATTGCGAGTTTCATTATCAGTAATCCCATTCAGGTGAGATCGAAGGTCCACAGCGACCTGCATCGCTGCTGGGCTTATCTTTGATACCCCAAGGTTTCGCAGGTGTAACTTACCGGAATCCGTCAGTTCCCAACCGTTGCCTATACGTATAGCTTTGCCCTTACTCGCGGAGAGTGCCTGAGAGATATTCTAGTTCTTGTTTTTGGGGTCGTGGAATCCAGCTGCAGAAGCTGCTTCCTTAATCTGCGAAACAGACAAAGGACCATTTGCCGTGGCAAGAACGAGCAAGAGTTTGTCAACTCTTTGTAGATCGCGGTACAGCCAGTCTTTTAATTCATCCGATTTGAGCAATTTTCGTCTCGAGCTCTTTTCGTTCCGCAGCACTAAGCGAATAGGTTTTACCTGAAACCAAGTTTATCCGTTTGCTCTTTGTAAGATTGGTCAGAGTTGTACTCAAATTGCTGCTCATATTTTGATTGTAGTAAGCATTCGCGCTCTTCATCTCGCTTAGGATCTCGGTGCGGGAGGAAGTTGATTTTCCTTGCACGAACTCAAGGTGTGCCATGGCGCAGATTACCAGTTCGGGCCCGGTCTTTGCGTTCAGATGAGCTGCAATTGTGTTCGTTGAGAAGTTGAAATCGCGAACACTTGTTGGCTTAGATCCACTGCTACTATTGGTTTTTAGTTCGGGAAGGGTGACTGAAGCTGGTTCGCTCGGCACTTGGGTTGAAAGTTCGCCCATCGTCGTCAGCAAAGCCTCAATCCCTTCTGTTAGAAAGGCTGGATCCCCCTCATACTCGAGTTCCATCGTGCCAACCTTAATGCGGATTTTCGCGATAGCCATATTCTACCCTACCAATATCCAAACACGACATTTCTACTACTAGATGTGGGTATCGGCAAGTTTTCGCTCGCGCGGTTGCATCAGCAAACGTCGTATGGGCAATCACCCACCCTCCTACCTCTACACCAACCTGAACCCAAAGCGCCGGGCGAGCGCCTGACCGGGGGCTGGCGCCGCAACGGCCGAGCGGAGCGCTTTATGGCAGCCAAGCTCGTCCCACAAACACCGCGGGCAGCGCTCCCTCCCCAAAGCGCCAGACCGCGTTCGTCGGGCGAAAGGTCCACTGGACCTTTTGCTGATCCTCCTCAGCGGTCAGGCGCTCGCTTGGGCAGCGGCGGCGCCGCTTGAGTCCGGGCGGAGCATAGTAAGGACCCACCGCCAAAAAAAATAATTCCAACTGGACGCAACACTTCAGGCCGCTCTTATCCCGAAACAATCCGCCCTTATCCCGCCCATTTTCCACACCGTTGCGCCGCAGTGCAGCAGAACGGTCCGTTACCCGGCGAATTCCGCCGTCCCCCCTCCGACGTGATGCCGACGCGATGCCGACCGGATGCCGACACGCCGCAACGCCCCGGATTTGCTCGCATTAACCGGAAAAGCAGGTGAGTCGCTGCAGGCCGCGGTTGCCTCTTTCGCGCCCCTTCGTCCGTGCTGTTATCGGTCTCTTCATCTTTCTCCGGGCCCGCCCGCCCTGTCATCAGGCGGTCGCCTTTCCCATTTAAAGGTTGTCGCCGCCCTGCAGCACGGGTCAACTGACACGCGCCGGGGTGGCAAAACACCAATGGGAACAAGGGATAACGCGATGGAAGGCAATGGCAGGCAGATGGTCCGGAACACCCCCTGGGACGCGCTCGAGATCGGGATGGAGGCCGAGGCCCGCCGTCTGTGCGTCGCCGATGACCTCTACGTCTTCGCCCATGCCAGCGGTAATCTGAACCCGATGCACCTGCCGAAGGAAGACGGCGACGGCGATGGTGAACCCGAAGCCATCGCCCCCTCCCTCTGGGTCGGTGCCTTGATCTCCTCCGTCCTCGGCAACCAGCTCCCCGGGCCCGGCACCCTTTACCGCAGCCAAACGCTTGATTTCGTTGGCCGGGCCGAAGCCGGGGACGAGTTGGTGACCAAGGTCCGCCTCACGGAAAAGGGGGCGGACCGTCTGGCCGTCTTCGACACCTGGGTGGACCTCGCCGACGGCACCCGGATCTGCGAAGGACAGGCCAGGGTCACCGCCCCCGAACACGCGCTCAGCTACGCCCCGCACGAGGTGCCTGGCCTGCTCGTCCAGCGTCATGTCCATTTCGACCGCCTGCTCGAACGGGCCGAACCCCTGCCCCCGATTCCCACCGCCGTGGTCGCCCCGGAGGGTCCGAATTCCCTCGGCGGCGCGATCCTCGGCGCCCGCCATACGTTGATCACGCCGATCCTGATCGGCGCCGCCGACAAGATCCGGGCCGCCGCCGAATCACTGGGCGAGGATATTTCCGGCTTCGAGCTCATCGACGAACCCGACCACGACCGCGCCGCCGCCCGCGCCGTTGCGCTGGTCCACGAGGGCCGGGCACGCGCTGTGATGAAAGGTCATCTTCATACGAATCAGTTACTTGCCGCCATAGTCGCAAAAGACGGCGGCCTGCGCACCGGCCGCAAACTTTCGCATGTCTTCGTGATGGACGTTCCCGGCCTGCCGCATCTGCTGATGGTGACCGACGCGGCGATCAACATCATGCCGGACCTGAAGACCAAGGTCGATATCGTGCAGAACGCGATCGACCTCGCCCGCGCCCTCGGCAATGACGAGCCGAAGGTGGGCATCCTTTCGGCGGTCGAGGTCGTCAATCCGGCGATCCCGTCGACCATCGACGCGGCGGTTCTGTCGAAGATGGCCGAACGCGGGCAGATCAAGGGTGGCCTCGTGGACGGGCCCCTGGCCATGGACAACGCGATCAGCCTGGAGGCCGCAAAAACAAAGGGAATCAAAGGCTTAGTGGCGGGTCGAGCCGAAATCCTCATCGCGCCGAACCTCGAATCCGGCAATATGCTTGCCAAAGAGTTAACGTTCGTTGCACATGCAGAGGCCGCGGGGCTCGTCATGGGCGCCTCTGTGCCGGTGATCCTCAACAGCCGGTCGGATGACGACGAGGCCCGCCTCGCCTCCTGCGCCGTGGCAGCCCTCTACGCCGAAAGCCTGAAGGGCTGATCGCGATGGCCGGTGCGATCCTGGTACTCAACGCGGGCTCGTCCTCGTTGAAATTCGCGGTCTACGAGGCGGATGACGATCCGGCCCGCTTGGCCAATGGGCAAGTGGAACGTTTGGGCCCGGCGGCGGTGCTGCATCTGAAGCGGGAGGGCGACCGGGAAAGCCGCGATCTGGGCGCGGCGGATCACCGGGTGGCCCTGACAGAGATCATGAAAGCATTGGGGCCGGTTCTGGAGGGTCGTGCCGTCCGCGCTGTCGGGCATCGGGTGGTTCACGGTGGTGTCGACTTCGCCGCCCCTGTTGTCATAACGTCAGAGATTATCGAGAAGTTACAGGCGCTTGTGCCGTTGGCCCCTCTGCACCAGCCCCATAACCTCGCGGCGATCGAGGCGGCAACGGCTGCGTTCCCCAACGCCGCTCAGATTGCCTGTTTCGACACCGCCTTTCACCGGGGGCACCCTTGGGTGAACGACACCTTTGCCCTGCCCCGCCACTTCTACGAGGAAGGGGTCCGACGCTACGGGTTCCACGGACTGAGCTACGATTTCATCACCGGAGAGCTGCAGCGACGCATGCCGGAGCTGGCGCGTGGTCGCGTAGTAATCGCTCATCTTGGCAACGGCGCATCCCTTTGTGCGGTGCGGGAGGGGCGAAGCGTTGGATCGACGATGGGCTTCTCGGCTCTCGACGGGCTGCCGATGGGCACGCGCTGCGGTCAGATCGATCCCGGGGTGTTGCTGTACCTTGCCGGAGAGCACGGAATGAGCGTGGGGGAGATCTCGACGCTTCTCTACCGGGAAAGCGGCCTGAAGGGGCTTTCTGGGATCAGCGGTGATATGCGGACCCTCGAAGCCTCGGATCTGCCAGAGGCGAAGGAAGCCATCGACTACTACGTTTTTCGCCTGCGGCGAGAGATCGGGGCCATGGCGGCGGTTCTTCAGGGATTGGATGCGATCGTTTTCACAGGCGGGATCGGGGAGAATTCGGCGCGGATCCGGCAGGAGGTCTGTGCAGGGCTCGGTTTTCTGGGGGTGGAGATCGACCCAAGGCAGAATGCCGCACAAGAGGAAGAGCTTGGTGTCGGGGCCGTTCGCATCCTGCGCCTTGCGACGGACGAAGAGCGGGTAATCGCCAGGGCTGCGGGGGCGGTCATCAGGTGAATCTCTCCCCCAACGAGCCAATGTGAACGAAGAAAGCGTGGGTTTTCTCGAGTGTGGGGTGTGAAGGTTCAGCGACATTCAAATTAGTGTCAGCTCCCGCGTCGCTTGCGCCTCTCCGATGCTTCTGGGTATAGCGGCAGGAGCTTTACTTAGCCCTAGCAGGTATGACCGACACCTCCTCCCTCCATCCTCAGGCGCCGGACGTGTCCTTTGTCATCCCCGCTTTGAACGAGGCCGCCTCGCTTCCAGATCTGATCGCACGGCTTCGGGCCGCGGTTGAGGATCGCTTTGGCTTCGAAATTGTGGTGGTCGATGACGGCTCGCGGGATGGAACACCTGACGTGGTTCTTGCCGAGCGGACGCAGGATGAACGGGTTCGGCTGGTTCGGAACCGGTTCAATGCGGGGCAATCAGCGGCAATCCACAACGGTACGATGCACGCTAGCGGACGGGTGATCTGCACGCTGGATGGCGATGGTCAGAACCCGCCGGAGGACGTGCTGCGGGTTTGCCGCCCGCTACTGAACGACCCACCGGAGAAGCTGGGTCTGGTGGCTGGGCAACGGGTCGGGCGGCAGGACACTGCCTCGAAGAAACTCGCCTCACGCTTTGCCAACTGGGTGCGCTCGCGACTTCTGAAGGACCAGACGCGGGATACAGGCTGCGGGCTCAAGGCATTCCGCCGGGATGCGTTTCTCGCTCTGCCCTTCTTCAATCATATGCACCGCTATCTGCCGGCGCTCTTTCGGGCCGCCGGGTGGCAGGTGGAACTGGTCGATGTAAGCCACGCAGCCCGGACCGCAGGCCAATCCAACTATTCGAACTGGCAACGGGGCCTTGTGGGTGCGGTCGACCTCTTCGGGGTTCTCTGGCTTCTGAAGCGCCGCAAGCGCGCCGAGGGCGACGAGGTGTTCGCGCCGGGAGAGGTGCGATGACATGGCTCTATGGCCTTCTCGGCGTCGAAAACGCGCTGGAATTCTGGTGGGTCATGTTCGGGCTGGCCGGGCAACTCCTCTTCGCCTCCCGCTTCATTGTCCAGTGGATCGCATCGGAACGAGCGGGCCGATCGGTCATGCCGATGGCCTTCTGGTACTTCTCGATCGGCGGCGGGATCATCCTCTTCTGCTACGCGCTCTACCGGGCCGATCCGGTCTTCGTGCTGGGGCAGTCTATGGGCCTGTTCATCTACGTCCGGAACCTGTGGCTGATCCGATCGGAGCGGAAACGTGACCTCGCGGGCTGAGGGCTGGCTGGCACCAGCCCTGACGCTGGTGATTGTCCTCGTCGGACTAAGGATCGTTGCGCTCTGGTTCGCAAAAGCCGATTTGTTTGTCGACGAGGCGCAATACTGGTTCTGGGGGCAATCCCTTGATTTCGGATATTATTCCAAGCCGCCGCTGATCGCCTGGGTGATCCGCGGGATGACGGATCTGGTGGGAAGTGATGCCCCGTTTTGGGTGCGACTGCCCGCGCCGATCTTGCACGGGGTGACGGCCCTGCTGCTTGGAGCGCTTGCGGCACGGATCGCGGGGCGGACGGTCGCTGTCTGGACGGTTGCCACCTATTTGACGCTGCCGATCGTCGCCGTTGGATCATTTCTGATCTCGACCGACACGGTGATGGCGCCGTTTCTAGTCGGCGCGCTGTTGGCCTATCTGCGGGTACTGCGCGGTGGTGGCGCGGGGTGGGCGGTGTTGAGTGGTGCGCTGTTCGGGCTCGCGATGATGGGAAAGTACGCCGGGGTCTATGGGCTGCTGGGCGTCGCTCTGGCGGCGGTGTTCCTCAAGGCGGCGCGGCCGGGATGGGTAAACGGAGCGCTGGTATTGCTCTTTGCCCTGGTCTTCCTCGGGCCGAACATCTGGTGGAACTTCGCGAATGATCTGACGACGGTGGAACACACGCTCGACAACGTCAGCTGGGTCCGCGAGGCGGATCCGGTGTCGTGGAACGTTCTGGGATTACTCGGATTTCTCGCCGGGCAGCTTCTGGTCTTTGGGCCGATCCTGTTGCCGGCCTTCATCTGGGCCTGCATCCGGCAAGGCGGATGGGAGGGGCGGTGGCTTGCCTTTCTCTCGCTGCCTGTCCTGCTCGTCGTCTCAGGGCAGGCTTTGCTGGCAGAAGCTTATGGAAACTGGGCCTTCGTCGCATATCTGGGCGGCACGATTCTGGCAGTTTGGTTTCTGCTCGACAGGGGTGCTGTTTTGCTTGGGCTGTCTGTCGCGTTTAACGCACTTGTCTCGACGTTCATCGCAATTGCCCCGATTGTCCCTGACAGCCTTCGGTGGGGCGACGGCGACAGCTTGATGGCCCGCTATATGGGCCGGGATGAGGTGAGCTTGGCGATCCTAGATCTGGCCGAACAGGAGGGCCTCGACGTTATCGTCGCGTCGAACCGGGATATTCTGGCGGATCTCTTCTATACCGCGCGCGATAGCGAGGTAACGATTTACGCAGAGAGTGACGGCGGGCGGCCGGATCACTTCTACGAACAGACCCGGGCCGAGCCGGATGATCTTGGGCGGCACATCCGGATCGTGTCGCGGGATCCCAATTGCGGCGTGCAGATTGCGGACCTGTCCCCGGACGAGGGCGCCTATGCAGGGGACAGCATCCTGGCCTATTGGGTCGAAGGTCCTTGCCTGCCCTAACGCGGCGTGAGTGACAGCCAGATGCCATCACGGGCCCGCACGGTGAGGTAGGCGACCGGGACGGGATCGCGCGTGGCGTCCGCAGTGACGCTGAACCGGGCGCAGATCATGGCGAGCAATAGTGTCCCTTCGGCCATGGCAAAGCCCGCGCCGGTGCAGACGCGGCGGCCTGCGGAAAAGGGAATATAGGCTTTCTTTTGGCATTCCTTGCCGTTCGGTGTCTCCCAACGAGACGGATCGAAGGCATCGGGGTTATCCCAGAGCCGGTTCTGGCGGTGCAGGTGCCACGGCGACAAGACGATCTGGGCGCCGCGGGGGACGGTGCGCTCTCGGAAGGTCGTCGCTCTGGAGGCTTCGCGGACCATCATCGGGACGGGAGGATAGAGGCGGAGCGCCTCACGGAAGACATCACGCGTGACCTTGAGCTTTGAGAGGTCAGAGAAGGATGGATCACGGCCGAGCGCCCTGCCTTCCTCCGCCACCTTCGCTTGCCAGTCAGGCGAGCGGGCGAGCAGGTAGAGCGCCCAGCCAAGGGCGGAGGCGCTGGTCTCATGGCCTGCCAAGAAGAAGATCGCGACCTGATCGACCATCTCTGCCGTGGTGAAGCTGTCGCCGGTCTCAGGGTCGTTTGCAGTCATGATCTTGGTGGCGAGGTCGTCGGGGGCGGTGCCAGCGGCGATGGCCTCGGCCCGGTCGGCCGTCAGACGCTCGATCAGGCGACGGATGCGGGTGGCACTGGCGCGGGTCTCCTGCCGGAAGAAACGCGGCATCCAGCGGGGGCCGGGCAGGAAGGCGGCGAGGTTGAGGATCGGCTGGCTGCGCTGGTAGGCCCGGAATTCGTGGAAGACCTCTGTCGCGATCTCGTGGTCGATCGGGATCGAGAAGAGCGTGCGGAAGATGACGTCTGCCGCGGCATGGCTCGTTTCCGGTTCGATGTCGAATGGTCGGCCATCCGCGAAAGCGTCGAGCCGCTCAAGGGCAGCGTGGCCCGCCGCGACCATGGCTGGAAAGGTGTCGCGCAGGCGTCCGCCCTCGAAAGCCGGGTCGATGAGGCGGCGCTGACGCTCCCATACGGTGCCGTTCGTGAGGAAGACGCTGTCGCCCAGAAGTGGGCGTAGTCCCTCGCCGATGCGGTCGGACTTGGGGTAGTCCTCTGGCCGTTCTTTCAGGACATGCGCGACGAGCTTTGGATCGTTGACGAGGAAGCTGCGGAAGAACGGCGTTTTGAACTCTGCCATCCAGGCCCGGTAAAGCCGTTCCGGCTGGGCCGAGAGGATATCGGCCCGGAAGAGCCGCATATACCGCCAGAGCGACACCCGGTCGGGCCGCGCTGGCGGTTTCGGCGGAATCATGCGGCGATCGACGTGTACTTGGAGGCTGCGACGTCGATCCGGCTGTGGGAAGACACGCGGTTGGCGTAGCGGTCCCGCAGGCTGCGCGGGCCGGCTGTGATCTGGAAGTAGTCGTAGTCCCGCGGCTTGTCGAAAGCGCAGAGATACTGGAAGTGGCGGCGGAAAAAGCGCCACTGCATCTCGTCCTGCTTTTCCTGGCTCAGCGACTGGGTGAAGGCGGCGGAGAATACCGTGGGCCACTTCTGGTCGTCTGGCGCGACCCCGCTGACGGCCACCGGATCGCACAGCGCGAAGGAGCAGCCATCGCCCGGGGCGGTCACATCGATCCAGACGATCTGGTCCGAGGTCGAGAGATAGGCGAGGTCTGCGCGCAGCTGGCGGGCTTTTGGCAGGAAGGACAGCATCGGTATGGCCTCGCCGATCGTCAGCAGTGCCAGTTCGGGGCCGCCGGGTTGGGCTTTATGGTCGCGCATAAGGTTGGCGACGACCGAGACAGCGAGCATCGCGCCGGAGGAATGACCGACGACGAGCACCTCGTCCACGTCGCTCGCCAACGCTTCGGCTACCTGTTCGCTGAATTCCGTGATGCGGTCCGACAGCAGGGCCGGATAGGCGCCGTTCTGGCTGGCCGTGTAAGCGTAGTCATGCATCAGGTAATAGGCGTAGATCTTGCCGTCCTTTGCCTTGAACCATTGAAGGATCAGGTAGGCGCCGCCCAATGTCAGCGCCCATCCGATGGACCAGGTCATCCAGTTCCAACCGGCGGCAAGCCAGGCGGGCCATTGGATGCCGATGGAATCGTCGATGCTGTTGGCCAGATTGCTGATGATCGACAAAAGGATCGACGGGATGAGAAGCGCGACGAGTGCCTGGAGTATCAGGACGACGATCGGATAAAGCGCGGCGACCACCGGGCCCTTTGCGACCCATGTCAACCGGCGGAAAGTGCCTGTCACGATGTAGGTCCAGGTCGTGCGGAGCATCTGCATATAGGTCGCGCCGATCGAATCTGGCATCGAGGCCTGGACGATGTCGGACCAGCGCAGGACGTCGATCTGTGCCTCTGTCATGTGGCCATCGATCTTCGTGCGGGCGCCCCAGCTGAACCCGTCGCTGCGATCGGTGCCTGTCAACTCGAGGTCGTAGCCCGAGATCTGCGCCTGGGAGGCGCCTTCCGTCCGGTAGAGCTCGCGGTAACGGCGGGCCGGAAGGGGGTCGTAGCCGGGGATGTAAAAGACCCGGCGCCGCCGGACCGACTGGGAGTATTCGCTCATCATAGCCCTCGCTTTGGGCGGAGCTTAGTCGATTGATGCGGCAGGGGAAAAGAGGGGTTTAACCAATCTCTGCGAGAGCGGGGAATTGTTCCAACAGCCACCAGGAGAAGGCAGTGAACTGGCCGGTGACCATCATGAGGCCCACGGTCCAGAGGAGGACGCCGCTGATCCGTTCGATCTTTTCCGTATGGCGCTTCATCCACGCCATGGCGCCCTGCAACCGCGGGAAGAAGGCCGCAACGAGCAGGAACGGGATGCCGAGACCGAAGGCGTAAAAAGCGAGGAGCGTCGTGCCGCGTGCCACGCTGGCCTCGGATGCGGCAAGGCTGAGGACCATGCCAAGGATCGGGCCGAGGCACGGGGTCCAGCCGAAGGCGAAGGCGAGGCCCAGGATATAGGCGCCGAACGCGGTTCCGCCGCCGGCGCCGCTGTCAAGCCGTGCTTCCTGATCGAGCAGGCGGATGCGGAAGATGCCCAGAAAGTGCAAGCCAAAGATCATGATCACAACGCCTGCGGTGGGCACGAACCAGGCCTGATACTGCAGAAGTGCCCGCCCGAGCACAGAGGATGCGAGGCCGAGGAGGAGGAAAACGGTCGACAGGCCGAGAACGAAGAGCCACGCGGCTGTCAGAACCTTCCGGCGTGCGGCACGGGCTTCGGCCATCTCGGAGACGGAGACGCCGCCCATATAGGCGAGATAGGGCGGCACGATGGGCAGGACGCAAGGGCTGAGAAACGACATAAGGCCGCCCACCATCGCGATGAGGATCGCGGGCAAAAGCGCGGCATCGATCAGCTGTTCGGCGAACATGGTTGGTGTCTTCCCTTGCCTATCCGACCTATGCCGGATCGCGCGTCGCGTCACGCCCCCAGATGGTCACGAGGGCGTGGACTGTCTGTAACATCGCGCCTATCTGGGGCGGATGGAACACGATCAGGATCTCGACGCAATCGGGCTGTTATGCCCCCTGCCCGTCCTCAAGGCGCGTAAGCGGCTGTCTGCTATGGCGGAGGGGCAAGTGTTGCGGGTCCGGGCCGATGATCCGGCGGCGGTGGTTGATGTGCCGCATTTCTGTGCCGAGGCCGGGCATGGTCTGGTCGGTCAGGCGGATGAGGGGGCGGTGCAGGTCTATCTCATCCGAAAGGGCGGATGAGACTTTCCGCGTAGACATTTGCTATTGGTAAGAAATGAGCCCCGGCGCAAGGCCGGGGCATCGTGGGTCTTAGCGCCCGAGCGACCACCAGCCGCGGCGTTTGGGCTTGTCGTCCGCGGCGGCGTCGCTGGCTGAAACCGGCTCCGGCTCCGGCTCGGTCTTGGAAACGCGGGTGCGGCGCCGTTTTGGCTTATCTTCGGGCTGCGGCTCAGGCGTGGCGTCGACGGCCGGTTCAGCTTCCGGCTTGGCCTCGCCATTGACGACCTGCTCAGAAGCGGGCTCTGCAGAGCTTTCAGAGACGTCCTTTGCCGTGGCAGCCGCGTCTGCAGCAGGCGCTTCGTCCGCCGGAGCGGGCGCAGCCGGGTCGGCTTTCTTGCGCGAGCGGGTGCGGCGGCGCTTGGGCTTTGGCTCCTCCTCGGACGCTTCTGCGGGTGCAGGTGCGGGTGCATCGGTCTCGGCGCTGTCTTTGTCTTCCTCTGCCCCGGTGTCGGCCTCGTCGGCCTCGTCAGTGAAGTTTTCCTGTCCGTTATCAGATGCTTGCGCGTCTCCGTTGTTGCCTCCCCGGCGGCGACGGCGGCGACGGCGGCGCTTTTTCGGGCGATCTTCACCGTCTTCAGTTGCCGCCTCTGGCGCTTCGGCCTCTGCCGGTTCCTCTTCGACATCTGCCATCAGCGAGGCGTCGCCGGAGATGAAGGTGGCGGAAGGTTCGGGCACATTGCGGGTGGCGGTCTTGAACTTTTCGAGCGTGAAGTCAGGAGAGATCAGCGTGGTGTCGCCCTCGATCCGGACGGAGAGACCGTAGCGACCTTCGATCTGGGCGATGTGCTCGCGCTTTTCGTTGATGAGGTAGTTGGCGACGTCGACGGGTGCCTTGAGGAGCACCTCTTTCGAGCGTCCGCGCACAGCCTCCTCCTCCAGCTGGCGGAGGATCGAGAGGGCGATGGAGTTGTCGGAGCGCAGGAGGCCCGTGCCGTGGCAATGCGGGCAAGGCTGGGTCGTCGCCTCGAGCATGCCGGGGCGGAGGCGCTGGCGCGACATCTCCAGAAGACCGAAGCCCGAGATGCGGCCGACCTGGATGCGGGCGCGGTCGGTCTTGAGCTTATCCTTCAGGCGCTTTTCGACGGCGGTGTTGTTGCGCCGCTCGTCCATGTCGATGAAGTCGATGACGATCAGGCCCGCCAGATCGCGCAGGCGCAGTTGGCGAGAGACTTCTTCGGCGGCCTCGAGATTGGTCTTGAGCGCGGTCTGTTCGATCGAGCCTTCCTTGGTGGCCCGGCCGGAGTTGACGTCGATGGCAACGAGCGCTTCGGTCACGCCGATCACGATGTAGCCACCCGAGGGCAGCTGGACCGTCGGGTTGAACATGGCGGCCAGCGTCGTTTCGACCTGGTAGCGCGCGAAGAGCGGCAGGCCATCCTCGTAGCGTTTCACGTTCTTGGCGTGGGACGGCATGATCATTTTCATGAAGTCCTTGGCCGTGCGATAGCCGTCTTCCCCTTCGACGAGGATCTCGTCGATGTCGCGGTTATAGAGGTCGCGGATCGATCGCTTGGTGAGGTTGCCCTCCTCGTAGATCTTGGCAGGCGCGATAGATTTGAGCGTCAGTTCACGGATCTGCTCCCAGAGCCGCTGGAGATACTCGTAGTCGCGCTTGATCTCGGACTTGGTGCGCTTGGCGCCAGCGGTCCGGACGATGAGACCCGCGCCGTCGGGCACTTCGATCTCGTTGGCGATCTCCTTCAACTTCTTGCGGTCGGCCGCGTTGGTGATTTTGCGGGAGATGCCGCCGCCGCGGGCGGTGTTTGGCATCAGGACGCAATATCTGCCGGCCAGAGACAAATAAGTCGTTAACGCAGCGCCCTTGTTGCCGCGTTCCTCTTTGACGACCTGGACGAGGAGGATCTGGCGGACCTTGACGACCTCCTGGATCTTGTAGCGCTTGGGGCGCTGTTTGCGGGCGGGGCGGATGTCTTCGCTGTCGTCCTCGTCGGCGACGGATTCGATGTCGTCGTCGGCGTCGTCCTCGTCGTCCTCCGCCGCGGCTTCGACGGGCGGCTCTTCGGTTGCTTGCGCGCCCTCATCGCTGTCGTCGGCCGTCTCGGCCTTTGGGCTATCGTCCTGATCTTCCGTCACTTCCTCGGCTTGCGCCTCGGCCGCGGCCGCTTCGCTGTCTTCGCGGCTTTCGATCTCGATCGGGGTGAAGCCTTCGGGCGGCATCGTCAGGTCGAGGGGTTCATTGACGCGGTCGGGATCGGGTTCCTCGAAGGTCTCCATCCCGCCGATTTCGCCTTGGGCGACGGCGTCGTCCGACTTTGTTTTCTCGGCCTTGGTGCGGCTGCGGCGGCGCTTTTTCGGCGCGGGCTTTTCGTCTTCCTCGGCGCGGAGGCTTTCGGCATAGGCCTTTTCTTCGGCCAGCAGCGCCTCGCGATCCGCAACGGGGATCTGGTAGTAATCCGGGTGGATTTCCGAGAACGCCAGGAAGCCGTGGCGGTTGCCGCCATATTCGACGAAGGCGGCCTGCAGAGAGGGCTCTACGCGGGTGACCTTGGCGAGGTAGATATTTCCGGCGAGCTGCCGTTTGTGTTGGGATTCGAAGTCAAAATCCTCGACTTTGTTCCCATCCACCACCACGACGCGGGTTTCTTCCGCGTGGGTGGCATCGATCAACATTTTCTTTGCCATAGTGTCCGTTCGCATGCGGGACGCCACCGCACCCGGGGGGCGCAAGAGAGCGTCTGGCATGTCTGATTGGGGCGGCAGGCACGGTGCAGGACGGGGGAGCCTGCATGGCCCCTGCCCGTTCGATCTGACCTAGCGCGCGCTGCATCGCGGTTCTTCTCCGACGCGGTCCGCTGGGCGGGGCGCCTATTCTAAAGTGCCTGATTTGGCTTGCAAATCCGGCGGTTCACTGGCGGCGCTGTCCGACGTGGGGGCGCGGCCTAATCGGTCCGGAGCGGTGGGAAAGCTGACCCTGCCCGCGCCGGCGAAACTCATGCGGGCCTGGGCCCGTCCCACCTACATAAGGGGGGTGGGACGGGGATGACAATGGGGAAATGTTTTAACGTGCCGTGCGGCAGGTCGGTGATGGATGCAACCATGGGTGGCCGAATCGATGATTAACGCCAGGAAAAACGGGCCGATCGGCGATGCGGCATCCGGTCGGCATCGCGTCGGCATTCCGTCGGACATTTGTATGGCAAATCGGCAGGTTAACGGTGCGAACGGTGGGGGTTCGTTAACCTTTGGGCGCCATCGATAAGCGGCGGCTTATCGGTAAGGCGGCGGGCCGAAGCCCGCCCTACGCTGCGTCGACGGTGCGCAGACCGCCCACCCTACCCGGCGAGGTAGTCGGAGCGCTGGAGGCCGTATTTGGCCATCTTCTCGTTCAGAGTCCGGCGGGGTAGCTGGAGCTCTTCCATGACGTTGACGATGGAGCCGCGGTGACGGCGCATCGTGTTGTCGATCAGCATCCGTTCGAACGCTTCGACATATTCCTTGAGGGGCTTGCCCTCGGTCGTCATCACCGGCTGGGTCTCTTCGTTGTCGGCCATCAGGAGCGAGGCGATGGTGCCCGTGCCGCGGCGGTTCTGAAGGACCGCGCGTTCGGCGACGTTGATGAGCTGGCGAACATTGCCGGGCCAGGGCGCCTGGAGGAGCTGGGCGGCTTCCTGCGCCGAGACCTCGGGCGCGTCGCAGCCATATTCGTCGGCGAATTGCTCGGACAGGCGGGTGAAGAGCGACAGGATATCCTCGCCCCGCTGGCGAAGCGGCGGGACGGTGATCTTGAGGGCCGCAAGCCGGTAGTAGAGGTCCGGCCGCAGCGCGTCCTCGCAGGTCTTGCCTTCGTCCTGCAGATTGCAGATGGCCACGATGCGGGTTTCGGCGGGCGTGCCCTGATCGTTGATCGATTGCAGGAGACGGGCCTGAAGGGCGGGGCTGAGCGCCTCCACATCCTCGAGCACGAGCGTGCCGCCGCGCGCCTCTTCGATCAGCGGCAGGGCGTCGTCGGGGCCTGCGGGGCCGAAGAGCTTTCTCGCGAGCGTCTCTTCCTCGTAGGCGCCGCAGGCGAGCAGGACGAACTTCTTCGACGCACGGGCGCCGACCGCATGCAGGGCGTGGGCGACGAGGGTTTTCCCGGTGCCGGTTTCGCCATCGATCAGGACGTGGCCGTCGGCCTGGCCGAGATCGAGAATGTCCTCGCGCAGGCGTTCCATGACCGGCGAGGCGCCGATCAGCTTTTTCATGATGGCGCTGCCGTCGGAGAGCTCCTTGCGGAGGGCGCGGTTGTCGAGGGTCAGCCGCCGGGCCTGCGTTGCCTTCTTGGCGAGCTGGGTCATCCGGTCGGGATTGAAGGGCTTTTCGAGGAAGTCATAGGCGCCGACGCGCATGGCTTCGACTGCCATGGGCACGTCGCCGTGGCCGGTGATCATGATGACGGGGAGCGCGCTATCGACGCTCATCACCCGCTTGAGGAAGGCCATCCCGTCCATCCCCGGCATCTTGATGTCGGAGACGACGACGCCGGGATAATCGGGCGTCAGGCCCTTCAAGGCATCCTCGGCCGAGGGGAAGGTTTCGGTGTCGAACCCGGACAGGGCCAGCCATTGGCTGATCGATTGCCGCATGTCCTGTTCGTCGTCGACGATCGCGATTTTCATGGCCTGGGCCATCTTTGACTACTCCGCTGCCTGTGCTCCGGCTTCGACGATGGGAAGCCGGACTTCGAACACCGCTCCCCCGTCCGGTCCGTTGCGGGCGGTGAGCTGACCGCCCAAGTCCGATACTATGCCCGAGGAGATGGCAAGACCTAGCCCGACGCCGTCGCCGGGCTGCTTGGTCGTGTAGAAGGGTTCGAAGAGGCTATCGAGATCGTCGATCCCGGCGCCGTTGTCGCGGACGCTGAGGATGGCGGTTTCCCCCTGGGCAAGCAGGAGGCCAATCTCGGCGTCCTCCCGCCCCTTTGTCGCGTCGAGCGCGTTTCTCAGGAGGTTGATCAGCACCTGTTCGAGGCGCAGCCGGTCGCCGTAGATCATCACCGGTTCCTCGGGCAGCGTGGTGGTGATCTTGACCTCGCGGGCGCGCAGTTGCGGTTCCATCATCGCGAGCGCCGAGGAGACCGCATCGCGCATATCTATGGGCTCGAACGCCTCGCCGCCCTTGCGGGCGTAGGATTTCAGCTGGCGGGTGATGGCCCCCATCCGTTCGATCAGGTCATCGATGCGCTGGAACGACGACAGCGCCTCCTCCGGTCGCTTGCGCTGGAGGAGGAGACGGGCGCCGGCAAGATAGGTCTTCATCGCAGCAAGCGGCTGGTTGAGCTCGTGGCTGACCGCCGCCGACATCTCGCCCAGGGCCGCGAGTTTCGAGGTTTGAGCGACCGTCTGTTCGGCGGTCTGAAGGTCCTTTTCGACCTTCTGACGTTCGGCGATTTCCTGCTGTAGCCGCCGGTTGAGCTGGCGGAGTTTGGCCGATTCCCGTTGAAAAAGGACAAGGCGCGAGGCGGTCTTGCGGTTCGACACCCCGAAAAGCAGCGCGAGGAGAATCGCAAATCCCGTAATCTCAAGCGCGAGGACGGCATTCACCCGTTCGCGCACCCCCGCATAGGTCGTGAAAGAGGCCATGCGCCAGCCGCGGAACGGCACGCGGGTTTCGGAATACATGACCGCCCTGCCCCGCAGATACGCCTCGGCCGGGACCGATCGCCAGTCCTGGGTCGCGCTGATTGCCTGTTCGATGGCCGATAGCGGCGATTCCCGGTCGAGCGCGTCTTCCATGGTGAAGCCGCGCCAGCGCCCTTCGGTCGCGAGGATGATCCGGCCGGTGCTGTCCATGACGAGCACGGCGTCAGACGTGCCGGCCCAGACCCGTTCGAGCCGGGCAAGATCAACCTCGACGACGACGACGCCGACGACCTCGCCCGCGAATTCGACACGGCGCGAATAGCTGAACGTGTAGCCTGGCGTATCGCGTTCCTCGAGCGTGAAGACGGTCATCTGGGACCGCATCGCTTCGACGAAATGCGCCGCCAGGCGGTTGTTTTCACCCAGGCGCGACCGGTCGAGCGCCGCGACCGTGCGCCCTTCGGCATCGAGCAACCGTGCCGAGGAGGCATCGGCCTCTTCCACCAGTTCGGCAAGGCGTTGGGAGCTTTGCGTGTGGTCGCCGGAGTTGAGCGCGCCCGCGATCGTGGGGTTCTGCGCCAGCAGTACCGGCACGTTCGCCGCGGCGCGCAATTCGGCCATGAGCCGCCCGGCATTCTGCGTCAGGCGGACTTCGGCGCGCTGTTGGGTGGTTTCGGTGAAGCGTTGGGTGAGCAGGATATTGGTGATCCAGACCGTCGCGACAAGCAGCACGATGAGGACGCCGAAAGCGATCCGAAGCGACCAGATACCTCGGTCGCGGGGTTTGGCGGGCGTCTTGGCCATAGTGGAGTGAGTGTAGTGGGCGTGGGTGTGCCGCTCAAGCGTGGGCGAGTTGATCGGTCAGAGCGGCAAAAAGGAGCGCACCGTCGTTGAGGCCGAGCGCCGGGTCGGCGGCGCGTTCTGGATGCGGCATCAGACCAAGGACGCGGCGGTTTTCCGAGAGGATCCCGGCGATGTCGTGGGCGGAACCGTTGGGATTGTCGGTGTAGGTGAAGGCGATGCGGTCTTCTGCCCCAAGGCGGGTCAGGGTTTCCGCGTCGGCCTGATAGTTGCCGTCGTGGTGGGCGATGGGAATTTCGATCTGTTGGCCGGGCTTGTAGCGGGTGGTGAAGGGGCTGTCGGTCGTGGCGACTTTCAGCGTTTCGGTGCGGCAAAGGAAGCTGATGCCGGAATTGCGCATCAGCACCCCAGGCAGAAGGCCCGTTTCGGTGAGGATCTGGAAGCCGTTGCAGATGCCGAGGACGTAACCGCCCCTGTTTGCATGGGCCTTGAGCGCCTTGCAGATCGGCGCGTTGGCGGCGATGGCGCCGCAGCGGAGGTAATCGCCGAAGGAGAAACCGCCCGGCACGGCAACAAGGTCGGTGCCATCGGGCAGCGTGTCGTCCTTGTGCCAGACCATGGTGACCTCGGCACCCGCCTTGCGCAGGGCGACGGCGACGTCGCGGTCGCAATTGGATCCGGGGAAGACGAGGATTGCGGCTTTCATGCGGTGAACTCCGTGACGACGGCGGTGCCCGGCGGGGCAGGACCGTTGAAAAGGGCAAGCTCGGCGCTGACGTCGCTGAGCGCGACCTCGCGGGAGATGAGCGGTGTGATGTCGACGCGGCCCGCCTCGATCAGGCCGAGGAGGCTGGGATAGCGCCAAGACGGCATCCCTCGGGTGCCATAGAGGGCGAGATTGCCCGCATAGACGGCGGCCATGTTGACCTCCATCCGGGCGGTGTGGCCGACGGGCATGCCGACCTGAATGTGCCGCCCGAGGGGGCGAAGACATTCGAGCGAGGCATTGACCGTCTGGGGAATGCCGAGCGCCTCGACGCTGACATGGGCGCCGCCTTTGGTCACCTCACGGATCTGGGCCGCGGCGTCGCCCTTGCGGGCGTCGAATATGGCCTCGGCGCCCAGCTGTTCAGCGAGGGTGAGCTTTTCGGGGACGATATCGACGCAGATCACGCGGGCGCCAAGGGCGCGGCCGAGGATCAGCGCGGCGAGGCCGATGCCGCCGGTGCCGTGGATGGCGAGCCATTCGCCCGCCTGAAGCGCGGCCCGGCCGGTCAGCGCGTGCCAGGCGGTCGTGACGCGGCAGCCGAGGCCCGCGGCCATCGCGGGGGCGAGGCTGTCCGGCAGGCGTGAGAGGTTATGGTCGCGCGGGACGGCGATCAGTTCGGCGAAAGCGCCCGGTTCGGTGAACCCCGGCAGGCGCTGGTTCGGGCAAGTTGTCTGCTCCCCTGCCCGGCAGGAGGGGCAGGTGCCGCAGGCGAGGATGAAGGGCGCGACGAGGATGTCATCCTTGGCGAAGGTCGCCTCCGGCCCCGCCTCGACCACTTCGCCGCAATATTCGTGGCCGCCGATCTGGCCGGGCTTCACCTTGGGATGTTCGCCGCGCCAGCCGTGCCAGTCGGACCGGCAGACGCCGCAGGCCAGCACCTTGAGCACGACGCCATCGGGCGGGCAGTCAGGATCGGGGACGTCCTCGAGGGACAGTGGTTCGTCATAGGCGCGCAGGATGGCTGCCCGCATCAGGCGTCGCCACCCGCGGCACCGGGGCCGTCCGGCGCGTCGGGCCCGCCCGGTTCCTCTGCACCGGAGGTCGGCACGGGAACCGGCATCTCGATCCGGTAGCTTTCGATCACCGTGTTGGCGAGCAGCTTGCGGCACATCTCGTCCACCTGATCCCTGCTGGTGCCGGGATCGAGGTCGAGTTCGATCACCTTGCCTTGGCGCGCGCCGTGGACGCCCGTGAACCCGAGAGAGCCGAGCGCATGCGCGATCGCCTCTCCCTGCGGGTCGAGGACGCCGTTTTTGAGCATGATATGGACGCGCGCTTTCATCCTGCCCCTCCAACTCGGCGACAGATCCTCTTCATCTGGCCAAAAATACTCAAAATCCCAGGCCTCAGTTAATCAGTGTCGGCTTGATGATGGGCGTGGCGTTGGCCGGCAGGACGCCGAGACGCCGGGCGACCTCTGTATAGGCGTCGGCCAGGTTGCCCAGATCACGGCGGAAGACGTCCTTGTCGAGCTTCTGGCCCGTCTCGATATCCCAAAGGCGGCAGCTGTCGGGAGAGATTTCGTCGGCCACGATCAGGCGCTGGAAATCGCCGTCCCAGAGGCGCCCGACCTCGATCTTGAAGTCCACCAGCTTGATGCCGACGCCGTACATGAGGCCCGACATGAAATCGTTCACGCGCAGCGCCAGGGCGACCATATCGTCGAGATCCTGCTGGGAGGCCCAGCCGAAGGCGAAGATATGCTCTTCGGACACCAGCGGATCGCCCAGCTTGTCGTCCTTGAGGCAGTATTCGACGATGGGCCTCGGCAGCGCCTCGCCTTCTTCGAGGCCCAGCCGTTTGGCCATCGTTCCGGCGGCGAGATTGCGGACGATGATTTCAAGCGGAATGATCTCGACCTGGCGGACGAGTTGTTCGCGCATGTTGAGGCGCTTGAGGAAGTGCGTCGGCACGCCCACGGTGCCGAGACCGGTCATGAAGAATTCGGACAGCCGGTTGTTCAGGACCCCCTTGCCTTCGATCACGTCGCGCTTTTCGGCGTTGAAGGCGGTGGCGTCGTCCTTGAAGTACTGGACGATCGTTCCCGGCTCTGGCCCTTCGTAGAGGATCTTGGCCTTGCCTTCGTAGATTTTCTTGCGACGCGCCATGGAGGCTCCAGTTCAGGGCGGGGGTTGCCCGCGGATCGCGCTCTGATACGCGCTTGTCCCCTTGCGGGCAAGCGGATGGCCGGGCATATCTTGCGCAACGTCACAAAGCCCGGGGAGCCCATCCAGATGTCGAACTTCAAGGACCGCGAGAAGGCCTTCGAGAACAAATACGCCCATGACGCCGAGATGCAGTTCAAGGCCGAAGCGCGGCGCAACAAGTTGCTGGGTCTGTGGGCGGCGGACCTTCTGGGCAAGGACGGCGACGACGCGCAGGCTTATGCGCGCGAGGTCGTGAAGGCCGATTTTGAAGAGGCCGGGGACGAGGATGTCTATCGCAAGGTGGCCGGCGATCTGGGCGACAAGGCGAGCGAGGCCGAGATCCGCCAGCAGATGAAGGATCTGATGGCCGAGGCGAAGGCGCAGATCCTGGCCGAGGACTGAGCGCGGGGCGGCCTGAGCCGCCCTCATCATCCAGATGAGAATTATGAGCTGGATTTGATCGCGCGGCTGTGGCACGGGCGCCCGATGGCTGATCTTCTGACACGACTTCTGGGCGAACGCGACTGGCTACTGGCTGATGGTGCCACGGGCACGACGCTGTTCAATATGGGGCTATCGGCGGGCGATGCGCCGGAGCTTTGGAACGCGGACCATCCGGACCGGATCCGCGAGCTTTATCGCGGCGCGGTAGAGGCCGGGAGCGATCTGTTCCTGACCAATTCCTTCGGTGCGAATGCGGCGCGGTTGAAACTGCACGATGCGCAGGGCCGTGTGGGCGAGTTGAACCGGCTGGCCGCCGAGATCGGGCGCGAGATCGCGGATGCGGCGGGGCGGCCTGTGGTCGTTGCCGGGTCGGTCGGCCCGACCGGAGAGATCATGGCCCCGATGGGCGCGCTGAGCCACGAGGACGCGGTGGAGATCTTCCACGAGCAGGCAGAGGGGCTGAAGGCGGGCGGTGCGGACGTGCTGTGGGTCGAGACGATCAGCGCGGGCGAAGAGATGAAAGCGGCGGCAGAGGCCTTTGCCCTGGCCGAGATGCCCTGGGCCGGAACGATGAGCTTCGACACGGCGGGGCGCACGATGATGGGCCTGACCGCGCCACAGGTGGCCCGGCTGATGGCGCGCCTGCCCAACCCGCCGATCGCCTTCGGGGCGAATTGCGGCGTCGGCGCGTCGGATCTGCTGCGGACGGTGCTGGGGTTCGGCGATGTGACACTGCCGGTGATCGCCAAGGGCAATGCGGGGATCCCGAAATATGTGGATGGACACATTCACTATGACGGCACGCCGGAGCTGATGGCGGATTACGCGATCCTGGCGCGCGACGCGGGTGCACGGATTATCGGCGGCTGCTGCGGAACAACTCCCGATCATCTGCGAAAGATGCGGGCAGCGTTGGAGGGCCGTCCGAAAGGCCCGCCCCCGTCGCTGGACGAGATCGCGACGCGGTTGGGCGGGTTCTCGTCAGAGAGCGACGGCACAGGCGAGACAAAGGCTCCGGAGCGGCGCGGACGGCGGCGGGCCCGGGCCTGAAGCGAGGACAATATGCGGGCTCTCGGCTGGATCGGGCTCTTTGGCGCCGCGGTCGCGGTTTTCGGTGCGATCGGCAGCGGGTTGAGCCCGATGCTGGATTCGCTGGGCGTCGGTCTGCTTTTCGCAGTCGTTTTCGCCGGGGCGGTCCTTCTGCTGGCGCTTTTCGCCGGACGCTGGCGGATGGCGGTGATCGCCAGCGCCGTGTTGACCTCTGGCGCGATGCCGCTCGTGCCTGTGCTTGATCCGGGCGGAGCCGATGGCGCGCCGGGCCTGCAACTGCTGCAGCACAATCTGAGCTTTCGGAACACCGATCCGCGGATCGCGGAGCGGATCCGGGATGTCGATGTCGCGACCTTTCAGGAGGTGGCGGGCCCGTCGATCGAGGCACTGGATGCGCTGCCCGAGGGTTGGGCGGTGCAGGTCTGCGCCTTCGCCACGGTCGGGCGGACAGCCGTTGTGAGCCGGCGTCCGGTTCTGGCGTCCGGCTGTCTGGATGAAGGCGGCAGCTGGTTGCGCCTCGACGGGCCGCAGGGCGCGGTGACGGTCGTGTCCCTGCATCTGCATTGGCCCTGGCCGTTTCGTCAGGAGGCGCAGGTCGCGCGTCTTTTGCCCCAGTTGGCCGAGTTGTCACAGCCGGTGATCGTGGCTGGGGATTTCAACCAGACGCCCTGGTCCGCGACGGTCCGGGATGTTGAGACCGCGACCGGTACGGAGGTGGCGCCTGGCCTACGGATGACCTTCCACGTGAAAGACGTCGTTCCGGTGCCCATAGATCACGTGCTTGTCCCAAATGGCTGGAGCGCCGTCGCCGAACGAGCCGAATTGGCCGGGTCGGACCATGCGGCGGTGCGGGCGGTGCTGCGCGGCCCCGCCTCAGAACAGGCTGAGCTGATCTCCGGCCCGGGGTGGCACGGCAAAGAGATCGTTGCGGAGCGGCGGCAGGCGTTCGGCCAGGCCGTTGCGGCGGACGGCGATGGCGAAGCGGTGGTGCATGAGGCGCGCCCAATGCCCCTGCCCTGTGAAACGCTTGCCCCATTCGGGATCGTAGAGCTTGCCGCCGTGAAGCTCTCGGATCCGGTTCAGGATGCGGTCGGCCCGGTCGGGGAAGTGTTCGGCCAGCCAGTCGGTGAAGAGGCCCGAGACCTCTCGCGGCAGGCGCAGCAGGATCGTCGAGGCGGCGATGGCCCCTGCCCCGGCGGCGGCTTCGAGGATCGCCTCGACCTCGTGATCTGTCAGCGCGGGGATGACCGGCGAGACCATGACGCGGACGGGACAGCCCGCCTCGGTCAGGGTCCGGATCGCCTGCAGGCGCCGGGCCGGGGATGGCACGCGGGGTTCCATCAGGCGGGCGGTCTTGGGATCGAGTGTCGTGACGGTCATGCCGACGCGGACGAGGCCCTTGCGGCCCATCCGGCCCAGGATGTCTGCGTCGCGTTCGATGAGCGTGCCCTTGGTCGCGATGCCGACGGGGTGGTTATAGGCCTCGAGCACCTCGAGGATCGCGCGCATGATGCCCCGGTCGCGTTCGATCGGCTGGTAGGCATCGGTATTGGTGCCGATGGCGATGGTCGCAGGGCGGTAGGAGGGCTTGCGCAATTCCCGCTCGAGCACGTCGGGGGCGTCGGGGCGGGCGATCAGGCGGGTTTCGAAATCGAGGCCGGGCGAGAGGCCCAGATAGGCGTGGGTCGGCCGGGCGAAACAGTAGATGCAGCCATGTTCACACCCCCGGTAGGGATTGATCGACCGGTCGAAGGAGATATCGGGCGAGGCGTTGCGGGTGATGACCGTGCGCGGCCGCTCCTCCCGCACTTCGGTGCGGATCTGAGGCAGATCTTCGGGGAGGTCCCAGCCGTCATGGGCCGCCTCGCGGGTCACGGCTTCAAACCGGTTGGTGGCGTTGGTGAGCGCCCCGCGGCCTTTGCGGCGCGCGGCGGGGATCTTGTCGGGGGCAGCGTCTGACATGTGGACAGAATGGAACAAAAAAAGAACATTTGTAAAGATCGGTCGGGGATGCTGCGGCGCGTGTCGTAATTGGTCGCGTTGTGTGCCGCGCATCGGCGCATCACTTTCTGCAAGGGATAAAAGGGTTTGAGCGATGTCGGACGAAGACGACGAAATCATCCTGAGCGAGCTGGACGACGAGGAACTTGTCCAGCAGATGTTCGACGACCTTTATGATGGTCTGAAGGAAGAGATCGAGGAGGCCGTTCGGATCCTGCTCGACCGCGGGTGGGAGCCGTATCGCGTGCTGACGGAGGCGCTGGTCGGCGGCATGAAGATCGTGGGCGACGATTTCCGCGACGGGATCCTGTTCGTGCCCGAAGTGCTGCTGGCGGCGAATGCGATGAAGGGCGGGATGGCGATCCTGAAGCCCCTGCTTGCCGAGACCGGGGCGCCGCGGATGGGCAAGATGGTGATCGGCACCGTGAAGGGCGACATCCACGACATCGGCAAGAACCTCGTTTCGATGATGATGGAGGGTGCCGGTTTCGAGGTGGTGGACCTGGGGATCAATACCGCGGCCGAGGAGTATCTTGAGGCGCTTGAGGCCGAGGAGGCGGATATTCTTGGCATGTCGGCGCTGCTGACAACGACGATGCCCTACATGAAGGTCGTCATCGACGCGATGGTCGAGAAAGGGATCCGGGACGATTACACGGTGCTCGTCGGCGGCGCGCCCCTAAACGAAGAGTTCGGAAAGGCGATCGGCGCCGATGCCTATTGCCGGGATGCCGCGATCGCCGTCGAAACGGCGAAGGACTTCATGGCCAGGAAGCACAACCAGCTGGCGGCAGGGTAACCTGCCTTCGCAGAATATGTCGCAATTGAGGCAAAAGTTTTGCAATTTCTGGATGGACGCCTATCTTCCCTGTTGTCTAGGATGAAATCGGACAATCGGGGGTATGGCAGAGATGCTGGTGCAGACGTTTTTGCTGATGCTTGGAACTGTATACACGGCGGGCGTCCTGTCGATCGCGGCCTTTTGGGGCGTGGGAGAGATGGTCACGGCCGGCGTCAGTTGCCTGCTTCTTTTCGTTGCCGCGGCGCGGATCGGAGATTTTCCCGTCCTGGCGCGCCGCAGCCGAGCGATAGATCACTCCCGCCAGAGTTAACGGCGCTTTTCGATCCAGGAAGCTGCCCACCCGGCGGCGATCCCGTAAATCACGTGCCCGATCAGGGCCACCCAGGCGATGCGCGTAAAGCCGAGGAACCAGGGCTGTCCGGCAAGCTTGGCGATCAGCCCGATAGCGAAGATCCAGAGGCCGACGCCGTAGATGGCGGACGGGATGAGCCATCCCGTCATGCCTGTCACACGCTCCCAAAGCGGGCGGAAGATGAACAGATAGCCGATCGGATAGGCGAGCAGCCCGACGAAGAAGAGATGGACGAGCTGCCCATGAGCACGGGTCGTCGTTTCCATCCCGAGCGTTTGGAGCAGCGAACGGGCAAGGCCGTCGGGCGAGAGGTTGCCCCAGCCGATCAGGGGAGAGATCGCCTGCCCCCAAAGATCAAAAGCGACGGTGCCGACCGATCCGATCAATATCAGGGTAACGAAGGTGGCTGTGTTGAGGCGCGGAAAGGCGCCGGGGTTGTGCGTATTCATGGCTAGCGGTCCTTTGCATGCGGTCGTTTGTGCGGATACGCTCATGACATGGGGCAGAACGTCGCGTTTGAGCAACGTGCGGAAGCTGGGATTGACGGCATGGTGACGGATGTTTCAGACCTGAGCAGACCGACTGACGACGCGGCCTTGCCGGGTGATGACGTGTTGACCGAACGCGGGCTGGCACCATCAGGACAGGGCCGCATCCTGATCGTGGCCTGTGGTGCGCTGGCACGGGAGATCATCGAACTTCGCCGGGTAAACCATTGGAACCACATGGATCTTCAATGCCTTCCTGCCATCCTTCACAATCATCCCGACCGCATCCCGGCGGCTGTGGAGGCCGCCGTCCTGAGCCGTTCGACCGACTATGCCGAAGTCTTCGTCGCTTATGGAGATTGCGGCACCGGGGGGCGCTTGCAGGCGCTTTGCGGCAGGCTGGGCATTTCGATGATCGAAGGCCCCCATTGTTACAGTTTTTTCGAAGGTAACGCCGCCTTTGCCGCGCGGGAGGAGATGACGGCCTTTTATCTTACCGATTTCCTCGTCCGGCAGTTCGACGCGTTCGTCTGGCGGCCCCTCGGTCTTGACCGGCATCCAGACCTTCGCGATGCCTATTTTGGCAACTACGAGAAGCTCGTCTACCAGGCCCAGACGGACGACACCGCGCTGACCGCACAGGCGCAGGAGCATGCGCGCCGCCTCGGCCTTCCTTTCGAACGCCGCTTCACAGGCTACGGAGATCTTGGGACGAGCCTCGCAGAACGTGCAAGATAGCTTTCATCTTGCCGAGCCCCTTAACGGATGCGCTTAATGCTTTTGGGCCTCGTCAGACAGCGTTGGTAGCGTCCGGACCAGAAGGCTTATGAGGAACGCGGTGCTTATGCCAAAGGTCAGAAGCCCCGCGATGGCCGCAAAGGTCGCAAACACCCTAACCTCGGGCTGAAGAACAACGTCACCGTAGCCAAGGGTCGTGTAGGTG
This sequence comes from Aestuariibius violaceus, assembly GCF_040779325.2. NCBI lineage: Bacteria > Pseudomonadati > Pseudomonadota > Alphaproteobacteria > Rhodobacterales > Paracoccaceae > Aestuariibius > Aestuariibius violaceus. Next base: position 443,346 of record NZ_JBFONT020000002.1, read on the forward strand.
ACGGTCGAAAAGTAAAAGCTCGTCGGAAAGTCGCCAAATGCATCGACAAGCAGAAACGACCCGGCCCAGATCCAGATCTGGATCGTGTGGGCAATGACAATCACGATGATGCCGAAGAGCAGGATACCTCCAGCTTTGATCATCATGCCTCGCGGTGCTAGTGCGGATGCAAAGCGCGGGAAGGCCGGTAGGCTCACTATCACCGCGCCGACGTGGATAAGGGCGCAGACCGCCAGCACTCCTGTTCCGTAAAGAATCTGCGTCATCAAAGACATGGCAAAGCTCTCACTATTCACCGCGGATATCATCGAATAGGCTGGCGGCGAAGCTAAGGCTCTGGATGGTGATCATGAAGACGTTTCTCGCTCCGGCAGTTCTTGCTGCCACGATTCTTGTCGGACACGTCGCTGTTGCCCAAGGTGATGCCCCTGCGCCGCGACCGGCCAAGGTGGCGACGGTCACATCGGGCGACAGTGTTCTTCAGCGGACCTATCCGGCCATCGTCCTGCCCTCGCGCGAGGTCGAGCTGTCCTTTCGCGTCAGCGGGCGGATCGAGGAACTGCCCATTCGCGGCGCCATGCAGGTGGCCGAGGGCGACGTGATTGCCCGGCTCGACCCGCGGGATTTCGAAACCCAGATCCTGCAGCTTGAAAGCCAGCTTGATCAAGCCAATGCGGAACTCCGCGCCCTTCGCAGTGGTGCGCGGGCTGAAGAGATCTCTGCCCTCGAAGCGGCGGTCGCCTCTGCACAGGCGCAGGTCGATCAGGCCAGGGATCAGGCGGAGCGGACCCGCGAACTGGCCGAGCGCGGCGTCGTCGCAGATGCGCGGCTGGAACAGGACGAAGCCAACCTGCGCGTCGCGGAGGCCAACCTTCAGAGCCAGCGGGAACAGCTGCGGATCGGCCAATCGGGCGGCCGGCCAGAAGAAATCGAGGCGGCGGAAGCGGCGATACGGGGGCTTGAGGCGCAGCTTCAGGTCGCCCGCAACAATCTGGACGATGCGACCTTGCGTGCGCCGTTTTCTGGCATCATCGCGCGGCGCGATGCGGAAAACTTCACGAACATCCAGGCGGGGCAAAGTATCGCCCTGCTGCAAGCGCTTGCCGTGGTTAATCTTGCCTTCGACGTGCCGGGGCCGGATGTCACGGCTCTGACCCGCAACGGACCGGATCAGATCAGCAATCAGGTCGAATTCGATGCGCTGCCGGGGCAGCGCTTTGATGCGGAAGTCGTGGAATTCTCGGTCCAGGCGGATACGGCAACGCAGACCTATCGCGGCCGGGTTGCCGTCACTCTTCCGGAAGATGCCTTCATCCTTCCCGGCATGGTGGCCCGTGTCATTTCATCTGCGCCGGGCGGTGATCCGATGCTGACAGTCCCGTTGAGCGCGATTGGCGCCGATCCCGACGGGTCGTCCTTCGTCTGGGCGGTCGATGACAGCAGCAGTGTTTCGAAACGGTCTGTATCCTTGGGAGAGGTCGCAGGCGGCAGCGTCGCCATCTCTGGCGATATCGCCGAAGGGGATACGGTGATTGCCGCAGGGGTCAGTCAGATCCGTGAAGGGATGGTCATCCGGCCCGTTACCCGCATCGGAGGCTGATCCATGGACCTCGCCAAGTTCGCGATCGAGAAGCGGGTGATCTCTGCCGTCTCGACGCTCCTGATCCTGATTGCCGGCTATTTTGCCTATATGAACCTGCCGCGGTTCGAGGACCCGGAATTCATTATCCGTCAGGCCCAGATCATCACGCCCTATCCCGGCGCTGGCGCTGAAGAGGTCGCCGAGGAGGTGACAGAGGTCATCGAAAACGCCCTGCAGCAGCTTCAGGGCGTCGACGAGGTGCGATCAGTCTCGTCCCCCGGCCTCAGCAACGTCACGGTCGAGTTCACGATCCAGTCGACCCCCGATTACTTCGAGCTGTACCAGCGTTTCCAGCAAATGCGCGCCAAGATCGGGGATGCGCAATCCGAGTTGCCGCCGAATGCCTTGGCAAGCCAGGTCTTCGACGATTTCGGCGATGTCTACGCGCTCTACTTTGCCGTCACGGGCGAAGGCTACAGCCTGCCGGAGCTTTACGAATACGCGAAGGATCTGCAGCGGGAGCTTGTGACGGTCGATGGCGTCTCCAAGGTCGTGCTGAACGGTGTGCAGGATGAGGTCATCTATGTGGAGTACTCCCCTGCCCGGCTGATCGAGCTTGGACTGGCACCCCAGCAGATCGAGCAGATCCTCGAGGGCCAGAACCTCGTCGCGCCTGCAGGGTCGATCGTGGCGGGTGAGACCCGCCTGGAATTGCGCCCGGAAACCGCCGTCAGCTCGACCGAGGCGATCGGCAACCTTCTAATCACCAATCCGCAGACGGGCGCCTCTTTCCGTCTGTCCGATATTGCCGAGATCTCGCGCGGGCTGGCGGAACCGGCAACCACGCTGCTTTTCCGGGACGGTCAGCCCGCCATCGGGATCGGCATCTCGAACACGATCGGCGGCAATGTCGTGAATATGGGTGATGCGGTGAAGGCGCGGATGGATGCGCTGATCCCGGAACGCCCCGTCGGCATCGATGTCGTCCCGATCTCGGACCAGTCCGCGACGGTGCGGGTGTCGGTCAACGATTTTGTGGTCAACGTCGTCGTCGCGCTCGTCATCGTTGTGGGCACGCTGCTGGTCTTCATGGGCCTTCGCTCTGGCATCCTGATGGGGGGCATCCTGCTTGTGACGGTCGCGGGCACGCTTTTCGGGATGTATCTTTACGGGCTCGACATGCAGCGCATTTCGCTTGGCGCGCTCATCATCGCGCTTGGAATGCTTGTCGATAATGCCATTGTGGTTGTCGAAGGTACGCTCGTCCGTGTTCAGAAGGGAGAAACGGCGGCGTCCGCCTCACGCGCTGTCGTCGCGCAAACCCGGTGGCCGCTTCTGGGCGGCACGATCGTCGGCATTCTTGCCTTTTCGCCGATCGGGTTCTCCCCAGACAATACCGGCGAATATGCGGGCAGCTTGTTCTGGACGATCGCCATCGCCCTGCTTTTTTCGTGGCTCGTTGCGATCTGGCTGACGCCTTACTACTGCACGCTCCTCCTGAAGTCCGGCACCGCCGAAGACAAAGGGGAGAACGCGATCCTGCGCGGCTACCGCACTCTTCTGCGCCGGGCGATCAACGTTCGCTACATCACGGTCGGCGCCATCGCGCTGCTTTTCGCCTCATCCATCGCGATTTTCAGTGCCGTCCCGCCGGGCTTTTTCCCGTCCTCGACCCGCGACCAGTTCGTGATCGACTACTTCCTGCCCCAGGGCACCGATATCGCCGCGACCGAGGCCGACCTGCTTGAGATCGACGCGCATGTTCGCGGCATCGACGGCGTGACCGGCACCAACCTCCTTGTCGGCGGCGGCCATCTGCGCTTCATGCTCATCTACGAAAGTGAAGATCAGAACCCCGCCTACGGCCAGATCCTTGTCGATGTCGAGGATTACCGCCTGATCGACGAGATACGCGGCGATCTTCAGGCCCATATCGACGACACCTATCCGGATGCCAACGCCAAGGTCTGGCAGTTCGTGCTTGGCCCCGGCGGCGGCTCGAAGATCGAGGCTCGCTTCTTCGGTCCCGATCCCGTCGTATTGAGGCAGCTTGCAGAGCAGGCCAAAGGCATCATGGGCGACGCAGGCGCCATTGCGATCAAGGACGACTGGCGCGAGCAGGTGCAGGTCATCCGCCCCGTCATCAATACCGAAAACGCCCGCCGCCTAGGTCTGACGCAGAGCGAGATCTCGAATGCGCTCTACAACCACCTGAGCGGCGCGCGCCTGGGCGTCTACCGCGAGCGGGACGAGCTGCGGGATGTCATCATGCGCCCCTTCGAAGCCGATCGCGATGAGGTCGCCCGGTTGAGCGACGTGCAGGTCTACAGCCAGACAGTCGGCGGCTACATCCCTATCGCGCAGGTGGTCGACCGGTTCGAACTGGTCTTTGAGCCCGGCAACCTCCGGCGCATCGACCGCCAGCTGGCCATCACCGCCCAGGCGGACAACGCACCCGGCGTCCTGTCGGGAGACCTCTTTGCAGAAGTCCGCGGACCGATCGAGGCGATCCCGCTGCCGCCCGGTTACGCGATGGAATGGAAGGGCGAATACGGCAACTCGCAAGAGGCCAATGCCGGCCTTGCCGCGACCATGCCGCTTGGCTTCGGGGCGATGATCCTGGTGGTCATCCTCCTCTTCAACGCGTGGAAGCAGCCGCTGATCATCTGGCTGACTGTGCCGCTGGCGCTGATCGGGGTGATCTACGGGCTGGTTGCTTCACAAACGCCGCTCGAATTCATGGCGATCCTCGGGATCTTGTCGCTGACGGGGATGCTGATCAAGAATGCCATCGTCCTGATCGACGAAGCCGACAGCCAGATCGAGGCCGGGAAGGAGCGGATGCAGGCGGTCGTCGACGCTGCCGTCAGCCGGGTCCGGCCGGTCTCTCTCGGCGTGCTGACGACCGTGCTGGGGGTCGTGCCCCTGCTTTGGGATCCTTTCTTCCAGTCGCTCGCCGTCGTGATCATCTGCGGCCTCAGCTTCGCAACGATCCTGACGCTGATCATCGTGCCCACGCTCTACACCATTTTCTTCGGCATTCCCCGGGAGGACAGCCCAGCGCAGGAACAGGCTGCCTGACGCTCAAAGGCCCACGAAGAAGCGGATCGTGAAGGCATTCGCGAGGTCAACGAAGAAGGCCGAGACAAGCGGAAGTATGATGAAGGCCAACGGCGCGGCGCCGTAGCGCTTGGTCACAGAAGACATGTTTGCAATCGCGGTCGGCGTTGCGCCAAGGGCGAAGCCCGCGAAACCCGAACTCAGGACAGCCGCAAGATAGGTTCGGCCGACGACCCTGAACACGACGAAGAGGATGAAGAACGTCGTCATCAGAACTTGCATTCCGAGAACAATCAGCAGCGGCCCGCCCAGCTCTGCCAGGGTCCAGAGCTGCATGCTCATCAGCGACATCGCCAGGAACACCGACAGGCTGTAATCCGAGATCACGGCCAAGGCCCGGCTGCCCGAGGGCCACGTCATCCGTCTGAATACGTAAGGGATCGTGTTCGACATCACGATCCCCATCAGAAGGCACGGGACAAAGAGGGGCAGGCGCAGCCCCATCTCTTCGATGATCTGGTGAGCCACGTATCCCAGAAGGATGGCCACATGCGCAGCAAGCGTGGCCCGCATCAGGCTGATGTGGTTGACCACCTCGTCTGGTTCGCCCTCCTCCTCAAACTCAAGGCCGACAACCGGTGCAACATCATGCGGCCCTTCCAGACCGTTCCGGTCGATCAGCCATTTCGCGATCGGCCCGCCGATCAGGGCGGCGGCGACCAGGCCGAGTGTCGCCGTCGCGATGCCCACCTCGTCGGCGGCGGCAAATCCGGTCATCTCTTCGATCTGAGGGCCCCACGCGATCGCCGTTCCGTGGCCGCCGATCAGGGAAGCCGATCCAAGCAGCACCGAAACGGCCGTTGGCAGGCCGAAAAGCGTGACGCCCAGCAAGCCGACAAGGTTTTGCAGCAACAGGAAACCTATGGTCAGACACAATAGCATGATCAGAAGCCGCCCGCCCCGGAGCAGATCCACGATCCGGGCATTCAGCCCGATCGTTGAAAAGAACAGCACCAGCAGGTAGTCACGCACGTCCATTTCAAAGACGATCTGCTGTCCTGTTATCGTGAAGAACAGCCACGTGAGCAGGGCCACCGCGATGCCGCCCGACACCGGCTCGGGAATGTTGTAATCCCTCAGGAACGCAACGCTGCGCGTCAGAAACGCCCCTAAGAAGAAGACGATGAAGCCCAGCGTGACTGCGATGAAGGCCGGTACAACGATTTCAGTCATAGGACGTCCCGTTTAGTAGCGGCCAGTCCTGAGATCCCCTATTCGCAGATCGACCGCAAGGCCGACCACTCATCCTCGGTCAGAAGCGGTTCGGCAGCTGCCGCCGGTTTCATGCCCGTCGCCATATTGGTTGCTGCAATGCGCTCTCCGAACCCTGGATGGGTTTCCAGATACTTCGCCACCCCGGTGCGCTCTGTCTCAAACATCATCAGAACTGCAAAAAGCTCGCTCATGGCGCTCAGCGGGATCCCCTCACGGACCAGAACCTCGCGCGCGAACTCATCTGCGATACGTTCATTCTCTCGGGAGTATTCCGCAAAGATCAGTCTTTGCGACAGGCCCGCGACAACCTCGCCGCCGGTAAATTCGCCCATCGTCAGCTCCAGGATCCCGGTCGAGGCCGACCGGCGCAGCGTCCGCGTCGTGGCATGTTCGTGATACAGATGCCCGAGTTCGTGAGCCAGCGCCCCGGCCAGCTGTTCCGGCGTCTCAGCAATCCGGAAGATGCCGTTCATCAGCGTCATTTGCCCGCCGGGCTGGCCCATCGCATTCATCGGACTGGCGTCGATGACGGTTGCGTTGAAGCCGTGCGGCAGTTCGATATCGCCGATCAAACGGTCCATCAGCTTGACCAGCGCCGCATCTCCGGCGGGCGTCGAACAGATCCGCGCCGGTTCTCCGTCGTCTGACGCATAATACTCTCGCAGCATCGACAGGGCATTTTCCGCCAGTTCATCCGCAGTCTCCTGCGGCAAGGCCAATGTCAGCGCCGCAGACATCCGCGGCAGCAAGACGAAGTAGGACAGAAAGACAGAGGCAATCGCGGCTGTCCCCCAGGCGAGATAGCGCAGACGGCTGGCGACTGGCGGGGCCTTCCGCAACCTGTGTGCTAGCCTTTCCAGTACCGCCTGCCCATCGGGATCGCGCACGACAAGCCGCGCATCCTTGTAACCGCAATTCAGGACGAGCGGCGCCTCGTCTGCCCGATGCGCAGGCGCCCGCAGGTCTGAGAGCGGCCAGTTGAGGGATGCGTCGCCGACATGAATCACGATCCGCGTGGTATCGTCTTCCACACGAAACGTTGCCGCCTGGTCGACGGGCGTGACACCATCAAAAAAGGTTGCCTCGTACCAGATGCCGCGCCGATCCTGAGCCATCCTAGATGCCCGGGCCTAGATCAAGCACCTCCAACAGACCATCGGCCGCCAGCGTCGTTTGCATCTCCACCTGCCGGACCCGATCCAGACCCTCCGCCCCCTCGATCGAGACGCTTTCCGCGAAGAGCCGCGCCATCGGCAGCTTGATGAGCAGATGGCTCAGGACGCTCCACAGCACGTAGAGGAAACAGGCATAGGCAAAGATCGACAGGATGAAGAGGCGCTGCTCGGCCGCATCCCTGTTGAAGGCCAGCAGTTCGGTGTACGAGAGCGCATCGAGCCGCCCTTCGAAGGCCGATCGTCCGTAGGTATAGAGCAATGCGAGGATCGCGAAGACGATGATGCTGCCGATCATGAACCGCTTCGTCACCGCGACCGCATCCAGATCGGAGCGGAACGCCATTCCGCCTGCTCTCAGCGCGCTCGTCATCAGCCGAAACCGCTCGGCCCGGAAATAGGCCCACGCGGCGAGCCAGGCCGGAACGGTCAACCACAGCGCATACAGCGCGTCACGGTTGATCAGGAGGGCAGCCAGAACAACGGCCAGGTTTGCCGCCACCGCGATCTGGCCGTATCGCCAGGCCGGCTTTAGTAGGCTGGCATCGCCCCCTTGCCGAAACGGCGCATCACCGTAAGAGATGTTTTCATTCTCGAACTTCTGAAGCTCGAAGGCCGCGCGGGGAAACAGAAATCCAAGCGTCAGGATCGAGGCGCCGAGATACCGGAGACCGAGCAGCATGAAGCGAAATCCGCCCGGTGCCATCTGGAAGCGAACCCCTCGCCATGCGGTCCGGTTCACGATGTAACGCCAGCCTTGATATCGTGCGTACAAGACGACCGGCAGCAGACCGATCACCGACAGGATATAGGCCCCATAAGCTGTGTAGAGCAGGGCAATGCTGCCCGACATAAGCAGTACATTTACCACAGCCAGGTAAAACGTGAGAAACGAGATCGCGACGAGAAACCCCAAGAATTTCTCGCTCGCTGTGCCGGAATACTCGAAGGGCTGCCCGCCGATATTCACCGACGACCAATACCACTGCCTCAGCCGCGTCTTCATCCAAGACCGATAGAGCCCCAACGTTGCCGAGGTGATACAGGCAGTGATCAGAGAAAGCCGCAGAACCTCACCGCGTGTCCCGACAAATCCGGTTCGAAGCGCTCCGACAGCCCCCATCGACCCGCCCCCCAACAAAACAGCAGCGTCTTCTCTTTGTTAAGCAGATCCGTGCCTTGGACCAAGGTCTTTCGGCTAGCCCTTGCCCGTCAGGCCGCTTCGGCCGCCGCGATTCCGCGCAAGCGCTCCACCATCGCGCGGAGCCCGTTCGACCGCTGGGCCGAAAGATGATCGTTCAGGCCCAGCCTGGTCAACTCGGCCCTTGCATCGACGGACAATGCCTCCTCCAACGTCAGCCCGGCATAGAGCGCGTGCAAGATCGCGATCAGTCCACGCACGATCATCGCATCACTTTCGCCTTCGAAGTCGAGCACGGCGGAGGCCCCCTGCCCGTCAATCCGCGGTACGATCCACACTTGACTCGCGCAGCCCTCGACCTTGGTCGCCGGCACCTTCAGCGCATCGTCGAGCGGCGGCAGCGCTTTGCCCAGTTCGATGACGTGTCGATAGCGATCTTCCCAGTCATCGAGGAATTCGAACGTCTCGGCGATCTCTTCGAAGGCTTCTGTGGCCATATCTCACTCCTTTCATCTCGATTTAGGCGGCGACGGCGCAGAGGTCCATGGCTGTGGCTGCGGCTTTTCAAGCCGCGCGCAATGGGATAGCCCGAGCGACAGATGATGGGAGGATCCCTTGATACGCACGTTCTGCCTTTTGCTGTCTGTGGCCCTGGTATTGTCAGGCTGTCAGAGGATCCAGGAATCTCGCTTCAATCCGTTCAACATCTTGAGTGGGCCCCGTGTTGAACCGGTCGAGGGGCGAAATGCGCTGCTGCCGGACAGTGCCTTGCGGCCGGGTCCGCTCGACCAGCGGGGGCGGATAGATCAGATTGCCGGCGTTGCGACCGATCAGATCCCAGGCGGAATTATTTTGCGCGCGACAGGCATCGCCGAGGTGCAGGGTGCGTACGACGCGGAACTGGTGGAGCTTGGCCGAAGCGGTGGCACGTTAGTCTACGTGTTCTTGACCGAGTTGCCGCTGGGCACCGGAACCGGCACTCAGTTCTCAAGGCAGGTGATAGCGGCGGTCGCTCTCTCTGATCAGGAACTGGCCGGGATCACAACAATCCGAGTCGAGGGCGCGCGGAACGCAGTGACGGTCCGGCGGTAGCGTCTAAGGCGGGTAAGTCGCTGCGCCCGAGACGCCGATCAGAGCGCCACGACCTTCACCGTTTGCCCCTTCGCGGTGAGCGCTACCTCTCCTGCGCAGAGGCGCAGAGCATCGTTGCCAAAGACCTCTTTCCGCCAGCCGGTGAGCGCAGGAACGTCCCGTATCCCGGCCGAGATCGCATCGAGGTCGTCGGCGGTCGCGATCAGCTTCGACGCCACGCCTTCGCCTTCCGACTTCGCTTTGAGCAATACGCGCAGCAGATCGGCCAAGGCTGGATTGACCTGCATTCTATCCCGCGACCGGTTCGGCTGTGGCAGCTGGTCTTGCGGCAGGGCAAGCGCCGTCTCGATGGCCTTGAGAATGCCGTCGGCGATATCGCCTTTTCGGGCTTCGCGCAGAAGAAGTCGGGATCGGCCGAGATCCTGCAGACTTTTCGGTTTGGTCGAGGCAAGCTCGTTCACCGCATCGTCTTTGAAGATGCGGGTTCGGGGGATGTCCCGCTCCTGCGCGTAGCTTTCCCGAAAGCGGGCGAGTTCGCGAACGATCGCAAGATAGCGTGGGGAGTTTGTGCGGGTCTTGACCCGCTTCCAGGAATCCGCTGGATCGTTCACGTAAGTGGCGGGATCGGTCAGCACGGCCATCTCCTCGGCCACCCAGCGTTCTCGGCCGTTCCTGGCGAGCTGATCGCGGAGCTTTTCGTAGATCACCCGCAGGTGGGTCACGTCGCCGATCGCGTACTTCTTCTGGGCATCCGACAGGGGCCGGCGTGACCAATCCGTGTAGCGGGACGATTTGTCGAGCGACTGTCCTGCTAACTTTCGTACAAGGGTTTCATATCCTACCTGCTCGCCGAAGCCGCAGACCATCGCGGCAACCTGCGTGTCGAAGAGAGGCGCTGGGATAATGCCCCGGTCGTTATGAAAAATCTCGAGATCCTGGCGGGCGGCGTGGAAGACCTTGGTCACACTCGGATTGGCAAAGAGCTCATAAAGCGGATCGAGAGAGAGGCCGTTGGAGAGCGGGTCGACAAGGACAGCCGCGTCCGAGCCGCCGTCATGGGCAAGCTGAACGAGGCAAAGCTTGGAGTAATAGGTGCGCTCGCGCAGGAACTCGGTATCGACAGTGACATAGGATTGCGTGGCGGCCTCGGTACAGAAGGCGGCCAGCGCATCGGTGGTGGTAATCGTCTGCATTGCGCTCCCTTAGCGCGGCTTTGCCTCCGGGGAAAGGTCGAGGCGCGTCCGGTCCCCCGCTGCGACGCGACGGAGGACGCGCGCATAAAGGTCGTGTTCGAGCGGGAGGAGGCGTTTGGCGAGAGTTTCAGGCGTGTCGCTTCCGAGGATCGGCAGACGGATCTGACCGAGGATCGGCCCATCGTCGAGGACCGGCGTCACCTCGTGAACGGTCGCGCCGTGTTCGGTATCGCCTGCTTCGAGAGCGCGGGCATGGGTGTGAAGGCCCGGGTATTTCGGCAAGAGCGAGGGGTGGATGTTGAGGATCTGGCCGGGCCACCGCTTCACGAAAGTGGGCGTGAGGATGCGCATGAAGCCGGCGAGGCAGATCAGATCCGGCCGGGCCTTGGTGAGAATATCCTGCAGCGCGGTTTCGAAGGCGGCGCGGCTGTCAAAGGCGCGGTGATCGACCGTCGCGGTCGGCACGCCAAGGCGCGCGGCTCGGTCGAGGCCCCCTGCCCCAGGCACGTTCGAGACGACGAGGACGGGTCGCGCCGGATGGTCACCTGTCATGGATCGGACAAGCGCCTCCATATTCGAGCCGGAGCCCGAGATCAGAATCGCGACGCGGAGGGTCACGCGAGGTCGTTAAGGACCCGCAGGCCGGGTGTGTCGGTCACTGTGCCGATACGGTGAACGGTTTCCCCCTCCTTCGAGAGCTGGGTTTCCAACGCGTCTGCGTCGCCAGGCGAGACCGCAAGGACGAGCCCGATCCCGGCGTTGAAGGTGCGCAGGAGCTCATCATGCTCCAAAGCGCCTTCGCGGCGGAGCCAGTCGAAGACTGGTGGAAGGTTCCACGCGGACAAATCGATCTTCGCGCCGCAACCCTTCGGCAAGAGGCGCGGCAAGTTCTCAGGCAGGCCACCGCCGGTGATATGGGCGATCCCATGGATGCCGCCTGCGCGGATCGCAGCCAGCGCCGGTTTGACGTAAAGCCGCGTCGGAGCGAGAAGCGCCGCGCCGAGCGTATCGTTGGCAAAGGGCGCGGGCGCATCCCAGGCAAGGCCTGTCCGCTCCACGATCCGGCGGATCAGGGAGTAGCCGTTAGAGTGGGGCCCGTCCGAAGCGAGGCCAAGAAGGATATCGCCCGGCGCAACATCACGGGGCAGCGCAGCGCCGCGATCCATTGCGCCGACGGCGAATCCCGCAAGGTCAAACTCGCCCGGTCCATACAGCCCCGGCATCTCGGCCGTCTCACCGCCGAGGAGCGCGCAATCGCAAGCGACGCAGGCCCTGGCCACCCCTTCTACAATCCGGGCGGCATGATCAACCGACAGTTTGCCAGTTGCGAAGTAGTCTAGGAAAAAGAGCGGCTCTGCCCCTTGGCAGATCAGATCGTTGACGCACATCGCGACGAGGTCGGTGCCAAGGTCGTCCACGTGCCCCGTCTCGATCGCGATCTTGAGCTTGGTGCCCACCCCATCGGTCGCTGCCACGAGGATTGGGTCGTCATAGCCTGCTGCCTTGAGGTCGAAAAGCCCGCCGAACCCGCCAAGCCCACCAATTACGCCTGCACGTTTGGTCGCCTTGGCCGCAGGTTTGATCCGGTCGACAAGCGCGTTGCCCGCCTCGATATCGACGCCTGCATCGGCATAGGTGAGGCTTGTCTTGCCGGTCATCTCCGCCCTCCGACGATCCCTTGCGGACCGGTAGCGGAACACTGGGCAAAGCGCAACGCGGGCGATCCATGGTAGGGGGTGTCAGGATGACTTCGGGATCCTTGCCGTCCCCCCGGGATCGGGGGTGGAGCGGGTTTCACTGGACAGATGGGGGAACGATGACGCAAAATGTTCAAGGGCGAGAGCGGTCTGGAATTCCCGACTTCGCGTTGCGCCCAGATACGGGCAAGTTGGTCCGGTCAGAAATATGAACTTGTTTAGAGAAACGCGCAGGTTTTCTGCAACTTTAGAGCGTTTCAATGAATTGATGGTATGATGTGTTTGGAGTGCTGCCATGCGTTCTTTTCTTGCTCTATTCGCCTTTGCTGTTGCATCGGGTGCTGTCTATGCGGATAGCCCGCAGGCAAGATTCAGCGACTATCCCGATGAGCCGTGGAGCGTTCTTCCCGCCGAGGCCGATCTTGAGGCTTTGATGGCGCCGTTGACCTATGACGACATCCTCATGATGGCCGATCTGGACGGCAATCCGTCGATAATTACAGACGAGGAAGCGCGGATGATCGCCTTGCTTCAACAGGTGCTTTTGGCCGGCCCGGTTCAATAAGGTCGCTTGACCGGCCCGCGCCGCCTGATAGGACGGAGCCCGGCGGGCCTGTAGCTCAATTGGTTAGAGCAGAGCGCTCATAACGCTTTGGTTGGGGGTTCAAGTCCCTCCGGGCCTACCACCTTTCAAAGAACTCTCCGCAGTCGGCCCAAGGAGCGGGATCCTCGTTCTTCCTGATCGAGAGCGAGCAATTTCTTGATCGCTGTTCAATCATCAAGAAGGCTTCGATAGCGATCCCGGTTCTGAGATTTCGAAAGCGTCCCGCCAGTCTTCTCGTCAGTCTGATGGTCGCATCTTGCGCGACAGATCCTTTTGATACGTTGTTCGCGCCGGTCGTGCTGCCAATCGGGATGATCCGCTGATGCTCGCGCAGTGGAGCGTTATGCGTCGGTAGGGGGGCCGGGGAGGCGGCGAAATGTCGATTGCGGCAACGTTTTCTCAACCGCCGGAGTTTCGGCCTGATATTTCGGGTTATCCTGAACTGATCGTGGTGCCTTTTAGATAGGTCCACAGGCAGAGTAGATACCTCAAAAAAGAGAGGCGATCCGAAGATCGCCTCAGTTTTGCGCAGTCTTGGTTGTTATTAGGCTGCCGCAGCTGCATTCACCGTGCGCGTGGCAATCTCGGTCATTGTCCGATCGCCTTCGTAAGCGCTGTCCAGGCACCGCTCGAGAACCGGAATGTCCTGCGATTGGCCGAGACGTTTGGAGAAGGCGAGCAGTGTGCCGTATCCTGCAATCGCGTAGTGAGCGAGGCGCTGGTACTGGCTGATGATCATCGCGTCGCGCGCGTCGTCGTCGGAGAAGTCAGCTTCGATCGCGTGAGCGCGCGCTTCTTTGACAAGACCTTCGGTGCCTTTGCAAAATTCACCATCGGGATCGATGCCGTGACGTTCGCAAAGCTCAGCAATGTCTCTCATGCCAGTTTCGATTCCGTCGACACCAGCCTTGAGTGCGGCTGCAAGATCTTTGTCAGAGGCTGCCTTGGCCATATCGGCTGTGATCGGTGCCGATTGCTTGCACGCGCTGTAAAGGTCTTGAAGCTGGTCGAGATAGACGTCCTTGAGGCTATTCATTGCCATGAGATCCTCCTTATTTTCTTACGTTCACTGCGCCAATGCGGCGGCGTTACGGATCGTTCCGAAAGAAATGTCAGATGCGACAGCTTTGCGCAGGGATCAGCGTGCGATGACAAGATCGGCGCGCAGGCCGCCTAGATCCTGACTGTCCCCTAGGCGCAGCATTCCCCCGTGGGAGCGGGCGACGTCAGCAGCGATTGCCAATCCAAGCCCTACCCCGCCGCCCCTGTCCTGGTTGCGAGCCGGATCAAGACGAGAGAACGGGCGAAGGGCCTCTTCCCTGTCCTCTTCGGGGATGCCGGGCCCGTTATCCTCGACGGTGAAGCGCGCCGCCCGCTCGGTGATCGAGAGGCTTAGGCGCACCGTGCTGCCATGGCGAGCGGCATTCGCGATGAGGTTTTGGAGCGCGCGGCGGACAGCGAGGCCGTTTATCTTGATCTCCCCCTCACCTTCGACCGAGCCGAGCGTCACTGTACGGCCCGCGCGTTCGGCGTCCTGTGCAAGTTCTTCCAGCAGCTGGCGGGGATGGATCTTTTCCCTTTCACCCTCTGTCGTGCCGCGAGCAAAGTCGAGGTAGGCGTCGAGCATCTGCTGCATCTCTGCAACGTCCCGTAGGAGTGGTTTTGCATCGTCCTCATCCACCATCGACAGGCCGAGCTTCAGCCGTGTCAGTGGCGTGCGCAGGTCGTGACTTACGCCCGAAAGCATCATCGTGCGCTGCTGGATCTGGCGTTCGATCCGGGCGCGCATGTCAAGAAACGCGTTGCCGGCCGCGCGGACCTCCGCGGCGCCGGACGGCGCGTACTTCGTGACCCGGCCGCGCCCGTAAGCGGAGGCCGCGGCGGCGAGGCGATTGATCGGGCGTAGCTGGTTCCTCAGGAATACGGCCGAGACGAGCGTCATAAACGCGCCGAGGACGATCATGATGACGAGAAGCTGGTGCGGATTGGAGGCCGAGACCCGCCTGCGGGAGAACTCAACCTCGAGGACGCCGCGCGCCGTATCGATCCACAGGAAGACGCGGCGATTGCGCGTGACATCGATAGCGATGATGCTGGGCAAGTCCGACCGGAGGGTCGCGATCATGGCCCGTCCGGATAGATCTCCGAACCGCCTGAGATCACCAGACAGCGGCGGATCGACCGGCAGCGCTATATCGAAATCAAGCGGCGCCGCGACGGATTCACCTGCGGCGAGCGCCCGGCCCGGTGGGGCGCCTTCGACCATCTCGACCAGATGGGTGAGTTCGCGCACAATGGAACGCGTCATCTGTTCGGTCACGTCTTCATAGTGCCGCTGGATGAAGACGATGGAGACGATGAGTTGAAGGCTCACCACCGGGAAAACCAGGATCAGTGCAGCCCGGCCGTAGAGCGAGCGGGGCATATAGCTTTTGAGCCAGCTGAAAGACATGACGCACGCTACCGTGCCAGGCGCAGAGGGAAAAGCGGGTGAACGGGGCGCCGGAGCCTGGGGTTGCGGAGGAGATCGAGCCGGGGATCCGACGCATCCTCGCGCCGAATCCGTCCCCCATGACGTTTCGGGGAACCAATACCTATCTGATCGGGCACGAGGACGTGGCAATCGTCGATCCGGGCCCCGATCATCCCGCGCACTTGCACGCGATCCTGGAAGCCACGCGTGGCGCCAGGATCGGCGCGATCCTTGTCACGCATGCCCACATCGATCATTCGCCCCTCGCCCGGCCTCTTGCGGTTCAGACTGGCGCTGCAGTTTATGCGTTTGGCGACGCGCTTGATGGGCGACGACCTGTCATGGAGGCACTTGCAGCGTCGGGTTTGGCCGGCGGCGGCGAAGGGCTCGATGTCGCCTTTGCCCCCGATGAGCGTCTGTCAGATGGCTCGGAGCTGTCGCAGTGGGGGCTGACAGCGATCCATACTCCAGGCCATCTGCCGGGGCACCTGTGTTTTGCGCTTGGTGATGTGGTGTTGACCGGAGATCACGTGATGGGCTGGGCGTCTTCATTGGTTTCCCCGCCCGACGGTGATCTAGGCGCCTTTATGGAGAGTTGTCTTCGCCTGCGTGACCATCCCGCGCGGCGGTACCTGCCTGGCCATGGCCACCCGGTGGAAGATCCAATGGCGCGTCTCGACTGGCTGATCGCCCATCGTAGGGAGCGGGAGCGCCAGATTGCGGCGGTTCTTGACGCGACGCCGCGGTCAATCGGTGAGATTGCCGCGGCCGTCTACACCGATACGCCCCCTGCCCTTTTGCCTGCGGCAGAGCGGAATGTCTTTGCCCATCTCATTGATATGATTGAGAAGTCGCGCGTTACCTGCATCGGGCCACTTGCGGTGGATGCTCGGTTTCACGCTGCAAATGTCGTCTAAGAATTTCCCGACATACCTCTGGACGCCGGAATTTCCCGTTGCTATAGCGCTGCTCTGTGTTCCGGCGTAGCTCAGCGGTAGAGCAGTTGACTGTTAATCAATTGGTCGTAGGTTCGATCCCTACCGCCGGAGCCAATATCCTCTCATCCAATTCACCTGTTGCCTGAGTGTCGAGTCTGGAAAACCTCCACCTTCGGCAACTGGAACGGCCCCTGTTTTCGCGATACACCCGATATGAGGGAAATGGAGGGCGTTCGGTATGACGCTGGTCGCCGCTGCTGGCAGACTGGAGCGTGTGGAGTCGATCGAGGCATTGTGGGCCGGAATCACCGATGCGCTTGCGCCCCTTGGGTTTGCGTTCTTCACCTACCTGACGGCCCGCTCGAACGGTGCGCCGCCTTTTCTGCGCACCAACATGCCATCGGTCTATAATGCATTCGAAGCCAACGCGGACCCCTTTCTGAACTGGTGCTGCGATAGCTATGAGCCGAGCTATACCGGCATCGCGTTCATCGACGACTATCCCGAGATCAGCGGTACCGAGCGGGCCTTTATGGAGGCGGCGGCCGAGGTCGGGTTTCGCAGCGGGTTGGCGGTGCCGGTGAGGCTTGAGGGAGCTGCCGAGGCGGGTGGCTTCAACCTTGGCACACGGATGAGCAAGGAGCTCTTCCTTGATCAGGTCGCGCCCAACGCGGAGGTGGTTCAGCTGTTCTGCCTGCTGATGCACCGTCGGATCGAAGAGCTTTCACGCCGAGCCCGTGCGGAAGGGCGCGGATCCGGCGATTATCTGAACGGCGCGTCTGCATCGCAGATGGCGAGCCGGATGAGCCAGCTGAGCCCGCGGGAGCGGGAGATCCTGTTCCTGCTGTCCCGGGGGCTGTCGCGAAAGGAATGTGCCAGGCTTCTCCAGATCTCGCCCAACACGGCGTCGGACTATATCAAGAGCCTCTATCGCAAGCTCGATGTGTCGAACCGGGTCGAGGCGGTTCAGGCGCTGATGGCGACCGGAACGACGATGGAAGTCTGATGCTGGCAGTGGCTTGACTGTCACAAAATCTGAACTTTTCGAAATGCCACGTTGTTGCCCAGATGATTCGGTAGTTTGATCACTGGGTGAGGGGCGCAGAGAACGTCCCCAATGCTAAGGAGACGAGGCATGGCATCGACAGTACGTCCTCCCAAAGACGCGACCCCGCGCAAGCCGGGCCAGCAAACGCCGCAACCCGCCCCCGTTCGCTTTACAGACTTCGCGAGCATCTGAGGGCCGCCCTTCCGGGCTGACGATAACGCGGCTACGGTCACTGCTATGGCAGCGATCACCACGATCCGAAATCTCGGCCCCGCGATGGAGCGGGACTTCAGGAAATGCGGTCTGACGACAGCAGAAGAGATTCGCGCGCTTGGTGCAGATGAGGTGTATGGACGGCTGATCGGTACGGGGGTTCGTCCGCACTTTGCCGCGTTCCTCGCCCTCGTCATGGGGCTGCAGGATCGCGACTGGTTGTCTCCCGATCCAACGGAGAAGGCGCAGTTGAGGAAACGCTTCGATTCGATCCGGTCGGTGACGAAGGACGCGCAGACAGGGATCGAGGCAGAGCTGGACCGGTTAGGTATTCGTCCAAATCAGGGAACTTGAGTGCGGGATCTGGGCGTTGGATCCCTATGAAGGATACTCACAACATTGCAGACGATCCGGAGCTTGAAGCGCTTGAACGGCTTGCCCGCCGGATGGACAGTGCGTTTCGCATTCCGCTGACCGGTATCCGCATCGGGTGGGATAGTCTCATTGGGCTGATCCCGGGCATCGGAGATGCGGCCGCAGTCGCCCCAGCAGGATACATCGTCTATCGCGCCCGCCAACTCGGCGCGCCTGATCATCTGCTGCTGCGGATGGGCAGCAATATCGTATTGGATGCGGTGCTGGGCTCTATGCCGCTTCTCGGCGATCTTTTCGACGTTGGCTTTAAGGCGAACCGGCGAAACGTTGCTCTTCTTCGCAAACACCGCCAGGCCGAACGTAAAGCGGCCTCCGCGCCGGTGAAGGGCGAAGGCCGTCTATCGTCGCATCGCCCGGAGATCTCCGGACCTGCGGCGCGTTAGCCGACGAGTTCGAGACCTGCGAAGAAGAACGAGATCTCTTCCTTGGCCGTCTCCGGTGCGTCCGACCCATGGACCGAGTTCTCGCCCACTGACTCCGCAAATTCAGCACGGATCGTACCGGGGGCGGCGTCTGCAGGATTGGTCGCCCCCATCACTTCGCGGTTCTTCGAAATGGCGCTGTCACCTTCAAGGACTTGCACCACCACGGGGCCTGACGCCATGAAGTCGGTCAGTTCGTCGAAGAAAGGGCGCTCCTTGTGGACGGCATAGAATTCGCCCGCTTGTGCCTTTGTCAGCTTGATCCGTTTCTGCGCGACGATGCGGAGGCCCGCTTCTTCGAACTTGGCATTGATCTTGCCAGTGAGGTTGCGCTTGGTCGCATCGGGTTTGATGATCGAGAGCGTGCGTTCCACAGCCATATGTCCTTCTTGGTTGTCGGGAGCTAAAAATCGGCGTTCGCGTAACACGGGGTCTAAGCGATGACCAGACCGTTGACTGGGGCGGACGGCTGCGGCACTGACCGCCCATGCTGCGGATCGAGGACATCACCTATTCGGTCGAGGGCCGCCCTTTGTTCGAGGGTGCGTCCGCCGTTATTCCGGATGGACACAAGGTTGGCCTTGTCGGCCGGAACGGGGCGGGCAAGACAACGCTGTTCCGTCTGATCCGAGGAGAACTAGCGCTCGAATCCGGGGCGATCTCTGTCCCGAAAGGCGAGCGGATGGGTGGTGTCAGCCAGGAGGTTCCGGGCTCTGACGTATCACTTCTGGATACGGTGCTCGCGGCCGATACCGAGCGAGCGGAGCTTCTGGCGGAGGAGACGGAGGATCCTGCCCGCATTGCCGAGATCCAGACCCGACTTGCCGATATTGATGCCTGGTCGGCCGAGGCGCGAGCCTCGATGATCCTGAAAGGGCTTGGCTTCACGGACGAAGAGCAGCGGATGCCCTGCTCTGCCTTCTCGGGTGGGTGGCGGATGCGCGTGGCGCTGGCAGGCGTGTTGTTTGCGCAACCGGATCTGTTGCTGCTCGACGAGCCGACCAACTACCTCGATCTTGAAGGGGCGCTGTGGCTCGAGAACTATCTGGCCAAGTATCCCCATACAGTGCTGATCGTGAGCCATGATCGTGGGCTTCTGAACCGGGCAGTTGGCGGGATCCTGCATTTGGAGGACCGCAAGCTTTCTTACTACCCCACACCCTATGACCGGTTCGCTGAAGTACGGCGGGCGCGGATCGCGGCGGCGGAGGCGGAGGCGAAGCGGCAGGACGCGCGCCGGGCGCATCTGCAGTCCTATGTCGACCGGTTTCGTTACAAGGCCGACAAGGCCAAGCAGGCGCAAAGCCGCCTGAAGATGATCGCGCGGATGCAGCCGATCACCACCCCGCAGGAGGCTGCTTTGCGGGCCTTCACCTTCCCCGCGCCGGAAGAGCTGTCGCCGCCCATCATCACGATGGAGGGGGTTGCCGTTGGATATAATGGGACACCGGTGCTGGACCGGCTTGAGCTGCGGATCGATCAGGACGATCGCATCGCACTGCTGGGCCGCAACGGGGAAGGCAAGTCGACCTTATCGAAGCTTCTCGCTGAACGTTTGGCGCCGTTGCAGGGCAAGACTGTCCGCTCGCGAGCGCTGCGGGTGGGGTATTTTGCCCAACACCAGCTTGACGAGCTGCGCCCGGAGGAAACGCCACTCGAACATCTGCGCCGTGCCCGCCCACATGACACGCCCGGGCAGCTCCGTGCACGGCTCTCTGGTTTTGGCTTGATGGCCGCACAGGCGGAGACACCAACGGGCCGGCTTTCGGGCGGGCAGAAGGCGCGCCTGTCGCTCTTGCTCGCCACGCTCGATGCACCGCATCTTCTGATTCTCGACGAGCCGACGAACCACCTGGACATCGAAAGCCGAGAGGCGCTGGTCGAGGCTCTGACCGCTTACAGTGGCGCTGTGATCCTTGTGAGCCATGACATGCATCTGCTGGAACTTGTCGCAGACCGCCTTTGGCTGGTCAAAGACGGGCGGGTCAGATCCTACGATGATGACCTTGAGGCTTACCGACGGATGTTGCTGGCTTCCGAAAAGCCGGCGAAGTCCGACAAGGTTTCAGAGAAACCCAAGCGGCCATCCCGTGAGGAGTTGCTGGAGCTACGGGCAGATGTTCGCAAGTGCGAGGCGCGGATCGAGAAGCTTGAGGAGATGCGAGAGAAGCTGGCGCAAAAGCTGGCCGATCCGGCAATGTATGAAGATGTTAAAATCGCCGAAACGGAAGTTTGGCAAAAGAAGTATGCCGAGGTGATGGACGGGCTCGACCGGGCGGAAGCTCTTTGGCTGGCGGCTCAGGAACGTCTGGATACGGCAGAGACGCCTTGAACGTGCGGAACCGGACACTCTTAGAGGACTTGCCCCTTTCGGACTGGGAAACGGCTGACTAGGTAGAACGTATGAGCGACATGCCGATCGATATGCTGTTCTACATCGCGTTTCTTTGCGCGGCGGTCATTGGGTTGTTTATGCTGCCGTCCCGCAAGGAGGGCGACGACAGCGGCCCGCCTGCATCCGTGTGGACTTTCCTGGCGCTTGGCGCGATTGGCGGAATTGGTTTGTGGGGCAACCTGACCGATGAAAGGTTGAGCGTGCAACGCGTCGGTGAAAGCGGCGCCATCACAGTTCCGCGGGAGAGCGATGGGCATTATTATCTGACGCTCGATGTAAACGGGGTGCCTGTCCGGTTTGTTTTCGATACTGGCGCAACGGAAATGGTGCTCACGCTTGAAGATGCCGCACGGGTCGGGCTTGAGGAAGATCGGCTTGCCTTCTTCGGATCGGCCAGCACAGCGAATGGCATTGTGCGAACTGCTCCGGTTGTTCTTGACGAAGTCTCGCTCGGTGGGGGGACGGATTACCGGGTACGGGCCTGGGTCAATGAAGGCGAGATGGAAGAAAGCCTTCTGGGCATGGGGTATCTGCAGCGGTTCGATCGCATCGAGATTACGGGGGACGAGCTGATCCTGGAGCGCTAGCTAGCTGCCCCGCGTGTCAGCTGAGATCGGTTCTGAGGCGCGCCAAGGCATCGCTGAGGATCGTCGCATCGCCTCCAACACCCAGGAAGGTCACACCCTTTTCTCGGTATTCGGCAAAGCGGTTTGGATCGAAGGTGATGATGCCCGCCGCCTTGCCTGCGGCGGTGATTCTGGTGATCGCATGGTCGATTGCCCTCTCGACCTCAGGAGCGTCGGGACGACCGGGATAGCCCATATCTGCGGAAAGATCTGCCGGTCCGATAAAGACGCCATCGACGCCATCGACGGCGGCAATGTCATCGATCGCCTCAATGGCAGCAGCACTTTCCGCCTGAACGAGAAGGCAGATCTGGTCGTTCGCGGTGGCGACATAATCGGTAATCCGGCTGTAATCGGAGGCGCGTGCGAGCGCCGCACCCATCCCACGAGCCCCCTGCGGCGGATAACGGACGGCAGAAGCAGCCGCACGCGCCTCTTCCGCGCTGTGAACGAGGGGGACCAGAACACTCTGGCAGCCGAGATCGAGCACCTGTTTCAGGATCCACTCGTCGCCAGCGGGCACACGTACCACGGCGGGGCAGTTCTGTGCGGCGAGTGCCTGAAGTTGGGCCTGTATCGTGGTGAGCGTGTTTGGCCCGTGCTCTGCGTCGATCAGGCACCAATCGAGACCGGCGCCGCCCGCGAGTTCAGCCACCGAAGCGCTCGCAAGTGCAAGCCAGAGGCCATGTTGCACGTCGCCTCGTGCAAGCGCAAACTTCAGAAGGTTTTTCGGCGCAGGCACGTCAGTGGCGGTAGAGAAGCGACTGGCCGTTCGAAAATAGATGCACCTTCTCTGGTGCGGCTGTCATGCGGACTTTCTGGCCTCTCAGATCGGCATGGATACCGGGCAGTTTGCCAATGATCGCATCGCGATCACCCTCAGGCTCGAAATAGAGGAGTGTGACTTCGCCCAAAGCTTCGGTGATGCCGACGGTGCCGTTATAGATGTAGTCACCATCTGTTTCGACGAAGTCTTCCGGGCGGACGCCGACATTCACCTTGAGGCCGCGATCGGAGGTCTGGGACGGGACGGCGCTGATGGCAGTGCCCCCGCCTTCGAGGCGAATGGTGGTGTGATCGCCGGTTTCGACAATTTCCCCTGGCAACAGATTCATAGAGGGTGATCCAATGAATTGCGCGACGAATTCGTTCTCGGGCCTCTGGTAGAGCTCGAGCGGGCTGCCGACCTGAGCGATGCCTTTGTTGGCCAGCACCACGATGCGGGAGGCTAGCGTCATCGCCTCCACTTGGTCGTGGGTCACGTAGATCATCGTGGATTCAGGCATAGACTCTTTGAGCTGCGCGATCTCAATCCTGGTGGCGACCCGCAAGGCAGCGTCGAGGTTCGAGAGTGGTTCGTCGAAGAGGTAGACCTTCGGGTCGCGAACGATAGAGCGGCCGATGGCAACTCGCTGCCGCTGACCCCCCGACAACGCCTTGGGCAAACGGTCGAGATAGGGTTCCAGTTGAAGAATACGCGCAGCGTTGTTGACGGCCTCTTCGATCTCTTCATTTGACTTCTTCGCGAGTTTTAGGGCGAAAGACATGTTGTCCTTAACCGTCATATGCGGATAGAGAGCGTAGCTTTGGAACACCATCGCGATGCCGCGCTGGGCGGGTGGCACGTCGTTGACCTTCTGCCCGTCGATCTCCAGCGTTCCGTCAGTGATCTTTTCGAGCCCAGCGATCATCCTCAGGAGCGTCGACTTTCCGCATCCGGAGGGCCCGACGAAAACGATTAGCTCGCCCTGTTTGATGTCGAGATTGATATCCTTGAGTACTTCCACCGTGCCGCCATATGTCTTTGCGACGTCGGTTAGTCTGAGATCCGCCATCGGTTCCTCCCGTTATTCTTTCTAGTCGCCACGCTTGAGCGCGAGACAGGGCTGCCAGGGCCCGAGATGCAGCCGGTAATCCGGTGTTGGTGCGGCACCGCCGAGTTCTGACCCGATCGTCATCCAATCACCCGCGGGCATACCGTGGACGGAGGGCGTGTCGGACAGGTTGAAGGCACAAAAGATTGTCTGATCCTCGTAAGTGCGGGTGAAGGCGAGGATGTCGCCGTAAGCGAAGATGCCCTCATGCCGGCCGTGCAGAAGCGCCTTATGGGCGCGGCGGAACGCGATGGCGCGGCGGTAATGATGCAGGATCGCGCCTGGGTCATCTTCTTGCACGGCTACCGCACGATTGAGGTGGTCATGGCTGATCGGAAGCCAGGGATCACCTTGAGTGAAACCGGCGTTCTGGTTGGACTGCTCCCAAACCATCGGTGTGCGGCAACCGTCGCGGCCCTTGTATTCCGGCCAGAATTCGATGCCGTACGGGTCTTGCAAATCCTCGAAAGCAACGTCCGCCTCGGGCAGGCCCAATTCTTCGCCTTGATAGAGGCAGACGGATCCGGGCAGGCACATGAGCATCGTGGTGAAAGCTCTGTGAGCCGCAGGGGTCAGTTCCCACCTTGAAGTATGGCGCGTCACGTCGTGGTTGGAGAAGGCCCAGCAGGGCCAACCGTCTTTGGCGACGCGGTCGACCTCGGCAAAGACTTCGGCGATGCGTTGGGCGTTCAACTGGTTCTTGGCGAGGAATTCGAAAGCATAGCACATCTGCACCCCATCGGTCCCGCGTGTGTATTCACCAAGAAGCTCGAGCCCCCGCTGTGCGTCACCGACCTCTCCCACCGCGGCGGCGGCGGGATATTCGTCAAGCAGTTCGCGGAAGCGGCGAAGGAACCCGAGGTTTTCCGGCCGATTCTTGGAGTAGACGTGGTCCTGATGATTGTAGGGGTTCACCGAGGGCGCGATATACGCGTTGCGGCTTTCTTGGGGGAGCGCGGGATTGTCCCGTAACTCCTTGTCGGCAAAGTAGAAGTTGATCGTATCGAGGCGGAATCCGTCAACACCGCGATCGAGCCAGAAGCGTGTGACACCGAGAAGCGCGTTCTGAACGTCCTCATTGTGGAAGTTGAGATCCGGCTGGCTGACAAGGAAGTTGTGCAGATAGTACTGCTCGCGCCGCGCATCCCATTGCCAGGCAGGCCCGCCGAAGATTGAGAGCCAGTTATTGGGTGGTGTGCCATCGGGCTTGGGGTCGGACCAGACGTACCAATCGGCGCGGCGGTTGTCGCGGTTCTGGCGGCTCTCCTCAAACCACGGGTGCTGGTCCGAGGTGTGCGACAAGACGAGGTCGATCATCACCTTCACACCCAGCCGATGCGCAGTGTCGATCACCGCATCGAAATCGGCGAGCGTGCCGAACATCGGATCGACATCGCAATAATCGCTGACGTCGTAGCCGAAATCCTTCATCGGCGACGTGAAAAAGGGCGAGATCCAGATCGCGTCAACACCGAGCGAAGCAATGTAGGGCAGCCTCTGGACGATGCCCAGAAGGTCGCCGACCCCGTCGCCATTGGTGTCCTGGTAGCTGCGCGGATAGATCTGATAGATGATGGCGCCGCGCCACCAATCCTTATCCACTTGTGTGCCGCCGATCACCGGCCGCTCCATCGTGTTCATCTGGCGAACCCTTATTTAACCGATCCAGCGAGCAGGCCGCGGACGAGATAACGTTGCATCGTGAAGAAGACGATCAGCGGCACGGCAATCGAGATGAACGCCGCCGCGGCGAGGATGCCCCAATCGCCGCCGCGCGAACCAAGCAGGTCGTCGGCGATCTTGACCGTCATGACCCAGCTTTCACTGTTGGACGGCAAGAAGACCTTTGCCACGAGCAGATCGTTCCATGTCCAGAGGAACTGGAAGATCGCGAAGGAGGCAAGCGCCGGGAAGGACAGCGGGAGGACGATCCGAGTGAAGACCTGGAAGTCGGTCGCCCCATCGACCTTCGCGCTTTCGATGATGTCGCGCGGCAGGCCGACCATGTAGTTGCGTAAGAGATAGATCGCGAGCGGTAGACCGAACCCCGTATGAGCAAGCCAGATGCCGAGGTAGCTTTGCCCGATCCCCACCATGTTGTGCAGCCGGAGCATCGGGACGAGCGCCAGCTGAAGCGGCACGACAAGAAGGCCCACG
Organism: Aestuariibius violaceus; assembly: GCF_040779325.2. Classification (NCBI taxonomy): domain Bacteria; kingdom Pseudomonadati; phylum Pseudomonadota; class Alphaproteobacteria; order Rhodobacterales; family Paracoccaceae; genus Aestuariibius; species Aestuariibius violaceus. Next base: position 468,743 of record NZ_JBFONT020000002.1, read on the forward strand.
ACAAGGGCGATCAGAAGGCCCCGTCCTGGGAAATCCATCCAGGCAAGCGCATAGGCCGCGAAGGCCGCGATCAGGATCGGGATGATCGTCGCCGGGATCGTTACCGTCAGCGTGTTGATGAAGGCGCGGTCCATGTTGTCGGAGTTCAGGATGATCTCGTAATTGTCGAGACTGAAATCCGGAGGTTGTTCCGCCGTGATATAAAGCGACGGCGCGCGGTCGATCTCATCCGCGTCGGCATAGACGAAATCACCGTTCGCCTCGATCGAGAGACTTCGGTCGATCGAGGCCGAGAGGATCGGGCGACCCTCCTCATCCTGTTCGGGGATCGGTGGATCCTCGCCTGTGGGCCAGCCGAGTTCGATTCGTTCGTCGTCGGTGGATCCGTCAGTCTCCTGCACGGTGGCGTTGAATCGGGCATAGGTCTCGCCCGGGCGGGCGGCGTCGGGCGCGCGGCTGGCGATGCCGAAAGCGGAAACGTCTCCTGCCCCGTCCTGGCCGAAGACATTGCCTTCAAGGATAAAGAGGCCGTCTCGCTGGGTTACCCCCTCAGGCTCGGGCTGGACGCGGAACGCCTGCTCTACCGGAAAGGCGGAGGCCCACCAGCCACTTTCGCTGATCTGGTCGCGGTCGCGGAAAGACGAAACGAGAAGGCCGATCGTAGGCACGAGCCACAGGATGACAAGGAAGGCAACGGAGAGGTTTGTGACGATGGAGAGCGAGGATTTGGTGCCGGCGATATTGTCCATCAGCGCATCTCCTTCCGGGCATTAATGATGTTCCAGATCATCACCGGCAGGACGATGATCATGATGACGAAGGCGACGGCGGTGGCCCGCCCGTCGTCCCGGAACATGAAATCCATCATGTAACTCGGCAGGATCTCGGTATCGAAATTACCGCCGGTCATGGCGTAGACGATGTCGAACACCTTGAGCACGAGGATCGTGATCGTTGTCCAGACCACAACGATGGTGCCCATGATCTGCGGGATCTTGATCTTGAAGAAGATCTGGAACGGGTTCGCGCCGTCGATGATGGCGGCCTCGATCGTTTCTTCGGGAATGCCGCGAAGGGCGGCAGAGAGGATGACCATGGCAAAACCCGTCTGGATCCAGATCAGGATCACCATCAGGAAGAAGTTGTTCCAGAACGGGATCTGCAGCGGGTCAACCGGGACCATGCCCATCATGTCGCGAACGGCGTTGATAATGCCGATATCGGGGTCGTTGGCGTAGACAAATTTCCAGATCAGCGAAGCGCCGACGAACGAGATCGCCATTGGCATGAAGATCAGCGACTTGGCGATGTTCCCCCAGGAAAGCCGGTCAGTCAGCTGCGCGACCAGAAGGCCAAGAAAGGTCGCCATGGCGGGGACGACAAGCGCCCAGAGGACGTTGTTGAAGAACGCTGTTTGAAACCCGTCCTCGGCGAACATTGTCGTGTAGTTGCCAAGACCGACAAACTCATCCCCCGCGCGGTTGTAAAGCGAACGGATGAACGAGCCGATCACCGGATAGACGAGGTAGAGGCCAAGCGCGAACATTGCGGGGAAGAGGAAGAGCCAGGGTCGGACCTGGTTGGCGCGGTTTATGTTACGGCCCGCATCATCACCGCGTGGCGGGAAGATGACCTTATCCAGGACAAGGTTGGAGGCATAGAAGTATCCCACGCAGCCCCCAACCCCGACGATGATGGTGATGAGACCCTGCAGAATCGGTGACATCCGCGATCCTCCCCCGATTGTGAATGCGGCCCGGTTCACTCCGCGCCGTCTTGTTGGTTTTGCGCCCGGTGGGGCGTGGCCCCGCCGTTTGAACGGCGGGGTCGTGCTTAGTTCATCGAGCTCCAGCGGTCCTGGATGCCGGAGGCGACGCTTTCGGCATCTTCGCCGGTCACGTAATCGACCATGCCGGTCCAGAACGCCCCTGCCCCGATCTCGCCCGGCATGAGGTCCGAACCATCGAAGCGGAAAGTCGTCGCGTTCAGAAGAACGTCGCCCAGCGCCTTATTGGTATCGTTGGCGTAGAGATCGGTGTTGACGCCGCTATGGGGTGTCAGGAAGCCCGACAACGCCATCCACGTCTCGTGCGCGATCGGCGTCTGCAGATACTCGATCAGCGCATGGGCGGCCGGGCTATCGTTGGTGATCGCCCAAAGCGTGCCGGCACCCAGAACGGGTTGACCCAGATCCTGCCCCTCATAGGCCGGGAAGTAGAAGAAGTCGGCATCCGAGTCTTCTGGAAAGAAGGTCGGGATGAACGACGCCTGGCGGTGCATGTAGCATTCCGGCGGAATGGCAAACAGGCCGGCGGGGCTATCGCGGAAGTCTGTCGTGGCCACTGCCTGCGCGCCGCCATTTACGTAGTCGTCATTCTTCGCAAAGTAGCCGAATTCCTCGATCGCGCCGACGACGGCAGGATCATCGAACGGGATCTCATTGGCCACCCACTGGTCGTAGACTTCGGGCGGCTGTGTGCGAAGCATCATATCCTCGACCCAATCAGTCGCCGGCCAGCCTGTAGCGGCGCCGGAGCCCAGACCGATGCACCAGGGCGTACCGCCATCATCAACAATCTGATCGGTGAGTTCTTTCAGCTCTTCCATCGTCTCGGGCACGTCGTAGCCCGTCTCGTCGAAAGCCTCGGGGCTGTACCAAACGAGCGATTTCACATCGACCTTGTAGAAAAAGCCGTAAAGGCTTTCACTGCCGTCCTGCCCGGCATAGGTGCCGAGATCGACCCAGGACTGCCCGGCGGCGTAGTTTTCGGCGAGCCAATCAGCGGTGCCGTCTGCCAGCGGCGTCAGAAGACCCTGCGAAGCCATGTCAGAGGCAAGACCTGGCTGCGGGAAGACGGCGACGTTCGGGGCGGAGCCCGCGCGGGAGGAGATCACGATGTCCTGCTCGAAGCTGTCAGAGCCGGAATAGTTCACGGTTGCACCAGTTGCCTCGGCGAAGTAGGCCAACACCTTCTCAACGTTTTCGGCATCGAGACCGGTCCACGGCCCGGTGATCTCGATCGTCTGACCGCTCAGGTCATGGGCATCGGAGAAGGCGTTGAAGCTGTCCCAGTTGAAATCGCCCTCTCCCGGGGTGAATTCGAGATGGCCACCGGCCTGTGCCGCCCCTGCCGCAAGTGCGAGCGCAGCGGCACCGGCGAGATAACGTGTTTTCATGTGATCCTCCCGATCGTGTCACCGGCAGATGTCGCGGTGACCATCTGTTACAGGGCCCGGAATCGTTGCCGGGCTCTCATGTTGGCACATGCGAGACTCGCAGCACGTTATGGGCGAGTCAACCGGACACCGGCCCCGAAAAGCCTTTGCAAGTGCAGCATTTACAAAGGAAAGCGATGCTTTGACCCTGAAAAGCACGCGAAATAAGGTAGCGCTAACACTCATTTGCATTGGAGAGCTTGCCGTGACCTTTACTCACTCGCGTGGGGACTTCCCCAATGGCTTCATTTTTGGCGCAGCAACCTCGGCCTATCAGATCGAGGGGCATCGATTCGGCGGTGCAGGGCCGACTCATTGGGACACCTTCGCTCAGACACCAGGCAACGTCATCCGGGCGGAGAACGGGGCCACCGCGTGCGACCATTACCACCGATACAACGAGGATCTTGATCTGCTCAAGGCTGGCAACTTCGATGCCTATCGCTTCTCCACGAGTTGGGCGCGGGTGATGCCGGATGGGCGGACACCCAATCCGGACGGCCTTGATTTCTACGACAGGCTCGTCGACGGGATGCTCGAGCGTGGGTTGCAACCCTGGGCGACACTCTATCATTGGGAGTTGCCGGCGGCACTGGCCGATCAGGGTGGTTGGCGGAACCGGGACATCGCAAACTGGTTCGGGGAGTTCACCCGAACGATCATGGGCCGGATCGGAGATCGGGTACATGCTGCAGCCCCGATCAACGAACCCTGGTGCGTCGGCTGGCTAAGCCATTTCCTTGGTCACCATGCACCCGGGCTGCGTGACATCCGGGCGACGGCGCGGGCGATGCACCACGTTCTGCTGGCCCATGGCACGGCCATCCAGGCGATGCGCAGTCTGGGAATGACCAACCTCGGTGCTGTTTGTAACTTTGAATGGGCCGCGCCTGCCGATGACTCGGCAGAGGCCAGAGCGGCGGCCGATCTCTATGACGGTTACTACAATCGTTTCTTCCTAGGTGGGCTGTTCCACCGGGCTTACCCAGAGAATGTGCTGGAGGGGCTCGGGCCACATCTGCCAGAGGGATGGCAAGACGATTTCGACACGATCGCTACGCCGGTCGACTGGCTTGGCATCAACTACTACACGCGTAAACTGATTGCGCCCGATGAGGGTCCCTGGCCCGCCCATAGGGAAATCGGGGGGCCGCTGCCGAAAACGCTGATGGAGTGGGAGATTTATCCGGATGGACTTCACGGCTTCCTTACCCGGACCCATTCCGAGTACACGCGAGGCCTCCCGATCTATATCACCGAGAACGGAATGGCGTCCGCCGATAGAGTAGCAGGTGGCGAGGTCGCCGATCCCGACCGCATTGCGTATCTGGAGGCTCATTTCTCGGCAGCGCTTCGCGCATTGAGCGAGGGTGTGCCTCTGAAGGGCTACTTTGTCTGGTCGCTTCTCGATAACTACGAATGGGCACTCGGATACGAGAAGCGGTTCGGGCTGATTCACGTGGACTGGGACAGCTTGCAGCGCACCCCGAAAGCATCCTATCACGCGCTTCAATCCGCCTTCGCGCGCTGAAGGAGCGTCCATGACAGAGCTCAGCCTCGTTGCCGATATCGGCGGTACGAATACCCGCGTGGCCCTTGCCGACGGGCGCACCGTCAAGTCCGACACCATCAAGCGCTACCGCAATGCAGATCACGACGGGCTGGAAAGCGTCCTGCAGACCTACATGACAGAAATGGATGTCGATCCGGTTGCGGCAGGCATCGCCGTGGCCGGGCCCGTTCGTGACGGCAAGGCGACGATGACCAATCTTGACTGGACGATGGACAAGGAAACGCTCGAGCGGGCGGCAAATTCCGATACCGTGGCAATCCTGAATGACCTGCAGGCGCAGGGGCAGGCGCTCGGCTATCTTGACCCGTCACTCGTCACGCTGCTGGTCGAAGGGCGCGAGCGGGATAACCCGAATGCCGCCAAGCTGGTGATTGGCATCGGGACGGGATTCAATGTCGCCCCCGTCTACAATGTCGAGGAAGGGCGGGTCGTGCCACCCGCCGAGGCGGGTCATGCCAACCTGCCGATCCGGACGGAGGCCGAGCTGCGGTTGTGCCAATACGTTTCCTCAGCGCATGGGTTTGCGGCGATCGAGGATGTGGTTTCTGGCCGCGGGCTTGAGCGTGTCTATCGTTGGCTCGGCCATGAGGTGGGCGACGAGCGCGAGATGTCGGCAAAGGACATCATGGAGGAGTGCGCGAGAGACAAAGAAGGCCGCGCCGCAGAGGCCGCGCATGTCTTTTCGCGGATGCTGGGCCGGGTCGCTGGAAATCTGGCGCTGGTCCATCTGCCTTTCGGCGGCATCTTCCTTGTCGGCGGTGTGGCACGCGCGCTCAGCCCTTACCTTGTGGAGTATGGGTTCGAAGACGCTTTCCGCGACAAGGGGCGGTTTGCGGATTTTATGAAGAACTTCTCGATCTACGTGATCGAGGACGATTACGCAGCGCTCATTGGATCGGCGAGCCACCTGCACGCGCTGCGGTTCGGCAAGCAACCGATCTCCTGAACGAAAAGGGCGCCACGGGGGCGCCCTTTTCCGATTTCTCTGGCCTACTGCCAGGACTGGATCAGCTCGTCGTAGGAGACAGTCTCAGGCTCTTCATCCTCGTTCTCAAGCTTGGCTTTCGGCGCACCGGCCTGATCGAGCCAAAAAGACGGATCCTGCTCTTCGTTCATGACCGGACCAAGATCACCCTGGACCCCTGCCCGCTCAAGCCGTTCGAGCACCTGCTCCTGCTGCTCGCAGAGGCTGTCGAGCGCCTCTTGCGCGGTCTTCGCACCCGACGACGCGTCACCGATGTTCTGCCACCATAGCTGAGCAAGGCGCGGATAGTCCGGCACGTTCGTCCCTGTCGGCGACCACGCGACGCGGGCCGGCGAGCGGTAGAACTCGATCAGACCGCCAAGGTTCGGCGCGCGTTCGGTGAAGCTGTCGTGGTTGATCGTCGACTCGCGGATGAAGGTCAGGCCCGCATGGGACTTTTCGACATCCACGGTGAGCGACGTCACGAACTGGGCGTAGAGCCAGGCCGCCTGCGCGCGATCGACGGGTGTCGACTGCATCAGCGTCCAGGATCCGGCATCCTGATAGCCGACCTTCATGCCGTCCTCCCAATAGACGCCATGCGGGCTGGGCGCCATGCGCCAGCGGGGCGAGCCGTCCTCGTTCAGCACCGCCGTCGCACCCTCGCCCACCATGTCGGCGGTGAAGGCGGTGTACCAGAACATCTGCTGCGCGATGCTGCCCTGCGACGGGATCGGCCCGGATTCGCTGAACGTCATCCCGGCCGCGGCGGGCGGGGCATAATCGTTCAGCCACTGGACGTATTTCTCGATCGCATAGACCGCCGCGGGAGAGTTCGTCGCCCCGCCCCGCGCCACGCACGAGCCGACAGGCTGTGAGTTCTCGTTGACGCGGATGCCCCATTCGTCGACGGGCAGGCCGTTCGGCTCGCCCACGTCGCCCATGCCGGCCATTGACATCCAGGCATCGGTAAACCGCCAGCCGAGGCTCGGGTCCTTCTTGCCGTAATCCATGTGGCCGTAGATCTCACCTTCGACGCCCATATGGCTCAGGTCGCGGCCCGTAAAGAATTCGGCGATATCCTCATAAGCCGACCAGTTGACCGGGACCCCCAGCGGATAGCCATACTCGGCCTCAAAATCCGCCATGTTCTTGTCGTCGGTGAACCAGTCGTAGCGGAACCAGTAGAGGTTCGCGAATTGCTGGTCAGGCAGCTGGTAGAGCTTGCCGTCCGGACCGGTGGTGAATTGCAGACCGATGAAATCGTCGAGGTTCAAGTTCGGGTTGGTGACATCCGCCCCCTCGCCCGCCATCCAGTCGGTCAGGTTGCGCACCTGCTGATAGCGCCAGTGGGTGCCGATCAGGTCGCTGTCGTTGACATAGGCATCATAGACGTTCTCGCCCGATTGCATCTGGGTCTGCAGCTTTTCGACGACGTCGCCTTCGCCGATCAGGTCGTGGTTGACCGTGATGCCGGTGATCGCCGTGAAGGCGGGGGCAAGCACGTTGGCCTCGTATTCATGGGTCGTGATCGTCTCGGACACGACGTTGATCTCCATCCCTTCGAAGGGCTGGGCGGCGTCGATGAACCACTGCATCTCGGCTTCTTGGTCTTCCCGGGTCAGGGTCGAGCGTTCGATATTCTCGTCCAGAAACGTGCGCGCCGCATCCATGTCGGCGAAGGCGGGAATGCCAAGGCCGACAAGCGCGAGCGCCGTGGTGGATCTGAGGATCAGGTTCATGTGGTTCCTCCCTTATTGAACCGTTTAAGTGGCCGGGTTGGTCCCGGCACGAAATGGCCGTCAGACGTAGCGAAAGACCGCTGCGGCATAGACGGCGCAAATGACGAGTGCCCAGTATTGGGCCAGATCGGTGAATCCGAGCCAGGCGATGTTGATGAATGCCGAGCCCAGAAGCGTGATGAACAGCCGGTCGCCCCGCGTCGTCTCGATCCCCAGAATGCCGGTGCGGGGCGTCTCCGGATAGCGGATCGCGAGGATCGTGAAGGCGATCAGCAGCGTCGCGATGACCGCGAAGAAGGCCGCCGTGGGCCAGGTCCAGGCCATCCAGTCAAGCATCTGTCTCTCCCTCCTCAGTCTTGGAGTTCAATTCTGGTAGCGCCTTGTAGGATGAAACCTGTGCGGAAAGGGCCAGCACCACGCCGCCGAGATGTTCTAAGGTATGCCAAGCGAATGTGGCTCGCTCATCTAGTGAGCTGGCGATATCGCGTCTAATGTCCAACACGTCATCGTATAAACTCCCGGTTCCCGCCCTTTGAGTGCGGGTCAGGTCGAACGAGGCCTCAGCGCCGAATGTCCAGTAGAAGTCCTTGTTGGACATATCCAAGTGGGTTTCGCCCCGACGTTCAAGCGCGTCAAATGTTGCGTTGAACCAAGTTCGTATCTCGCTAAGGGGAACAGAGGTCTCGACCATCACACCCTCCCCAGGGCGAAGCCCTTGGCGATGTAGTTGCGGACGAAATAGATCACGAGCGCACCCGGCACGATCGTCAGCACGCCCGCCGCCGCCAGCACGCCCCAGTCGAGGCCCGACGCCGACACCGTGCGGGTCATTGTGGCGGCGATGGGTTTGGCGTCGACCGTGGTCAGGGTGCGGGACAGCAGCAGCTCCACCCAAGAGAACATGAAGCAGAAGAACGCCGCCACGCCGATGCCCGACGCGATCAGCGGCATGAAGATGCGCACGAAGAAGCGCGGGAAGGAATAGCCGTCGATATAGGCCGTCTCGTCGATCTCTTTCGGGACGCCGCGCATGAACCCTTCGAGGATCCAGACCGCGAGCGGCACGTTGAAAAGGCAATGGGCCAGCGCCACCGCGATATGGGTATCGAAAAGGCCCACCGCCGAATAAAGCTGGAAGAACGGCAAGGCGAACACGGCAGGCGGGGCCATCCGGTTGGTTAGCAGCCAGAAGAACAGGTGCTTGTCGCCCATGAAGCTGTAGCGCGAGAACGCATAGGCCGCAGGCAGCGCGACGGCGAGCGAGATCACCGTGTTCATCACGACGTAGATCAGCGAATTCACGTAGCCCATGTACCAGGACGGGTCGGTCAGTATTTTCTGATAGTTCTCCAGCGTCGGGTTTTGCGGCCAGAGAGAGAAGGTGCCCAGGATCTCGGCATTCGTCTTGAGGCTCATGTTCACGAGCCAGTAGATCGGCAGCATGAGAAACAGCAGGTAGAGCCCCATGACGATGGGCGACCAGTTCATCTGGCGTCGCCTGCGGGTCGCTGTGGCGCCTGCGGTCAGATCGCCGGGGATCGAGGCGGCGCCGGGGGCCGCGGGTGCGTCGGTCATGCGTCCCTCCGGTCGAGATTGGTCATGACGGTGTAGAACACCCAGCTGACAAGCAGGATCACGAGGAAATACATCAGCGAGAATGCCGCTGCCGGGCCGAGGTCGAACTGGCCGAGCGCCATCTTCACGAGGTCGATCGACAGGAAGGTCGTGGCATTCCCCGGCCCCCCGCCGGTGACGACGAACGGCTCGGTGTAGATCATGAAGCTGTCCATGAACCGCAGAAGGATCGCGATCATCAGGACGCCCGCCATCTTGGGCAGCTCGATATAGCGGAAGATCTTCCAGCGCGACGCCTGGTCGATCTTGGCGGCCTGATAGAACGCGTCGGGGATGGATTGCAGCCCGGCATAGGCCAGCAACGCCACCAGCGAGGTCCAGTGCCAGACATCCATGACGATGACCGTGACCCAGGCGTCGACCACGTCGCGGGTGTAGTTGTAGTCGATCCCGATCGCATCAAGCGTGTAGCCCAGAAGGCCGATATCGACCCGGCCGAAGATCTGCCAGATCGTGCCGACCACGTTCCACGGGATCAGAAGCGGCAGCGCCATCAGGACAAGGCAGACCGAGACCCACACGCCTTTCTTCGGCATGTTGAGGGCCACGATGATCCCCAGCGGGATTTCGATGGCGAGGATGATGGCCGAGAACATCAGCTGGCGGCCAAGGGCATTCCACATCCGTTCGGAGGCCAGCATCTCTTCGAACCATTCGAGGCCGACCCAGAAGAATTCGTTGTTTCCAAAGCTGTCCTGGACCGAATAGTTGACAACCGTCATCAGCGGGATCACGGCCGAAAACGCCACCAGAACGAGAACGGGAAGGACGAGGAACCAGGCCTTTTGGTTGACGGTCTTGTTCATGCCGCCCCCTCCGGCGCCACGCGCCAATCATTGCGGTAAATGTTGATCCCGGCGGTATCGAAACGCAGGCGCGGCTCCGCCCCAATCTCGACCCCTTCGCCTGCCAGCACGTTGACCTTCGTCCCGGCAAGCTCGCCCCTAACGATGCGGTGGCGGCCCACATCCTCCACCCGGGTCACGGTAAAGGGCAGCCCCTCGCCGCCGAGATGCAAGTATTCGGGACGGATGCCCAATTGCGCCGATCCCGAAAGCGGATAGCGTGCGCCAAGGGCGACCTCATGTCCGGCAATCGCGGCACGATCACCCGACAGCTCTGCGTCGAACAGGTTCATGCCGGGCGAGCCGATGAAATAGCCGACGAAGGTGTGTTCCGGCCGCTCGAACAGCTCTTGCGGGGTCCCGACCTGCACGACGCGGCCGTCATACATCACCACGACCCGGTCGGCGAAGGTCAGCGCCTCGGTCTGGTCGTGGGTGACGTAGATCATCGTGTGCCCGAACTCGTGGTGCAGCGACTTGAGCTGCGTGCGAAGCTCCCACTTCATGTGCGGATCGATCACCGTGAGCGGTTCGTCGAAGAGAAGTGCGTTGACATCTTCACGCACCATGCCGCGCCCGAGAGAGATCTTCTGCTTGGCGTCCGCCGTGAGCCCCCGCGCCTTCCGGTCGAGGACATCCTCCATTCCGATCATCCGGGCGACGGTCTGCACCCGCTCGGCGATATAGGCGGCGTCGGCGCCCCTGTTGCGGAGCGGAAAGGCGAGGTTCGCGCGGACGGTCATCGTGTCGTAGACCACAGGGAACTGGAAGACCTGCGCGATGTTGCGCTCGGCCGTCGGCGCATGGGTCACGTCCCTATCGCCGAACAGGATGCGGCCGCGGGACGGTTCAAGAAGACCGGATATGATGTTGAGAAGAGTGGTTTTTCCACAGCCAGACGCGCCCAGAAGCGCGTAGGCTTCGCCGTCGCGCCAGGTATGGGTCATCTCCTTGAGCGCCCAGTCGTCTTCCTTCGACGGGGCGTCGAGATAGGAATGGGCCAGCCCATCAAGGGTGATCGTCGCCATCAGGCCGCCTCCGCATAAGCTGCCGGCGCGACGAGCGGGCCGTCTTCGGCAAAGACGTAGACGTGGCGCGGGTCGAGGTAGACCGCCAGATCCTGCCCCTGCTCCAAGGTGCGGATGCCGTGGACGAGACCCACCCAGCGGTCGCCGTGATGGTCCAGATGAACGAAGGTTTCCGAGCCCGTGATTTCGGTCACGGCGAGGCGCGCATCGAAGCGCATCGCTTCGGACAGCGGCTCCAGCGACAGGTGATTGGGTCGGAAGCCGGCGAGATAAGCGCCGTCGGCAAGCTGGGCCAACCGGCCCGCCGCCGCGATCTTCTGACCGTCACCGAAGGTGAGGCCGCCACCGACTTTGCGGATCTGAAGAAAATTCATGGGCGGATCGGAAAAGACGCGCGCCGTCGTCGCATCGACGGGCGTGCGATAGACCTGGGGCGTCTTGCCGAACTGCGTGACACGGCCCTGCCAGAGCGTTGCCGTGTTGCCGCCAAGCAGCAATGCCTCCTCCGGTTCGGTCGTGGCGTAGACGAAGATTGCACCGGAAGCCTCGAAAATCCTTGGAATTTCTTCACGCAGTTCTTCGCGCAGCTTGTAGTCGAGATTGGCAAGCGGTTCGTCAAGCAGAACCAGACCCGCCCCTTTGACCAAGGCCCGCGCCAACGCACAGCGCTGCTGCTGACCCCCCGACAGCTCAAGCGGCTTTCGGTCCAGCATCGGCGTCAACCGCATCAGTTCTGCAGTCTCGCGCACGGCCTGATCGATCTGCTCCCGGGACCGGCCCATCAGCTTGAGCGGAGAGGCGATGTTTTCGTAGACGCTCATCGAGGGGTAGTTGATGAACTGCTGATAGACCATGGCGATCTGGCGGTCCTGCACGCGCATGCCGGTCACGTCCTTCGCATCCCAGAAGATCCGGCCTTCCGTCGGATGATCGAGGCCGGCCATTAGGCGCATCAATGACGTTTTTCCGGCCAGCGTCGGGCCGAGAAGGACGTTCATCGTCCCTTTCTCGAGCGTCAAGGACGTCGGGTAAATGTGGGTCTCTGCCCCCACGACCTTTGTCACGCCGTCAAGCCGCAGCGCCATCGTTCCTCCCTTCCGGATCCCGGGCAGCTTATCCGCCTCTTTGATCCGCTACTCGGCTGCGAGCGCCTCCGTTTTGGCCCGCTGCTTCGTCATCCAGTCGTCTAAAGCTGCGATGGCCTCCGTCTCCAAACGCAATCCCAGTTTCGACCGGCGCCATACGACATCCTCCGTCGTCCGCGCGTATTCCTTATCCATCAGCCACTTAACTTCCCGCTCCGTCAAGGTGGCCCCGAAGTCTTTGCCAAGATCTTTCGCTGATTTGGCCCCGCTGAGCATCTTTTTCGCCTCTGTCCCGTAGGCGCGGATCAGACGGCGCGCCCAGCGATCGTCCAGAAACGCAAAGTCCGAGATTAAGCTTTCAACCAAGCGGTCCTTCTCGGTGACCTTGAAGTCTCCGCCAGGCAGCGGCACCTCGGCGGTCCACTTGTCGGGGGTTCCGGGGAAGAACGGCGCGATCTTGTCCATCGCGCTTTCGGCGAGGCGCCGGTAGGTCGTGATCTTTCCGCCGAAGACGTTCAGGACGGGCGCGCCGCCCGCATCGTCGACCTTGAGCGTATAGTCGCGCGTCGCGGCAGTCGCGCTGGAGGCGCCGTCATCGTAGAGTGGTCGGACGCCGGAATATGTCCAGACCACATCTTCTGGCGTGATCGGATTCTTGAAGTACTGCGAAGCGAAGTCGCAAAGATAGGCGATTTCCTCCGGTGTTGCTTCAGCCTTTCGCGCGGGATCGTCGTGTTCGGCATCGGTCGTGCCGATCAGCGTAAAATCCTGCTCATACGGGATCGCAAATATGATCCGCCCATCGGTGCCCTGGAAGAAATAGCACTTGTCGTGGTCATAGAGCTTCCTGGTGACGATGTGGCTGCCACGAACAAGGCGAACGCCCTCGCGGCTGTTCGACCGGACGACACCGCGAATGATCTCGCCCACCCAAGGACCGCCGGCATTGACGATCATGCGGGCCCGATGCGTGGTCTGATCCCCATCCACCTCGGTCACGATCGTCCAGTGATCCTTGGTCCGCTCAGCGGAAACGACGCGTGTCCGGGTCATGATCTCGGCCCCGCGCGCTTCCGCATCGCGGGCGTTCAGGACGACCAGTCGGGAATCCTCAACCCAGCAATCCGAATACTCGTAGGCCTTCTCGAACTTGTCCTTCAGCGGCGCGCCTTCCTTGCCGTGCCGCAGATCCACGGTGGCTGTCGAGGGCAGGATCTTCCGCCCGCCCAGGCTGTCATACATCAAAAGCCCCAGCCGGATCAGCCAGGCTGGGCGTCGGCCTTTCATCCAGGGCATCACGACGTTCAGCAGCTTCGATGTCGGCGTCTCGCCCTCGAACCGCATATCCTTATGGTAAGGCAGCACAAAGCGCATAGGCCAGGCGATGTGTGGCATCGCCCGCAGCAGGACCTCCCGCTCGATCAGCGCCTCGCGGACCAGCCGGACCTCAAAGTACTCGAGGTAACGCAGGCCGCCGTGAAAGAGTTTGGTCGAGGCGGAAGAGGTCGCACTTGCCAGATCGTTCATCTCGGCCAGCCGGACGCTCAACCCGCGCCCGGCCGCGTCCCGCGCGATCCCGCAGCCGTTGATCCCGCCGCCGATGATAAAGAGATCCACAATCTTTTCGGCATCCTGGCTGTCTGCCGGCATCCATCCCTCCCACTCGGCCTTGTCCCTATCAAACGCTTGGGGGCGAGGTGATGCAAGCGACACCTCGCCCCCAAGGCAGCCTTTCCATGGATCTAGCTCAGCAGGGGGGGAGATCCTCTACTTCTAAAACATCGAGAGCACGCCTGACCGGTGTCGGCCGGATCAGGGGGAGAACGGGACCGTCCTCCTCTAGGGTCATCGAGACCGCGAGACGCGCCCTCGGCGCAGGCCCCTCATCGATCAGGCATCCGCCGACACCGATGCTGAGGCTTCCGGTCGTGCCATCCTCATCCTCTGCCTTCCAGGTGCGGATCTGGCTTTGCAGGTCCCGGAATCGCTCAAGATCGCCTTCGGCAATCCGAAAGGTTTCAGCCTCGCCCGCCTGGCCGCGCTCCAGAACGAACGTGCCCTCCACGCTCTCATCCTGTTCGTCCCGAACGCCCCCAAGTTGAAGGATCGCGCTGTCTTCGATGATGCCAATCCCGTCCGGCAGATCCATGAAAACCACGAAGCCCGCCGGATCGGCTTCGATCGGGGAAAGTTGACGCAGCTGAGAGATGGTCGACGGGACGACGGAGGTGCAGGCAGTCAGTCCTGCCGCAAAGAGAATCACAAGAGAGCGCATGTTTCACCTTGAAGATTTTATAATTCATGTTTTACATTAAACATGTAATTCAAAACGAGGATATCATGCAACCCCAAGACCGCATCGCCCGTCTGTCAACTTGGCTTCATCGGGGCACGCTTTTCGTTCTGATCCTTATCCCCTTCGCGTTGCTCTATGTGCTCGCGTCCAATGGTTTTTCGCGCGAAACGCTCCCGACAGAGTTTCCCGGAGTCACCGTCGCAGAGGATCTATCAGCCACTCAGCTTGCGATGATCCGGCTGGTCGGGCTGGCCCCGCTGCTGATCACACTCTTTGTACTGGACCAGATGCGCCGCCTTTTTGCGGCCTATCAGGCCAATCGGATCTTCGTTGCGGAAAGTGCCGGGCATCTGCGCTGGATCGGAATTGGCCTTGTGACTCTCGCGATCAGCCAGATTATTGTTAATAGCATCCAGATCCTGCTGCTCACCTGGTCGAATCCGCCAGGTCAACGCTCCCTCACCGTCGGTTTCTCCGATGCCGAGATCGGGTTCCTTCTCGCAGGCGGTTTCGTCACCCTGATCGGCTGGATCATGTCAGAGGCAACGCGCCTCGCCGACGAAAACCGGACGTTTGTCTGATGCAGATCATCGTGCGTCTCGACGTGATGTTGGCCCGGCGCAAGATGACCTCCCGCGCGCTGGCCGAGGCGATCGGGATCAGTGAACAGAACCTCAGCCTCCTCAAGTCCGGCAAGGTCAAGGGCATCCGGTTCGAGACACTGGCCAAGATCTGTGCCGTGCTCGACTGTCAGCCCGGTGACCTGCTGGAGGCAGAGCCGTCCGAGGACGACGCGACCTTCCTGGAGAGCGCATAAGAAAACCGCCGCCCGATAAGTCGGACGGCGGTCAAACCTTTGAGATTTGAGGGGCTTAGACCTGCGCGGCCTTGGCCACCTCGGCGGCAAAATCCTCGGTCTCTTTCTCGATCCCTTCGCCGACCTCGAGCCGGACGAATCCGGTGATCTCCGCCCCGGCCTCCTTCGCAGCCTGCGCGACGGTCAGGTCGGGATTGATGACGAAGGATTGGCCAAGAAGCGTCACTTCTGAGAGGAACTTCTTCATCCGGCCTTCGATCATCTTCTCGATGACCTGTTCCGGCTTGCCGCTCTCGCGGGCGATGTCGATCTGCACCTGACGCTCTTTGTCGACGACGGACGGGTCGAGATCAGCTTCGGAGAGGGAGGCCGGGTTCACTGCAGCAATATGCATCGCCACCTGCTTGCCGAACGCTTCGTCGCCGCCGGTCATCGCGACCAGCACGCCGATCTTGCCCATGTTCGGCGCGGCGGCATTGTGAACGTAAGAGACGACGGTCTCGCCCTCGACGCTCGCCATCCGGCGGATCGACATGTTCTCACCAATCGTCGCGATCTTGTCGGTCAGGACTTCCTGCACCGTCTTGCCGCCCATGTCGGATGCCAGCAGCGCCTCGACATCGGCCGCGTTCATAGCAAGCTTGGCGATGCCGGCCACCATTTCCTGGAATTCGGCATTCTTGGCGACGAAGTCGGTTTCGGAATTCACCTCGACCGCAACGCCCTTGCCGCCTTCAACGGCAACCGCGACCAGACCTTCAGCAGCTGTCCGGCCCGACTTCTTGGCGGCTTTCGCCAGGCCCTTCGTCCGCAGCAGATCGACCGCTGCGTCCATGTCGCCATCGGTTTCAGTCAGTGCCTTCTTGGCGTCCATCATGCCGACGCCGGTCATCTCGCGCAGTTGTTTCACCTGGGCTGCGGTGATCGCCATTTTGCCTCTCCTTCAAATATGCGGGGCGCCGGACGGGAGATGCCCCCGCCCGGTAACAGTCTTAAGACAGAAGCGGGGAGCTTAGACCTTCTCGCCCGGTTCGCTGTTCTCGATGTCGAGCGGGGCGTCCTTTTGGGCCGCATCGTCGTGCACGGCTTCGTCCGACAGCTCCTGCTCGACGACTTCCTTCGCGGGCGCGTCGGCCGGCTGGAATTCGGGGTCGGCTTCCGGGATCGTCTCTTCGCTGCCGTCGACAAGCTCGCCCACGTCGATACCGGCCGCGCCCATCTGGGCGGTCATGCCGTCAAGCGCCGCACGGCTCGCCAGATCGCAGTAGAGTGCGATGGCGCGTGCCGCGTCGTCATTGCCGGGGATGATGTAGTCCACACCTTCGGGTGAGCAGTTCGTGTCGACGACTGCAACGACCGGGATGCCCAGCTTGTTGGCCTCGGCGATGGCGAGGTCTTCCTTGTTCACGTCAATGATGAACAGAAGATCAGGCAGCCCGCCCATTTCACGGATGCCGCCCAGCGACGCTTGCAGCTTGGACTGCTCACGTTCCATGCCAAGCCGTTCTTTCTTGGTCAGGCCCTCGGCGCCCTGGTCCATCGCTTCGTCGATGGTGTTCAGCCGGCCGATCGACTTCGACACGGTCTGCCAGTTGGTCAGAGTACCCCCGAGCCAACGGTGGTTCATGTAGTACTGGGCGCATTTCTCCGCCGCTTCGGCGATCGGCTTCTGGGCCTGGCGCTTTGTGCCCACAAACAGGACCCGGCCGCCCTTGGCGACGGTCTCGCGGACGGCGCTCAATGCCGCATCCAGCATGGGGACGGTCTGGGTGAGGTCGACGATGTGGATGCCGTTGCGAGCGCCGTAGATGAAGGGCGACATGCGCGGGTTCCAGCGTTGCGTCTGGTGGCCGAAGTGAACGCCCGCTTCAAGCAGCTGGCGCATGGAAAACTCTGGAAGAGCCATGTGATCGTATCCTTTCCGGTTTCAAACCTCGGCGGAGGATCAGGGTTTCCCCCAACCGGTGGACGCATACGGGATGTCTCCCCGCACGGCCCGCCTCCGCCTGTGAAGTGAGCGCGCATATAGAGGCCCCCGCGCCGCAGCGCAAGGGCCGATTTGCCCTTATTTTACGGGCCGGATCAGGAGGATCCATTCGGTGTTGTCCGTTTTCCACCCGTCCCGGACGACCGGTCGCCGGGCGGTCTCCGAAAACCCGAGCGACGCATAGAGCGCCCGCGCCGGGACGTTGCCGTCTGCAACGATAAGCGAAAGCGGTTGCGGCCCTGCAAGCTCCACCGCGCGTTGCATCAGGGCGCGGGCAACGCCCTGTTGTCTGTGCCTGGGGTAAACCGCCAGTACATTGACGTAGAGCGTCGAAAGTGCCCGATTTTCCAGGTCGGCAAGTGGTCGGAATATCGTCGGCATCTCGTCGGAGGGGGCAACGGGTTCTGGTCCGATTTCGTAGACGATCAGCAGCCCAGCTACGTGATTGTCCACCTCAGCCACCGTTGCGTTCCGCCAGGAAAACGCGCCTTCGTCTCGCCGGGCGCGCGCGGCGCCGACATCCCAAACGTCCTCTCGCTCGGCGGCCATCGACTGCCACAGCATCTGTGGAAGCCCCTCTCCCGCCTGGTCGACCAGCCGGGCCATGTCGTTTGCATCCGTCGGCGCCGCAGCCCTCAATTCGATTGTCATCACCTTTTTCCTTCCCATCGCGAGAGGTGGCGAACCACTGGTCCGCCACCCCTCTCACATTATCCGGACAAGAACCTCAGTCTTCGAAGTACGCGCTATCGAGGCCGTCATAGGCCCCTTCCCGGCGGCGCGCCTCGACGGGCGTCACCTTGGTAAACCCATCAAGGCCTGTGCGGCCGTCTTCCTGACCGCGCCGAGCCTCGTCTCGCCCGGTGTCGAGTTCGATCTGAAGGCGCACGCCGAAGCCGTCGGACATCCCCAGCATCACCTGGGTCATCTGCCCGGTCGTTCCGGCATAGGCACCGGCGCCGCCGGTGATCGCGCGCTGGACGGGCATGAAGGTCTTCGCCCCTTCGGGACCTTGCGTGATCAGCAAGTCCCCATCATCGAACTCGTAGATCTGGCGCGAGATCAGCATCGTGCCTTCGGTCGTCCGCATCCCCTCGCCCACGAACCAGCCGTCGCAGGTCCATGTACCGAGGACCAGCTCGGGATAGGCGGGGCTGCCATCGGGCCGCACGCCTTCTTCGCCGTCGCTAAGCGTGCCTTCCGGATAGATATACCCCTGGGTCACGAAGGGGTTGCCGAATGCGGGCATTCCGTCATCGAAAACGGGCGTTGAGGCGAAAATGAACCTGGTGTGATCCTCGGCCACATCGAACGCCATCAGTTTGTCGGCGTTTGCCGATCCGGCCAGACAGGCCGCAAAAGCCGCACTGGAAAGATACTTGAAAAACATCATCTTAATCCTTGTTTCCTTTGATTGAGTAAATCAGGCCGCGTAGCAGACGGTCTCTGCCATGCAGGCCACATGCCGGTGATCGGTGCCGCAGCATCCGCCGATCACACGAACATTGGGGAGGAGCGTCAGAAGCTCTGCATGAGCCGCGCCCAGTTCAGCCGGGTTTCCGGCGTCGAGATCGTCGGCCGCGTCGAGCTCTGCATGGCTCATGCGCGAGGCGTTGACCCTGAGCCCACCGATCCGCTGGCGCCAGCCGCCGCCCTGCCGCAGGACGGGCAGGAAGTGATCCGGGTGGGCGCAGTTGATCATGTAGTGGAGCACCGATCCGCCCGTTGCCGCCTCGGTCATGCCGATCGCATCTTCAAGCGACTGGCCGGAGGGCAGGCGCCCGTCGGTTTCGACCGTGAACGAGATCACCGTCGGCAGGTGCATCCCCTGCCCCGCGCGCGCGAGGCCGATCGCCTCTTCCACATGGGTCATGGTCACGCCCGAGATCGTGTCGACACCCGCTTCGGCCAGCGCGGAGATCTGCGCCTTGTGGACCGCCTCGGCCTTTCGCGCGCTGCGGGTCTGCTCGGCAACATATCCGTCGCCGAGCGGTCCGATCACGCCGTTCACGATGACCGGCACACCTGCCGCCGCTTCGCTTTCGGCGATCTCGCGCACGAAGGCGGCGCAGCGCCGGTTCACATCCGCGACCTGCCGCGCGGTCAGTCCCAGCGCGCCGCCCCAGATCGTGCTGGCCCGCCAGGTGGGGGTGTCGAGGACAAAGCCGGTGCCCGCCCGCCGCGCGATATCGAGGAACCGAGCGTAATAGCGCCGCAGCGCCTCGCGCCCCTTCCGGTCATCGATCAGCGTGAACGCCGCGAAGGCGGGCAGAACGAAACCCTCGTCGAAGATCATCGCCGTTTCGAGCCCGCCGTCGGTCAGCCAGGGTCGTCGCGCGTTTTTCAGGGCCGCGACAGGCCCTTTCTCCTGCAATTCCATCATCAACTCCGTTTGGTCATTTGATGATGGCGGAATGCCGCAGGCGGGCTTTGTTCCTCTAGTCGAGCTGCGGTATAGTAAGGTTAACCTGACCTTCATGACGGTAGATCAATGGGTTAGGGAGCGAAGTTGCCGAGGCGAGGGCCCGTGCCCCGCGGTCAACTTGACCAATGGTACAGTCAGAAAGCGTCTTTTTACGATGGCCAGGCAATCAAACACCCGCGGACGGATCCTCGACACCGCGGAGGCGGCAGTGCTTGAGAAGGGGTTCGAGGCGACGTCGATCGAAGAGATCGTGGCGGCGGTGGAGATCACGAAATCCGGGTTCTTCTACCATTTCCCGGACAAGAACGCGCTCGGGACCGCGCTGATCGCGCGGTATATCGACAGCGAGGATGTGCTATTCGACGGGATCTTCAGCCGCGCGGAGGAACTGGACGACGATCCGCTGCATGCCATGCTGATCGCATTGAGGTTCCTGGCCGAGATCGTGGAAGATCTGCCGGGCGGGCATCCCGGCTGCCTGGTCGCGACGGCCGTCTACCAGTCGCGGCTCTTCGACCGGGCGGTGCATGAGATGAACCAGCGGGCCGCGCTGCGCTGGCGGGCGCTGTTCCTCGAGCGGTTCGAGCGGATTGCAGCCGCCTATCCGCCCCGGGCGGAGGTGGCCCTGGCCGATCTGGCAGATGCGGTTCTGTGTGTCGTGGAAGGCGGGATCGTCATGTCGAAGGCGCTTCGCGATCCCAAACTGCTGGTCCGTCAGCTGATGCTGTTGCGGAGCCAGGTGAAGCTGCTCTTCACCCCGCCCCGCATGGTGTGACTGTCGTAACCTAGAGCAAGGTCCGCTCGATCACCCACCAGGCGCCGATCACGGCGATCGCGGCCGAGGCCGGGATGGCGACGAACTGCCGGTAGGCCACGGTGCCGACCGACGACGCCGCGACGCAGACGGCGCAGAGGAAGCCCAGCACCGAAAGCGGCAGCAGGAACGGCGCGATATAGGTCGCGGCCCAGTCGGGCATCGCGTCGGCCCCCACTGCCATCCCTGCGACGCAGAGAAGGGCGAAGACGATGTAGCCGGCGACCACCCCCGTCTCCATCCCCGCGATTTGGCTGGCGCGGAGCGCGGCGGCCGAGACGGCGAAGGCGACGGCGATGACGACGAGCTGGCCGACCTCGACGCCCACGTTAAAGCCGATCAGCGCCGGGATGAACGCCGATTCGGGCAGGCCGAATTCGCCGAGAACGCTGGCGAATCCCAGCCCATGCAGAAGGCCAAAGGCGAAGACGACCGCGGGGCGCCAGGGTTTGAGGCCCGGTGTGAGGATGTTCTCGACCGCGACATAGACGATGGAGGCCGCGATGATCGGCTCCACGATCTCGGGCGGGACATTGACGATGCCCAGCGCGGCAAGCGCCAGCGTGATCGTATGGGCAAGCGTGAAGGCCGTGACCTGCCAGAGAAGCGGGCCGACACGCTGGGCAAGGAAGAAAAGGCCGAGAACGAACAGGATGTGGTCAAGGCCGAGCGGGATGATGTGATCGAAGCCGACGCCGATATAGTCGGCGAAGACAGCCCAGCCGGATTGCACCGTGCCGCCCGCGATCGCGATGGCGGGGCTGATCTCACCGCCGCTCAGCGTCTGCGTGAAAGCCACGTCGTCGGGCACGCCGTTCTGGCGCAGGGTCAGGTCGCCATAGCTGCGCGTCCAGCCGATCTGCACGGTTTCCGCGTCGACGGACAAAGGCGCGGTGAGGACGAGCGTTGTGGTGCGCCGCAGGTCGAAGTTTTCGACATCTTCGACCTCGACACCGGCCAGATCGGCGAGGACCGGGTCGCCATCCGCGGTGATCACGATGTTTTCGGCAATCTCTGGCCAGTTGGCCTCGACCTGGTCTGCGATCTCCTCCGGCGGCAAGGCGCGCAACGCGTCATAATCGGCGGCATTTTCGGCAGCGTCGGTATCCTCGAGCCCGTCAAGGTCGATGCCCGCGAGAATCGCTTCGGCCGTCGTCGCGATCTCGATCGACAGGGTGCCCTCTTCGGCGGTGAAATTCGCGATGCTCGGAAAGACCTCGTGGGCTGCGGCCATCCGCACCAGAGCGACCCAGAGAAGCAAGGCCATTGACATGACCCGAACTGCGCACAAGCTCACTCGCATCGAACCGGAGGTTTTCATGCGCATCCTGACTGTCCTTTTCACATTGCTGATTGCGGGCCCCGCCGCTGCCCACGAGTTCTGGCTTGAACCGCAGGAATATCAAGTGGAAACCGGGGGGATGCTGGCCGCGCAAGTCGTGAATGGCGAGAAATTCGAAGGCGTTAAGCTCGCCTATTTCCCGCAGCGCTTCGCCCGGTTCGATGTCGTCAGCGGCGGAGAAGCCGCGCCCTATGAGGGGCGCGCGGGCGACACGCCGGCCTTGCAGCTTGAGGATCCGCCGGACGGGCTGCTGACGCTTGTCTATGTCTCGAAGCCGGCCAGCCTGCGCTACGAGGCGTTCGAGAAGTTCCAGACCTTCGCAGACCATAAGGATTTCGCCAACATCGAAGCGCGGCACCGGGATCGCGGGCTGCCGATGGAGGATTTCACCGAAAGCTACACCCGGTTTGCCCGCAGCATCGTGGCCGTGGGCGACGGGACCGGGGCCGACGCACCATCCGGCATCGAGACCGAGATCGTGGCACTGGCCAACCCCTACGTCGAAGCCCTAACCGAAATGCCGGTTCAAGTCTTCTATCAGGGCGCGCCGCGCACGGATGTGCAGGTAGAGCTTTTCGCAAAGGCGCCCGACGGCAGTGTCGCGGTCACGCTGCACCGCACGGACGCCGAAGGGATCGCGCGCCTGCCGGTCCGGCCCGGCCACAGCTACCTCGCCGATGCGGTCGTCCTTCGCGAGCCGTCCGAGGCGGCGCTGGACGCCCGGGCGGACGCGGTCTGGGAGACGCTCTGGGCCTCGCTGACCTTCGCCGTGCCTGCCGAAACCCCGCCGTCCTGAAGGACTTGCGCTGCGAACCACAACTCGCCATCAGGCGGCCATGAACCGGATCGTCTGCATCGGCTCTGTCCTGTGGGACATCATCGGCCGCACGGAAAACGCGATGTCCCTGGGTGCGGACCGGCCGGGGCGGATTACCCGCATCCCCGGCGGCGTTGCGATGAACATTGCCCAGACGCTCGCCCGGCTGGGGGTGACGCCGGTTCTGCTGACCGCGCTCGGCCGGGACCATCCCGGCGACGAGTTGATCGAGGCGGCCCGCGCGCTTGGCATGGTGACGGACCATATCCACCGCTCCGACCTGCCGACCGACACCTACATGGCGATCGAAAGCGGCGGTGACCTGACGGCGGCCATCGCCGATGCGCACTCGCTTGAGGCGATAGGCGATGCGATCCTCGGGCCGATCCTTGACGGTGCTCTCGGGCGGCCCGACGCCCCGTTTGACGGGGTTATCGCGCTTGACGGCAACCTGACCCACGCGCTGCTGGCCGAGATCGCGGCCCATCCGGCCTTCGCAAGCGCCGACCTGCGGGTCGCCCCCGCCTCGCCCGGCAAGATCGACCGGCTGATGCCATTCCTGAACTGCGATCACGCAACGCTCTACATCAATCTCGAGGAGGCGAACGCCTTGTCCGGAACCGCAGACGTCACCGCGCCGGAGGCGGCGGTCACGCTGTCGCGCCTCACCAGGGCGCGCGTCCTCGTCACCGACGGCCCGCGCGCCGCCGCGATGGTGGGGCCGGACGGCGTGCTGACCGCCATCCCACCTGCCGTGACCGCCTTGCGGGTGACCGGTGCGGGAGACACCTTCATGGCGGCCCATATCGTGGCGGAACGGGCGGGCAAGGCTCCAGCCGCTGCCCTTCCCGCAGCGCTCGAGACCGCGGCGCGCTATGTATCGGGGACCGATTGATGCTGCCGCTCGACCGCTCGCCTAAAGTGGCGGAGGCCTCAGGGCCACTCGTCGCGCTTGAATCGACGATCATCACCCACGGGATGCCGTATCCTAAGAATGTCGAAACCGCCCGCGCGGTCGAGGCGGTGATCCGCAAGGAGGGCGCCGTTCCTGCGACGACGGCGGTGATGGACGGGCGGCTGAAGATCGGCCTGACCGACGCCGAGCTCGACCGTCTGGCGAAGACCGAAAAGGTCACCAAGCTGTCCCGCGCCGATATCGCCCATTGCATCGCGACCGGCGGCACCGGGGCGACCACCGTCGCCGCCACGATGATCGCGGCCCGCGCGGCCGGGATCGAGGTTTTCGCGACCGGTGGCATCGGCGGTGTCCATCGCGGGGCTGAGGACAGCTTCGACATCTCCGCCGATCTGACAGAGCTTGCCCGCACCCCCGTCACGGTCGTGGCAGCGGGCGCCAAGGCGATCCTCGACCTGCCGAAGACGCTGGAAGTGCTGGAAACGCAGGGCGTTCCCGTCATCGCCTACGGGCAAGATGCCTTCCCCGCCTTCTGGTCGCGAAGCTCCGGCCTGGCCGCCCCCTTGCGCTGCGATGACCCCGCCGAAATCGCGGCAGCCCACCGGATGCGTCGGTCGCTTGGGCTGGACGGCGGACAACTCGTGGCCAATCCTGTTCCCGAGGGCGACGAAATCCCGGCGGACGAGATCACGCCGATCATCGCGCAGGCCCAGGACGAGGCCGATGCGGCAGGTATCAGCGGCAAGGCGGTCACGCCGTTCCTGCTGGCGCGGATCTTCGAGCTGACGGGCGGGCGCTCGCTGGAGACGAACATCGCGCTCGTTCTAAACAATGCGCGTCTGGCGGCGCGAATTGCGCGCGAACTGCATGCAAGCTAAACCGTTGACACGGATCGCAGTTGTGGCCTGTCGCTACCTTGCCTAGATAGGGCGCGGACATCGGACCATGCGCGCAGAATGACCCAGCCCTTCTCCCCAGAGCCGCCCCGGCGGCCCACGCTTCTCGCGCGTTTGCGCGCGAACTTCCTGGCGGGGCTTGTCGTCATTGCGCCGATCGGCCTGACGATCTGGCTGATCTGGACGGTCATCGGCTGGATCGACGGCTTCGTCCTGCCGCTGGTGCCCGACCAGTACCTGCCCGATATCCTGATCCGCCGCTGGCTGGGCCTCGACGTGACCGACCAGGCCTCGATCCGCGGGATCGGCGTGATCGTGTTCCTCGTCTTCACGATGCTGGTGGGGTGGGTCGCCAAGGGCCTGATCGGACGGTCGATCATCCGCTGGGCGGAAAGCATCGTTCAGAGGACGCCCGTCGTCCGGTCGATCTATAACGGCGTCAAGCAGATCGCCGAGACGATCTTTGCCCAGAGCGAGACGAGCTTCGAAAAGGCCTGCCTGATCGAATATCCCCGCCGGGGGATCTGGGCGATCGGCTTCATCTCGACGACGACCAGGGGCGAGGTCCGCGCGCGGGCGGGCGGGCAGGAGATGACCTCCGTCTTTGTGCCGACCACGCCGAACCCGACCTCGGGCTTCCTGCTGTTCTTTCCGACGGAAGACGTGATCGAACTGGACATGACCGTCGAAGACGCTGCCAAGCTCGTGATCTCTGCCGGGCTGGTCTATCCCAACGGCGACGGAGACGAGCCCAAGCCGGTACCCGACACGCAATGATCGGCGCAACAGCGACGGGTTTCGTCACCGGGTTTGCCCTGATCCTCGCCATAGGCGCCCAGAACGCCTTCGTCCTGCGCCAAGGGCTGCTTCGGACGCATGTCTTCTCTCTATGCCTCCTTTGCGCGACGTCCGATGCGCTCCTGATCACCGCAGGTGTCGCAGGTTTCGGCGCGGTGGCCGAACATTACCCAAGCCTGCCTCTTATCATGACGGGCGGCGGCGCAGCCTTCCTTCTGGCCTACGGCCTTCTCCGCTTTCGGGCGGCCTGGAGGGGCGACTACGCGATGACACTTGAAGGCCGCTCCCCTTCGCTTGCCGCAACGCTCGCGACCGGGGCCGCCTTCACGTGGCTGAACCCGCATGTCTACCTCGATACGTTGGCCCTGATCGGTGCGGTATCGCTGCAATACGAAGAGGCAGCTTTGCGCACCGCCTACGGGGCCGGCGCCGTCACCGCGTCGTTCGTCTTCTTTTTCTCCCTTGGCTACGGCGCGCGGCTTCTCGCCCCGTTCCTGAAATCTGAACGGGCATGGAGATGGCTCGATATCGGGATCGGCGTCGTTATGTGGGCGCTCGCCGCGAGACTTGTGGCGGATCTCTTCTAGCGGCCCTGTCCCCTCAGTTCGCCGCTCGCTGGATTGCCTGCCCACCGCGCTGGATGTCTTGCCCCATCCCTTCGACCGTGTTGCATCCCGCGAGCGCCAGAAGCGCGCCTGTCATCACAATGATCCGGACCATCGCAAAGCCTTCTTGTCTTTCAGTCGGTTGTCTCATGCTGAACCACATAGGGCTATACTGGTTCCCGGTCGTCAATCGAACATCACCCGCAGATCGACGGAATCCCGCTTGCCGATATCGTCGAAACTGGCGTTCAGAAACGCATCGGCCGCAACCCGTCCAGCCGTCTTGAGCCGCGCCAGTACCGCGGGGTTCGGGACCAGCTTGGTTGCCACGCTCAACTCGTTCATCAGGCCGTCATCGGCGATCATGTGGACAAGCACTTTCTTCATCTGCCCTTCCTGGATCTTGCCGTCTTCGATCAGGCGCTTGACGAAATTGATCGCCCTGAGTTCCCGCAAGAGGGACGAGTTGAACGAGATCTCGTTGATCCGGTTCTGGATCGCCTGCGCGTCCCGCGGCACATCTTCACGATGAAGCGGGTTGATATTCACCACGATCAGGTCGTCGGGCAGGTGCGGCAGGTAAAGCGGGAACAGGGCCGGATTGCCGGTATAGCCGCCGTCCCAATAGGCCTCCCGTTCCCCCGTGCGCTGGTCGTCGATCTCGACCGCACGGAACAGCGTCGGCAGGCAGGCGGAAGCGAGGATGACATCGGGCGAGATCTCCTCGCCGTGAAAGACGCGGATCTTTCCCGTCCGCACATTGGTCGCGCAGATGTAGAGATCCGGCCCGCTTACGGCGCAGACCGTGTCGTAGTTGAACCGCTCGACGATGCGGCGCAGCGGGTTTTCCATCGGGAAGGGAGAGGTATAGGGCGTCAGGAACCGCATCGCGATATCCATCGCCTGATAGGCGGGCGAGCTCTGGATCGTGTTCGCCAGAACCGCGGAGGGGGGCGACAGGGCCGAAATCCAGGCGGCCATCGCATCGTTCGTCACCGCCCCTACCTTGGACCAGAGGTGATCCAGGTTGTCCCGCGCGCCCTGCCGCCCGCCTGTGATCATGCCGGATTTGACCGCCGCCCCGTTCAGGGCGCCCGCCGATGTGCCCGAGATCGCGGCGATCTCGATCCCGTCTTCCTCGAGCAACCGGTCGAGCACGCCCCAGGTGAACGCCCCGTGGGCGCCGCCGCCCTGAAGCGCGAGGTTGATCCGCTTGGGCTCAGCCATGGGACCGGCTCATAAGGCCGTCCAGCCGCCATCGACGCTGATCGTCGTGCCCGTAATCTGGGCCGCCGCGTCCGAACACAGGAAGGTTGCGACACCGCCCAGCTGTTCGACTGTCGCGAACTCCTTGGAGGGCTGCCTTTTCAGCAGCACTTCGCGGATCGCCGTCTCGCGGTCCATGTCGTATTGCTTCATCGTGTCGGGGATCTGCGACTCGACCAGCGGCGTCATCACGTAGCCCGGGCAAATCGCGTTCGCCGTGATCGGCTCTTCCGCCGTCTCAAGCGCGACGACCTTGGTCATGCCGACGACCCCGTGCTTGGCGCTGACATAGGCCGATTTGTAGGGCGAGGCGGTCAGCCCATGGGCCGAGGCCAGGTTAATCACCCTGCCCCACCCCGCCTTGCGCATCATCGGCAGCGCGACAGCGGTCGTATGAAAGGCCGACGAGAGCATGATCGCGATGATCGCATCCCATTTCTCGGCCGGGAATTCATCGATCGGCGCAACATGCTGGATACCCGCATTGTTGATCAGGATATCGCAGCGCCCCGCTTGCTCCACCAGCCGGCGCGCCTGATCGCCCTTGGAGAGGTCCCCCTGGATGTAGCGCGCGCTCGTCCCTGTCTCTTCCGAGATCTCCTTGGCGAGCTGATGGTCCTCCTCGTTGTCGGTATAGGAGTTCAGCACGACGTCCGCCCCCGCTTTCGCAAGCTCCTTCGCCATGCCAAGCCCGATCCCTGAATTCGATCCGGTGACGATGGCGGTTTTTCCTTTGAGTTGCATGGCACCTCCTGATGGCAAAGGTCATTGCAACTGCAACATAATGCTGCAGCTGCAAATACCACTGGCAAATGAGCAACATTTTTGGGCATATGGCGTTCACTGATCTCATGACATGTAACTATCAATCGAAGGGGTTAAGATCTCATCACGAATTCAACCAAAGCAGGAAACGGATATGATACCGTTCTTTCCAGAACCGATGTTCCTAAATCCTACGAGTGATAGCTTCTTGTTTGGCTTTTTTGATGAGTTCGGAAACTTTTACGGAACCTATGTCAGCGGAAGCGATATCGTCTACGATGAAGAAGGTTTTCCGCTCTCAGGCATGGTAAGTTCTATCGAGGTCGCAAGTTGGGACGTGTCAGGCAACACGCCAGTTCCGATCGAGGGCGACCGTCCACTCTTCAGCATCAGCCATCCAGATCTGACAGTGGAAGAACTGAATGCATTTTCACCCACATGGTTCTTTGTTGAGTTTGACGAGGATCTCCAGCAACTTCTGGGCGTCAAGGATGGTATGATCTATCGAGCCTTCGATCCTTTCTTGAGCGAAGAGATCCGTGGCAGCGACCGCGATGACATCATAGTCGGAGCCTCATCAAGTGAATTCATCGATGCCGGAGCCGGGAATGACAGGGTTTTTGCGGGTGATGGCGATGATGAGGTACTCGGCAGAGACGGAGATAACAAACTCTTTGGTGGCGAGGGAGATGACTTCCTGAGCGCATTCGACGGGGATGATATCCTTGTAGGCGGGAACGGTTCCGATCGGATCGAGGTCACGGGTGGAAACAACATCATACGTGGCGGTGCTGGTAACGACTTTCTCGGCGGAGGAGATGGCAACGATTTCATTGTGGGCGGTCAAGATGATGACCGGATCTTTGCTCGTGACGGGGATGACGTTCTAAGAGGTGGTGATGGAGCGGATCGTCTGTTTGACCAGAACGGAAATGACAGGGTCTTTGGTGGGAAAGGTGACGATGCTCTATCCAGCTTTACGCTCGAGCCGGTCACAGCGTTGGGTCAGGATGATGACGTTCTTCGCGGAGGCCAAGGAAATGATAACCTGACTACGGCAAGTGGCGCGGACCGCCTGTCCGGTGGTGCCGGAGATGACATTCTGGGAGCGTTCGACCAAGGAGGTGTTGCCCTCCGTGATATGCTTCATGGTGGAAGCGGCAGCGACACCTTCTTTTTCTTCGAGGATATGGTTGTTGGCGATGTGGTTGTGTCAGACTTCGATGCCGCAGAGGACTTGATCGCACTTCAACTACGCGATGACAGCACCGCAGAGGAACAGTTCGATCTGTTCTTGGCGGGGGCGAACCAGGTGGGGCGCGATGTGGTCTGGACAGATACGAGCGGTGACTACACCGCGCTGCTTCGCAATACCGATCTGGATGAGTTGACGATCGACAACTTCATCTTCGTCGGTGGCAACGACTTCTCCGGCTCCTGATTCTCTCGCTACCGCTCCCGTTTACCGGGGGCGGCGGTCTTTCTCAGATGCTTCGGACCACCCATAAAAAAACGCCCGCACAAGGCGGGCGCTAAGTTATTGAGGCAGGTTTCATACAGGCAAGAAACCTATCGAGCAGTAACACTCTTATAAGCAATCGCCCGCCCTTATCCAAGCTAAAAGTTTGAAAAGACTAAGGGCGACGTTTACCCTGACGACAAAGATCAAGAAGAGGCAGGGGGCATCTGGAAACATGGGAAGGCAGCGTATTCCTTCACCAAAAGCGGTGCTGATCGCGATTGTCGTCGCGTCACTTCCGGGCCACAGCGTGGCAGAACCGCAGCACGCTATCGCTATGTATGGGGAGCCCGCGCTGCCCCCAGATTATGTGGCGCTGCCTTATGTCAACCCCGACGCGCCGATCGGCGGGCGGATCGTGACGGGCGAGGTTGGCAGCTTCGACAGCCTCAATCCCTACATCTTGAAAGGCAGCGTTCCCTGGCAGCTTCGGTTCCTCACTTCGGAAAGCCTGATGGGCCGGTCCTGGGACGAGCCGTTCACGCTTTACGGATTGCTCGCTGAAACCATCGAAACTGACCCGAATCGCAGCTGGGTTGAGTTCACCCTTCGGGAGGAGGCGCGCTTCTCCGACGGTTCGCCCGTGACCATCGAAGACGTCATGTGGTCCTACGAGACGCTCGGCACCGAAGGCCACCCAAGATACCTCGGCTTCTGGCAGAACGTGGCCAGCATGGAACAGACCGGCCCCCGTTCCGTCCGGTTCACCTTCAGCGAAGAGAATCGCGAGCTTGCCCTCATCATTGGCCTGCGCCCGATCCTCAAGAAGGCCCAGTGGGACGGGATCGAGTTCACTGACAGCGGCCTTGACGTCATCCCCATCACCTCGGCGCCCTATGTGGTTGACGAGGTTGATCCGGGGCGCTCCGTCACGCTTCGCCGGAACCCGGATTACTGGGGCTGGGACCTGCCGTTCCGCAACGGCCAGCAGAACATCGAAGAGATCGTGATGGAGTTCTTTGGCGACGGCACCGCCCAGTTCGAGGCGTTCAAGGCGGGCATCCTGAACTCCAACCGCGAATTCAACGTCGCCAAGTGGAACAGCCAGTACGAGTTTCCGGCAACCCGCTCGGGCGACGTGATCAAGTCGGTGATCCCGCACCAGCGCCCATCAGGCATGACCGGGTTCGTTATGAACACACGCCGGGCGCCCTTCGACGATTGGCGCGTGCGGGATGCGATGATCACCGCTTTCAACTTCGAATTCATCAACGAAGCCGTCACCGGCGGCGAACAACCCCGCATCACCTCGTACTTTTCGAACTCTCCGCTTGCGATGCAGGACGGTCCCGCCGAAGGCCGTGTGCGCGCGCTTCTCGAGCCGTTCGCGGGCGACCTCTACCCCGGCGCGCTTGACGGTTACGCCTTGCCCGTCGCCGATGGCAGCGAACGTAATCGCGCCGGGATGCGCGCCGCGATCGACCGGCTGGAAGAGGCCGGCTGGACCGTTCAGGACGGCGCTCTCAAGAACGAATCCGGAGAGCCCTTCGCCATCGAGATCCTGTTCAAGCAAGGCGAGATGGAGAACCGGGCGGTCCTCGACATCTACGTCCAGAGCCTCGAACGGCTCGGCATGGATGTCGACATCGCAACGGTCGATCCGGCGCAATACAACGAACGCACCGACGGCTACGATTTCGACATGACGTTCTATCGGCGCGGTCTATCGCTTTCGCCCGGCAACGAACAGCGGCTCTATTTCGGCAGCGAAGGCGCCGATACGCCCGGCAGACGCAATCTGATGGGGGCGAAGTCTCCTGCCATCGACGCGATGATCAACAGCATCCTCGCTTCGGAAAGCAACGAAGACTTCCTTGCGGCGACCCGCGCACTGGATCGGACGCTCATGGCGGGCCGCTACGTGATCCCGATCTACCAGTACAACGTCAGCTTCATCGCCCATGCCAAGGAGCTGAAATACCCCGAGACGCTGCCGATCTACGGCGACTGGTTCACCTGGCAGCCGGATGTCTGGTGGTATGAGGAAGACTAGCCTCCTCCTCGCCCTCGCCCTCGCCCTCGCGCTCCTGACCGCCTGCACCCCCGCCCGCGTCGTCACCAAGACCGGAACAACGGCGGTCAAGGCGACCGGCGCGGTCGTGGGTGGAACGGCAAAGGCGGTGTTCTGAGATCAGGTATAATTGGCGCAGCTGAGTGCTGACACCTCGACGGAACCGATCGGTGCACCACTCTCATATACGTAGCTTTCACGGATCACGGCCCCGGCGCTCAGCAAGGCTGCAAAGAAGGTGTCGTCGCAGAGAAACGCTGTGATGTCGTATGCCCAGAAGTCGTTCATCTCGAGGCCGCTCTCGTGCTCCCGCACGAGGTAAACCCGCGTCAGCATATTTCCTGAGGCGCCGATCTGAGCAAGGATCGTGGTTTCATCGACGTGGATGGGTAGGACGGCCTCGTCCGCCATCGTCCGTAAGACATCGTCGATCCCGACTAAGCCGACTTGGAAATTGACATATGTCGCCTCCTGATCTGGGGTGAGCGGTCTTTGCGCTTCGCGCTGAATGGCCAATTCTTCGAGGTAAGGTACGGCGGAAAACGACATCATGAAGAGGACGAAGCCGATAAGCGCGCCAGGTATCCCTGCCAGCATATGGGGGTCCGGACGATCCCGATCAGAGGACCCCTTCATAAGCAGGACTAGGCACAGGAACGGCACGAGCGCAAAGAGCGCTGTCCACCGGTTCCATCCGATGTCCCTAGCACGGGCCGCACCGGTATGGCCCAGTAGAATCCCGGCCACGACCAGCCAAGCTCCAGTTAAGATTAGAAGAAACCAGACAAACCGTCCCACAACCGCGTCGATCATAAAGACGAATGGAAGAAAAGCGATGCTGATGAATAGGCTCAGAAAGCCGTACCAGGCAAAATAGGGTGCCCGCCGTAGCCGGTTTTCTTCGCTTCCGGCTGAGACACCGAAAATGCTGCCAACGAGCAGGACAGAAAAGGCTACGGCGCTGAGTCCGGCTTCGCCGAGCCCAAGTAGAGAATAGGCAAGGTTTTCAAACAAAGCGGCTGCCCGGTTTCAAGGAATGCCCCAACCGACATCAGATGTCCCGGTAGGCCGGTCGAGACCAGAGTGTTTTTGGTCCGCGCCGCAGATTGCTCACTGCTTTTGTACAGGTGCGGCCATGCCGCCACGCTCGCACCTACCGGTCCCGGATCTTCCCAAAGAATTTTCTGTTCAACCGTATGAATTCCTCGATTGCGCCGCCAAGCCCACCCATCTGCTTGCCTTTGAGATAGAGGTATCCCGCGCAGGCCCCGAGCGCGCCGCCGACGGTATCCATAATCAGATCGTACATTGTGTCGATCAGGCCGGATTTCTGCATGTTGAGGCCAAAGATCTGGTCCATCCCGAACTCGAAGATTTCCCAGAGCGCCCCGACCGTGATCGCCACGCAGAACGACAGGAATGCCACCGCCCAGGGGGGCGCAGCATAGCGGTCGCCCTCGAACAGCATGAAGATGAACAGAAATCCGAACAGCCCGAACGACACAGCCGACCCGAAATGAAGCGCGATGTCCCACCACCAGTAGCGCTCGTAGAAGTCGAAGGCCTCTCCCAGAAAGATCGTCGCGAAGATGAAGAAAACGATGCCCGAAAGAAAGCTCCGTGGCAGCCGCACCCCCATCCAATAGGCGAAGTATTGCGGCAGAAGGGTCAGCGTGAACGCGGCGAGGCCGACGAAGACCAGCGACCACCGTCCGAAAAGCACGCCGGTCACCACCGCGGCCAGCAACGCGACCCGAATAAGCCCTGCGAGGATCGCCGGACGCTCAGTCACCGAAAGCCCCCTCTCCCTTCATTCCGAAAGCCCCTATATTGGTGTCATGTCTATTGATGCTCCGAAACCCCTGCGGCTTGCGAGCTATAACATCCGCGCCGGTCTCGGCACCGACCTTCGCCGTGATCCGGCCCGCGTGCTGCACGCCATTGCCGGGCTCTCTGCCGATCTCGTGGTGCTGCAGGAAGCCGACCATCGCCTTGGCACCCGCCCCTCTGCCCTCCCCTACGGCCAGATCTCGCAGCTGACGGGCCTCGCCCCGCTTCCCATCTCCGAACGGCCCGGCGGTCTCGGCTGGCATGGCATCGCGTTGCTCGCGCAGCCCACCCTTGTGGTCTCCGACATTCATCGTATTCCGCTTCCCGGCCTCGAACCCCGTGGCGCCGTGGCGGCCGATATCGAGGCCGAGCCGGGGCCGCTGCGCGTCGTCGGCGTGCATCTCGGCCTTCTGCGCAGTTCGCGCCGCGCACAGCTCGACAGGATTCGTGAGGAGCTCGATGCGCTCGACCCGCGGCCCACCGTGATCCTTGGGGACTTCAACGAATGGTCGACACGCAAGGGGCTTGGCCGCCTTGCGCGCCATTACACGCTGCTGACCCCCGGCGGCACCTTTCCCGCCCGCCTGCCTCTGGCACCGCTTGACCGGATCGCCCATTGCGACCGGCTCAACGTCAAGCTGCGGCCCCCGCCCGAGGCGCGTCACCCGCATCCGTCGGATCACCGCCCGATCCTCGCCGACGTGACCCTGCAGCCCGCCGCCTGACACTTCCCGGCCACAGAGTGTCGCGCTTCAGCGGCGCCGACACAAAACGGTTACATTCCGGGCCTAGCCCTCCGCCCCATGAATATTCTTGTTCTCTGTACCGGTAACTCGGCCCGATCCATCCTCCTAGAAATGCTGCTCGACGACCTTGGCCAAGGCCGGGTCACCGCTTACTCAGCTGGCTCCAAACCGGCCGGCAAGGTGCACCCCTATGCGCTGAAGCTCCTCGAGGAGAACGACTACGACACCTCCCGCCTGCGGTCAAAAAGCTGGGACGAATTCGCGGGGTCTGACGCGCCAGAGATGGACATCGTCATCACCGTCTGCGGGTCTGCCGCAGAGGAGGCGTGCCCGATCTGGCCCGGCACGCCGATCCGCGCCCACTGGGGTGTCGAAGATCCTGCCGCCGCGCCGGAGGATGACTGGCCGGGCGCTTTCGGAACAGCCTATAGAATCCTGAAAAAACGTACAGAATCCTTTCTCGCCCAACCGATCGAGACCTTGGACGAAGGCGAGATCAAGGCGCTTCTCTCCCGCATCGGGCGGCAGGTCTGACATGCTGCGACAATTGTCTGCCGAGGCGCTCGGCACCGCTTTCCTGCTGATCGGCGTCGTGGGCTCCGGCATCATGGCCCAGACGCTGTCGGACGGGAACATTGCGCTGGCGCTTCTGGCGAATGCAATCGCGACCGGCTGCATCCTCTACGTCATCATCGAAACCCTCGGGCCGATCTCGGGCGCGCATTTCAACCCGGCCGTCACGCTCTATTTCACCTTGCGTGGCGAGATGACGCCCGGCCCCGCTGCCGCCTACATGGCGACCCAGATCTTGGCCGGCATCCTCGGCGTCTTCGCGGCGCATCTCATGTTCGACCTCCCCATCTGGCAGTTCTCCACGACCGACCGGACCGGCCCGGCCCTTTGGGCGTCGGAGATGATTGCGACCTTCGGATTGCTCTTCGTGATCGTCGGCGGCCTTGCGGCGCGGCGCGAGGCGATCCCGGTTCTCGTCGCGCTCTACATCACTGGCGCCTACTGGTTCACCGCGTCGACCAGTTTCGCCAACCCGGCCGTCACCATCGCCCGCGGCTTTTCTGACACCTTTGCCGGTATCAACCCGTCTCACGTGCCCGCCTATATCGGTGTCCAGATCATCGCCGCGATTGTCGGGGCCCTGACCCTCCCTCGTCTTTTCCGCAAATAGGGGAACCCGCCCAAGCTCATCCGCGTTCCCTGCCAAGACCAAGGCGGAGGACATCATGGATTGGACGCATGTGCAGCAGAACTGGGTCGCCTACATACCCCGTATTCTGACGCGTTGGCCCGATCTGGAGGAAGACGAGGTGCTGGCCACCGATGGCGACCTCGACCGGTTTGTCACCTACCTCTCCGTCGCGACCTCTCAAAGTGTCGAAGAGGCCCGTGACGAAACCCGTGCCTGGGCCACCGGGGAAGAGCCGTCGGATGTAAAGATGGACCCATGGCGCGATAACGAACGGATCAGCGACAGCGCCAGGAACATCCATGTCGGCGAAGACGTCTATAGCGACGACAAGGATTTCGGCGATGATGCCACCGCCGAACCCCCCGTTGGTCGCGCCGCCTCATAACCTGAAACCCAAAGGAGCCCGCCGATGACCTGGACCGACATCGCCCGGAACCCCGACCTCGCCCGCCTCACGCTGATGCCGGCTTTCCCCGAGATGCGCGAGAGTCATCTCAAGGCCGCGGCCGGCGACCGCATCCGTTTCGTCACCCGTATGGCGGGCCTGCACGATCTGACGGAAACCGAAGCCGCGGAGGCGCTTGAAGACCGTCTTGGCATGGTCAGGCCAGCCGCGCTGCTCCACGCCGCGGAATAGTCGCCGCCTGGGCCCTTAGATCAGCGACGTTACCCACAAGATTGTGGCGTCGTCGGCACTGACCGAGACGACATTATGCCCCATCGTCGCGTCGTAATAGGCGCTGTCCCCGCGCTTCATGAGGACCGGCTCGTAAAACTCCGTGTATAAACGAATTTCTCCCGTTAGGACGTAGAGAAATTCCTCGCCATCGTGACGCACCCAGCCGTCGAATTCATCGATTGACCGCGCCCGAATGCGGGCCCGATAGGGCAGCATCTTCTTCTGGCTCAGCGTCTCGGCCAGCAGGTCATGTTCATAGGTCGTCGTCGCATGCGCCGCACCCGCGCCCGACTTGGTGACCGCCATCCGCCCGTTCACCCGCGCGTCCCGCGGCGGCGTGAACAGCTGCGGCACGGAGATCTCCAGCCCCACGGCCAGCTTCTTCAGTGCATCGTAGGTCGGCGACATCTGCCCATTCTCAACCTTCGACAGCGTCGAGCGGGCGAGGCCCGCCTGCCTGGCCGCCTGCTCCAGCGTCCAGCCGCGGGCCTGCCGCAGCTCCCGCACCCGGGCGCCGAGATCAAGGGGTGCGGTCTGCACCTCCTCCTCGCCCGAGGCGCGGGCAATGCGGATGATGGATTTCGGATCGCTTTCGGCCATGCCTCGCTATAGCCGCTGCACCGGGGAGGGGGCAACCGAAGCGCCGATTTGCTATGCCGGATGTCTTGCCGCTACGCTGCCCGGCAATCGACAGAGCCAAGGGGAGGATGCGATGTCCAGCTTGCAGGAAGTGGTGGCCAGCGCCGTGACAGAGGGGGATGTGCCGTTTGCCGTCGGCATGCTGGCCGATAGCGGCGGCGTCCTGGAAACCGCAGCGGCGGGCGAGGCGCGTCCGGGGCACGCGGCCGACGAGAACACCGTCTTTCGCATCTTCTCGATGACGAAGGCGGTCGGTTCGGTGGCCGCAATGATCCTGATCGACCGGGGCAAGCTGACCATGGAGACGGAGGTGGCCGAGATCCTGCCGGACTGGTCCGCCCTCAAGGTTCTCGACGGGTGGGACGGCGACACGCCGCGGCTGCGGGAACCGGCCCGCGCCGCTACTGTCCGCCATCTGGCGACCCATACGAGTGGGCTGGAATACGAGTTCTGGAATGCCGATGTCGCGAAGTATCTCGAGGTGACGGGCCATCCCAGCATCCTCGCGGGGACCCGCCAATCGCTGAACTATCCCCTGACGAAGGATCCCGGGACCGGCTGGGGTTACGGGATCGGGATCGACTGGCTTGGGCTGGTGATCGAGGCTGTCGACGGCCGCAAGGTGGACGCCTTCTGCCGGGAAGAGATCTTCGAGCCGCTCAAGATGACCTCGACGGCGTTCGAGCCGGACGGCATGACCGACCGCCTGTGCGATGTGGTCATGCGTGGCGAGGATGGCGGCTTCGGCCCCTTCGACCTCGCCCCGCCGCCCAAGCCGGAGGTTTACGGGATGGGCCACGCCCTCTACTCCACGCCCGCCGACTACATGCGCTTTCTCCGCGTGGTGCTGAACCGCGGTGCGTTGGACGGGGCGCGCATCCTGTCTGAGGGCGCGGTGGACCGGATGCTCGCCGATCAGATGCAGGGCCAGACCGTCCAGCCGATGCAGACCGTCGCCCCGCCCGTCTCTGCCGATGTCGATCCCTTTCCCGGCACGCGATTGACCCACAGCTTTGCCTTCATGCGGAACGAGGAGGATATCGAGGACCGCCGCCGCGCCGGATCGCAAAGCTGGGCAGGCGTCTGTAACACCCATTACTGGATCGACCCGGCTTCGGACCGGGCGGGCGTCATCATGACCCAGTCCCTGCCCTTCGTGGAGCCGCGGTTCATGAAGACCTACGAGGCGTTCGAGAGGGCGGTCTACGCTTCTTAGACCTCACCGCCCTTGAACCACGGGGGGCAAGCGCATAGCCCCAAGACATGCCCGCCCCGTTCAACCTCGCCGCCCATGTGCTGGCCCGCGCCACCGACCGGCCCGACAAGATCGCGCTCGCGATCCTGGGCCCCACGAAGGCCGAACGCTGGTCCTACGCCCGGCTCGAGGCGGCCGTGCGCGGCACGGCGACCGGGCTGCTCAAGGCGGGCCTTGAACCGAGTGACCGCGTCCTTCTCCGCCTCGGCAACTCCGCAGACTTTCCAATCGCCTATCTTGGTGCGATCACCGCTGGCGTCATCCCCGTCCCCACCTCAGCCGCCCTTACCGCGCCCGAGGTCACGGCTCTCGCCGCGGATCTTTCACCCGCGGCGATCCTCCATGACGGCAAGGCGGCCCTGCCCGATCATCCGGCGTCGGTCCACGACCTTGCGACCCTGCGGAGCTGGCGTGATCTTCCGCCCGCGGAGTATGCGACGGGCGACCCCGACCGCGCCGCCTACATTGTCTACACCTCCGGCACCTCCGGCCAGCCGCGCGGCGTGATCCACGCGCACCGCGCCATCCTTGCCCGCCAGATGATGGTCGACGGGTGGTATGGCCTGACCAAGGACGACCGCTTGCTGCACGCGGGTGCTTTCAACTGGACATACACGCTCGGCACCGGATTGCTCGATCCATGGACCATCGGCGCCACGGCCCTGATCCCACAGGCGGGCACCAAGCCGGATCTTCTGCCACTTCTGATGAAACGCCACGAGGCCACGCTCTTCGCCGCTGCGCCTGGTGTCTACCGCCAGCTCCTCCGTGCCTCCCCGCTCCTCGACCAGCCGCACCTGCGCCACGGCCTTTCGGCGGGAGAGAAACTCCCCGACCAGA
Source organism: Aestuariibius violaceus (assembly GCF_040779325.2). Lineage (NCBI taxonomy): Bacteria > Pseudomonadati > Pseudomonadota > Alphaproteobacteria > Rhodobacterales > Paracoccaceae > Aestuariibius > Aestuariibius violaceus. The sequence goes on from NZ_JBFONT020000002.1 coordinate 507,298, forward strand.
CACGCGCCGCGTGGGAAACGGCCACTGGCACGAAGATCCACGAGGCGTTCGGTATGTCCGAATGCTCCACCTTCCTCTCCGGTTCCCCGGCCCGTGCCGCACCACCCGGCACGTCCGGCTATCCCCAGCCCGGCCGCCGCGTGACCCTTCGCACGGGCGGGACCGAGGCCAATGTCGGCACGATCGCAATCCACCGCTCGGACCCCGGTTTGATGCTCGGCTACCTCAATGCGCCCGAGGAAACCGCCGCCCGCTTCGACGGTGACTGGTTTCTGACCGGCGACCTTGGCCGGGCCGAGCCGGATGGCGCCATCATCTATCTCGGCCGCGCCGACGACATGATGAATGCGGGCGGCGTCCGCGTCTCGCCACTGGAGGTCGAAGCGGCGCTGGCCGCCCATCCCGAGATCACCGACATCGCCGCGGCCGAGGTTGCGGTGAAATCCAACGCCACGATCATCGCCGCCTTCTACACAGCAGCTCGCGATATCGTGGAGGACGATCTTAAGGCATTCGCCGCCACCCGCCTTGCGCGCTATAAGCAACCCCGTCTTTACCGCCGCCTGGCCGAGCTGCCCCGCGGTGCCAACGGAAAACTCCTGCGCCGGCAGCTTCGCGCAGACTTCGAGACCGAAAAGGACCCCGTCCCATGAGTATCCAGCTCGACATCATTTCAGATCCGATCTGCCCATGGTGCCTGATCGGCAAGATCCAGCTCGACCGGGCCTTGGCAGAGCGGCCCGATCACCCGTTTGCGATCCAGTGGCACCCCTTCCAGCTAAACCCCGACATGCCGCGCGAGGGGATGGACCGGAAGGCCTATCTCGAAGCCAAGTTCGGCGGCGCGGAAGGGGCGAAAGACGTCTACGGCCGCATCGCCGATCATGCGAAGGAGATCGGGCTTGATATCGACCTCGACGGGATCACCCGCACACCCAACACGCTCGACGCGCACAGGCTGATCCACTGGGCGGGGATCGAGCGCAAGCAACAGGCGGTGGTCGATGCGCTTTTCGCCGCGTATTTCAAGGAGGGTCGCGATATCGGTGACCGCGACACGCTCGCCGACATCGCCGATGGCGCGGGGCTGGATGCGGCGGCGATCCACCGCCTGCTGGAGTCGGACGCCGATCTGGACGGGATCAGCGACCGCGACGCCAAGGCGCGCGAGATGGGGATTACGGGCGTTCCGACCTTCATCGTGGCGGGCAAGCATGCCGTTCCCGGCGCCCAACCGCCCGATCTCTGGCTCAAGGTGATCGACGAGATCACCCAGCAGATGGAGGAGGCTGAAACGTGAGCCGCGACGCTCTCCTCGCCGTCTTCGGCGCCCTTCTGACGATCATCGCAGGCGGCACCGTGTTCTTCCGCGTGGTCGAGGACTGGACTTGGCTCGACGCCTATTTCTTCACCGTTGTGACATTGTCGACGGTGGGCTATGGCAGCTTGGTCCCCGCAACGGCCATCGGCAAGATCGGGACGACCGTCCTGATCTTCCTTGGCCTCGGGGTTTTTGCCGCGGCGATCCAGCAACTCAGCCACATGACGATCCACCGTCAGAGCGAACTGCGCCGCAAGCGCCGCGAAGCCCGGCAGGCGAAAGAGTCCGGCTGAGGGTTTCTTTCCGGCGCGCTCTGACGAGCGCATTCGAGGTTTTGCGTTCGCCACGCAGGCGGAAGGGGGCGCTGCCCCCTTCCATCCCCCGAAGTATTTCCGGCAAGATGAGGACATGACACGATTTTCCGAGGCGGATCGGGTGGCGGATGGCCTGATCGAGCGGGTAAAGAAAGCCTGTGACTTGAGCGCCTTGGCCGGATCGGTTGCGGCATGATCACGGCGCATCTTCCGGCGGGCTATGTTCTCGGGCGGTCGCTGACCTCTGCGCGGTATGTCGTGCCTGCGGCAGTGTTCGGCGCCGCGCTTCCCGATCTTGATCTTATCTGGTTCTACCTGATCGACGACCGGGCCTTCCATCACCACCATTACTGGGTCCACATTCCCGGCTTCTGGCTGATTGTCGGGGCTGTCGTCCTGCCCCTTGTTCGGCGTGCCAAACCCGCGCTACTGCCTGCCGGAATTGCGTTCTTCCTGAGTATCTTCCTTCACATCTGCCTGGACGCCATTGCAGGCGGCATCGCCTGGGCATGGCCGTTCTCAGACCGGTTTTTCACCCTCATCGAAGTTCCTGCGCGCTTCGATCACTGGGTTCTGAACTTCATCCTCCACCCGGTCTTCCTGATCGAGGTGGCGATCTGGGCTGCTGCACTCACCCTCCCGGTCGGGCGGCGGAGAGAGGCCTAATCGGCCTCCGCCCGTTTCTTGGCGGCATAGGGATGTTCCTCTTCGTCGCCGGACTGGAGGACGAAATTGGCGGCGAAGCCGTGGATCAGGATCGAGAGAAGGATCGTGATGGCCGCCACGCGCCACACCGTGTCGATGTCTCCGAACGAGGCGTGGTTCTGGGCGTAGGCGATGTAGAAGACAGAGCCCATGCCGCGGATGCCGAAGAAGGCGACGTTGCGGCGGGCGAGGTTTTGACAATCGACACCCAGAAGACCGATCCATCCGGCCACGGGGCGGATCAGGAAGATCAGAGCCACGGCAAAGGCGACCTCGGTCCAGGTGAGGTCCGCCAGCGCGCCCGCACCGATGAACGTCCCGAGCCAGAGCAGGAGCAGCGCCAGCAGGATCGATTCCAGCTGGTCGGCGCCGTGATGGACGAACTTCTCGTAGCCTTCCATCTCGGTCCCGCGGGTGTTGCTGCGCCCGGCCCGCGTGGCGGCGAAGACGGCGAGGAAGCCGTAGCCGTCCACGGCCTCCGTCACGCCATAGCTGATGAGCGTGGCAGCGAGGATCATCACGATGGAATTCCACGCCCCCTGACTGGCGTCCCCGATCTGGGAGGTCGCTATGCGGGAAATCACCCAGCCGCAGGCGTAGCCCACAATCCAGCCCGCCGCGACGCGGTAGGCGAAGTCGAAGCCCAGCCAGCCCCAGCCCCATTCGTCGATCGCCATCGCGCCCATCGTGGCCGCGCCGATGGCAAGGTAGACGAAGGGAAAGGCCAGACCGTCGTTCAGGCCCGCCTCGGCGGTCAGGGAGACCTCCATCGGGTCTTCTTCCTGGCCCGGCGGGCTGACCTGCACGGACCGGGCCAGCACCGGATCGGTCGGCGCGAGCGCCGCGGCGAGAAGCAGCGCCCCCGGGATCGTCAGCCCAAGCCCCCAGACGCCAAACAGCGCGATGGCCACGATGGTCAGCGGCATGGTGATGAGGATCAGCCGGAACGCCGCGTTCCAGTTGCGCCAGCTGCCTTTCGTATCGATGGCAAGCCCGGCGCCCGCGAGCGAAATGATCACGATCAGCTCCGAGGCATGTTCGATGATCGCGGTCTGCAACCCGCCGCCCCGCGGATCGATCACAGGCAGGCCGATCGCGCCGATGGCGATCCCGATCAAGACGTAGATCAGCGGAATGTTCACCAGACGGTAGCGCGACAGGTAAGGCTGGAATGTCAGCCCCAGCAGCGCAAGGCCGAAAACGGCGTAGAAGATATCGCGGTAATCGAGCGTCCCCAGCATTCCGCCCCCATCGAAAGACACGGGGTCAACGGCGCGGCGGCGGTTGCGGTTCCCCGGGGTCAGGCGGCGGGCGCCTTCGCCCCCTTCTTCGCCTTCTCGGCCAGATCGCGGGCGACGGCGAAGGCGCCCTTGATCTTGTCGGCCTCTGTCTTCCAGTCGCGGCGGACGAAGATCTTGTTGTCCTTGACCTTGGCGAGGCCCTTTTGGTCCTGAATGAACTCCACCAGCCCTTCGGGCGAGGCGAACTTGTCGTTGTGGAACTGGATCGTCGCCCCCTTCGGCCCCGCATCCAGCCGGGCGATCCCGGCGCGTTTGCACATCGCTTTGATGCGGACGACCAGCAGCAGGGTGTTCACCTCTTTCGGCAGCTTGCCGAAGCGGTCGATCAGTTCGGCGGCAAAGCCCTCCAGCTCGACCTTCGTCGTCAGTTCCGACAGGCGCCGGTAGAGGCCCAGCCGCACGTCGAGGTCGGGCACATAGGCCTCGGGGATCAGCACGGCGACGCCTAGGTTGATCGACGGCGCCCATTGCCCGTCATCGACGATCCCCTCGGCCTCGCCCGACTTGATCTTGGCGATCTGCTCTTCCAGCATCTGCTGGTAAAGCTCGTAGCCCACCTCGCGCATCTGGCCGGATTGTTCCTCGCCCAGCAGATTGCCCGCGCCGCGGATATCCAGATCCTGCGAGGCGAGCGTGAACCCGGCCCCCAGCGTGTCGAGCGAGCCCAGAACGCGCAGACGCTTTTCCGCCTGCGGCGTCAGCTTCACGCGCGGCTTGGTCGTCAGATAGGCGTAGGCGCGGGTCTTCGACCGCCCCACGCGCCCCCGGATCTGATAGAGCTGCGCGAGGCCGAACATATCGGCCCGGTGGATCACCATGGTGTTGGCTGTCGGGATGTCGAGGCCCGATTCGACGATCGTCGTCGCCAGAAGCACGTCGAACTTGCCGTCGTAGAAGGCGTTCATCCGGTCATCCAACTCGCCCGCCGCCATCTGGCCGTGGGCCACGACGTAAGTCAGCTCCGGCAGCTGCTCCTTCAAGAACTCCTCAATCTCGGGCAGGTCGCTGATCCGGGGGACGACGTAGAAGCTTTGCCCGCCGCGGTAATGCTCGCGCAGCAGCGCCTCGCGGATCGTGACCGGATCGAATTCGCTGACATAGGTCCGGATGGCCAGCCTGTCGACCGGCGGCGTGCCGATGATGGAAAGCTCCCGCACGCCCGACAGCGACATCTGCAGCGTCCGCGGGATCGGCGTCGCGGTCAGCGTCAGCACATGCACATCCGTACGGAGGGATTTCAGCCGCTCCTTGTGGGTGACGCCGAACTTCTGCTCTTCATCCACGACGAGCAGGCCGAGATTCTTGAACTTGATCCCCTTGGCCAGCAGCGCGTGGGTGCCGACGACGACATCCGCCGTCCCCCGTGTGATCCCCTCCTTCGTCAGCTGCGCGTCGCGCTGAGACACGAACCGTGACAGGGGCCGCACCTGCACGGGGAACCCGCGGAACCGGTCGGCGAAGCTCTTGTAGTGTTGGCGCGCCAGCAGCGTCGTCGGCGCGATCACAGCGACCTGCGTGCCCGACATCGCGGCGACGAAGGCCGCCCGCATCGCGACCTCGGTCTTGCCGAAGCCCACGTCGCCGCAGATCAGCCGGTCCATCGGCTTGCCGGCTGCCATATCCGTCAGCACATCCTCGATGGCCGAGAGCTGATCCTCGGTCTCTTCATAGGGGAATCGCGCGCAGAACTGCTCCCACAGCCCCTCCTGCGGCTCCATCACGGGGGCCGTCCGCAGTGCCCGCTCGGCAGCCACCCGGATCAGCTTGTCGGCGATCTGGCGGATCCGCTCTTTCAGGCGCGCCTTCTTGGCCTGCCACGCCCCGCCGCCCAGCTTGTCGAGCAACCCTTCCTCGTGCCCGAACTTGGACAACAGCTCGATATTCTCGACAGGCAGGTAAAGCTTTGATCCTTCTGCATATTCCAGCAGCAGCGTCTCATGCGCCGCGCCCAGGGCCGTCACGACCTCCAGCCCCTGATACCGCCCGACGCCGTGGTCCACATGAACCACCAGATCGCCGGGCGTCAGGCTCTGTGTCTCGGTCAGGAAGTTCTCGGCCCGCCGTTTCTTCTTCGTCTGCCGGATCAGCCGGTCACCCAGGACGTCCTGTTCGGAGATCACCGTCAGGCCCGGGCTTTCGAACCCGTGTTCCAGCGCCCAGACGGCCAGATGCAGCCCGCGCTTGCCGACGCCCTTGAAGTCGCGGATCAGGATCGCCTCGGCCACGCCCTCATCCTCGATCAGCCCTTCCAGCCGCTCCCGCGCGCCCTCGGAATACGAGGCGACGACCACCGGACCGTCCGCGAGTTTTGCCTTGAGATGCGACGCCAGGGCGCCGAAAAGGCTGACGCTTTCCTGCTGACGCTCAGGCGAGAAGTTGCGCCCGATCCGGCCGCCCGCATCCGTGACGCCCGGCCCCGTCGGCTGCGGCAGCGGCGCGAATTGCAGAACCCGCCGCCCGTCCACTGCCGCCTCCCACGCGGCGTCGTCCAGATACAGCGTCTCGGGTGGGGCGGGCTTGTAGACCGATCCCATGCCGCGCTGGTTCATCGCCACCTTCCGCGTCTCGTATTGATCCGCGATCTGCTCCCACCGGCTCAGCCGCGATGGCGTCACCTGATCGTCCAGCGTCACCGCAGCACCGGGCAGGTAGTCGAACAGCGTTTCCAGCCGCGCGTGGAACAGGCCCAGCCAATGCTCGATCCCCTGGTGCTTCCGCCCGGCGCTGACGGCTTCGTACAAGGGATCATCCGTTCCTGCGGCCCCGAATTCGATCCGGTAGTTCTGCCGGAACCGGGTGATCGCCGCCTCGTCCAAGATCACCTCGGAGACCGGCGCCAGCTCCACCACATTGAGCTTTTCGATCGTCCGCTGTGTGACCGGATCGAACCGCCGCGCCCCGTCCAGCACGTCGCCGAACAGGTCCAGCCGCACCGGCCCCGTCTCCCCCGGCGGATAGACATCGATGATCCCGCCACGCACCGCGTAATCGCCCGGTTCAGTGACCGTCGGCGCCTGGGTGAACCCCATCCGCACGAGGAACGCCTTCAGCGCCGCCTCGTCGATGCGCTTGCCCACCGTCGCCGTGAACGCCGCCTCCTGCAGGATCTCGCGCGCGGGCACCTTCTGCGTCGCCGCATTCAGCGTCGTCAGCAGCACGAACCGCTCGGGCATCCCGTGCACCAGCGCCGCCAGCGTGGCCATCCGCGCCGCCGAGACATCCGAATGCGGCGACACCCGGTCATAGGGCAGGCAATCCCAGGCTGGAAACACCATCACCGGCACCTCCGGCGCGAAAAAGGCGAGCGCCGCCTGCATCGCCGCCAGCCGCTTGTCGTCGCGCGCCACATGGACGACAGGCCCCGCCTCCAGTTCCTTCAGAACGAGACGGGCGTCAAAGCCTTCGGGCGCGCCCGAGACGGTGATCTTGGTGGAATCCGGCATGGGCGCTCACCTACGCGCTCCGCCGCGCAAGTCAACATTCAGAGGTCCTGAAACGGCCCCAACGTCAGGTTCTGGTACATTCCGAACATCGCTGTCACCAGAAGCGCCAGCATCCCGATCAGTTGCACGAAGAAGCGGTGCCGCGATAACAGCGCGAACAAGGCCTCGCCCTCCGGCGCATCCCGCCGGATCTGCCGCGCAGTGGTGTAGCTCATCATGCCGACGAAGGTCATCGGGAACGCGATAAAGAAGAGAGCCTGCGCAAACTCCACGTCATACCAGAACGACAAAAGCGTCAGCCCCGTCAGCATGAACGACACAAAGCCCACCAGCCACATCCCCGAGATCTCGACGATCCCGAGAATCCTGTTCACGTTGATCCGCACCAGATCCTGCAGATCCTGATAATGCTGTCCGCCATGCCGCCGCGCCCGCAATACCAGATCATAAGGAACGCCCAGCACCCAATGGCTCGCACTCGACCAGATCACCGCAAGGCCGATCCAGTACCACAAGTTCGAGAAAGAGCGGAGGTCGATGATCTCGACCAGAGTTTCGTAAATCGACAATCGGATACCCGCCACTGGGTTGGTGCGCGCGACCCTAGCCAGCGCCTCCCTGCTCCGCCACCCCCTTGAGCCGCCGGCCGCCACGTGTCAGGCACAGAAGACACAATCTATCTGAGAATTCCCATGCAGCCGCTCTCCGCCCCCTACCCCGCAACCCGGTTCCGCCGCCTAAAGCGCACACCTGCCCTGCGCGCCATGGTGCAGGAAGCCACCCTGACGCCCGCCGATTTCATCTGGCCGGTCTTCGTGATGGAGGGCGCGGATGCCGAAGATCCCATCCCCTCCATGCCCGGCGTTGCGCGGCTGACGACGGATCGCATCGTCAAGGCGGCGCAGGAGGCCCACGGCCTCGGCATCCCCGCGATCTGCCTCTTTCCCTATACCGAACAGGCGCTGAAGACAGAGGATTGCGCGATGGCGTGGGACGCGGACAACCTCGTCAACCGTACGATCCGCGCGATCAAGGACGCCGTGCCCGAGATCGCGGTGATGACCGACATCGCGCTCGACCCCTATAACGTGAACGGCCATGACGGCTTCGTGGTGGACGGCGAGATCATCAACGACGAAAGCGTCGAGGCCTTGGTGAAGATGGCCCTCGCCCAGGCCGAGGCAGGCGCCGACATCCTCGGCCCGTCCGACATGATGGACGGCCGCATCGGCGCGATCCGCCAGGCGCTCGAGGCCGAGGGCCATCGCAATGTCGCCATCCTCAGCTACGCCGCCAAATATGCGAGCGCCTTCTACGGCCCCTTCCGCGACGCCGTCGGCGCCTCCGCCCGGCTGGTGGGCGACAAGAAGACCTATCAGATGAACCCCGCCAATTCCGACGAGGCGCTGCGCCTGATCGCCCGCGACCTGACCGAAGGCGCGGACATGATCATGGTCAAGCCGGGCATGCCCTATCTCGACATCTGCAGGCGGGCCAAGGAAACGTTCGGCGCCCCCACCTTCGCCTACCAGGTCAGCGGCGAATACGCGATGCTACAGGCCGCCAGCCAGAACGGCTGGCTCGACGGGGACGCCGTCATGTTCGAAAGCCTCACCGCCTTCAAACGCGCCGGCTGCGACGGCATCTTGACCTATTTCGCCGTTGACGCGGCGCGTGCCCTCGCCTCCTGAGCCCCGTGCCGTCCCTGCTTGATCCGAGACCTCTCGTTCAGGAGTCCCGGCGCCCCTGACCCCTAAAGGTTCGCTGCTCAACTCTCGCAGGAAGTCTGCACCTTCCCGGTTTTATGACCGGCTTATGCACATTGTCTTCATTCTGATTTTGTTGATCGTCGCAACTGTGTGGGTGGTCAGCACTTGGCAAGAGCCGGGCATGGATCCGGACATAGTGACCCGGCATGACGACATAACGGTCCTCATGACACTCCGGCCAAATTTTGGTTTTCAAAGCGACTGGCATCGGCAGCTTACGATCACAAAAGACACCACCAGCCTGAAAATCAACCTAAACCCCGATGCTGGTTGGTGGCGTGGATCGAATCTTTACCTCACTCAAACAGGCGATCTTCTTCTGCACGAGGGTCAGGCCGGATGTATCCTAATCCGCACCGGCAATATGGAGCGCGGAAAGCCGGATCATCCCATCTGTAAAGAAGGCTCGCTACCGGATAACGACGCCCCGCACGTCGCCTCTCCAATTGGCTGCCCGCCTTAGCCGCCACTATCGGATTTCGCGGATGACCTGTATTTCCTTGGACACTTCTCCAAGGGAAGTCGAGATCCACATTTGTACGGTACTTTCTCGGACTACTGCGATAGAGCCGAAAAGCCGCTTCCACCCCGCCTTTAGACCCAGGCACTCCCGGCCCCATTCGGGATCTCCATCGGTCAGACGGCAATCTGGCTGTGAACCAAAGGGTCGGAAAGGCGTTCAACCTTCGAAACAATCGCCAGGCCGGACATGCTGAAACGCCTCGCCCCCACTCCCCTCCGCTGGTTTCGCCGCGATGGCGACGGCCTGCCGGTGGTCTTCCTCCACGGTCTTCTGGAGACCTCCGCGATCTGGGAGCCCGTCGTGGATGCCCTGCCCGACACCGACAGGCCGCTCCTCGCCCTGCCGCTCCCCGGCCACGCGATGGGCGAGGACGCAGCCCGCCTCTCCGACGACCTGCATGACGGCACCTTCATCGACCGCTACGCCGATGTTCTCCGCCGCACCTTCGACGGCCCCGTCAGGCTGGTCGGCCATTCCACCGGCGGGCTCGTCGCGCTGCAGATGGCGCGCCGCCACCCGGACCTCGTCCATGACATGGCGCTCGTCGGCACGCTCTTCTCGGGCGGGCTCGACGGCACGCGCAGCCTGTCGGCCCGGATCACCGAGATCCCCTTTGTCGGCCCGCTGACCTTCGCCTGGGTCATCCGCTACTGGCTTGCCGATCCGGCGCGCTTCCGCCGGGGGGTCGAGACGGTACTGGCCAACCGCGCGACCGACCTCGCCTTGCCCGAACGGATGCGGACAGAGCTTGCCCAGATCTATCCCGAGGCGCTCCACGCCGTGGCGCTCTGGCTCGGCCGGCAATGCGTACGCGAAAACCTGGCCGAGATCCGCCAGCCCGCACTCTGCATCATCGGCACACAGGATCCCGTCGTGCCACCCGCACACCAACTGGACCTCATCAAGGCGCTGCCGAATGGCCATGCGCTCTTGATGAAGACCGGCCACCTGCCGTTCCTGGAAGACCCCACCCGCTTTCGCGCGCTCTTCCTGCGCTGGCTGGCCGGCCGCTCATCGCCTCTGGCAACACAGCTCGCCTGACAAGCGATGACGGCCGCAAGGACGGAAGAGCGGCCCGCCTGAACTGACAGTCGCACCAGACCCCCTAGCGCTCCAGCCAGACGGAAGGCGCGCGCGCCTGCCAACCCTGCTCTTCCAGCTCGGGCACAGTGCTCTCTGCCTCCGGATAGCCCAGGCACAGATACCCGGTCAGCCGCCACGCTGCGGGCACCTCGAGCGCTGCCCGTACGACGCCGGGGTCGAGGATCGAGACCCAGCCAACGCCCAACCCCCGGGCCCGCCCGGTGAGCCACAGGGTATGGATCGCCATCACCGTCGAATAGTCCAGCGTCTCGGGCATCGTCTGCCTGCCAAGGCCGCGCCCCTCGGCCGGGTCGGGGTCGGTGAAGACCGCCAGATGCTCCGGCGCTTCCCGCAACCCGGCGAGTTTCAGTGCCCGGTACCGCGCCTGCTCAGCGCCGCCATACCCCTCAGACGCCGCGGCATTGCAACGCTCGAACGACGCGATGACGGCGTCCCGCGCGGCCGCGCTCCGCACACGGACGAACCGCCAGGGGCGGCTATTGCCGACCGACGGCGCAAGATCGACCGACGCCATCACCTCCGCCATCACCGCCTCCGGCACCGGATCTGGCCGGAAATGCCGCACGTCGCGCCGCCAGGTCAGGATGTCGGTCAATGCCGCGCGATGGGTCTTGGTCATCTTCATGAGGCGCAGTCCTGCCGCAAGTTCGGGCCGAAGGAAACGCTTTTGCCCGGCCTCACCGGCCCGAAGGGCGAATCCCCGCATCAGCGACAATCCGTGAGCCAGAGCTTCATTGTCGACCGAGAGTCTTGCCCCTACGAGCGTCCCAGATATCGGCCACCAGGCCGAGGATCCCCTTTCAGCGCCATTCGCCCATAAATCCCCGAAAAGCAAAGAACGTGAAAAAGAGCGGGAAATCAGAGGGCTAACAAAAAATACCTGCAACGACCTCGAGACCAAGACCCGCCGTGGATCAGTGCCAAAGATGTGTCCACGACCGCTATCCCTAGCCCATCGACACAACCGGCCATACAGCGTATAGTATTGACATACAGACCGGGCAAATCCGGCACCAACAGGCACATCAGAGCAGGCCCAACGTCATGAACAGTTACACCCGCCGCAGCTTCGCTTTCGGAGCCATCGCGGCCGCTTCGACCCTCGCCGCCTGCGGCAACGGCATCGGCTCCCAGGGGGGCGAGACCATCGACGCCCGCGTCGATTCCACGCTCAATTTCCTCTACGACCGCTACCCTTCGACGCGGGAGATCGGGAACAAGGCAACCGGCATCCTCGTGATGCCCGTGATTACCGAAGCCGGGCTCGGCTTCGGCGCGGCCTACGGGCGCGGCGCACTCAGGGTCAACGGCACGACGATCGACTACTATTCGGCCACCTCCGCCTCGGCAGGCTTCCAGATCGGTGCCCAGCAATATGCTCACGCGCTCTTCTTCATGACCGACGAGGCGCTCTTCGACTTCCGCCGCTCCACCGGCTGGGCTGCCGGCGCCGACGTGGAATATGCTTTCGCCGATCAGGCCGAGATGCTTCGGGCCGAGACGACGACGACTCTCGCCCCGGTGATTGCAGTGGTCTTTGCGCAGACGGGCCTGCGCGCGGGTGCCACGCTGGAAGGCACCAAATACACCCGCATCATCCCGTAGCGGATCGGGGCGCGTCCTGCGCCCCCTCCACCGCGTCGAGAACCTGTGCATCGGTCACATCGCGAAGCCGGTCCCGGTCGTGGTCAAATTTCAACCCCTCCGATGCCCTGCGGAACTGGATCTGTGCGGCCCCGAACGCGGCATCGCTCATCGCCTGATCGGGGTGGTTCATCAGGGCGCTCAACGCCTTCTGCAGGCGCTGCTGCACCTCGATGATCGCCGACCCGTCGCGCGCCAGCGGACCGAACCCGTCCTCGATCAGATCGGCAGGTGACAGCGGCGGCACCCATAGCCGCTTCAGGCTCGGCTCCTCCGCCGCCTCCGTCTCGTCATGATAGGCCATCAGAAGCCGGGTCAGCCGGGTGATCACATCGATCGCGGTGCCGGGGTCGTTGATCCCCGGCGACAGGGCCTTCGACGCAATCTCGCCCAGCACCATGAGGCCGAACCGGGGATCCTGATCGTAGGTCCGCACGTCGTCCCGCACGAGATGGGCGCGCAGAATCTCGTCGAACTCGCGCTCATCCTCCAGCTCCTCTTCGGCATCGCCCGTATCGTGGATCCACGCAATGACTTCACCTTCCACCAGAAAGGATCCCACCGCGCGCGTCAGATAGACGTCGAAGCCGTGGCTTTGCGCCCGGGCATTCAGCGATTCCTGATAGATCATCTGGATATACCCCGTCTTGTCCGCGCGCACCGGACAGGCGGCGTCGGGGATTTCGATGTCGTCGGTCAGCGGATGCGCGCCAAGGCATGGCCTCGACAGACGCTCCTCGAACTGTTTCCGGGTGATCTCCTCCACCTGCCGGGACGAGGCGATGAGGCTGCCGAAGGTCTGCAGATGCAGCGTCCAGCGGATCAGCGAGAAGACGATCAGCATCAGCACCAGCACGGTCGTGCAGAACAGAACGAAAGCCTGATCGTCGCCGTAGACGTTCAGCTCCCGCAGGACGATCGCGGTCAGCGCGAAGACATAGGCGCCGATGAAGGTCGACAGCGTGTTCTGCGTCGTCGGGTCCTGCATGATCAGCCGATGGATCCGCGGCGTCCACTGCGACGCGGACGAGCGGAAGACGCTGACCATCACGGTCAGCGAAAAGATCGTCGCGGCCAGCATCGCGTTGGCGATGATATCCAGAAGCCGGTCCGCCGCCTGACCCGACACATAGGTTGCCAGCGCATCGGGGATCAGCGGTTCGATGAACTGCGTCAGCCCGATCACCGCCAGCGACAGAAGCCCCATGACAACCACGCGCACCCAGAGTTTCCGCCAATAGGTCAACGCCTTGCGCAGGATCGTGACGGGAAGGGCTTTCAGCTTGTCCATCCCCTCCAACGCGCCAGACGTCCAACGGGTCCGCGACAGGCGGGCGGATGTCGCAAACGGACCTTCCCGCCTGTCCCGCCCCGTCCTAGGCTGGCCCCGTAGCCAACGGAGGGACGCCAGATGAAAACCACCACCCGCGTCGTCGTGATCGGAGGCGGCGTTGTCGGCTGCTCGGTCCTCTATCACCTCACCAAGTTCGGCTGGTCCGACGTGATGCTGATCGAGCGGTCGGAACTGACGTCAGGCTCCACCTGGCACGCGGCGGGCGGCTTTCATACCTTGAACGGCGACACCAACATGGCGGCCCTTCAGGGCTACACGATCGGGCTCTACAAGGAACTGGAGGAGCTGACCGGCCTCTCCTGCGGGCTCCACCACGTGGGCGGCATCACGCTGGCCGACACGCCAGAACGGTTCGACATGCTCAAGGCCGAACGGGCCAAGCACCGCTATATGGGCCTGCATACCGAAATCCTCAGCCCGGCCGAGATCAAGGAGCGTGCCGAGCTGGTGAATATAGATGGCATCGTCGGCGGCCTCTTCGACCCGCTCGATGGCCATCTCGACCCCTCCGGCACAACGCAGGCCTATGCCAAGGCCGCCAAGATGGGCGGCGCCGAAATCGTCCTCCACAACCGCGTGCTGGAAACCAACCCGCGCCCCGATGGCACCTGGGACGTGGTGACCGAACAGGGCACGATCCACACCGAACACGTCGTCAATGCCGGCGGCCTCTGGGCGCGCGAGGTCGGCGCGATGGCGGGCCTCTACCTGCCGCTCCTGCCCATGGCGCACCAATACCTCGTCACCGAGGAGATCCCCGAGATCGCCAACCGACCCGAGGAATTCCCCCACGTGATCGACCCCGGCGGCGAAAGCTACCTGCGGCAAGAGGGCAAGGGGCTCTGCATCGGCTTCTACGAACAGCCGTGCGAGCCCTGGGCCGTCGACGGCACGCCCTGGGGCTTCGGCCACGAGCTGTTGAATGACCAGTTCGACAAGATCGAAGACAGCATCGCCTTCGCCTATAACCGCTTTCCCGTCCTCGAACGCGCCGGCGTCAAATCCGTGATCCACGGCCCCTTCACCTTCGCCCCTGATGGCAACCCCCTTGTCGGCCCGATCCCGGGCCTCCGCGGATACTGGTCCGCCTGCGCCGTCATGGCGGGCTTCTCGCAGGGCGGCGGTGTCGGCCTGACGCTGGCGCAATGGATGACCGAAGGCGAGGCCGACCGGGACGTCACCGCGCTCGACGTTGCCCGCTTCGGCGACTGGACGACGCCGGGCTACACGGTCCCCAAGGTGGTCGAGAACTACCAGCGGCGCTTCTCCGTCTCCTACCCGAACGAGGAACTGCCCGCCGCCCGCCCCTTCCGCACCACACCGATGTACGACATCTTCAAAGGGATGGGCGCGGTTTTCGGCGCGCAATACGGGCTCGAGGTCCCGAACTACTTCGCCCAGGGGCAGGAGCCGCATCATGAAACCCCGACCTTCCGCCGCTCCGACGCCTGGGCCGCCATCCGGCGCGAGGTGCAGGCGGTGCGCGAGGCCGTCGGCATCAACGAGATCCAGAATTTCGGCAAGTACCGCGTGACCGGCGACAATGCCCGCGCCTGGCTCGACCGCATCTTCGCCGGCCGCATCCCCCAACCGGGCCGCGTCTCGCTGACGCCCATGCTCTCGCCCACCGGCCGCCTGATCGGCGACTTCACCGTGACGTGCCGGTCCGAGACCGAGTTCCAGCTCACGGCCTCCTACGGCGCACAAGGCTACCACATGCGCTGGTTCCTCCAGCATCTGGACGACGGCGTGCGGATCGATAACGTCTCGGACCACGTCACCGGCTTCCAGATCGCGGGACCGAAGGCGCGCGACCTGCTCCAGTCCGTCGCCCGCGCCGATATCTCAGGCATGAAATTCCTCGACGCCCGCCCGCTCACCGTCGGGATGGCCGATACCTGGGTCCAGCGGGTCAGCTATACCGGCGATCTCGGCTACGAGATCTACACCTCGCCGATGACCCAACGCGCGCTTTGGGATGCGCTCTGGCAGGCGGGCGAACCGCTGGGTCTCACACCCTTCGGCATGCGCGCGATGATGTCGCTGAGGCTCGACAAATTCTTCGGCTCCTGGCTGCGCGAGTACTCGCCCGACTACACGGCGGCCGAAACCGGCCTCGACCGCTTCATCTCCTTCAAGAAGAACGCCCCCTTCATAGGCCGCGAAGCGGCCGAGAAAGAGCGCAGCGAAGGGGCCACCCGCACCCTTGTCCCCTTCAAGGTCCACGCGGACGACGCCGATGTCGTGGCCTATGAACCGGTCTGGATCGACGGCAGCGTACAGGGCTTCTGCACGTCGGGCGGCTATTCCCATCACACGGATACCTCCGTCGCCCTCGCCCTCGTCCCGTCTGAAAAGGCCCAGCCGGGCCTCACCGCGGAAATCGAGATCCTGGGCGAGATGCGCCCCGCCGAGATGCTGACGACCCCCCTCTTCGACCCCGACGGCACCCGCATGCGCGGCTGACCCTCATCGCTCCCTCACGGGCGCTCTTCGCCAGCGAGAAGCGCCCGCAAGGAAGCGCCGAGCGCCTAGCCCCCGAAAGGCTTCGGCGGCGCCCCCCGAAACGATGGCTCCAGATCCGGAAACAGCGCCCCTGTCTCCGTCCCACCCGCAAACCGCTCCATCCACGGCAAGGCGGGCGAAAACGCCTCCGTCCGCACCCATTCGAAATACCCAAGCGCCCCGTGCGCCGGAAACGGCCCGATCGGCGTCGCGTTCTCCAGCACCAGCCCCCAGGGTCCGCCGAACCACGGACTGCCGCTTTCCGAGACGATATCCACCACGTCCACCACCCCGATCAGCCCGCCGCGCACCAGTTCTGCCGGATGCGGCGCCGTCACGCCCACCTGCTGCAGCTTGTAGAGCCCCCAGCGATACTCCTCCTCCCGCATCCCCGTCGCCGCGTGGATGCAGATCCGCCCGGTCTCCATCCCGCCCGACCGGATCGATCCCAGCGTCCGGTTCTCAATATCCTTGCCACCATGGATGATCGCCCAGGCCCAGGGCTGCCGGACCGAGAGCGCGCGCCTTGGCAGATCAGAAGCGACATCATTCATGATCGCCCACATAGATCGCCCGGCGCCGGACAACAGGGATGGCGACCCGCAAGACCCGCCGCTACGGTTTCGCCCGATGACCACGCCGATCCTGATCCTCGCCGCGGGCAGCTCCTCCCGCATGCACGGCCGCGACAAGCTGCTGGAACCGGTGAACGGCATCCCCCTCCTTCGCGACCGGGCGGAAACGGCCCTCGCCACCGGTCACCCCGTCAGCGTCGCGCTGCGCAGCCTCGAAGACACCCGTGCGACGGCGCTGAACGGCCTCCCCGTCAGCCGCCTTCACTGCCCGGACGCCGCCGAAGGCTTCTCTGGCACCCTCCGCAATGCCGTCACGGCCATGCCCAGGGCACGACGGCTGATGCTCCTGCTTGCGGACCTCCCCGATCTCACGACAGAGGACCTTAACACCGTCCTCAAGGCCTCTGATGATAGGCCGGATTATGCCATCTGGCGCGGAGCGACGGATAGCGGAAAACCCGGCCACCCCATCGTGATCTCCGACCAGGTGCGCCCCGGTTTCGCCGCGCTGTCCGGGGATAGCGGCGGCAAGGCAGCACTTGCCCCCTTCGCAGACGCGACCTGCCTCATTCCCCTTCCCGGCAGCCACGCCCTGAACGACCTCGACACGCCGGAAGACTGGGCCGCCTGGCGGGCACGCCGTCCCGACTAAAGACGGGCGGGACGTCGTCCCGGACGTCCCGCTCTGTTCCCGCGCTCTTCCGGTCGGGCTCTAGCGCATCAAAAGCCGCGCTTCGTGCTTCTTCAGCTCAACCCGCGCCGGCCGGTACCCTTCCAGCCCATCCCGTTCCTTCAGTTCCGGGAAGATATCGTAGATTTCCTGCCGCTGCGCGCTTCCCAGCCCCTTCAGAGACCGATCCCCCGGCTGGAAGCTCTCGGTCCAGGTGCCGTCCGACAGGACCACCTCGTGCCGGTCGCACATGAAATGCACATACGTAACCCCTTGCACCCCCGACTTCTCGATCCCCCGGCTACCGATCAGGTGCTTCGCCGCCACAAGCACTTCCTTCTCGTCGAAATAGAGCTCCGTCCGGTCGTTCGAGACCAGGATGCGATGGTTCGGGCTGACGAGCATGTCCCGCTCGGGCAGGTCGTTGCCAAGCGACCCTTTGGCGATCAGGATCGGCTCCAGCCGCCCCTGCGCCTCGGGCCGCTTCCGCGTGGTGTCGGACTGACCGATCCAGCGGATCTCCTGCAGGCCATTGTCGCGGGTGATGATCTTGTCGCCCACCCGCAACTCCTCGACCAGCCGTTCACCGCGCGCCGTCGCGATCCGCGTGCCGGGCGTGAAGCAGGGCGTCACCGCTTCGATCTCGGCGAATGTCATGGTGGAGCCGTCGCGGAACGTGACGATCCCGTCCTCCCGATCCTCCGAGGTGTAGGTGATGGACCGAACGCCCGTGCCCCGCAGATCCAGCCGGTCGATATCGCCGCCAGCGCCGTCCGGAAACAGATCGCTCGTCGTCCCGTCGGACCGGCCGTCAACTCCCGCACCGCCGGTCCGTTTGTCCTCACCAGCCACGACAGGATCGTAATAGACGTTGGTGATGTTGATTGCCGACGCCTCACCGCCCGCCGCTTCATGCACGATCTCGATTTGCGACACCGGGCCCGGGATGTTCACCAGCATCGAATACGCGCCCGGCGTCTCTGCCGCCCGCCTTTCAGAGGTCACCGCCTCGTCCCCACCGTCATTGCGCAGCATCACCTTGCGGCCGGCCGTCAGCTCGATCTCGGCCGGACGGCCGGTCGACTGGTAAGCCATGACGCGCACCGACGATTCCAGATCCACATCGTTGATCCGGAAAGCGACATTCGTCACATCGTCCGAAAACTCCAGCCCGTAGGCAACGCTCTCATCGACCCCATCCGCATCGCCGCCCATCCCGGCAATCCGCCCGTTGTGCCCGGACATGATCGTAAACGTCACGGACACCGTCCCGGTATTCTGGGTAAAGCCCGTGACCGCATCCCCCTCGCAGACCCGCCCGTCGGGATTGGCCTGATCGGGCGCCTCGGCCCAGTGGAACGCCTCCCGGTCGTCGTCCCCGCCAAGCGCCTGATCGCCAAAGAGCAGGTCAGCACCGTCGCCGCCATCGGCAAGATCCCGATCCGGATCGCCCGGCCAGACAATACCGGCGGCCTCGGCCCCTGCCGGCCCGCTGGCAACGCCGTGGGACGACCCCCGGAAGACGAGATCATCCACCGCACCAGATCCGGCGAGTGTTACCTCCATCCGCACGGCACCGTCGGCGCCGAACTCCACCAATTCCTGTCCGCCCATCCCTGTCACCGGAACCGGCACTCTTTCGATCAGGGCGCCGCCGGCACCATAAAGCCGGATCGCACCGCCGGTGTCCTCGATGTCGAGGAACCGCAAGGACTGCACGTCCGACGGGTGCTCGAACTCAAAGACCAGCGTGCCGCCTCCGGCATTGCCGTCCGGATCGCTCTGATCGCCACCGTCCGACAGGATCAGGACGTTGCCCCGATCATCCGCTCCGAGATCCCCGTCGCGGCCGATTGGGAACGCGGTATCGAAAATCATTGGCGGCCTGCCATCCGTTCCGGACGAGATCCTGACACCATCGCCCTGATACTGCATGCCGACGATGTCGCCGGCGGCCAAATCATCAAATGTAATCACTATATCTTTCATCTGCCCCTCCAGTCTCACGGCGGGCCGGCAAAATCGCCGCCGCCCTCACGCTTAAAATCAAGCGCGGAGTGCCTTCGACTGGTGTCTTGATCCATCGAGCGGATCGATGCTCTGGCTTCACTCGTCACTGCCAACCCGACCCCCTCAGATCGCAACACCAATAAAGGCGCCAACCGCGCCACACACGTTGCTCCGGCAAAGATCAGATCCGTCGGGAGGCGCATGTCCTGTCCCAGCAACAGACCACGCGCGATGCCACGTCCAGAACCCGCGGACGATAATTCCCGCAAGGCCCCGCCCAGACGGTCCACCCGGCGTGATAGGCCGGGACCGCAGCAAAGCCTCTTGGTTCTACGGAGTGACGCGGGGGCAAACCAAGCAAAAAGTGACAAAACTTAGACAAAATTGCAGCGACCTGCCCCCGATTTGCCATTTTCCGGCAGAAAAGGAGCGGCAGGCCTGCAAGTTATTGTTTCCATATCAGGAACTAATTCCAGCGTGCGATTGATAAAAACGGAGATTCTGCCCCGCCATATAGCAATGAGATCCCCCAATGTTCCCAATTCAGGGACAGTTTTCCATTATGAATAATCTTCAACCAATACATACTCGCCAAAAAGGTGTGACCTCACGGCCAGTTCGAAATCAACGATAGTACGCACCCAACCCCTCCATAGGCTCCAAATCGGAAACACTCTCCGCTGCATCCGAATCGGAAGACGTCCGACAGACCCCACTCCGCGCGATCGGATCGGCAAGCCGCAAGACGGCCGGCGGCGCATCAAGACACGCGTCCCCAAGGGGAAACCGGGCTCTCCGCAACCTGTGAGTAACCTTAACGCCCGCCGCTTCCGAAAACCCCGTCTTCATCTGGCCGAAAATACTCCCGTCGGAGACGCATCTCGCAACCAGCGCTCCCGCCCGGTGCGACCGCACCGCACTTGCAGCCCCGCCCCGGCCCGCTTACCTTTGCAAAAAAGCAGGAGGACCGGCCCCACATGCCGATGCAGGCCCGCGACATCGAAGACCTCATCCGCGCCGAATTCCCGGACGCCCAAATCACCATCAGCGACCTTGCCGGCGACGGGAACCACTACGCCGCCGAAGTGATCGACGAAAGCTTCCGGGGCATGAACCGGGTCCAGCAACAACGCGCCGTCTATGCCGCCCTGAAGGGTAAGATGGATGGCAGCCACGGGGAACTCCACGCGCTGGCCCTGACGACCAAGGTGCCCCAATGATCCTCTGGGTCGCGCTCAGCATCGCGGCGCTCATCACCGCCATAGCGCTCATCCAGCGGCAGGCCCGCGCGGGCACCTTCCAGCCCCTCGCCTCCCGCCAGCCCGTGATCGAGATGGAGGCACGCCCGCTTGGCTCCGAGGCGACTGATCTCGACACGCTCGCCGCCGCAACCCGCCGAAACGCCGCGCTCGACGGACTCAACGCCGCCCCGCGCGTCTTCGGCGGCGCCAAATCCCACTTTGACGCAACCCATATCCCGGCAGAGGCGGACGACGCCGACTACGCGCGCCGCTACCACCTCCGCTGGAACCCAAAGGACCGAAAAGGAACCCCCCGCCCATGACGACCGAAACCAAGGACCGCATCCAGGACACCGTCGATCAGAACCCCGTCGTACTCTTCATGAAGGGCACGAAAGAGATGCCCCAATGCGGCTTCTCCTCCCGCGTGGCGGGCGTGCTGAACTTCATGGGCGTCGACTTCAAGGACGTGAACGTGCTCGCCGACGAGGCGCTGCGCCAGGGCATCAAGGATTTCTCCGACTGGCCGACGATTCCCCAGCTCTATGTCAGCGGCGAATTCGTCGGCGGCTGCGACATCATCACCGAGATGACCCTGTCGGGAGAACTCGACGACCTCTTCGACCAGAAGGGCGTCACCTACGACAAGACCAAAGCCGACCAGATCCGCGCTGCCAACGGATAACGTCAACCCTCGGGTTGCTCGCGCCACATCTCCAAAACCGACCGCCCGGCGGCAACGCCGGGCATCGCCCGACCTTCCCCCGGAGGGCGATTTCACAACGTTTCAAGCAACATAACGCGGAAATGTGTGGCGAAGACGCGCGCAGCAGCCTCGTCGCAACGCCCTCCAGGTCGGGCGATACCCTCAGCACATTAGGACCACCGTCCCGGACTTGATCTGGCACCTCTTCCTCATCGCCAGCGCCTGACGTCTCCTCGAAACCGTAGCGTGGGGTTTACTCCGCCGGCCGCGCCTCGACCTGCGCCGCCAAAGCCTCCGCCTTCTCGGCCAGCCCCTTCAGCGCGTCCACCGACAGCCCCGGAAACTGCCCCGTCGCCGACGGCGCCACGGGTGCCCCCGATCGTATCTTCTCTTCCATCGAGGCGGTCTTGTCGGCCAGCATCAGCCCCGCCATCAGCAGCATCCGGCTCTCCGGCATCCGCCCGATCTGGTTCGACAGCGCCTGCGCCTCCTCATCCAGCATCCGCGCGGCATTCATCAGGAAATCTTCTTCCCCGTCCTGGCACGACACCTCGAAGGGCCGCCCGCCAATCTCGATCTTCACCACCGGCATCAGCTCGCCTCCTTGATGAGGGGCTCCAGCGCGCCCAGCACGGCCTCGATCTCGAGCCTGTCTGCCGAGCGGGCCGCCTTCAGCGCTTCCAGCTCGGCGGTCATCCCGCTTTCGATCAGCTTGGCGTCGCCCAGCCCTTCGGCATTGGCCGCCCGCAGCTTCGCATTCACGTCCCGCAGCGCGTCATTCGTGGCGCGCAACCCCTGCAGATCTCCGTCGATCCGCGCCATATCCTCGGCCTGCCGCGCCAGCGCCGCCTCAAGATCCGCCACCTGCGCCTCCAGCGCGGCAACCCTTTGCCCCCGCGCCTCGAACCCTGCCGAGATCCGATCCAGCGCCGCGCTCAGCCGCGCCTCCAACTCCGTCACATCTGTCATCGAAGATCTCACAGCTCCTGCTCAACCGCGATTCGCTCGCGTGTTCCGCCCAAATCTAGGCCGATTACGACCCCTCCGGCAAATCGGGTGCTGTTGCGCTCCGCGCCGCCCCTGCTATTCAGCCCCGAAGCCTCGCCACGAAAGGACCGCGCCTTGGATATCGACGCCCTCCGCTCCCGCCACCCCGATCACTGGATGCGCGCCGCCGCCATCCGCGCGCTGACGCTCGATGCCGTTGCCGCCGCCAATTCCGGCCATTCCGGGATGCCCATGGGCATGGCCGATATCGCCACCGTGCTCTTCGAGAAGCACCTCAAGTTCGATCCCAAGGCGCCCCACTGGCCGGACCGCGACCGCTTCATCCTGTCGAACGGCCACGGCTCCATGCTGCTCTACAGCCTCCTCTACCTCACGGGGTACGAGGATATGACGCTTCAGCAGATCAAGGATTTCCGCCAATGGGGCGCGGTCACCGCCGGCCACCCCGAACATGGCCACGTCGCGGGGATCGAAACCACCACCGGCCCCCTCGGCCAGGGCATCGCCAACGCCACCGGCTTCGCCATCGCGGAAGAGGCCCTGCGCGCCCGCTTCGGCAAGAAGGTCGTCGATCACCATACCTATGTCTTCGCGGGCGACGGCTGCCTGATGGAAGGCGTCAGCCACGAGGCCGTGGCACTTGCCGGCATGCAGAAGCTCGGCAAGCTCATCGTCTTCTTCGACAACAACGACATCACGATCGACGGCCAGGTCTCGCTCGCCGACATCACCGACCAGACGGCGCGCTTCGCCGCCTGCGGCTGGCAGGTGCAAGAGATCGACGGCCACGATCCCGAGGCGATCCATACCGCCATCGTCGCTGCCAAGGCCGACCCGCGCCCGTCCATGATCAACTGCAAGACCCATATCGGCCTCGGTTCCTCCGCCCAGGACACGGCCAAGGCCCACGGCGCGCTCACCGATCCCAAGCTGATCTCGGACGCCAAATCCGTCTACGGCTGGACGACCGGCCCGTTCGAGGTGCCCGGTGACGTCAAGCACTGGTGGGAAAGCCTTGGCCAACGCGGCGCCGAAGCGCGCGCCGATTGGCAATCCCGCCTCGACGCCCTGTCCGACGGCAAGCGCAAGCAGTTCGACGCCGCCATCGCGGGCGAGGCGCCGCGCAAGCTCTCCGCCACGATCAAGGCGCTGAAGAAACAGGTCACCGAAACCGCCCCGAAACAGGCGACCCGCAAGGCGTCCGAGAACGTCCTTGAGGTGGTGAACCCGATCTTCCCCGAAACCATCGGCGGCTCGGCCGACCTGACCGGCTCGAACAACACCAAGACCGGCGATCTGGGCATCTTCTCGCCCGACAACCGCACGGGCCGCTACATTCATTACGGCATCCGCGAACATGGCATGGCCGCCGCGATGAACGGCATCTCCCTCCATGGCGGGCTCAAGCCCTATGGCGGCACGTTCCTCGTCTTCACCGACTACGCCCGCCCGTCTATCCGCCTTTCGGCGCTGATGAAGCAGCCCGTGATCTACGTGATGACCCATGACAGCATCGGCCTCGGCGAAGACGGCCCGACCCACCAGCCGGTCGAACACGTCTCGTCGCTGCGCGCCATCCCGAACCTCCAGGTCATCCGCCCCGCCGACGGCGTGGAGACCGCCGAGGCGTGGGAGATCGCGCTGACAACCCCCGACAGGCCCACCGTGCTCGCCCTCACCCGGCAGGGCATCCCCACGGTCCGGACCGACCACAAGACCAAGAACCTCACCGCCCAGGGCGCCTATGTCCTGGCCGAGGCCGAGGGCAAGCGCCAGGCGATCCTGATGGCCACCGGGTCCGAGGTGCATGTGGCCCTCGCCGCCCGCGACCTCCTCCAGGCCGACGGCATCGGCACCCGCGTCGTCTCCATGCCCTCCTTCGAGCTCTTCGCCGACCAGGACGAGAAATACCGCCGCCGCGTCCTCCCCGCCGGCTCCGCCGTCCGCGTCGGCATCGAGGCCGGCATCCGCCACGGCTGGGACCGCTGGCTCTGCGGCGAACGCGGGAAAGAGGCCAAGGCGGGCTTCATCGGCATGGACAGCTTCGGCGCCTCCGCCCCCGCCGAAACCCTCTTCGAGAAGTTCGGCATCACGGCAGAGGCCGCGGCCCAGAAGGTCAGGGATTTGCTGTAGACCTTCTAAATCATCCTGGCGGGCCTCTCCTCCCGGTCCGGCAGAAAAGGTCCATGCCCTGTTCCCTACCGGACCGTCGACGTCATGCTCTATCGCGTCCTCGGATTGACCGCAGATCCCGCGCAAACAGACGGACAGGCGCGTCTGGAGCCGAAGTTATTTGCGCGACAACACTACTTTTGGTAGTCATCAAGAATTACGATTCATTTTTTGATTTATGGAGTTTGCGTTTCATGAGTGATCTATTGCGTCGCGGGTCAAGGGGATCCGACGTCGAGGAACTGCAGCAGGTCCTGAATTTTCACCTGAATGAAGAGCCGCTCATCGTCGACGGCATCTTTGGCCCGTTGACCGAGGGGCGGGTGAGAATCTTCCAACGTCTCGCCGGGATAAAGGACGACGGGATAGTTGGCCCGAATACCCGCAAGCACCTTTGCCAGGTCGCAGATGTCTGGTGCAGGATCGACGTGTTTTCGCTCGCTCCGGTCGAAGAAAAAAGCCCTCCGACGCTTTGCCCATTCATCCTGCCGATCTTGCCGGTCGTAGATCCCTGTCTCGCGCAGCTTCTTGGCCTCTGCGACATCGCGATCCCGAACCCGGCAATATGTCCCCCTCTGCGCGAAGGGCCGCCAAAAGTCATCGAACCTGTGCCTACAACACTGAAGCCGGTCGAGAAGGATCCCAAATACACACTCGGCGCGTCGGTTGGCGGCACGATCGACCTTCTCAAGGCTGGCAAAGGGCCGTCCTCGACGTGGATAGACATTCAACTGAAGGTTCCTTGGCCGGTGTACAAGAACCTCTCCTCGACATTCATAGTAAGCCCCCACCACGACTTCGCCGACCAAAGCTTCGGCGTCATGTTCAGCGGTAAGACAGCGTTGAAATACGACGTGCTCAAACTCGGAGACATCGCAAAGGTCTCGGCTGCCGCATCGGCCACGGCAGGCTTCGACCTCAATATCGACGCGGCTGACACCGCCTTCGGCAAGTTGCTTTTCAGCCCCACCCTGACGATCGGAAAAGGAAAGTCCGCATTTCCTTACCTAACACTCGGCCTAGGGGCTGGCGGAAAATTCGAACACGATCTCAGTTCAGGTAAAACCAAATCAAAAGGTGTGCTCGAGGGGACGGTGGGTGTTGGTTGGACACTGCCGAATTGGTAGTGACACCGTCTGATCTACCTCTTGTCTCGCTCCATCCCTCAACGGCCCAAACCTTTTGCGAGCTACTGCTTACAAAGTCGCGCCGATTATGCCCGGCTTCAGTCCGACTGTTCCTGATATAAAAGAGGCCCCCTCCCACCCAGAAGGGAGCCTCCATGGAGAGAGGCTTAAAAGGCGCACTCACTAACTCACACAAACCACGCACTCGTCACGTCACACCAATACGATTCACGTCATCGAAATATCGCCGTCCTCCCCCGTAATCTCCTGATCGGGCCAGATACCGCCCGAAAGGCCGTTTCCCTTCCTTCTAATCCGCAAACAGTTTCCGGATATCCCGCGTCAGCGCCCCCCTGACATCGCTCATCTCCCCGCGCGAGACATGGTTGTCGAGCGTGTCCAGCACCGCCCCGATCGCGTAATCCGCGTCCTCCATCGGATCGTTCTCGAAATAGGCCTGCACCCGGGCGATGAAGCCGTGGCGGCTCCGCTCCTTGATCGGCGTCTTGGCCGGGTGCCAGCCCTCGAAGAAAACGCCCCGGATGAAGATCGGCATCTGCGCCGACAGATGCGCCGCCTCGTCATGGCTCAGCTCGTCGCGCAACACCTGCAACACGGCGCGCAGCAGACGATAGGCGCGCTGCTTGTTCTCCCAGCCGACCCGTTCATTGACCTCGTTGATCCAGATATTGGCGGCCTGAACGGACTCGTCGATGATCTTCAGCCCCAGGGCGCTCATCTCCCCCTCCCAACCTGCTGCGCAATAAAGTTACTTAAGCAGCCGATTTACGCCCCCGCATTGACCAATGTCATTTACGGATAAGAATGTCTGAATTTGTTGACAGTCCACCTCACGCCGCGGCCCATGGCCCGGGTGCGATGCGCCCGGACGGCCGTTTCGGCAGCCTTGCCCGGCGCCCCCGACCCATAGGCGGTGGCTTATGGGTCTTCAGCGATCCATAAGCCGCCGCTTATAGATCCCAGGATCGCACGAACCCGCATCCACAATATCTGGTTTGCCATGGCGCCCTTCCCCTCAAGATCCGCGATTTCCGTGTCCGACAGAAAGCCGACGAAATGCCGACCGGATGCCGACATGCAAAAACGACGTCGCCGCGTCGTTAATTCGATTGCTGCGCAGCTCCCATGAAAGTACCCGATCCCTGAAGAACACGCCGTGAGAGGCCATCATGATCCAGGTTCTCGGCTCCAGCTGGGCGCTTCTCCTCGGCATGTTCATGCTGATGGTCGGCAACGGTATCCAAGGCACCCTCCTGGGCGTCCGCGGCGATATCGAGGGGTTTTCGACCTTCGAGATGTCGCTGGTGATGTCCGCCTACTTCGTTGGTTTCCTTGGCGGATCCTGGTTCACGCCGCAGATGATCCGCAATGTCGGCCATGTCCGCGTCTTCGCCGCGCTCGCCTCGCTGATCTCGGCCGTGATGATCCTCTACCCCGCGCTCACCTACTGGCCGCTCTGGGTGCTTGGCCGGGTGATCATCGGCTTCTGCTTCTCGGGCGTCTACGTCACCGCCGAAAGCTGGCTCAACAACGCCGCCGACAATTCCAACCGGGGCAAGGCATTGTCGGTCTACATGATCGTCCAGATGGCCGGCGTCGTGCTTGCCCAATACCTGTTTTTCGGTTTCGACGCATCGGGTTACGCGCTGTTCATCCTGGCCTCCGTGCTCGTCTCGGTCTCCTTCGCGCCGATCCTTCTGTCGATCTCCCCCACCCCCGCCTTCGGCACCGCCAAGCGGATGAGCCTCACCGAACTCATCGGCGTCTCGCCGCTCGGCTGCATGGGCATGTTCCTCCTGGGCGGCGTCTTCGCCGCGCAGTTCGGCATGGCCGCCGTCTTCGGGACCACGGCGGGGCTGACCGTCGCGCAGATCTCGTTCTTCGTCTCGGCCTTCTATATCGGCGCCCTCGTCGCCCAATGGCCCATCGGCTGGCTGTCCGACCGGATCGACCGGCGCAAGCTGATCCTCGGAATGGCCAGTGCCGGCGGGGCCGCCGCCCTGCTCGGCGCCGTTTTCTGGCAGAGCTACCCCGTCCTCGTCATCGCCGCCCTCGTGGTCGGCGGCGCTTCGAACCCGCTCTACGCGCTCCTCATCGCCTATACGAACGACTTCCTGGAGCATGAGAACATGGCCGCCGCCTCGGGCGGGCTCGTCTTCATCAACGGGGTCGGCGCCATCGCGGGCCCGCTTCTGATCGGCTGGCTGATGGCCCAGACCGGACCGGCGGGCTTCTTTGCCTTCCTGACCGTGCTGCTGGTCTTCCTGTCGGCCTATGCAGGCTGGCGGATGCTGCGCCGTCCGGCAGGCACTCCGGTAGAAGACACAACGCCCTATGCGCCGGTTCTCGCCACCGCCACCCCGGTGGCTGTTGAGGTTGCTCAGGAAGTCTATATCGAAGCCGAACTGGCCGAGGAGGCGGGCCAAAATGACGCAGCCACTGCTGCGACGTGACGCAGCGTCCTATTTTCCTTGTCAGGTCCTGGCGGGCCTGTAACAGTTTGAAGACAAAAGACGAGCAGTAAGGCACGAGGCTTGCAGATGATCCGCCCCGAGGACGTTCTGGGCTACTGGCTCGACGAGGTTGGCGAAGACGGCTGGTACGAGGCCGACGAGGGCCGCGATACTGAGATCCGCGAACGCTTTGGCACGGCCGTGGAAGAGGCGCAGGAAGGCGCCTACGGCCTCTGGCTCACCTACCCGTCCGGCACGCTTGCCTATCTCGTCCTGACCGATCAGTTCTCGCGCAACATCTACCGGGGCGACAAACGCTCCTTCGCGATGGACCGGCCCGCCGTTGCGGCGGCCAAGGCCGCCATCGACAAGCGGTGGGATCTGACCATTAACGAACCGGCAAGACAGTTCTTCTATCTGCCCCTCATGCACGCGGAAAATCTCTGCGATCAGGACCGTGCCGTGCGCCTGATCCTGACGCGGATGCCGGAGACCGGCAATTCCAACCTCCTCCACGCAAAAGCACATCGGGAGGTGATCCGCCGCTTCGGCCGCTTCCCCCACCGCAACGCGGATCTGGGGCGGAAGACGACGGCGGTGGAACAGGCCTTCCTCGACGAAGGCGGCTATGGCGCGGTCGTGCGCGCGCTCAAGGAACCGGCGGCGGCCTGACCGGTTTCCTACCCATGTGGATAAGTTGCAGCGGCCTTGCGCCGCAGAACGGGTGACATCCGCGCCACCCTGTGCCACCTATCGTTCAACGTTAAACATTCGTTAACCAAGGAGCGCCCCATGGCCGACAGCTACGACCTCATCGTGATCGGCGCCGGACCGGGCGGCTATGTTGCCGCCATCCGCGCCAGCCAGCTGGGCCTCAAGACCGCGATCATCGAACGCGAACATATGGGCGGCATCTGCCTCAACTGGGGCTGCATCCCGACCAAGGCCATGCTGCGCTCGTCCGAGGTCTTCCACCTGATGCACCGCGCCAAGGAATTCGGGCTCAAGGCCGACGGCATCGGCTACGACCTCGACGCGGTCATCAAACGCTCCCGCGCGGTGGCCAAGCAGCTGAACCAGGGCGTCGGTCACCTGATGAAGAAGAACAAGGTGACCGTCGTGATGGGCGAGGCGACAATCCCCGCCAAGGGCAAGGTTTCCGTCAAGACCGACAAGGGAACGGAAGAGCTTTCCGCCAAGAACATCATCGTCGCCACCGGCGCCCGCGCCCGTGAACTGCCGGGGCTCGAGGCTGATGGCGACCGCGTCTGGACCTACAAGCACGCCCTCCAGCCGCCGCATATGCCGAAGAATCTGCTCGTCATCGGCTCCGGCGCGATCGGCATCGAATTCGCGAGCTTCTACAACACGTTGGGCGCCGAAACGACGGTCGTCGAAGTGATGGACCGCATCCTGCCCGTCGAGGATGAAGAGATCAGCGGCTTTGCCAAGAAGCAGTTCGAAAAGCAGGGCATGACCATCCTGCAGAAGGCCATGGTCAAGAAACTCGACCGCGCGAAAACCAAGGTGACGGCCCATATCGAGGCGGGCGGCAAGGCCGAGAAGCACGACTTCGACACGGTCATCTCCGCCGTCGGCATCGTCGGCAATACCGAGGGGCTGGGCCTTGAGGATCTTGGCGTGAAGGTCGAGAAATCCCACGTCGTGACCGACGAATACTGCCGCACCGGGGTGGAGGGGCTCTATGCCATCGGCGACATCGCCGGCGCCCCCTGGCTCGCCCACAAGGCCAGCCACGAAGGCGTCATGGTCGCCGAACTGATCGCCGGGAAGAACAACGTCCACCCGGTCAAACCCGAGGCCATCGCGGGCTGCACCTATTGCCACCCCCAGGTCGCCTCTGTCGGCTACAGCGAGGCGAAGGCGAAGGAACTCGGCTACGACATCAAGGTCGGCCACTTCCCCTTCATCGGCAACGGCAAGGCCATCGCCCTGGGCGAGCCCGAGGGTATGGTAAAGACGGTCTTCGACGCCAAGACAGGCGAACTCCTGGGCGCCCACATGATCGGCGCCGAGGTGACCGAACTGATCCAGGGCTACGTCGTCGGCCGCCAGCTCGAGACGACCGAGCAGGACCTGATGGAGACGGTCTTCCCCCACCCCACCCTGTCAGAGATGATGCACGAAAGCGTCCTCGACGCCTACGACCGGGTCATCCACTACTGACGATCACTCCACCCGCAGGGGCACGCTCGTCAGCTCGGTGTTCCCCTGCGCCAGAAAATAGCGGATCTCGTAGTTACCAGGAGCCTCCGGCACTTCTACCTCCAGCGGAGAGCCCTCCCGCGTATAGGCATAGGTCTGCCAGCGGTCAGATCCCTCGGCATCCGCGGGTCCGATGGCAATGAAATCATCGGGATAGCCGGGTCCGTCCCATTCGATTCTGACCATTTCCCCCGCCGGTGCGGCGGTCGGCGCGGTAATGACCGCCGACGCTCCTGCGACGGCGATCTGGTTTTCCGCAAGGATGGTGTCGTCCTGCCCCATGAAATACCGGATCACGTACTCCCCCGGCATCGTGGGCACTTCCAGCCGCAGCGGATTCCCCTCGCGCACGAAAGTATAGTTCAACCACTGCTCCGATCCCTCCGCATCGACCTTGCCGATCCCGACAAAGTCATCCTTGTTGGCCGGTCCGGACCAGCCCACGGGGATCGTCTCGCCGACAACTGCAACACTCGGCGCTTCAAGCGACGCAGCGGCCGGTGTCAGCATGATCGGCACGGAGACAAGCGAATAGGTCTCTTGATTCATGAAGTACTGGATAACGTAGTCGCCAGGCTCGGTTGGCAGAACCAGGTCGAGCGGCGACCCCTCGCGGACATAGGTGAAGTTGTCCCACTGTTCGGCCTCTTCGCTTCCGACCTGTCCGATGCCGATGAAGTCGCTGGGATAGGCCGGGCCCGTCCAGGTGACGCGGATCGTGTCTCCCGCAACCGCGGCCTCGGGCGCATCGACCGTCGCTTCCGCTGCAAGAACCCGCAAGGCGTGCGATGCGATCGCGCTCTCCCCCTCGCCGCGGAAGTAGCGGATCACGTAATCGCCCGGCTCGGGCGGAACCAAAAGCGACACCGGGTTGCCTGTCGTCGTATAGGCGTAGTTGGTCCATTGCGCGCTGCCTGCGGCATCCGCGCGCCCGATGCCGATAAAGTCCAGGTCCTCGTCCGGTCCTGTCCACGTCACGTCAACCTGCGATCCCGCGACCACCTCGACGGGCCCGGCAATCGATGCCTCACCGGTGCGGGACGGGAAGATGATCTCGACCTCACGCGCCCTGTCGCTGACCGAGAAATCAGCGCTCAAGGTGACTTCGCCGTCCTCCGCCGTGGCAACGTAGCTGCCTGCGGAAAGCTCCAGCGAAAACGGATTGCCACTCCCCTCCTCCAGAACATCCTCAGGCCCGGCGATCGTCCAGCGGATGTCGTCACCGAAAGGCGTTTCCTCGGCACCGGCCAAAAGCGCCCGAAACGTCACTTCGAAGCCGGCCGCAACCTCCGGCGCCGCCTCGGTCACTCGGCCCAGGGCGGCGGTCAACTCGTCAGCATTCTCGGCCGCCGCAAAGATGCCGCCGGTATTCTCCGCAATGCATTGCATCTGCGCGAGCGCATCAGGATCGTCTCCGACCCCGAACCCCACCACATGGGCAGTGAAGTCCACGCCCTGCTCATTCAACGCAAGCGCCGCATTGCAAGGATCGGCATTACAGGTCTCGACACCGTCGGAGACGAGGATCACCGTGGCAGGCCGGTCCTCGTATCCCAGTGTCTCTGCCGCAGCTGTAACCGCGTCTATCATGGGCGTCCTGCCGCGGGGATTGATCGCCGCGACCGCCGCGTTGATCTGGTCGCGGGTATTCTGGGACGGCTCAACGATCGTTTCGATATCGCTGCAATCCCCTGATCGCCGGTGACCGTAAACCGTCAGCCCGAGGTCTCTGTCCGACGGGATTTCCGAGAGAATGCTTCCAACCACATCGCGTGCGATGACGATCTTGTTCACGCCATCGATCTGGCCCCACATTGATCGCGACCCATCCAGAACAAGAATCGTCGCCTCTTGCGCCTGCGACGGCGCCGCAAGCCCAAGCAACACTGCGCAAGCAAGACTGGTCTTTCGAACCGTCTTCGTCACCCAATCCCTCCACTCGAGCCTAATGACAACATGTCGAGCCTAGCTGAGTGTGCGCATTTCGTAGGCATGCTCAACCCTCCGCCTACTCACAAGACTGATACAAAAGTGACTTTAGGAGTCACCTCTCAACCCAAGCAAGAACTATTCCAGCCACAACAGACCGCAAATTGTCCCAGCTCCAAGAACACCGCGACGATCTGGCCTGCGGGCACGGGAACCGCAGTCACCAAACGTTTCAGCTCGCCCTCCGGAACGACGGCTTTCGTGACTTGAACCGGCCCCGCTCTGCGCTTTTCCGCCTGTTTGAAAATAAGTTATCATATGTCAACGCAAAGCCCCTTTTAACCAGCCCATCACCGCCCACATCGACGGAACGGCGGTACTCGTCCGTATCATTACGAGGCGTGCACACCCGAAAGACGGAACGCCGCTAAAAACTAGGAGGCATGCAAATGCACAGAATGATTTCGCTCACGGCCCTAGGTTTCGTTATGACCTCGCCCGCGCTGGCTGGGGGACTTATCGAGCCTGCACCGGAACCCATCGTACAGCCGCCGGTGGTCGTGGCGCCGCCCGCCCCGACGTTCAGCTTCGCTGGACCTTATGTCGGTGTCGGCATCGGGACAGGAACGTTCACGGCCGAAGGCAACAATGATTTCGATGATGAAGCCGAGAACTTCTTCAACGCGATCGATGACGATGACAGCGCCGCGTATTACCAGCTTCACGCCGGTTACAATTTCGTGCGCAACAACTTCGTCTTCGGTCCCGAAGTGGCCCTCTTCAACGGTGAAAGCGAGCTGTCGGACGACGTGACAGTCGGCAACGCCAGCGAAGCCACCGATGCTGAGGTGGATCTTGGAGCCCGTCTGATGGGCCGCGCTGGCTACCAGTTCGGCCGCGTCATGCCGTATCTCACTGCGGGTCTCACCTATCTCGAGATCGAAGCCGATGGCGACGATCTGAGCGATACCGGCTTTGCAGTCGGTGTTGGTGCAGACGTGCTCGTGACAGAGCAGTTCATGATCGGTGTCGAATACATCCAGAACGACTTCGACGAGTTCGACGACACCGACGCCGACGTTGATTACGAGACGATCGCGCTGCGCGGATCCTTCCGCTTCTGATCCGATCGCCAGACCACGGAAAGGCCGCTCCATCCGGGGCGGCCTTTTTCTTTACGCGGGGCGTTGACGCCGCCGCGGCCTGCGGGCAGGGCGGGGTCATGGCAGCCGAACGCACATCCTGGGCAGTGGTCGTCCTGATCTGGCTCGCGGGCCTCGGTGCAGCCGCCCAATACGCCAAGATCAGTGTCGTCTTCGACCGCCTGCCGGAGCTCTACCCCGAAGCGGGAGAGGCCCTTGGCTTCGCCGTGTCTCTCGTCGGGGTGACCGGTATCGTCCTCGGTGTGGTCGCGGGACTTCTGGTGGCCCGGATCGGCTACCGGAGATCGCTTTTTGGGGCGCTGCTCCTCGGCGGCACCATCTCCCTTTATCAGGCCACGACGCCTGCCTTCCCGCTCTTCCTGACGTCCCGGGTGATCGAGGGCATCTCCCATCTGGCCCTCGTCGTCGCGGCCCCCACGCTGATCGCCCAGGTCACGAAACCCCGCGACGCGGGCCTTGCCCTTACCCTCTGGGGCACGTTCTTCGGCGTCGCCTTCGCGCTCTTGACCTTCCTCGGTCTGCCGTTCGCCGCCCGCTGGGGCGTTCCGGCGCTCTTCCTCGCCCACGGCGCCTACCTGATCGGCTTCGCCGCGATCCTGTCCATCTGGCTTCCCCGCGACGAATGGCGCGCGGCGCAGCCAATCCGGCTGACCGATCTGCTCTCCCGCCACGGCATCATCTACCGCTCGCCTCGCATAAGTGCCCCCGCCATCGGCTGGCTCTTCTACACCTTCTGCTTCGTCAGCCTGCTGACCCTGCTGCCCCCTTATCTGACCCCCGAAAACCGTCTCTGGGTCATGACAGCGATCCCGCTGATCTCGATCCTGTCCTCCATGACCCTGGGCGTGTTCCTCCTGAAGTGGCTCCACCCGGTTCGCGTTATCGAGATCGGCTTTGTCACCTCAGCCGCAACGGCCCTCGCACTCCTCGCCCTTCCCGGCAATCCGGCGCTCTGCCTCGCCCTCGCCGCCGGGATGGGTCTTGTCCAGGGGGCAAGCTTTGCCGCCGTCCCGCGCCTGAACCCCGATGACGACGACCGCGCCGCATCCAACGGTGCCATCGCCCAGACGGGCAACATCGGCAACACTCTCGGTACCCCTGTCCTCCTCGGCATCATCGGCTTCGCCGGTCATGCCGGTTTCATGCTGACACTCGCTGTCGCCCTCTCCTTGGGCGCCTTGTCCCATTGGGCTCTCGCAACGCGCAGACGTCGCGGCAGCGCATGAAAGTTCTCTTAACGTTCTCATTTTTCCGTTGGAGACTCACCCAGCATCGCCTATCTGGGCTGATAACAGTTAACGGGGACCGTTGATGGCCGAGCTGAAGAAGATCGAAGTCCGCGGCGCGCGCGAGCACAATCTCAAGAATATCGACGTCGATATCCCCCGGGACGAACTCGTGGTGATCACCGGGTTGTCCGGCTCGGGCAAGTCGTCGCTGGCCTTCGACACGATCTATGCCGAAGGCCAGCGCCGCTATGTCGAAAGCCTCTCGGCCTATGCGCGGCAGTTCCTCGATATGATGGAAAAGCCGGATGTCGATCACATCTCGGGCCTCTCCCCCGCGATCTCCATCGAGCAGAAGACGACGTCCAAAAACCCCCGCTCCACCGTCGGCACGGTGACGGAGATCTACGACTACATGCGCCTGCTCTTCGCTCGCGTCGGCACACCCTACAGCCCCGCGACAGGCCTGCCCATCGAGGCACAGCAGGTGCAGGACATGGTCGACCGGACCATGGCGATGGAGGAAGGCACCCGCGGCTACCTCCTCGCCCCCATCATCCGCGACCGGAAAGGCGAGTACCGCAAGGAGTTTCTGGAGCTGCGCAAGCAAGGCTTCCAGCGGGTCAAGGTGGACGGCGAATTCTACGAACTGGACGAGCCCCCCACGCTCGACAAGAAGTTCCGCCACGACATCGACGTGGTGGTCGACCGGATCGTGATCCGCGACGGGCTGGAGACCCGGCTTGCGGACAGCTTCCGCACCGCGCTCGATCTGGCCGACGGCATCGCGATCCTCGAAACCGCGCCCGCCGAAGGCGAGCCCGAGCGCATTACCTTCTCCGAAAACTTCGCCTGCCCGGAAGGCGGTTTCACGATCCCCGAGATCGAACCGCGCCTCTTTTCCTTCAACGCGCCCTTCGGCGCCTGCCCCTCCTGCGACGGCCTTGGCGTAGAGCTCTTCTTCGACGAACGTCTGGTCGTGCCCGATCAGGCGCTCAAGATCGCCGACGGCGCCCTCGCCCCATGGCGAAAAGGCAAGAGCCCGTACTTCCTGCAAACGATCGAGGCACTCGCCAAGCACTACAAGTTCCGCAAGGACGCCAAGTGGAAGGACCTGCCAGAGAAGATCCAGCAGGTCTTCCTCTACGGCTCGGGCGACGAGGAAATCCAGTTCCGCTACGACGAAGGCGGCCGCGTCTATCAGGTCAAGCGCACCTTCGAAGGGGTGATCCCCAACATGGAACGCCGCTATCGCGAGACCGACTCAAGCTGGGTCCGCGAGGAATTCGAGCGCTACCAGAACAACCGCCCCTGCGGCACTTGCCACGGCTACCGCCTCCGGCCAGAGGCGTTGGCGGTCAAGATCGGTTCCGCCAAGGACGGGCAAGGGAATGGTCTTCTCCATGTCGGTCAGGTCGTCGAAATGTCGATCAGAGAGGCCGCCGCCTGGTGCGAGACCGTGCCGGACAGCTTGACCGCCCAGAAAAATGAGATCGCGCGGGCCATCCTGAAAGAGATCCGCGAACGGCTCGGCTTCCTGAACAATGTCGGCCTCGAATACCTCACCCTCTCCCGCAACGCAGGCACCCTATCGGGCGGCGAAAGCCAGCGGATTCGCCTCGCCTCCCAGATCGGCTCGGGGCTGACGGGCGTCCTCTACGTCCTCGACGAACCTTCCATTGGCCTCCATCAGCGGGACAACGATCGCTTGCTGACAACGCTCAAGAACCTGCGCGATCAGGGCAACACCGTGATCGTCGTCGAACACGACGAGGAAGCGATCCGCGAGGCTGACTACGTCTTCGACATCGGCCCCGGCGCCGGCGTCCATGGGGGCGAGGTCGTGGCCCACGGCACCCCGTCCGAGATCATCGGCAACGCCAAGTCGATCACCGGCGACTACCTTGCCGGGCGGCGCGAGATCGCCGTGCCCCTCGACCGCCGCAAGGGCAACAAGGGCAACAAGAAGAAGGTCACGGTCAAGAAGGCCTCCGGGAACAACCTCCAGAACATCGACGTCGACTTTCCCTTGGGCAAATTCGTCTGCGTGACGGGCGTGTCAGGGGGCGGCAAGTCGACCTTGACGATCGAGACGCTCTTCAAGACGGCCTCGATGCAACTCAACGGCGCGCGCCAGACCCCGGCCCCCTGCGAGACGATCAAGGGCCTCGAACATCTCGACAAGGTCATCGACATCGACCAGCGTCCCATTGGCCGCACCCCCCGCTCGAACCCCGCCACCTATACCGGCGCTTTCACCCCCATCCGCGATTGGTTCGCGGGCCTGCCTGAGTCCAAGGCGCGCGGCTACAAGCCCGGCCGCTTCAGCTTCAACGTCAAGGGCGGCCGGTGCGAGGCCTGCCAGGGCGACGGCGTCATCAAGATCGAGATGCACTTCCTGCCGGACGTCTACGTCACCTGCGAAACCTGCCATGGCGCGCGCTACAACCGCGAAACGCTCGAGATCAAGTTCAAGGGCAAATCCATCGCCGACGTGCTGGATATGACGGTGGAGGACGCACAGGAGTTCTTCAAGGCGGTCCCCAGCATCCGCGAGAAGATGGATGCTCTCGTCCGTGTCGGTCTCGGCTACATCAAGGTTGGCCAGCAGGCGACCACACTTTCGGGCGGCGAGGCGCAGCGCGTGAAGCTGTCAAAGGAACTCGCCAAGCGGTCCACCGGCCGAACGCTCTACATCCTCGACGAGCCCACGACGGGGCTCCATTTCGAAGACGTCCGCAAGCTGCTGGAAGTGCTGCACGAGCTGGTCGATCAGGGAAACACCGTCGTCGTGATCGAACACAATCTCGACGTCGTGAAGACCGCCGACTGGATCATCGATATCGGCCCCGAGGGCGGCGATGGCGGCGGCACGGTCGTCGCAACCGGAACGCCGGAAGACGTTGCCCTCGTCGCAGAGAGCCACACGGGCCACTACCTCAAACCGATGCTGAGTGCGCGGAAGGTCGCTGCGGAATAATCCGCAGCCCCGTAATCAGTCCAGCGCCACTCCGATCAGCACCAACGCCACCAAACCGGCTACGGCATAGGCCCAACCGGGCGCGGTGATCGTCAGATCCGATTTCAGCCACGTCGCAACGCTGTTCTTGTCGGTGGTATTTTCGGTCGGTTCTTGCATGTCGCGTTCCTTTCCCAAGCGTTTCTGTCAGAAAGCTGGGGTTTGATCCGCTGCTTGCAAGATGCGCGCCGGATCTATCGCATCCGCTGGCCTCTGATTGGCGATTGACCGCTGATTTGACGCAATCCGATACCGTTCAGGATCGGCCCTTCGCCGAGAATCGCGGCAACATTGCACTGAAATCCCTACCCTTCCCGCCCTCGTCCTCAACAAACTGCGCGTAAAGCTCCATCGCCCGCTGACCCATCGGCGTGTCCGCGTCCACCGCCTCCGCCGCCATCTGGCTGAGGCGCAGGTCCTTCAGCATCAGTTCCGCCGCGAAACCGGGCTTGTAATCGTTGTCCGCCGGGCTCTGCGGTCCGATCCCCGGCGCCGGGCAATAGGCGTTGAGGCTCCAGGAATAGCCCGACGAGGTTGAGACCACATCGAACATCGCCTGCCGGTCGAGGCCCAGCTTGTCGGCCAGCCCAAAGGCCTCGCAGGTCGCGATCATCGTCGCACCCAGGATCATGTTGTTGCAGATCTTCGCCGCCTGCCCGTTCCCCGACGCGCCGCAATAGACAGCCTTCTGCCCCATCACGTCGAAAAGCGGCGCCGCCGCGGCGTAGGCGGCCTCGGTGCCGCCGACCATGAAGGTCAGCGTCCCCGCCTGCGCCCCGCCGATCCCGCCCGAGACCGGCGCATCGAGCGAAAGCAGACCCCGCGCCCCGGCCCCGTCCGCCACGGTCCGCGCGCTGTCCACGTCGACTGTCGAGCAGTCCAGATGGGTCGCCCCCTCGACCATCGCCGGATGGATATCGTCGGCAACCGCCCGCAGGATCTTCCCGTCCGGCAGCATGGTGATGACGATCGCGGCATCCTTGGCGGCGTCCGCCGCGCTGTCTGCCAGAGGTATGTCCTCAGGCCGCGCGACCGTGTCGTAGCCCATCACGTCGTGCCCCGCGGCGATCAGGTTGCGCGCCATCGGCGCCCCCATGTTCCCCAACCCGATAAACCCGATCCTCATACCCTCTCCCCCTCCAAATCCAGCGGCGCCTCAAGCGGGGCAAGAAACGCCTCGACCTCCCCCTCAGGAACATCATGCAGATCGTGCCGCCACCTAGGGTTCCGATCCTTATCGATAATCAACGCCCGGATGCCTTCCAGGAAATCCCCGTGCTCAGACGCACGCGAGGTCGCCCGGTATTCCATCGCAAGCGCCTCTTCGATCTGCGTCCCCTTCCCATGCGACCCGATCAGACGCGCCGCGACCGCCATCGCCAGCGGAGAGTTCCGCCGCATCGCCTTCAGCGTCTCACCCGCCGCCTCCGACCCATCCGCCTCCAGCCGCGCGACGTAATCGTGCAAGTGATCCCCAGTGAAGATCCGGTCGATCCAATCCCGATCAACCGCAATGTTCCGATCCTCAGGCTCGATTGCCGCCTCCAGGATCGGCGCCACCCGCCCCGTTCGGACAAGCTCTTCTTTCATGGCAGCCCACGTCCCCCCCGGCAGGTAATGATCCGCAAACCCCGCCTCGATCGCATCGCCCGCGGCCATCCGCGCCGCAGTCAGCGCCAGGTAGAACCCGAGCCGCCCTGGCGCCTGCGCGAGCAACAGCGACCCCCCCACATCCGGCACCAGCCCGATCCCAGTCTCCGGCATCGCGATCCGGCTGCTTTCGCCCACGATCCGGTGCGACCCGTGACAGCCCAGCCCGACCCCGCCGCCCATCGTGAACCCCTGCAGGAAGCTGACGACCGGCTTCGGATACCGCGCAATCTTCGCGTTCATCCGGTATTCGTCCGTCCAGAACCGTGCCCCGTAATCGAACTCTCCCCGCCGCCCGGCCGCATAGATCTCTGCCAGATCGCCCCCGGCACAGAAGGCACGCTCCCCCTCCGCATCGAGAATGACGACCGCCACGTCGTCATCCAAACGCCAGCGATCGAACGCCTTCTCGATCTCCCCGCACATCGCCCAACTCAGCGCGTTCAGCGCGTCCGGGCGGTTCAGTGTGATGCGCCCCGCCTGCCCGTCCTTCCGGATGATGACGTCGCTCATTGCGTCAGAAGACTGCGGACGGTGATCAAGCGCATGATCTCGTTCGTTCCTTCCAGGATCTGGTGAACCCGCAGATCCCGCACGATCTTTTCGATCCCGTAATCGGCAAGATAGCCATACCCGCCATGCAGCTGCAGGCACTGGTCCGCCACGCGCGAGCCGACCTCCGTCACCAGCTTCTTGGCCATCGCACAGAATTTCGTCGCATCAGGTGCGCCGTGATCCAGCTTCCACGCCGCCTGCCGCAGGAACGTCCGGGCCGCCTGCAACTCGATCTCCATATCGGCAAGGCGGAACTGAAGCCCCTGAAATTCCTGCAGCTTCTGGCCGAAGGCCTGCCGCTCGCCCATATAGGCGACCGTCTGATCCAGCGCCGATTGCGCCGCCCCTAGTGAACAGGCCGCAATGTTCAATCGCCCCCCATCCAGGCCCATCATCGCGTACTTGAAACCCGCACCCTCCTCCCCCAACAGGTTAGACGCGGGCACCTTGCACCCGTCGAACTGAACCTGCCGCGTCGGTTGCGACCGCCAGCCCATCTTGTCTTCGAGCCCGCCGAAAGACAGCCCCTCTGCCCGGTCCTCGACCACGATGGCCGAGATCCCGCGCGGGCCCGCCTCTCCTGTCCGGGCCATAACGATATAAGCATCCGAATACCCACCGCCCGAGATGAAGGCCTTCGTCCCGGTCAGTTCAAACCCTTCGTTGGTCCGCTCCGCGCGCGTCTTCAAGGCGGCCGCGTCTGATCCCGATCCCGGTTCGGTCAGACAGTAGGACAGGATCGTCTCCATCTTCAGCGCGCCCGGCAGAAGCCTTTCCTTCAGATCTTCAGACCCGAACATATCGACCATCTTAGCGCACATGTTATGGATCGAGAGGAAGGAGGCGACGGACGGACACGCGGCCGACAGCGCCTCGAAAACCAACGTCGCTTCGAGCCGCGACAGCCCCGCGCCGCCTGCCTCTTCGCCGACGTAGAGCCCCGCGAAGCCAAGCTCTGCCAACTCGGGCCACAGCTCCCGCGGGATCGTCCCGTCCTGCTCCCACTGGCGCGCATGTGGCGCGATCTTATCCGTCCCGAACGCATGGGCCATCTCAAGAATGGCCGATTGCTCTTCCGTCAGCCCGAAATCCACGATAACGCCTCCCCAAGAACTGAACGCTTGTTTAATTTATTTCCCGGCAGGGTGTCGAGGGCAAGGCTTGCGCTCTTTCCGACAGGCTCTAGGAGTGGGTCATGGTTCGCATCGCCGTCGCCGCCGTCACTCACAAGCGCCCCGACATGTTTCGGGTTCTGCTCGAGTCCTTCGCCGCGATGGCCC
This sequence comes from Aestuariibius violaceus, assembly GCF_040779325.2. Taxonomy (NCBI): domain Bacteria; kingdom Pseudomonadati; phylum Pseudomonadota; class Alphaproteobacteria; order Rhodobacterales; family Paracoccaceae; genus Aestuariibius; species Aestuariibius violaceus. Next base: position 548,312 of record NZ_JBFONT020000002.1, read on the forward strand.
GCCCAGATGACGCCGAAATCACCTTCATCCTCGTCGAAAACGGAGAGGCCGCAACGGTCGGCGACATCGTCGAGGGCTTCCGCAAGACCGTCCCCGAGGAGGTCGTCTTCGACAACGAACCCCGCCCCGGGATCCCGATGGTTCGCAACAAGGCGCTTGATATCGCGCTGGAGCGCGGCTTCGACTTCATGACTTTTGTCGACGATGACGAACGAGCTGACGACGGCTGGCTCGTCGCCCTTGTCAACGGCGTGCGCAGCCGGAAACTCGACCTCGCCGGCGGCCCTCTCCGCCTCGAAGCCGCAGACGAGACTGGGCCGTGGCAGGAGGCGTTCCTGACGCACCTGCGCGAACGCGCTGCGAAGAGGAACAAAACCCGGGCGGCCGCCGTCGCCAACGGCACCGACAACGAACTGAACATCTACACCAACAACTGGTGCGTCCGCCTCGACAAGGTCCGCGAAACGGGCATCCGCTTTGACGAGGCCCTGCAATTCACCGGCGGCTCCGACACCAAGTTCAGCCGTGACTTCGCGTCGGCCGGCGCCCGGATCGGCTGGATCCCCGACGCGATCGTCTACGATCGTATCCCGGCACGGCGCCTGACGCCCGGCTACCACTTCCGGCGCGCGCGCGACCAGTCGACAAACGCCTACCTTCTGAACGAACGGCCCATGCTTCCCACGCTGGGCCAGGCGCTGCTTCGGATCATCGAAGCAGCCTTTGTGCTGATCGGCCTTCCCCTGACGGGGCGCAGGGCGTTTGCCAAGGCGACCTATAAGGTGGGCTACTCCGCCGGGCGCATCCGCGGCATCCTGGGCCGCAGAAGCCGACACTATGATCCGGAGAAGGTCACCGGGCAGCGGGAATGACCCCAATGCCCTTGAGGTACGCTACTGCATCACCGGGATGGTGAACTCCCCGCCCTCCTTGATCCCGGACGGCCAGCGCGCGGTGACGGTCTTGGTGCGCGTATAGAACCGGAAAGCATCCGGACCATGCTGGTTCAGGTCGCCGAAGGCGGATTTCTTCCAGCCACCGAAGGTATGATAGGCGAGCGGCACCGGGATCGGCACATTGATCCCCACCATCCCCACATTCACCCGATTGGCGAAGTCGCGCGCCGCGTCCCCGTCACGGGTGAAGATGGCGACACCATTACCGTATTCATGATCCATCGCGAGGCCCAGGGCCTCCTCATAGCTCTGCGTCCGCACCTGCGTCAGCACCGGGCCGAAGATCTCTTTGCGGTAGATGTCCATGTCCTTCGTCGCATGATCGAAAAGGTGCGGTCCAAGGAAGAATCCGTCCTCATAACCCTGCAGACTGAAACCCCGCCCATCGACCGCAAGCGTGGCCCCTTGATCCAGGCCGCTCTGAACAAGCTTCTCGATGTTGGATTTTGCCGCCGCCGTCACGACCGGCCCGTAATCGACATCCGCGCCAGACGTATAAGGACCCACTTTCAGCGCTTCGATCCGCGGCACCAGCTTTTCGACCAGCCGGTCCGCCGTCTCGTCCCCCACGGGCACGGCGACAGAGATCGCCATGCAACGCTCTCCCGCCGCGCCGTAGCCTGCGCCGACCAGGGCATCCGCTGCCTGATCCATATCGGCATCCGGCATGACGATCATATGGTTCTTGGCCCCGCCGAAGCACTGAACCCGCTTTCCGTTCGCGCAACCGCGGCTGTAGATGTATTCCGCAATCGGCGTCGAGCCGACGAAGCCGATCGACTGGATCACCGGATGATCGAGGATCGCATCGACCGCCTCCTTGTCGCCATTGACGACCTGCAGCACGCCCTTGGGCAAGCCCGCCTCTTCCAACAGTTCGGCAAGCATCAGCGGCACGGAAGGATCCCGCTCCGACGGCTTGAGAATGAACGCGTTGCCGCAGGCGATCGCCGGGGCGAACATCCACATCGGGATCATCGCCGGAAAATTGAACGGCGTGATCCCAGCACAGACGCCCAAAGGCTGGCGCATCGAATACATGTCGATGCCTGGCCCTGCGCTGTCGGTGAACTCCCCTTTCAGCATCTGCGGCGCACCGATGCAGTACTCAACAACCTCCAGGCCCCGCTGAACATCACCCGCTGCATCGGGCAGCGTCTTGCCATGCTCGCGCGACAGGGCTTCGGCCAGCTTGTCCATGTCCCGGTTCAGAAGCTGTACGAAGGTCATCAGAACGCGCGCCCGGCGCTGCGGATTAACTGCCGCCCAGCCCCGCTGGGCCTCCGCCGCGATCTCGACAGCCCGCCCCACCTCCTCGGCCGAGGCGAGCGCCACCCGCGCCTGAACCTCGCCCGTCGCGGGGTTGAACACGTCAGAGAACCGCGCCCCCTGCCCGGTCACCTGTTCCCCCGCTACGTAATGCCCCAGCGTTTCCATCGCGTGCCTCCCTGTTCTCGGTCGGCGCGACATTAGGCCCGACCCACGGCAAGGGAAAGGGCCGCGCTTGACAGGTCAGCCTTTGCGGTTGACCCTAGGGAAGATTTCGACTGTGCGGAGGACACGTCATGCTCGTTCACCAAATCCTTAAGTCGAAGGCCAGTGACGCCGTTTTCACACTTACCCCCGATTCCCTCGTCAGCGACGCCGTAAGTATGCTTTCAGCCAAACGTATCGGCACCGTCGTCATCTCTGGGGACGGGACCCATCCTGAAGGCATTCTGTCCGAACGCGACATCGTCCGCGAGATCGGCAAGCGCGGCATCGGCTGCCTGAGCGATGCCGTTACGGACATGATGACCCGGGACATCAAGACTTGCGCGCCTGATGACACGACCGACCGGGTTCTCAGTCAGATGACCGAAGGCCGTTTCAGGCATATGCCCGTCCTAAAAGAGGGAGAGATGGTCGGCCTGATCTCCATTGGGGACGTGGTAAAGGCCCGCCTGAAAGAACTCGAGGTCGAGAAAACCGCGCTCGAAAGCATGATCATGGGTTACTGATCCGTTTCAGGTTGCATCCCGTTTCGCAATAATGTTGCGTGCCATCCGAACGGTGCAGTGATCGGGGACAGCAATGCGGATCGGTTTGTATCCCGGAACTTTCGACCCGGTGACGCTCGGCCATCTCGACATCATTCGCCGCGCGCTCGTTCTGGTGGACCGCCTCGTCATTGGGGTTGCGATCAATCGCGACAAGGGGCCCCTTTTCCCACTGGAAGAGCGTGTCGCGATGGTCGAGTCGCAGTCAAGCCGACTGATGGAAGAGACCGGCGTGGAAATCATCGTCCACCCGTTCGAAAACCTGCTGATCGACTGCGCGCGCGACGTCGGCGCGCAGATCATCATCCGGGGCCTCAGGGCCGTGGCCGATTTCGAATACGAATATCAGATGGTCGGCATGAACCGTCAGCTCGACAACACCATCGAAACGGTCTTCCTCATGGCCGAAGCCCAGCATCAGGCGATCGCCTCCAAACTCGTGAAGGAAATCGCCAGGCTGGGCGGCGATGTCTCGAAATTCGTGACGCCCGATGTCTCGGACGCCCTGATCGGAAAGTATTCCTGACTTAGCCGTAGACGGCTTTTTTCGCGATCCGCTCCGCATCGCCCCGATAGATATCGAGATCGAGCGCCACATCGAGTGGCAGCGCGCGAATCTCCGCAACGGTGCGGCGATAGGCAGCGCGTTTGCGGGCCTGGTCTTTGATGGTTTCGAGAATGGTCATTGCGGGTCTCCTTTCCGACGCGTCTCTGCGCCCTTCTGTTACCGCTATCTATTCAGTTGGACCTGACTGAGAACCCCACCTTGCGCCAAAGCCGCTATGCGCAGGATGCAAGGCTGGAAAGCGCCGCAAATGAACCAACTCGGCGGCTCGGGCGTTCGGAAATATCGATGCAGTCCAAGAGGTTAGAATGACCCGCCAATTTCTCGCAGTCCTTATCTGTTTCACCACCGGAGCCGCCATGGCGATAACACCGGAGGATATCGAAGCGGCAAGCTTTGAAGGGCAAGGCCTGCCCGACGGACAATCCCCCCTCTCGGTAAAGGTTCAAGTGCTTCTGGATCGGGCGGATATCTCTCCCGGGGTCATCGACGGATACAAGGGCGGCATGGTCGAAAGCGCCCTGCGCGCCTTCGAACGCCGCGAAGGGCTGGAGATTGACGGCGATATCGACGCTGAGGTCTGGCGTCGTCTGAAGGGCGACACGGCGGCGGGCATCACCGGTACGCACCGTATCTCGGCCAAGGATCTGGAACATGTCACCGGCATATTACCGACGGATTATGCACAATTGGCCGAGCGCGACCGGTTGGGGTACGAGCGTCCCTCGGAAGCCCTTGCCGAACTATTCCACATGGATGAGGATTTCCTGATCCTTCTCAACCCCGATGCCCGCTTTGCCGAAGGCGATGAAATCGCCGTGGTGCGCCCGAAAGCCGACGCATCTGGCGAGGTCGCGCGGATCCTCGTCCACCGCGAAACCGGTCGCCTCGAAGCCCTTTCGAAGGATGGCAGCATCCTCGGCAACTACCCGGTCGCCGTGGGATCACAAGAAACGCCCTCCCCCTCGGGTAAGATGGAAGTCAACGCCGTCGCCCCCGAGCCGACCTATACCTACAACCCGGATTTGAATTTCCAGCAGGGCGACAACGACGAGGTGCTCATTTTGCCGCCCGGCGCGAACGGCCCGGTCGGTCTGGTCTGGATCGACCTCTCCAAGCCAACCTACGGCATCCACGGCACCCCCGACCCGGCCAGGCTTTTCGTTGAACAAAGCCACGGTTGCGTCCGGATGACCAATTGGGATGTTCAAGAACTCGCAGGCATGGTCGGCCCCGGCGTGAGCGTGGAGTTCGTGGAATGAGGGCCGCACTCATCCTTCTTCTCGTCTGCAGCGAAGCCGCCGCTCAGGACAGCGCGCCCGACACCTCGCTTCTCCCCCAGGCGCGTCCGACCGAGGCCGGATCACCCGCGCTCGCCGATCCCGAAGATCGCGAGGAAGAGGTCGCGCCCGACGCCGAAGATGCCACCGAGCCGCCTGTGCGCGAGACGCTGCGCGAAGATGATGCTGATTTCGCCGCCTGCCTCTCCCGCCTCGACGGGTTCGGCACGGTATATCAAGAACGCGAAGCGATCCTTGATCCGGACGACGGCGATTGCGGAATCCTGCGCCCTGTAGAAGTGACCGAGGTCGTCCCTGGCCTCAGCCTCAGACCGGACGCCGTGATGCGCTGCGAAACCGCTGCAGCGCTGGCCGAATGGGTTTCCGGTTCGGTCCAGCCTGCGGCAGACCTCATCGAAAGCTACGGCGCCGTCACCGGCATCGAACACGGCTCCACCTATATCTGCCGCCGCCGCAACAACGCAGCCGAAGGCAAGCTCAGCGAGCATTCCTTCGGCAATGCGGTCGACGTCATGGCCTTTCTCTTCGAAAACGGCGAACGCATCCCGATAGAACCCCGCGCCGACAGCGGCACGATCGAAGAGGCGTTCCAGCGCGCCGTGCGCGGCGCCGCCTGCCTAAGCTTCACGACAGTCCTCGGCCCCGGCACCGATGCCACCCACGAAGACCATCTGCATATGGATGTGAAAGCCCGCCGGGGCGGCTACCGCATCTGCCAGTAGCCGCCCTGGGGCGCTTCAGTTACAGGTATTTTCCCATCTCGACAGAAGTGTCGATCATCCGGTTCGAGAAGCCCCATTCATTGTCATACCAGGTGAGCACACGCACCATCGTGCCATCCAGAACCTTGGTCTGATCGGTCGCGAAGATCGAAGAATGCGGATCGTGATTGAAGTCGGTTGAAACGAGCTTTTCGTCGGTTACCCCCAAGATGCCCTTCAGCGGGCCAGAGGCCGCCGCATGCATCGCCTCGTTGACCTCCTCGGCCGTCGTCGACTTTTCGGCCTCGATGGTCAGATCGACGACCGAGACATTCGGCGTTGGAACCCGGATCGCGACACCATCGAGCTTGCCGTCAAGCTCCGGCATGACAAGACCGACGGCTTTGGCCGCACCGGTCGATGTCGGAATGATGTTCGCCGCCGCCGCCCGCGCCCGGTAAAGATCCTTATGCAAGGTGTCGAGCGTTGGCTGATCCCCGGTATAACTGTGGATCGTCGTCATGAAGCCGCGCTTGATCCCGACCGATTCCGCCAGAACCTTTGCAACAGGCGTCAGGCAATTGGTCGTGCAGGAGGCGTTTGAGACGATCAGGTCATCCGCGGTCAGGGTGTCGTGGTTCACGCCGTAGACAATCGTCTTGTCGGCGTTTTTCCCCGGGGCCGAGATGAGCACCCGCTTCGATCCGTTTTCCAGATGCGCCTGACATGCCTCTTTCGAGGTGAAGATGCCCGTGCATTCCAACACGATGTCCACGTCACTCCACGGCAGATCAGCGGGATTCTTGATCGCCGTCACGCGCATCGGGCCACGGCCGACATCGATTGTATCGGGTCCGGTCGTCACCTCCGCCGGGAACCGACCGTGGACACTGTCATAACGGAGGAGATGGGCATTGGTCTCGACCGGGCCCAGGTCGTTGATGGCAACAACCTCGATATCCTTGTGGCCCTCTTCGATGATCGCCCTCAGGACGTTTCTACCAATACGGCCAAAACCATTGATCGCGACTTTGACGGTCATGCGAAATCCTCCTTGCAGCCCGGCGTCACCATCGCCATCGGCACGGAAAGGTCAACCGTACTAGCGCCAGAAGGCCAGCCATTCGATCAGATCAAGCGCCCGCCTGCCGAGATAGACCGCTGCGTCGAGCTGCAGCACATAGTGATCGAGCACGAAAAACCCTGCGATCAGAAGAAGAAGCCAGATCGCGATCCGATTGGTCATTCCCGTCCCTCGACTTCCGTGGCGATCCGAGTCGGCGCCATTAGAGTGTGCATCTCTTAAGAAAACCAATCCCCGGCATCTACGGCAGAAGAAGCGAGGAATCGCCATAGCTGAAGAAACGGTAACGCTCGGCGATGGCATGGTCATAGATCGCCCGGATCCGCTCCGGCCCCATCAGCGCGGAGACAAGCATCATCAAAGTCGATTTCGGCAGGTGGAAATTGGTCATCAGCCCGTCGGCAATCCGGAACCGGAAACCAGGCGTGATGAAGATGTCGGTCTCCCCCACCCAGGGCGCAATCGCACCGCCCTGCCCCGCCGTCTCGATCAGCCGCAGCGCGGTGGTCCCCACCGGGATGATCCGCCCCCCGGCCGCCCGCGTCATCTCGATCTCCGCCGCGGCCCGCTCGGTGATCTCGCCCCACTCCGCATGCATCTTGTGATCGGCGATGTTGTCGGCCTTGACCGGCAGAAACGTGCCGGCGCCCACGTGAAGCGTCACATGGGTGAACTCGACGCCCCGCGCCCGTAGCGCTTCCAGAAGCGGCTCGTCGAAATGAAGCGATGCCGTCGGTGCGGCCACCGCCCCCTTCCGGGCGGCCCAGACGGTCTGATAATCCTCGCGATCCCGCTCATCCGCCGGACGCTTTGCCGCGATGTAAGGCGGCAGCGGCATCGCCCCGGCCTCGGCCAGGGCCGCATCGAAATCCTCACCGGTCAGCGAGAACCGCACCTGTGCCTGCCCGCCCTCCCGCGCCTCGATCACCGCCGATAGACCGCCGGGAAAGACGATCTCCTCCCCGTCCTTCACCTTTCGCAGCGGCTTGACCAGGGCGCTCCACCTCCCGTCCGCCTGCGGTGCCAGCAGCGTCACCTCGATCTGCGCGCTAACCGGTCCCTGGGCGCTCTGCCGATGCCGCGTCCCCGTCAGGCGCGCGGGGATCACTTTGGTATCGTTCAGGATCAGCCGGTCGCCGGCGCGCAGGATCTCGGGCAGGTCATAGACGTGGCGGTCGCTAATCCGGTCGCCCTCGGCCAGCAGCAGGCGCGCCGAACTGCGCGGCTTGGCGGGCCGTGTGGCGATCAGGTCTTCCGGAAGGTCGAAGTCGAAATCGGAAAGCTTCATTGCGTCAGGTCTGGCGCCGGCCTCCGAAAGATCTCGCGGAACATCCCCGGCGTCAGCGCAGATAGCGGATTGACCGAGACCTGCGGCGCGCGCGGCGTGCCTGCCAGGTTGAAGTTGAAGCCGATCAGCCCTTCCCCCCTGCGGGTCAGCGGCGCACCGATCTGGTTCACGAGATAGACGGGAGACACGACGCCCTGGAAATTCATTGCCTTGCTGGCAAGCGTATAGACCCCGTCGAGAGAGAGGCCAAGGGACGGCCCGACGGCCGACGACTGCGCCACGATGATCTGGTTCGGCGTCAATCGAAACCGCGCCGAGACCTCGTCGAATTGAAGCCCGTTGCCATCAAGCTGCTGGATCAGCCCGACCACGGAAATCGCGTCCAGCAGCGCGGCCATCGACGGGGCATCGCGCAGCCGGATATTGGTCAGACTGAGCTGTCCATCGTAACTGCCCCGCGCCCCTGTCGGAACGAGGACGAGGTCCATGTTGCCCTTGCGTGCCCCTTCCACAAGATCGGCCGCCCGCAGGACAAGACCGGCATTGTCCGACCGGATCTGAAGCGCCGTCCCCCCGTTCTGCGGCGCCAGGCGGCCGGTCACAGGGGCACGTCCATTGACGTCACCACTGAAATTGCCCGAAAGCCCCCGACCGGTATTCAGCGTCGACCGAAAGTTCTCGACATCGATGCCATCGGTCACCGTCAGGCGATCCAGGGCAACGGCAATCGGCGCCCCCGCCCCGCCGCCTGAGCCGTTTCCGAAATCGGGAAGGTTGCGCAGATCCATCGTTCCGCCGCGGATGGTGACAGCAGGCGTGGCGCCGGGACCCCGCCCCCGCAATGTCACCGGGGCATTCAGCCAGTCGCCGACCCTCAACCGGGACAGGTCCAGGCGCTCCAGCCCGCCATTCGCCAAACTCAATGTCCCCGACGCCTCCAGGCCCGGGGCCGACAGGGATAGCGCGTCAACTGTCGGCGGATTGCTCAGGGCGCCGGAAATCTCCAGACGGCCCGAGGCACTTTCGCGCTTCGTCCAGCCGATGGCGGGCACCGCGAGACGGACGCCCGACAGATCCGAGTTCAACCGGAACGACGGCGGCGCCCCCTTGGGCAGGTCGAGCGCGATATTGGCCTGCCCCAGGCCCGCCACCGTCCCCGGGGGCAACCCGATCCCGAAGGTGTCGAGCGCATCTTGCGAAACGGCAACCCGCCCAGTCACGGACGCAACCGCCCCGGGGAAGAACGGCTGCGCATAGCGGATCCGCGCAGGCACGTCATCGATCAGCACCGCGCCTTCGACCGCCAGGCCCTCAGGTCCGGCCGTGATGCCCAACGTGTCCGCTGTCAGCGTCCGGTTCGGAATCAGCCCGTCCGACTTCGCGTCGGTCACGGTCCCGCTGGTGAAGAACAGAACGTCGCTCGTCGTAAGCGGACGCTTCAGCGGCAGCTCCAGGCGCGTCTGTGCTACGGCCCTCCCTTCGGCCAGCTCCGGGGTTCGCCCTGCCCTTTCGATGAAATGAAACGGTTCCTGATCAAGCAGCGACAGCGTCGCGCCGAGCGATCCGTCGGTTTTCAGAAAGGCCCGCGCCGGCTGCGGCTTCTGCGCCAGATCCGGGATCTCGAACGTCGACCCGGCGACAGAGATCGGCCCGCCGAAAGGCGGCGTCACCGTCCCGCCGGTCACGGCGACCTGCAGCCCGCCATTTTCAAGCGTCAGAAAGCCCCGCCCCTCCTCGATCGGCGGAAGTGTCCGAAGGATCCCGATCGTCGCGTCTTCGATACTGCCCGAGACCGCATAGCGGGCCGGCTGTCCCTGGGCAGTCCTGATCCCCGCCGAGATATCGGTGACCCGCCCCTCACGGATATTGCGCTGGATCCAGTCACGGGTCTTCGGCTTGTACGAGGCGGGCCAAAGCTCTTTGAACCGCTCCGCCGTGGTCTCGGGGAAGGTCGCATCGAGGGCGGCCTGCCAGCCATCCTGATCGACCGTGACCTGACCTTTCGCCGAAAGCGTTCCGGTCGGCTCGACAACGCTGATCTGCCCGAAATCGACGCTGAAGGGGCTGAGGGTCAGCCTGAAATCCGTCTGAACTTCGTCGACCCGAACCGGCTCCTCATACAGATCCGGCAGAGCAAGATCGATGTGTCTCAGGCTGAACTGCGCAACAAGGGCATTCGGGAACCCGTTCTCGAAATCGCGAAGATAGGCGCTGCCGTCGGCGACGAACCCGCCCTGCTCGCTCTGCACCTCGATCAGATCAAATGACAGCCGTCCCTCCGCCGGATCGAAGGATACATAACTCTGCGCGCTGTCGAACCGCACCGGTTTCGCCGCCGCATTTGGCGCAAGCGCACCGGCGCCGACCCCCAGCGTCCCGCTGATCGGGCCGACGGTCCCGTCACCCGACAGCGTGGTCCGCGCCGCCCCGGTGATCGGCGCATCGAGAACCGACAGGAAGGCAAGCCCCGGCGCTTGGGTCGCCATATCCGCCGCCGGCATCTGCTCGACTGACAGGCTCACGAGGCTGTCGCGGGTATCCGGCACCTGATCCAGTCCCACACGCAGGCGGCTCGCATAAGCACGCCCCGACAGCAGGGACAGATCCGCCCGCAACCGCCGCCCCTCGGTCAGATCGATCGTCACCCGCCCGTCATCGACGACCCAGCTTCGGCCGACCCGCGCATCGGTGTAGTTCAGCACGATGTTCTGGGCCGTGATCTCCTCCAGCGCCGCCAGCGGCTGGCTCTCGAGGATCGCATCGAAACGCGCCATCATGTCCGGAACCGATCGCGGCGCCGACGGGCCTTCGGCGAAGTCAAAGGCGACGGCAAAGCCCCCGTTCGCCGCGCGGTGAAGCGCCAGCTCTGCGCCGGTCATGTCGAGTGTCTGAACCAGCGGCACCTGATCGAAGATCAAACCGCGCGGGCTGATCAGCGCATCCGCCGATTGCAGCCGCGCAATACGCCTGCCGGTCGCGTCGGACAGCGTCACGTCGGTCAGCCGCACCCGCGGATGCAGATCGCTGCCCAAACGCACATAGATCTCGCCGAAGTCGACCGCCCCGCCACCAAGCGCGGCGTCGACCCGCTCGGCCACGCTGGTCTGAATCCAGGACGGGGCGCGGATCTCAAGGTCGATGATGAGAAGCGCCGCGGCAATCACAAAGGCGGCGATGAAAACCAGCGTCAGCGTCACTGTCCGGACGCAAACCCGCAACGTGCCGAGGCAGATCCGCCAGGGCAGCCTGCGGCCGCTCTTGACCTCGGAGATCTCCGAAGGCTCCGCCGGATCCGCTCCGGCCGGCGCCGTCGTGATACGATCGTCGCCCAAAACCTCTGCCTCGTCCTTGATCGCGCCCCTCCTTCCCATCTTGCGATGACGGCGTCTTTCTTTTCGCTGCGCGGCCCCTAGAACAATACCGAAATATGGCCACCGCGAGGCGGCCCGACCAAAAAGGAGACTGACCCCGTGACCGACACGCCCCAAATCGACAGCAAAGCCCCGGACTTCACCCTGCCCCGCGATGGCGGCGGGGACGTGTCGCTCTCTGATCTCAGCGGCAAGAAAGTGGTCCTTTACTTCTATCCCAAGGATGACACGTCAGGCTGCACCAAGCAGGCCATCGGTTTCAGCGATCACCTCGCCGATTTCGATGCCGCGGGCGCCGTCATCCTTGGCGTCTCTAAGGATAGCATAAAAAAGCACGATAAGTTCCGCGACAAACATGACCTCAAGGTGATCCTTCTCTCGGACGAGGAAAGCGACGTCTGCGAACGTTACGGCGTTTGGAAGGAAAAAAGCATGTACGGGAAAACCTATATGGGCATCGAGCGGTCCACCTTCCTGATCGACGGCGACGGCGTTCTCCGGCAGGAATGGCGCAAGGTGAAGGTCCCCGGCCATGTCGAGGGCGTGCTGGACGCAGTAAAGGCCCTGTGACGGCGAAAGGGGCGGATGTGACATCACTCAGGGAAAGGGCGGTCGAGGTTCTGACGACGGCAGACGGTCGCGCAAAGACAGCGCTGTCGCGCGCCCACGCCGCCGACTGGGATGCGGCGCGCACAGCCGGCACCCCGATCCCTCTCGGCGTGGCCCCCCCGCCCGACCGCCCCGCCCGGCCGGACAACCCGCCGCTCGTCGATCCCCGGGACGTCCCGCGGCGCAAGCCCGGCAGTCCCGAAGGCCGGATCGCCATCCTCCATGCCATCGCGCATATCGAACTGAACGCGGTCGACCTCCATTGGGACATCATCGCCCGCTTTCCCCAGATCGAGATGCCGCCCGGCTTCTACGACGATTGGGTCCGCGCCGCCGACGAGGAATCCAAGCATTTCAATCTCGTCTGCGACCGGCTCGAGGCGCTTGGTTCCCATTACGGCGCGCTCACCGCCCATGCCGGCATGTGGCGGGCCGCCGAAGATACGGCCGAGGATCTGATGGCTCGCCTTGCTGTCGTGCCGATGGTTCTGGAAGCGCGCGGTCTCGACGTGACCCCCGGCATGATCTCTCTTTTCGAACGGGCCGGCGATCCGGAAACGGTCGATGCGCTCAAGGTGATTTACGCGGAAGAGGTCCATCACGTCGCCTACGGCACGAAATGGTTCCACTTCCTCTGCGGTCGAAAGAATCTCGATCCGAAGGACGCATTCCATTCCCTCGTGCGGAAATATTTCCCCGGCGGCACGAAACCGCCCTTCAACGAAGAGAAACGGGCAGAGGCCGGATTGCCGCCGGATTTCTATTGGCCCTTGGCCGGTTAACCCTGCGAAACCCCGTTTTTCGGCGAGTTCTTGCCCAAAACCTGCAGTTGCGCGCTGATTTCTCCCCGATCTGCGCAAAAAAGTTGCGGCGTTGCGAAGGCACCGATATTCGATTTGTAACGTGCGCCGAACAGAAAGGTCGCACGAGTGCGCTCGTTTGTGGGGAACGGGCCGGTTGGGACAGGTTAATTCAAGGGACGGAGCGTGCGCAGGAAACTCATTGACCGTTTGAACCACGCCCTCGAGAGGGCATTCCCCGAAAAACGGCTTTTTCTAAGATCCGAGACGGACACAAGGTTCATCCGCCTCACACCATCGACGCAGTTGATCGCATGGAGCGGCTCTACGCTCGTTGTCGGCTGGTCCATCATCGCAACGTCCATCGTTCTGATGGACTCCATCGGCGCCGGAAACTTCCGGGCCCAGGCGGAACGCGATCAACAACTCTATGCAGAGCGCTTGAATGCGCTCTCGGCGGAACGCGACATGCGTGCGGCAGAGGCTGCTGCGGCCCAGACCCGGTTCGACGAAGCGCTCGATCAGGTCTCCCGGATGCAGTCGGAATTCCTGCGCTCCGAAGAGCTGCGCAAGGAACTGGAAACCGGGATCGAAATCATCCAGGCGACGCTCCGCAAGACGGCGCGGGAAAGGAATGACGCCCGCGACGAAGTGCAGACGCTCATGGCCAGTGTCGAAAGCGGCATCGTCCCGCAAAGCGATGCGGACGCGACCGGCACCGTCGATCTTCTGTCTGCCGCCCTCGCCTCCACCGCCGCCGAACGCGACATGATCGCAGCCGATGCGGAGTTTGCGATCGAACGCGCCGCGGAACTCGAACTCGAACTTGAACTTCAGCACGAGAAGAACGACCACATCTTCCGCCAGCTGGAAGAGGCGATGCTCGTCTCCGTCGAACCGCTCGATGAGATGTTCAAGGCCGCCGGCATGGATCCCGACAACCTGATCGCTCAGGTGCGGCGCGGCTATTCCGGCCGCGGCGGTCCGCTGACGCCCGTCCAGTTCTCGACCCGGGGCGGCACCAACGACCCCGAGGCGCAGCGCGCGAACGACATTCTGGGCAAGATGGACCGGATCAACCTCTACCGCATCGCGGCTGACCGGGCGCCGTTCGATGTGCCCGTCAAGGCCGCCTACCGCTTCACGAGCGGTTTCGGCCCCCGCTGGGGACGGATGCATAACGGCGCCGACTTCGCCGGGCCCCACGGGACCCCGATCCATACGACAGCCGACGGCGTCGTCACCCATGCCGGCTGGCTGTCGGGTTATGGCCGCCTGATCAAGATCCAACATGAGTTCGGGATCGAGACGCGATACGCACATCTCAGCCAGATCCGCGTCAAGGTCGGACAAAGGGTCTCGCGCGGCGATCATATCGGTGATATGGGGAACTCCGGACGGTCCACCGGCACCCATCTTCACTACGAAGTCCGGGTCGGTGGCAGACCGGTCAACCCCATGATCTACATAAGAGCGGGACGCGATGTTTTCTAAGAGCAAAATCAATGAGCCCGGGCCCAAATCCGGCGAGCAGTCCGGAGATGCCCCCAAGGCAGATGCCCCCAAGCCCTCCACGGCACCGGCAAAGGACGCACCTCCGTCAACGCCCAAGGCCAAGCCACCGGCCTCCGTGCTGTCGGCTGACCTGCACATCACCGGCAACGTCAAGACGTCCGGCGATATCAATGTCGAAGGCCAGGTCGAAGGCGACATCCGCGCCCACCTCCTGACCGTCGGCGAAGGTGCGACGATCAAAGGCGAAGTGATGGCTGACGACGTCGTCGTCAACGGCCGCATCGTTGGCCGCGTGCGTGGCCTGAAGGTGCGCCTCTCGTCCTCCGCCCGGGTCGAAGGCGATATCATCCACAAGACGATCGCAATCGAAAGCGGCGCCCATTTCGAAGGGTCGGTCCAACGCCAGGACGATCCGCTCAGCAGCGGCGGCAAGCCCGTCGCGGCAAGCGGAACCACCGCGAAAACCTGATCGCATCAGCATCGAACGAACGAAAGGCATCGCATCTGCGGTGCCTTTTTCTTTGTGCGCCCCCCGGCCCAATGCAATGGTGCGGGCATAGAACAGACGATTGGCGGGCCGTTTCCGCACCCTCACCCCGATTGAGACATTCATTCGCCGGAGACGCGTCTTGAGCACATCGCTTTCCTTCAGAACCCGCCACGACCCGTCCTTCTGTTCCGAAGCCGCCCGCCCCTGGATCCTGATCGCCGCGATTCTCGCCTCTGCGCTTGGCTTCATCGACGGCTCCATCGTCTCGATCGCGCTGCCCGCCATGCGCGAGGATCTGGGCGCGACGCTGGCCCAGGCCACCTGGATCTCCAATGGCTACATGCTGCCTCTCTCGGCCCTGATTCTCGTGGGCGGTGCCGCAGGCGACCGGTTTGGGCTGGTGCGCGTCTTCGGCATCGGCATCATCGTCTTCGTTGCAGCCTCCATCATCTGCGCCCTCGCGCCGACTCCCGAGGTTCTGATCGCGGGCCGGGCGCTCAAGGGCATCGGCGCGGCCTTGGTCGTGCCCGGATCGCTCGCGCTGATCGCGCGGGCCTATCCCAAGGCAGAGCGCGGCCGGGCCATCGGCTTCTGGGCCGCCTCCTCTGCGCTGACCACCGCGCTCGGGCCGATCCTGGGCGGGGCATTGCTCTCTTTCGGTGGCGAGGCCGCCTGGCGCCTCATCTTCGCGATCAACCTGCCCTTCGGCCTCTTCGTCCTCTGGATCCTGCGCGCCAAGGTCGGGCAGGATCGTCCACTGACCGATGACGGCCTCGACTGGATCGGCGCGGCCCTCATCAGCCTCTCGCTTGGTCTTGGCGCCTGGGCCCTGACCCTGCTGATTGCGGGCGATGACGCCAGCCTCTCCCCGGCTCTCCTCGGCACCGGCGCCGCGCTGGCGCTGATCCTCTTTCTCGCGCAAGAGGCCCGCGCGCGGCATCCCATGATGCCCCTGCACCTCTTCGCCGATACCCGGTTCTCTGCCGCCAACCTCGCGACCTTCTGCCTCTACTTCGCCCTGGGCGCGATTCTGTTCTACCAACCGATGACCGTCATTGCCGGCTGGGGCTATTCCGAACTCGCGGCGTCGGCCGCCTTTGCCCCCCTCTCGGTCTTCATCGGTTTCCTCTCCGGCTGGGTCGGCGGCCTCGCCGACAGAGTCGGGCCGGGCAAACTCGTGGCGACAGGCTCCGCCCTCGTCGCGATCTCCTTTGCAGGCCACGCCATCACCGCCCCGCTCGAGGCATTCTGGACCCTCACCGTTCCCCTCAATTGCCTCATGGGCTTCGGGATGGCGCTGGTCGTGGGCCCCCTCTCCACAGCCGTCATGGCAAGTGCGACGGACGAGACCACCGGCGCCGCCTCCGGGATCAACAACGCGATCAGCCGCATGGCGGGTCTCATCGCGGTTGCGGCGATGGGCAGCGTCGCAGCAGGCGTCTATGCCGGCCCGGCCAGCTTCGGCGCCGAGGCCGACCTTCCTGGACACTCAGAGGCGACGAACGCCGCCTTCGCGGCCATCGCCTGGATCACTGCCGCATTGTCGGGAATAGCCGCAATCGTGGCCTGGCTCGGGATCGCCGGTCGCTCGGAAGACGACGGCAGCGATGCCGGCCAGACCGAGGATGTGATTTAGGCATCGATCCTTAAGAAAGGGTTAAGCCCTCATAAGGGTGCGTAAAGCGCCCGCCGGTAGATGTGCCAGCTGGCATGCCCAAGGATTGGCAGGACCACCACGAGGCCCAGAAACGCCGTCATGATCCCGGCGAAAAGTCCCACTGCGATGACCGCCGCCCAGATCAGCATCACGCCGAGATTCTGCCGCACGCAGGACAGGCTCAACAGCATCGCAGAGACGAAGTCGATCTCCTGATCCAGCAGAAGCGGCAGGCTCACAACGGTCAGCGCGAACAGAAGATAGGCCAGAACGCCACCCACCACGATTTCGATCGCGATCATCGTCAACCCGCGCGGTGTCATCAACGTCTCGACCGAGGACGTGATGTTGACCAGCGCCGACGGCCCCATGACCAGCGCGAAGATCATATGCGCCAGGAACGTCCAGAAGAGGAAATAGATGACGATCAGCGCCCCTAACCAGGGGATCTGCCGGTTCCGCTCGGCCCAGACGACGCCCAGGATGCCGGGCCACTCAAGCGGCTCGCCCGCCTCCAGACGGCGGCTCACCTCATAAAGCCCGACAGCCGCAAACGGCGCGATCAGCGGAAAGCCAAGGGAGGTCGCCAGGATCCAAAGAACGTGGCCGGCTCCAAGCCAGACCATCGCAAAACCGCCCAGCACGTAGACGGCGCTGAAGAAAAGCCCGAATTGCGGCGCGGCGCGGAAATCATCCAAGCCACGACGCAGAGACACGAAGATCTCTGCAACGGTCAGCCGGCCGATCGAAGGGAGCGGCGCGGCAGTCGGGGCCGGAGTGACGCTCATGCCGTCAGGGTGACGTCACGGCACGCCCGCGTCAAGGCAATCAGGCGTCCGCGCCCTCGCCGCGGGCCTTGCCCGACATGCCTTGCGCCAGCGTTGCCGCCATGAACTTGTCAAGGTCGCCGTCCAGAACCCCTTGCGTGTCCGAGGTCTCGACGCTCGTCCGCAGATCCTTCACCATCTGGTAAGGCTGCAGCACGTAAGACCGGATCTGATTGCCCCAGCCGGCATCCCCCTTGTTCTCATGCGCCTCGTTGATCGCCGCATTCCGCCGGTCCAGTTCCATCTGATACAGGCGGGACTTCAGCGCCTTCATCGCGATGTCCCGGTTCTGGTGCTGCGACTTCTCCGACGACGTCACGACGATCCCCGTCGGAATATGGGTGATCCGCACGGCCGAGTCGGTCGTGTTCACGTGCTGCCCGCCCGCCCCGGACGAGCGATAGGTGTCGAGCCGGATATCCGACGGGTTCACCTCGATCTCGATATTGTCGTCGACCACCGGATAAACCCAAACCGAACTGAAAGACGTATGTCGCCGGGCAGAGCTGTCGAAGGGCGAGATCCGCACCAGCCGATGCACCCCCGATTCCGACTTCAGCCAGCCATAGGCATTGGGTCCCGAGATCTTGTAGGCCGCCGACTTGATGCCGGCCTCATCGCCGGCACTCTCCGATTGCAGTTCCACCTTGTAGCCATGCTTTTCGGCCCAGCGAACATACATCCGCGCCAGCATCGACGCCCAATCGCAGCTTTCCGTGCCGCCCGCGCCCGCATTGATCTCTAGGAAGGTGTCGTTCCCATCCGCCTCCCCATCGAGAAGCGCCTCGATCTCCTTCTGCGCGGCCCGCTCCTTCAGCGCCTTGAGCGCCGTCTCGGCCTCGGCCACGACCTCTGCATCGTCTTCCATCTCGCCCAGTTCGATCAGCTCGACATTATCCGAAAGCTCCTGCGCGATCGTCTTCTCGGTCTCGATCGCATCGACGAGCATCTGCCGCTCCCGCATCAGCTTCTGCGCCGCCTCGGGATCGTTCCACAGGTTCGGATCCTCGGTTCGCGCGTTGAACTCTTCCAGCCGATGCGCGGCGGTCTCGTGATCCATCCGCTGCCGCAGAAGCGTCAGCGACTTCTCGATATCTGAGACGACGGATTGGATTTCGGCGCGCATGGAACGGAACCTCGAAGCGGAATGAAGCGCTGGTGTAGCGAAGGCCCTTAGGGCCGTCAAACCGTCCGCTCGGCGCTCCCGTTCGGGCGCTTCTCGCTCGCGAAGAGGCCCGCAAAGGGCCGATGAGCATCCCTTCTCAGTAAAGCCCGCCCGACGACAGCGTTCCGAAATTCGCCCGCGGCCCCACCGTTACCGACTGTCCGGTCGAGGTCGTCACCCGGCGGCCACCACCGCCCGCCTCTTCGAACAGCGGCACGTCGGAGGCCATCGTGAACCCACCATCGAAGGTGATCCCGAAGATCGGCTCCTCTCCCGCCCGGAAGCATTCCGACACGACATTGCCGCCCGACGCGCCGGGCGGCAGGCGCGATCCCGAGAAGCGGTCGATCTGGATGAAATCGCAGCCTTCCGGGATCGCAAACTTGCTGCCACCGTACTTGGCCACAGCAGCCTGCATGAATTCATTGAAGACCGGCGCGCAAAGCCGCCCCCCCCCCGCGCCCTGTCCCATCGGCCGCGGGTTGTCGAAACCAATGTAGCACCCGGCGGCAATGTTGGACGTGAAGCCCACGAACCACGCATCCTTCTCGTCGTTCGTCGTTCCTGTCTTGCCCGCCACCGGCACCGACAGGTTGACGGCCCGCGCCGCGGTTCCCCGCTGCACGACCCCCTCCAGCATGGAGGTCAGCTGATACGCGGTCACGGCATTCATCACCCGATCCCGGTTCGACACGATCGACGGGGCCTCGCCATAGGGCAGGCGCGGGTCCGAACAGTCTTCGCAGATCCGTCGGTCATGGCGATAGATCGTGGTGCCGTAGCGGTCCTGCACCCGGTCAACGAGCGTCGGTTCCACCCGCTCGCCGCCATTGGCGAACATCGCGTAGGCGGCGACCATCTTGAAAACCGTCGTTTCCTCCGAGCCGAGGGCGTTCGACAGATAGGCGTTCATGTTGTCGTAGACGCCGAACCGCTCTGCGTAATCGGCGACGACGCCCATGCCCACTTCCTGGGCCAGGCGGATCGTCATCAGATTCCGCGACCACTCGATCCCCGTCCGCAACGGTGTCGGGCCATAGTAGCGATTCGTCGCATTCTTCGGCCGCCAGACACCGCCGCCGGGGATCTCGACCTCGATCGGCGCGTCAACGACGATCGTCGCCGGCGTGTAACCGGAATCCAACGCCGCAGCATAGACGAAGGGCTTGAAGGCCGATCCGGGCTGCCGATCCGCCTGCGTCGCCCGGTTGAAAACCGAATGCTGGTAGGAAAAGCCGCCCTGCATGGCCAGGACACGGCCGGTATGCACGTCCATCGCCATGAAGGCGCCCTGCACTTCCGGGATCTGGCGCAGCGACCAGCGGATGAACGCCCCGTCGTCATCCGTCGTCATCTTGCGCACATGAACGACGTCGCCCCGTTCGAAATTGTCGAAGAAGTTGCCGCGCATCCACTGAATGTCTTCCCGCGGCACCACGGGTGCTGGGTCGCCATCGCGCCAGTCTTCGATGCCGAGCGTCAGGCTCTGATCCGCGATCTCCAGCACGACGGCAGGATGCCACTCCTGCTCAAGCACCACATCGCGGGGGACGTCGACATCGCCAAGCGCCTCCTGCCAGTTGGCCAGCTGCTCTTCCGGGATGACCTCCCCGGTGCCGCGCCATTCACCGGTCCCGCGATCATACTGCTCCAGCGCACGGCGGAGGGCCTTTTCGGCCTCGATCTGCATCTCGGGATCGATCGTCGCCCGGATCGACAGCCCGCCTGAGAAGAACTCGCTCTCGCCGAACGTGCCCGACAGCTGGCGCCGGATCTCGTCGGTGAAATAGCCCCGCGGCGGCAGCTCGGCCTTGAAGCTCGCGAAGTCGCCCGATTGCACCGTCCGCAAAGGTGCGACCGCAGCGGTCTCGAACTCCTCGCGGGTGATATAGCCGTTCTCCCACATCTCGCGCAGAACGAAGCGGCGGCGATCCATCGCCCGCTCCCGGTCACGGACCGGATGATAGTTCGACGGCGCCTTCGGCAGGATGGCCAGATAGGCCGCCTCTTCGAGGTTCAGCTGCGCCAGCGGCTTGTTGAAATAGCTCTGCGACGCGGCCGCGACCCCGTAGGAATTCGCGCCAAGGAAGATCTCGTTCAGGTAAAGCTCTAGGATCCGGTCCTTCGAGAGAGTCTCCTCGATCCGCGCCGCCAGGATGATCTCCTTGATCTTCCGCTCGACCGAGCGCGACCCGTCCAGAAGGAAGTTCTTCATCACCTGCTGGGTGATCGTCGAAGCGCCGCGGATATCCTCCCCACGGGACCGGACCGCATCGCGCACCGCCGCCGCGATCCCTTCGACGTCATAGCCGCCGTGCTCGTAGAAGCGCTTGTCCTCGGCCGATATGAAGGCCTGCTTCACAAGGTCCGGGATCTCCTCCGACGGCGCGAACAACCGCCGCTCGGTCGCAAACTCGTCGATGATCCGCCCTTCGCCCGAATAGACCCGGCTGATCGTCTTCGGCGTGTAGGAGGCCAGCACGGATGTCGACGGCAGGTCGCGGCCATACATCCAGAAGATTCCCCAAAGGCCCAGCGCGGCCATGATCAGGCCAAGCGTCACCATGGAGAACAGACCACCAAGGGCGGATAGGACAAAGCGGATCACGGGCGGGGTATCCTCAAGCTCGTGGAATACATCGGTCTATATGTGGTTTCCCGGGACCGGTCAAAATAACAAGATGTGAAAGCCAGCCGGTTGTTGCCGCATCTCATCGCCGCATTCCCTCCCGGAATGACGCATCCTCCTCGACCCACCGCGCAACGCCCGATGCGATCGCGCGGGCAACAGCCGCCCGGCCCTCGGCGGTCTGCAGACGCGCCCGGTCCTCGGGATCCGACAGGAACCCCGCCTCGATCAGGACCGACGGCATATCGGCGGCCCGCAGAACCGCCAGCGATCCATGCCGCAGCGGGCGGCGGTTCATCGGCACCCCCTCCGTCTCCATCGCCGCGGTGATCGCCCGGGCCAGCGCCGCACTGCGCGGCGCGGTATCCTGTCGCACCAGATCCATCAACGCGATCGCCACGCCGTCATCCTTGCCCGACAGGTCCACGCCCAAGATCAGATCGTCGGGCCCGTGCCGCATCGGCATCAGCCGCGAGGCCGGCGCCAGCGCCTCATCCGACAATGTATATAGGCTCGCTCCCCGCGCGCCGCCCTCCTCCAAAGCGTCCGCATGCAGCGACAGAAGTGCGCCGGCCCCCGCGGCCCGCGCCCGGCTGATCCTCGCCTGCAAGCCCAGAAAGCTGTCATCCTCCCGGATCAGAACCGCCCGCACCTGCCCCTGCGCCGCAATCTCCTCGGCCACCTGCCGGGCCAAAAGCAGCATCAGATCCGCCTCGTGCAGATCTCCTGTAACCGCGCCCGGATCGCGCCCGCCATGTCCCGGATCGATCGCAATCACAGGCCGTTTATCGGCTGCCGTGACAGCCCCCGCCAACAGGATCAGAAAAGGGATCAGAAAAGCCCGCATCACATCGCCTCTGGTGAGCGCTCTCTCCGGACCGCTTCCAGATCACTCTGCCAGATCCCGAGCAATCATGCAAAGCCCCTTCATCTGGCCGCAAATACTCCCGCCGGAGGCATCGGGCGGCCCGGCCAGAACCGCCCCGCCGGGCAACGCACGACCGTCAGAAGCTGGCGTATAAAGAATGAAACGCGCCGCAGGCGCTCAATCCGGCAACACCTGCCGCGCGGACAGAAACGCCGCCACCCGCGCGGCCCCCTCCGCGATCTCCGCCTCCGCCCCCGCATAGGAGAACCGCAGATACCGATGCCCGCGTCCTGGATCGAAATCCAGACCCGGCGTCGCCGCAACCCCCGCCGCGTCCAGAAGCTCCCGGCTGAAGGCCAGGCTGTCCTCCGTCCACCGGCTTACATCCGCATAGAGGTAGAACGCCCCGTCCGGCGGTGCGATCCGGTCCACCCCCGCCCCCTCCAGGGCCGCCCGCAACACATCCCGGTTCTTCAGATAAACCGCCCGGTTCGCCTCCAGCTCCTCCCCACACTCCAGCGCCGCCAAAGCCGCCACCTGGCTCGCATGGGGCGCGCAGATGAACAGGTTCTGTGCCAGTCGCTCGACACTCCGCACATGCGCCTCCGGCACCACCATCCACCCGACCCGCCAGCCCGTCATCGAAAAATACTTCGAGAACGAGTTGATCACATAGACCTCGTCCGTCAATTCCAGCGCGCTCACCGCCCGCGCCCCATGGTGCAGGCCATGATAGATCTCGTCCGAAATCAGCGCCGTCCCTGTCTCCGCACAGGCTCCCACCAGATCCGCAAAAACCGCCCTTGGCAGGATCGTTCCCGTCGGATTGGCAGGCGAGGCCACAATCAGCCCGTCCAGCCCCGCCTCCCGCACCTGCCCGGGCGTCGGCTGGAAGCGGTCGGCAAGCCGCGTTTCCATCCCCACCGCCTCCAGCGACATCGCCTTCAGGATCTGCCGGTAGGACGGATAACACGGCATCCCCAGCCCGACCCGCTCGCCTGCATCGAAAAGCGCCGAAAACGCCAGGATGAACGCGCCCGAGGCGCCGGACGTCACGATCACCCGCGCCGGATCCAGGTCCACCCCGTACCACTCACGGTAAAGCCCCGCGATCCGCGCCCGCAGCTCCGGCAGCCCCAGCCCCACCGTATAGCCCAGCGGCCCCGCCTCCAGCGCCGCCGCCAGGGCAGCCCGCGCCCCGGCGGGCGCCCCGGTCCCCGGCTGGCCCACTTCCATGTGGATCACATGCCGCCCCGCCGCCTCGGCCCGGCGCGCCGCCTCCATCACATCCATCACGATGAAGGCATCCACCTCGGACCGTCTTGAGTTCCGCATGCTCTCTCCCCTATCGTCGCGCGCGTAGGGGCTTGTTCCAAGCGACCGGCCCGCCGTCAATCGCCAGCGCCCCGCTCAAGGGGCCATCCGGAGGGCCATGCTCAAGATCACACGCCTTCTCGGCCTTGCCCTCATCGCGCTTGTGCTCACGCTCAGCCAGGCGCGCGCCCTCACACTCCTGCGCGATGCGGAAATCGAATATTCCCTGCGCCAGATCTCCCAGCCGATCCTGCAGGCCGCGGGCCTAAGCGTCAGCCAGACCCGGATCATCATCATCGGCGACAGCTCGCTCAACGCCTTCGTCACCGATGGCCAGACGATCTTCATCCATTCCGGCCTGATCGAGAAGCTCGAAACCGCGGCCCAGCTTCAGGCGGTCATCGCCCACGAGGCCGCCCATATCGCCAATGGCCATATCGCGCGGCGGATGCAGAACTTCCGCTCCTCCAGCCGGGCCGCCCGGATCGGCATGGCGCTGGCGACGGCCGCGGCCATCGGCGGCCAGGGTGAGGCCGCGCTCGCCATCGGCAGCGGCTCTGCCGAAGCCGCCCGCCGCTCCTTCTTCGCCCATACACGGGCCGAGGAAGCCTCGGCCGACCAATCGGGCGTCCGTTACATGGTCCGCGCCGGCGTCGATCCGCAGGCCGCCGTCGAGGTCCTCAACATCTTCCGCGGGCAAGAGGCGCTGTCGGTCGGCCGCCAGGACCCCTATGCCAGCACCCACCCGCTGACCCGCGACCGCCTGCGCGCCATGGAAGGCTTCGCGGCCTCGACGCCGCGCCTTCCGCCGAACCAGACCGCCGAATACTGGTTCGCCCGCGCCAAGGGGAAGCTTTCGGCCTTCACCCGCGCGCCCTCCTGGACGCTGCGGCGCGCCCGCGGCGACAACAGCCAGATCGGCGTCATGCGCCGGGCCGTGGCCGAACATCGCAAGCCGAACCCCCGCCGCGCCTTTGCGCTGGCCGATCAACTCGTCGCCATGGCGCCCAGCGATCCCTTCGCCCACGAACTCCGCGGCCAGATCTTCCTGGAAAACCGCCAGTTCGACGCCGCCGTGGGCGCCTATGGTCAGGCCGTCCGGCTCGCCCCCGA
The DNA here is from genome assembly GCF_040779325.2 of Aestuariibius violaceus. Classification (NCBI taxonomy): domain Bacteria; kingdom Pseudomonadati; phylum Pseudomonadota; class Alphaproteobacteria; order Rhodobacterales; family Paracoccaceae; genus Aestuariibius; species Aestuariibius violaceus. Next base: position 572,604 of record NZ_JBFONT020000002.1, read on the forward strand.
AACCGCCCTCATCATCGGTGGCTATGGCCGCGCCCTGCTGGCTGCGGGACGCCCGGGCGAGGCGCTGCCAGCCCTCGAACGCGCCCGCGCCCGCGATGGGGAAGACCCCCGGATCCTGCGCGACCTCGCCGTGGCCTACGCCCAGAACGGCAATAACGGCATGGCCTCGCTCACCACCGCCGAACGTTACGCGCTTTTCGGGCGCCTGAACGACGCTGCAATCCACGCCGAACGGGCCCGCGGCCTTCTGCCGCGCGGCTCTGCCTCTTGGCGCCGGGCCGAAGATCTGGTCAGTGCGGCCTCACGCAACCGCGGCAACTGAACGAAAGGACAGGACATGCGAAAACTGGCCCTGCTGCTATGCCTTGCCGCGGCCCCCGCCGCGGCCCTCGACCTGAACGCCCTCACCGACGATGAGCGGGCAGCATTCAACGCCCAGATTCGCGCCTACCTGCTTGAGAACCCCGAAATCCTGGTCGAGGCGATGGACGTCCTCGAAGACCGGCAAGCCGCCGAACAGGCCACCCGCGATGCCGAGGCGATCGCGGCCAATGCCGACGCGCTTTTCGAGGATCCGAATTCCTGGCGGGGCGGCGCCGAAGACGGCGACATCACCGTTGTCGAATTCCTCGATTACCGCTGCGGCTTCTGCAAGCGCGCCCACCCCGAGGTCGCGGCGCTCCTCGAGGCCGATCCCAACGTGACGCTCGTCGTCAAGGAATACCCGATCCTGGGCGAGGCCTCCCTTCTCGCCTCGCGCTTTGCCATCGCCACCCTGCAGGTCGCGGGTGACGACAGCTACAAGCTGGTCTCGGACGCGCTGATGGGCATCAACGGCGACATCACCGAACAGACGCTGACCCGCCTCGCCAACACGCTCGGCCTCGACACCGACGCGATCCTGGAGCGGATGGACAGCGACGCCGTGACCGAGGTCATCGCGGCGAACCACCAACTGGCCCAACGCATGGGCATCTCCGGCACGCCCAGCTTCATCATGGGCGACCAGCTCCTCCGCGGCTACGCCCCGCTCGCCCGGATGCAGGCGATCGTCGAGGAGGAACGGTCGGAAGGATGAACCGGGCAAAGGTGGTCGAAGTCTCGACCCACCTCGCCGCCACCCCCGACCGCGTGTGGGACGAGGTCCGCCGCCCCGCTCTTCTTCTTCACATCGCAGCGCCCCTGGTGCGCTTCGAACCGGTCGATCCGCCCACCCTGCCCGAGCAGTATGCCGAAGGCGACTACCGCATGGCCATGCGTCTCTACGGGGTCGTCCCCCTCGGCGAACAGGTCATCTCGATCAGCTACCCAGAGCCGCAGAACGGCACCCGCTTCATCCGCGACAACGGCTACAGCGACACGATCCACCGCTGGGATCACCTGATCTCCATCGCACCCGAAGGCACCGGCACCCGCTACGCCGACCGGATCGAAATCGACGCCGGCTGGCGCACACCCGCCCTCGTGGCCTTCGCCCACCTCTTCTACCGGCACCGCCAAAAGCGTTGGCGGCAGCTCATCGCCCGCGATTTCGCCTATAGCTGACTACTCGGCCGCCTTGTCGCTCGCCGCCGTCTCGGCCTCGATCTGCGCGGCCTTCTTCTCGACCTCTTCGACGATGTGCTCCACCATCTGCTCGTTCGACATCTTGTGGCTCGCCTTGCCCGCAAGATAAACCATGCCGGACCCGGCCCCACCGCCGGTAAAGCCCACATCCGTCATCAGGGCCTCCCCCGGCCCGTTCACCACGCAGCCGATGATCGACAGGCTCATCGGTGTCTTGATGTGCTCCAGCCGCTTTTCCAGCACCTCGACCGTCTTGATCACGTCGAAGCCCTGCCGCGCGCAGGACGGGCACGAGATGATGTTCACCCCGCGATGCCGCAGCCCCAGCGCCTTCAGGATCTCGAACCCGACCTTCACCTCCTCGACCGGATCGGCCGACAGCGACACGCGGATCGTGTCCCCGATCCCCATCCACAGGAGATTGCCCAGCCCGATCGCCGACTTGATCGTCCCCGACATCAGCCCGCCCGCCTCGGTGATGCCCAGATGGATCGGCGCATCCGTGGCCTCCGCGATCCCCTGATAGGCCGCCGCGGCCAGGAACACGTCCGACGCCTTCACGCTGATCTTGAACTCGTGGAAATCGTTGTCCTGCAGGATCTTGATGTGATCCAGCCCGCTTTCCACCATCGCCTCCGGGCACGGCTCGCCGTACTTTTCCAGCAGATGCTTCTCCAGCGATCCGGCATTCACCCCGATCCGCATCGAACAGCCGTGATCGCGCGCCGCCTGGATCACCTCGCGCACCCGCTCCGGGCTGCCGATATTGCCCGGGTTGATCCGCAGGCAGGCCGCCCCCGCCTCCGCCGCCTCGATCCCGCGGCGATAATGGAAATGAATGTCCGCCACGATGGGCACCGGGCTTTCCCGCGTGATCTCCTTCAGCGCCTTGGCGCTGTCCTCGTCCGGCACCGAGACGCGTACGATATCCGCCCCCGCCTCCGCCGCCGCAACCACCTGCGCGATCGTCCCGGGCACGTCCGTCGTGACCGTGTTCGTCATCGTCTGGACCGAAATCGGGGCATCTCCGCCCACCGGAACGCTGCCGACCATGATCTGGCGGCTCTCGCGACGATAGATGTTCCGCCAGGGGCGAACGGAATTGAGCGACATCAGGCGCGCCTTTCGAAGCGGTTCCAGAGCTGTCCTAGAGATAGAGCGGCAAGGCGGAACCCGCAACGCTTGCCCTTGGCGTCACTCGGCCGCGGGCGCCTCGACGGCAGCGCCAAGGTTCAGCGCAACAAGGAATTCGCGCAGCTCCGCATCGGCTTCGAGATCGGCAATCTGATACCCGTCGCGAATGGCCTCGGGCGACAGGGCAAGGTTGCTCACGACCTCGCCCGTGCCACCGACCGGCCCGAAGGCCTCGCCGCCCACGATCAGATAGGTCGCCCCGCCATTGCCCGTCCGCAGAACCGGCGCGCGCTCCAGGATCGGCACGACATAGCTCTGCCCGCGCTGCAGGGTCTGCTCGTTCAGCGTCGTGCCATCCGCCGCCCGCACCCGCATCCAGGCAGGACCCGCTGCAACGACGATGACATTCGGGATCGGATCCTCCGTCACCTGCGCAACAGACCGGGGCGCCTCGTCCTGGGCCACGTCGGGCACCGCATCGACCGGCAAGGGCATCGGCCCGACAAACCCGCCCGGATCGGCGCGGGCGATGTCGTCAAACGCCGGGGCCGGCTCCGGCACGAACGTCCCTATCGACCGGGGGTCCAGCGTGGCGATCGGCCCGTCCCGCGGGATCAGCCGCGGCACATCCAGCGCCTCCGGCCGGTAAAGCCGGTCCAGCGCCTCGGCCGAGGGGGCCTCGGGGATCGACGCGATCACCTCTTCCTCCACAACCGGCGCACCGCCGCCCGCCAGCGGATCGATATCGGCAACGACCGTGGGCGGCTGCTCCACAGGCGCCAGCTGCACCCGCTGCACCTCCTGCAGGACCGTCCAGCCGCCATAGCCCAGCCCGCCGATCAGCGCGAGCAGCACAAGAACCGATCCGACAGCCCCCGGCTCAACGCCGGAGAACATCCGCTCGCCCATCGGCTGATACGGCATCTTCGACGCGGCAAAGGGATCGGCGCTGCCGCCGGTCGCCGCAGGCGCCAGCACATCCTCCCGCCCCGACCGCAAGGTCGACGCGGCACTCGACATGCCGTGCGCCGTCGTGAACCCGCTTTCATCACAGAAGGTCTGGAACGCCCATTCCGGGTCCATCCCCAGATAGCGCGCATAGGACCGCACATAGCCCGCGATGAAGCCGGGCGTATCGAAGGCCGACGGATCCGCATTCTCGATGGCAGCGATATAGGCGGCGTTGATCCGAAGCTCTCTCTGCACGTCAAGCAGCGACTTGCCCAGCGTGGCCCGTTCGCCCCGCATCATGTCGCCCAGGCGCAGCTCGAAATCGTCGAATCCCTTCACCCCGACATCCGGCATATCCGGAGCCGCAGGCTCGATCTGTTCGATATCACGCTTGTTGCCGCGCCTGATCATAGGCTTCGACCTGTCCTGCTGCCTGCCCCTTCATAGCAGATCATTCGATTCGAATGACCTGCTTTATTATCAAGCAACTACCATAGGGACATTTTGGTTGCACCCGCCTCCCGCGGGTCAACCGGCCAGCTCAGCGCGATTCAGCGCACAATGCGACCAGAGCGCATCAAGCGCCTTGACGAGCGCCGAAATCTCTCCCGGCCCGTGAACCGGCGACGGCGTGAACCGCAGCCGCTCCGTTCCCCGCGGCACGGTCGGGAAATTGATCGGCTGCACATAGATCCCGTGATCTTCCAGCAGCATGTCCGACAGCATCTTGGTATGGACCGGATCGCCCACGATCAGCGGCACGATATGGCTGCCATGGTCGATGATCGGCATGCCGAGGCCTTTGAGTCTGGTCTTCAGCACCTTCGCCTGCGTCTGGTGATCGTCGCGCAGGGCCTGATCGCGCTTCAGGTGCTTCACACTTGCCACGGCCCCGGCCGCCACGGCAGGCGGCAAGGACGTCGTGAAGATGAAGCCCGGCGCGTAAGACCTTATGGCATCGGCCATCTTCGCATTCGTCGCGATATAGCCGCCCATCACGCCGTAAGCCTTGGCCAGCGTCCCGTTGATGATGTCGATCCGGTGCATCAGCCGGTCCCGCTCGGCCACGCCGGCGCCGCGGGGGCCGTACATGCCCACCGCGTGAACCTCGTCGATATAGGTCAGCGCTCCGAATTCGTCGGCCAGATCGCAAATCGCCTCGACCGGTCCGAAATCCCCGTCCATCGAATAGATCGACTCAAAGGCGATCAGCTTCGGCGCGTCTGCCGGCAGCGCCTCCAGCAGCTCGCGCAGGTGGTCCAGATCGTTGTGCCGGAAGATCCGCTTTGCCCCGCCATTCCTCCGGATGCCTTCGATCATCGAGGCATGGTTCAGCTCGTCCGACAGGATCACCAGCCCCGGAAACAGCTTCGGCAGCGTCGACAGTGTCGCGTCGTTGGCGATGTAGGCCGAGGTGAACAGAAGCGCCGCCTCCTTGCCATGCAGATCGGCAAGCTCCGCCTCCAGCGCCTTGTGATAGACCGTCGTGCCCGAGATGTTGCGCGTCCCGCCCGATCCGGCGCCCGCCGCATCGATCGCCTCGTGCATCGCCTCCAGCACGACCGGATGCTGCCCCATCCCCAGATAGTCGTTGCCGCACCAGACGGTCACCGGCCGCTCCGACCCGTCCGGATGCCGCCAGACGGCATGGGGGAAATGCCCCCGCCGCCGTTCGATATCGATGAATGTGCGATACCGCCCTTCCTCGTGAAGGCGTCCTATGGCGGTGTCGAGATGCGCGATGTAGTCCAAAACAACCTCTTCCCTCGGCGTCCTCCCCCGATATAGGCCCGCGCCCCGCGGGGCAATATCCCGCACCACGACACCTTGCCGCGTCTGGACACTCCCGACGCCGCGGAACATCCTACCGCCATTACCCTCAAGGAGATCCCGATGCTCGACCCCGTCCTCGCCCGTATCGATGCCGACCTGCCTGCCGCGATGGACCGGCTGAGCGACTTGCTGAAGATCCCCTCGATCTCCACCGACCCGGCCTATGCCGCCGAGTGCACAAAAGCCGCCGACTGGCTGGTCCGTGACCTCGAAACCATCGGCATCTCGGCCGACGCCCGCCAGACCCCAGGCCACCCCATGGTCGTGGGCCATGGCGGCGAGGGCGGCCGCCACCTCCTCTTCTACGGCCATTACGACGTCCAGCCGGTTGATCCGCTCGACCTCTGGGACCACGACCCCTTCGACCCCCGTGTCGAAGGTGGCCAGATCCGCGCCCGCGGTGCCGCCGACGACAAGGGCCAGCTCATGACCTTCGTCGAGGCCTGCCGCGCCTGGAAAGCCACCCATGGCAACCTCCCCTGCCGCCTGACCTTCCTTTTCGAAGGCGAAGAGGAATCCGGCTCCCCCTCCCTCATCCCCTTCCTCAAGGACAACGCCGACGAACTCCGCGCCGAGCTTGCGCTGATCTGCGACACCGGCATGTTCGACCCCCAGACGCCCGCCATCACCACGATGCTCCGCGGTCTCCTCGGTGAAGAGATCACCATCACCGGCCCGTCCCGCGACCTCCATTCCGGCTCCTATGGCGGCGCCGCGATCAACCCGGCCCGCGTCCTCGCGCGCATCCTCGCCAGCCTCCACGACGACACCGGCCGCATCACCGTGCCTGGTTTCTACGACGGCGTGACCGAACTCGACCCCTCCGTCAAAGCCCAATGGGACCAGCTCCCCTTCGACGCCAACGCCTTCCTGGGCGACGTTGGCCTCTCCGTTCCGGCAGGCGAACAGGACCGCACCCCGCTCGAGATGATCTGGTCCCGTCCGACCTGCGAGATCAACGGCATGACGTCGGGCTATACCGGCGACGGCTTCAAGACGGTGCTGCCGTCCAAGGCGTCCGCCAAGATCAGCTTCCGCCTCGTCGGCCAGCAGGACCCGTTCAAGATCCGCGACAGCTTCCGCAAGCTCGTGCGCGACGCCCTCCCCGCAGACTGCTCGGTCGAATTCAAGGACCACGGCGCCGGCCCCGCCTCGTCCATGGACATCTCAGACCCGGCGTTCGAGGCCGCCCGCCAGGCCCTCTCAGACGAATGGCCGAACGAGGCCGCCTTCGTCGGCGCCGGCGGCTCGATCCCCATCGCCGGCTATTTCGGCGACTACCTCGGCATGACCGCCCTCCTCGCCGGCTTCGGCCGCGACGACGACCGCATCCACTCCCCGAACGAAAAATACGACGTCGAAAGCTTCCACAAAGGCATCCGCAGCTGGGCCAGGATCCTCGCGGCGCTCTCCAACTAGGGCATCAAAACCTCCACCCGCCCGGGATTAAGCGGCACCGCCGGGCGGGCGCCAGCGCCCGGCAATCTGTCACAAATCCGTTGGCCACGACTTCTACCAAGGGACATCAACCCCTTGGAGACCCCCGATGACATCCTTGCGCGCGCTCACTGTCCTTGTGATTTCCGCGGTGACCTGTTTCTCGCTCCCTCACGATGCCCTGGCCGACCCGATCGCCGAGGCGACCGAAGCGATCAAGACGCGCTTCCTGCAGACCCTTGCCCCCGAACAGATCACCGATGCCAATCCCAGCGATTTCGAAGCCCTCCTCACCGAGGACGAGCGCGCCCTTTTCGCAACCGGCTACATCACCTTCACGGTGGATGCCCCCGTCACGGTCTACATCTTCCGCGATACCCGCCTTGACGAGGTGAACGAACCCTTCTGGCTCGCCGACCAGGGCTTCGACCGCACCGATTTCTCGGCCGAAGCCTACCAGCGCGACTTCGACGTCTGGCGCCGCGACTACCCGGCGGGCGAGATCGGGCTTGGCATCCATGCCCTGCGCGTGGTCCGCGAACACTACTTCATCGGCGTCACCCCCCAGGGTCAGATCGCCCCGGCCGAGGTCGCGAACCTCGCGCCCGATTATCTCGATACCGGCACCCTGGAACGCGGCGCGCTGACCTATGTCGACCGCTCCGTCACGCTCGACGCCGTCTCGCCCGAACTCGAAGGCATGACGCTGATCCGCACCCCGTCCGACCGCCGCCCCGCCGCTGCAATTTACGGTGCGTTTCATGAAACCGATCACCCGGCGACCGCCCGCCCCGACCAGATCTTTCTGACAATCGCCGAAGACCCGCGCGAACAGATGGCGGTGAACTGGCGCACCGATACCTCTGTCACGGGCCAATCCGTCGCGCTCTGGCTGGCCGAGGCGTATAACGCGCCAAACCGCCCGGACCCGCAGATCTTCCCCGCCGACACCGCGCTCGTCGAAAGCCCCCGCGTGGTGAACCAGACGGCAATCCACCGCCACAGCGTGCTCCTCGATGGTCTGGAACGTGGGACGCACTACACCTACGCCGTCGGCTCCGACGCAACCGGCTGGTCCTCCGCCGCCACGTTCGAGACGGCGCGCAGCGGCGAACACCCGATGTCCTTCGCCTTCATCGGCGACGTCCAGGAAGGCTTCGACCGGTTTGAAAGCGTCATGGACACGCTCATGCGGATGCGTCCCGATATCGACCTTCTGATCTTCGGTGGCGACCTCGTCAGCCGCGGCAACGACGCCGATCAATGGGACGATTTCTTCGCCGCCCTCGGCGATGCGGGCCGGTCGATCCCGCTTGCGCCGATCGCGGGCAATCACGAATACCTGCCCGATGACGATCCCGCCTATTACCGCGCCACCTTCCGCCTGCCCGACAACGGGCCCGAGGGCATCCCGGCTGGGCTCGCCTACCATTTCGAATTCGGCGGCAACACCTTCATCATGCTCGACAGCAATGCCTGGAATGGCGAACAGCGCGACTGGCTGCCAACGGCGCTGGAAGAGGCCGACGACGACTTCTCCTTCGTCTTCACCCACCACGCCGCCTACACGTCGCGCCCGGGCCGCTATTACGGCCGCATCACCGAAAACTGGATGCCCATCTGGGAGCAGAACGATATCATCTCGATGGTCTTCCAAGGCCACGACCACGCCTATATGCGCACTCACCCGATGCTGGGCGGCGAGGTCTCGACGGTCGATGACGGCGGCATCTACTATGTCGTCTCCAGCGCGGGAGAGAAGTTCTACGAGATCGACAGCCACGACTATATCGAGCGATCCGTGGAAAAGCGGCAAATGTTCCAGATCATCGACGTCATGCGCGACGACGACCGCATGATCTACCGCGCCTACGATGTCGACGGGATAGAGCATGACCGGATTGAGATCGAAGACTGAGACCCCACGAACGGAGGATGGGCCATCCCGCTCGCCCTCCCTGTGACAGGAAGCCGCACATAACGGCTTGACCCCAACGAAGGGTGGGCAATCTGCCCACCAATCGCCGCGGAAACAATCCTGCCGCTTTCATCGGATTGCCCAAACGTTGCGCTGCACCGCAGCAGAACGCACCGTTAAGGCGGATCTATTGCGCCGCGTTGTCCGACAGAAAGCTGACGCAATGCCGACGGAATGCCGACGCGGCCATTTCCGGGAAAAAAATCAGCATTAACGGATGATTCGCGGCCCCTCGCCCTGTCGCCCCCCGCGCGCCACCGTCCGTTCAGTCAATCCTCGCTTAACGCTTATGGCACGGCAGAGCGCCCTCCCCTTTACTCCCATACGCGATCACCCCAGCCTGCGCACAATGACCCGCATCCTGCTCTTCAACAAACCGATGAACGTCCTCTCCCAGTTCACTGATGGAGATGGTCGCAAGACGCTCAAGGATTTCATAGACATCCCAAGCATTTATCCTGCCGGGCGGCTCGACCGCGACAGCGAAGGCCTCCTCGTCCTCACCGACAACGGCCGCCTCCAGGCCCGCCTGACGAGCCCCAGGGCTCGGACCCCCAAGGCCTATCTCGCCCAGGTCGAGGGCCTCCCCTCGGAGGAGACCCTGCAAAGGCTCCGCACCGGCCTGACCCTCAAGGACGGACCCACCCGCCCCGCTAAGGCTCGCCTCATCCCGGACCCCGACCTCTGGCCCCGCGATCCGCCCATCCGCGTCAGAAAATCCATTCCCGACAGCTGGTTAGAGCTCACCCTCACCGAAGGCCGCAACCGCCAGGTCCGCCGCATGACCGCCGCGATCGGCCACCCCACCCTCCGCCTCGTTCGCTGGAGCGTGGGCGAGTGGACCCTCGACGGGCTCGCGCCGGGAGAGTGGCGCGAGGTCTAGGTCAGAAGTGGCAGCAGCTTGTCGACCGAGGCCTTGGCGTCACCATAGAACATCCGGGTATTGTCCTTGTAGAACAACGGGTTCTCGATCCCGGAATACCCCGTTCCCTGCCCCCGCTTCGACACGAAGACCTGCTTGGCCTTCCACACCTCCAGCACCGGCATGCCCGCGATCGGTGAATTCGGATCCTCCTGCGCGGCCGGGTTCACGATGTCATTCGAGCCGATGACGATGACGACGTCGGTATCCGGGAAATCTTCATTGATTTCATCCATTTCCAAGACGATGTCATACGGCACCTTCGCCTCCGCCAGTAGCACATTCATATGCCCCGGAAGTCGGCCGGCGACCGGGTGGATGGCAAACCGAACCTCCTTACCCGCCGCCCGCAATTTCCGCGTCAGCTCCGAAACGCTCTGCTGCGCCTGTGCCACGGCCATGCCGTATCCCGGCACGATGATCACGCTGTCCGCCTCGTCGAGGGCCGAGGCTACGCCATCAGCCTCTATCGCGACCTGCTCGCCCTCGATTTCCGCAGCCTCTCCGGTTGCTCCACCGAAACCGCCCAAGATCACGCTGATGAAAGACCGGTTCATCGCCTTGCACATGATGTAGCTGAGGATCGCACCGGACGAGCCGACCAAGGCGCCCACGACGATCAGAAGGTCATTGCCAAGCGAGAACCCGATCGCCGCCGCGGCCCATCCCGAATAGGAGTTCAGCATCGAGATCACGACGGGCATGTCGGCCCCGCCGATGCCCATGATCAGGTGGTAACCGATGAAGAGCGCTGCGACCGCGACCAAGAACAGCGGGAAGAACGCCCCGCTTCCGAGATACCAGAAGAGGCAGAGAACCGCGATCGCGGCGGCTGCGATGTTCAGCAGATGCCCACCGGGCAGCTTCTCGGCCGCCGATGTCACGCGCCCCGAGAGCTTCCCATAGGCGACGACCGACCCGGTGAAGGTCACCGCGCCGATGAAGATGCCAAGGAAAAGCTCGATGCGCAGGATATTGATCTCGACCGGGGTCTTCGAGGCGACCAATTCGGCAAAGGTGCCGGTGGCCGTCTCACCCGTCCGAGCGGCGGCCTCGACCAGACCGATGGTCCAGTCGGCGTTGAAGCCGACAAAGACCGCAGCCAGCCCGACCAGCGCGTGCATGCCCGCGACAAGTTCGGGCATCTGCGTCATTTCGACCCGCGTTGCGAGCTGATACCCGACAGCTGCACCGCCCGCGATCAGGATAAGCGAAAGCAGCCAGAGCCCTGCGCCCGGTCCGATAAGCGTGGCAAGCACCGCCACGCCCATGCCGACAATACCATACCAAACCGCGCGCTTGGCGCTTTCCTGGTTCGACAGCCCGCCAAGCGCGAGGATGAAGAGAACAGCGGCGACCGCATAAGCGGCGAAGGTGAATCCGAAATCCATTGACCCTGGTCCCTTACGATTTCTGGAACATGGCGAGCATGCGCCGTGTCACGAGGAAGCCGCCAAAGATGTTGATGGCGGCCATGAAGACCGAGATCGCAGCCAGGATGACCACCAGCCAGGACCCAGACCCCATCTGCATCAGCGCGCCAAGGATGATGATCGACGAGATCGCATTGGTGATCGCCATGAGCGGCGTATGCAGCGAATGCGCGACGCCCCAGATGACCTGGAAGCCCACGAAGACCGCCAGCACGAAGACGATAAAGTGCTGCATGAAGCTCGCCGGCGCATAGAGACCGGCCAGAAGCACAAGCCCGCCACCGATGGCCAGCAGCGTAACCTGCTGCTTGGTCTGCGCCTTGAACGCAGCAACCTCCTGCGCCTTCTTCTCTTCCGGCGTCAGCTCCTTCGGCTTCTCTTTCTTTGGCGCCGCAGCAATGGCCGCCACCTTCGGCTGCGGCGGCGGATATGTTACCTCACCACCATGGGTGACAGTGGCGCCGCGGATGACGTCGTCTTCCATGTTGTGATTGACGACGCCATCTTTCTCGGGCGTCAGATCGGTCATGAGATGCCGGATATTCGTGGCATAAAGCGTCGACGATTGGGTGGCCATCCGGCTTGGGAAATCCGTGTAACCCACGATGGTCACGCCATTATCCGTGACGATCTTTTCATCCTTGACGGTCAGCTCGCAGTTCCCGCCCCGCTCGGCGGCAAGGTCCACGATCACCGATCCGGGCTTCATCGCCTCGACCATATCCTTGGTCCAGAGAACCGGCGCATCCCGGTTCGGGATCAGGGCCGTCGTGATGACGATGTCCATGTCAGGCGCCATTTCGCGGAACTTCTCCAGCTGCTTTTCCTGGAACTCTGGGCTCGACGGCGCTGCGTAGCCCCCGGTGGACGACGAATCCTGACCGCTCTCCTCGAAGTCGAGGAAGACGAACTCCGCCCCCATCGACTCGATCTGTTCGGACACCTCGGGCCGCACGTCGAACGCGTAGACGATGGCGCCCAGCGACGTCGCCGTCCCGATCGCCGCCAGCCCCGCGACGCCAGCACCCACCACCAGAACCTTCGCCGGGGGCACCTTGCCCGCCGCCGTCACCTGCCCGGTGAAGAAGCGGCCGAAGTTGTTCCCGGCCTCGATCACCGCGCGGTAGCCAGCGATGTTCGCCATCGAGGATAGGGCATCCATCTTCTGCGCCCGGCTGATCCGCGGCACCATATCCATGGCGACGACCGTCACGCCCTTCTCGGCAAGGCCCTTCATCTGGTCCTCGTTCGAGGCCGGATAGAAGAACGAGACAAGCGTCTGATCCTCCTTCAGCCGCTTCGCCTCCGTATCGCTCGGCGGGCGCACCTTGGCGACCACCTCCGCCTCACGAAACAGCTCCGCTCCGCTTTTGACGACGGTCACGCCGACCTCTTTGTAGGCCGCGTCATTGAACCCGGCCGCCTTGCCCGCGCCCGCTTCAATCAAGCATTCATGCCCCAGCTTCTGCAGCTCCTTGGCGCTGGCCGGGGTCATCGCGACCCGGGCTTCGCCCTCGGCCGTTTCCTTCGGCGTTCCGATCTTCATGGGGGGCAGTCTCCTTCATCCGTTGGCCGCGGGGCCACGCCTTGATTAGCCAAGGTAATTTTCTTTCACAAGTCGGCCAGTTTGCGATCAAAAGAGAATACCGTCGCATGCCCTTAGGATGTGGCGTTCCAACCCTTGTCCTTCTCCGGGCGGCAGGCCACTCTCACCACAACCTCGGGAGGAACCAGATGGAGCATCAAGGGCGTCACGCACTCGTCACCGGCGGGAATGCGGGCATCGGGCTGGCGATCGCCAGGAGCCTCGCGGACGACGGAGCGACCGTGACGATCACCGGGCGCCGGACGGACCTCCTCAATCAGCTCGCAGCTGAGGATGATCGCCTTCATGCGCTGCAGATGGATGTTTCTGACGAAGACAGCGTTCGACAGGGCATCGCCGATGCTGCCAAGGCGCGCGGCCCGATATCGATCTGCGTTGCCAATGCCGGGATTGCCGAAGGACAGCCCTTCGCCTCGGTCGCTCTCGACGATTGGCGTCGGATGATGTCGATCAATCTCGATGGCGCCTTCCTGACGTTGCAATCCGCCCTTGCCACCTTGGGACGCGACGATTGGGGACGGATGATCGTTGTCTCCTCCATCGCCGGCGTCCACGGCCTGAAAGGGGCGATCCCCTATACCGTCTCCAAGCACGGCATGATCGGGCTCATCCGGGGCTTGTCGGAAGAGTATATGGGCAGCCGGATCACCTTCAATGCGATCTGTCCGGGTTATGTTGAGACGGACATCGTCACAAACCAGGCCAAGGCGATCGCCAAGCGCCAGGGAATTACCGAGGAAGAGGCGACGGCTTACATGGCCAAAGGCAATCGTCACCGGACGCTTCTGCAGGTCGACGAGGTTGCCGCGTCCGCCCACTGGCTTTGCTCCGAGGGCGCGCGGTCGGTCAACGGCCAGACGATCCAGATTGCCGGCGGTCAGATCGCGTGACGGACCGCCAATGACCGATTTCGCCGAAACCAAGACATTATTTCACCTGCCAGAGGGGGTCGTCTATCTGGACGGTAACTCTCTGGGGCCACTGCCCAAATCGGCACCCGCCCGGATTGCGCAGGCGGTCGAGGCCGAATGGGGCGCAGAGCTGATCGGCGGTTGGACCAAGTGCGGCTGGATGGATCAACCCACCGCATTGGGAGACCGCATCGGCCGTCTGATCGGTGCCGCGCCGGGGACGACGACCATCGGCGATACCCTGTCGATCAAGGTCTTTCAGGCGCTTTCGGCGGCCCTTGCGCTGCGTCCGGACCGGAGAATTGTGCTGACTGACATGGGGAATTTCCCGACTGATCTCTACATGGCGCAATCCCTTCTCGATGCGCTTGGGCAGGGCCATGTCCTCAAGGCCGTTGCGCCGGAGGAGGTCGCAGATCACTTGGGCGAAGACGTGGCGGTTCTCATGCTCACTCAGGTCGATTACCGGACAGGGCGTCGACACGATATGGCCGGGTTGACGGCTGCTGCACATGAGAAGGGCGCGCTAACTGTCTGGGATCTCGCGCACTCCGCCGGGGCGATTGCTGTAAACATGATCGGGACCGGAGCGGATTTCTGCGTCGGCTGCACATACAAGTTCCTCAATGCCGGGCCAGGCGCGCCTGCCTTTATCTCGGTTGCCCCGCAGCATGCAGAGAAGACCGAACCGATCCTTGCCGGGTGGCTCGGCCACGCTGCCCCCTTCGCCTTCGAGCCAGCCTATCGCGCCGGTCTGGGGATCGAGCGGTTCCGCGTGGGGACACCGCCGGTTCTGCAGATGGCGGCGCTCGATGCGGCGCTCGATATCTGGGATGGCGTCGATCTCGCAGCTCTGGAGGAAAAGGCCGCAACTCTTGGAAATCTCTTCATAAACGAGGTGGAGGCGCGCTGTCCGGACCTGACCCTCGCCTCCCCACGGGATGCGCGCCATCGTGGCAGTCAGGTATCGTTCCGGCACCCGGACGGCTACCCGATTATGCAGGCGCTGATCGCAGATGGCGTGGTGGGAGACTTCCGCGCGCCGGACATTCTTCGCTTCGGGATCACGCCGCTGTATCTGGATGAAGCTGATATCAGAACTGCCACTGAACGTATTGAAACCGTAATGAAAACTCGCGCCTACGATCTGCCGGAGCATCGCGAGGTCAAGGCCGTCACGTGATCGAGCTTCGCCCTTTCAAGCTGGATCAGGCGGCTTCTGCCCGCCGTCTGATGCACGACGCGATCCGCATCGGCGCGGCGGAGCTTTATGACGCGGACCAGCGCAGCGCCTGGTCGCCCTCGCCTGCGCCGGGACCGGAGTGGCGGGATCGATTGGCCGACCATATCACGATCATGGCTTTCGAGGTCCTGCCCGAGATCGACGTTCTCGCCGGTTTTGGAACGATCCGGCGGGACGGGTATCTGGACCTGCTGTTCGTTGCACCGAACCAGCGGCGGAGCGGTCTGGCCGGGCGCCTTCACGATGCTCTGCTCGACGGGCTGACCGATCCCCTGCCGGAGCGGCTGACGACGCGCGCCTCTCTCTATGCCCGGCCGTTTCTGGAGCGGCGCGGCTGGGTCGTCACGGCGGAAGATCCGCAGACGCGGGGGGAGGCTACCTTGCCGGCCTATGCGATGGAACGACCCTACAAGCTTTTGTAATCACTTACCAAAAGGTGCCGTGGGTCTTCGTCTTCCTCGATCTCCGCAAAGCGTCCGATGGGCTCCCGAAAGATGTTGTCGGTCTCGTCGTCGTTCACCATCGAGACCTCCCCGATCAGCACATGGCCACCGTCCCCCCAGAAGGCGTGCCAATCGCCGGGCATCAGCGTCACGCTTTCGCCGGGCGCGAGTTTCAGCACCTCGCCCGGCGCGAAGTCTTTGGGGATGCCATCGCACATCACGGTGCCGCCCGCGGTTTCATCGAAGCGGCCCTCGGCGTCAGACCCGTAGAGTTCCACCGCCAGGGTCGCCCCGCCGCGGTTGATGATATCCTCGGCCTTGATGACATGGGTGTGCATGGGAGAAAGCTGATCTTTCTTTGAAATCAGCAGCTTCTCGGCATAGCACATGCCCTGTCCGGCGCGCAGATCCTCCAGCCGTCCGTTGCGGAGCGTGAAGAGGAACAGCCCCATCTCGCCAAACCGGCCCTGACCGTAATCGGTGATGTCCCAGCCGCAGCGCCGGTCGACGATCACTTGGGCTTCGGGCGCCCTGAACCGGTCGGGCGTCCACCAGGCGAAGGGCGGCAGCTGGAACCCGAACCGCGCGATCATCTCTTCGGCCTCGGCCATTATCTTGTTGATTTCGCTCCGTTTCATATTTCCACCCCACGACAGTGTTCTGCGGATCTTCGCGCATCGTCCGACGGAAGTCTTCACAGATACCGTTCAAAGCTCATCGGAAACGCCAGGAAAGGCAAAATCCATGAAGCTTTTCAGCACTGCACTTGCAATGATACTTCTTGCAACCCCGGTTCTTTCGGATGACCGGCACCCGCCGATACCTCTTCTGCTCCAGAACAGTGACGGCCCGGGCGACCGATTTGACGACCATCGGCGAAACCACCGGGCAGATCGGATCGAAGATCGCATTGACGAGCGGTACGATCGCGGCCCGATCGATCGGATCGAGGATGTCTACGACCGCCGTGAGGATTACCGCGATCGTCGCCGGGGACCATGGCGCCCACTTGCTATGAATTGATTAACGCGGCGGGTGGGGGCAATCGTGCCCGCCCGCGCAACACTAGGCGCTGAGCAATGTGCGATGCTGGCGCAGGTCAGCCCAGGCGCGGACGGCGTCGCCGAACGCCTCGAACAAAGGGCGGGAGACCGGGTCGCAGGCGGCGTTCCATTCAGGGTGCCACTGGACCGACAGTGTAAAGCCCGTTGCGCCTTCGATATGCAGCGCCTCTGGCGTGCCGTCGGGCGCATGGCCGTCGATCGAGACCCGTGCGCCTGGCCGCTTGATCCCCTGACCGTGAAGCGAGTTGGTCATCACCTCACGCGCACCGAAAAGGTCCACGAACGGACTGCCTTCGCGCAGGGTCACGACGTGGCGGAGGGCAAACTTTTCCTCCAACGTCCCGTCGGGGGGCATCCGGTGATTGTCGCGGCCAGGCAGATCGCGGATCTCTGGGTGGAGCGCGCCGCCCATCGCGACGTTGACCTCCTGAAACCCTCGGCAAATGCCAAGGAAGGGCTGGCCACGATCCACCAGTTTGCGGATCAGCGGCAGGGTGATGGCGTCGCGATTGCGGTCGAAGGCGCCATGGGCGGGCGTTTCGTCCTCGCCGTATTCCTCGGGATGCACATTGGGGCGCCCACCGGTGAAGAGGAAGCCGTCACAGACCTCCATCAGTTCGTCGACACTGACATAGGCCGGGTCGGCCGGGATCAGCATCGGCACGCAATCCGAGACCTCGGCGACGGCGGACGAGTTGATCGTGCCGCCTGCATGGGCGGGATATTCGTCATTGATCATGTACGAGTTACCGATGATGCCGACGATGGGCCGTGCCATGAGACCTCCTGATGTGTTCCGGCCGAAGATAGGCGCGGCGCGGCGCTTGGAAAACCTCAATTTTAGTAGAGTCATCCTAAGGGGAATGCACAGAAAGTAGGGGCAACCTTACTCGTCAGGTGCGGGTGATCCGGGGCACACTGATAATGCGCCTTGGTGCGCATGTTGGTATTTGAGTGGAGTGTTACCGATGGAAAATGCGTTCATTTACGACGCCGTCCGGCGGATCGAGGAACAGGAAGAGATGCGGGCGCAAGCCTATCTGCATGCCCCCGATCCGCTGGAATTCGAGTTCGGCGAAGACGACCCCGAAGTTCCCGAAGAGGCGTTGGAAGACTGGCTGTTCGACGGCCACTGAGCCTCTGACCCGCGCTGCCGTTGCCTAAGGCCCCGATTGTCGCTAGCTCCGACAAGGAGAACGACAGGGAGGGTCGCATGGTTGATCGCGTGGAACGGGCCGGATTGCAGGTGGACCGGCATCTGGCGGATTTTCTCGAAGGCGAGGCCCTTCCCGGGACCGGGATCGAGGCCGGTGCCTTCTGGGACGGGTTCGCCGGGATCGTCCGTGACCTGACGCCGAAGAACCGCGCGCTGCTGGCGCGGCGGGACGAGTTGCAAAGCCAGATCGACGACTGGCACATCGCGCGGCGTGGCAAGCCGCATGATGCGGACGCCTATCGGGCGTTCTTGAAAGAGATCGGCTATCTCGTTGACGAAGGGCCGGATTTCGAGATCGAGACCGCGAATACCGACCCCGAGATCGCCGCCCTGCCCGGACCGCAGCTGGTCGTGCCGATCATGAATGCGCGCTTCGCGCTGAATGCGGCGAATGCGCGGTGGGGCAACCTCTACGACGCGCTTTACGGCACCGATGCGTTGGGCGATCTGCCCTCGGGCGGCGGCTATGACAAGGCGCGCGGGGCGAAGGTGATCGCCTGGGCGAAGGAATTTCTGGATCGCGCCGCGCCACTTGAGAGCGGCTCGTGGAGCGATGCAACCGAGCTGAGCTTTGCCGCTGGCGGGTTCGTCGTTCAGCAGGGCGAGACGTCGACCGGGCTGGCCGATCCGACGAAATTCCTCGGCCATGCGACCATGGGCGATTTCAAGGCGTTTCTTCTGCAGAACAACGGCTTGCGGATCGAACTGCTGGTCAACCGCGACAACGAGATCGGCAAGGATGACCCGGCCGGGCTGGCCGCCGTGAACCTGGAATCCGCCGTCTCGACCATCATGGATTGCGAGGATTCCGTCGCTGCCGTCGATGGCGAGGACAAGGCGCTGGCCTACCGCAACTGGCTGGGGCTGATGAAGGGCGACCTGAAAGAGACCTTCCAGAAGGGCGGCGAGACGATCACGCGCGAACTCTACGGGGATTTCGATTATACGGCGCCCGATGGCGCGCCCTTTCCGGTGAAGTGCCGGTCGCTGATGCTGGTCCGGAATGTGGGGCATCTGATGACCAATCCGGCCATCCTCGACGGGGACGGCGCGGAGGTGTTCGAAGGGCTGATGGATGCGGCCTTCACCACGCTGATCGCGATGCATGATCTGAAAAAAACGGAAGGGCCCCGGAACTCGGAAACCGGCAGCGTTTATGTTGTGAAGCCCAAGATGCACGGGCCCGAGGAAGTGGCCTTCGCCGTGGAGATCTTCGACCGGGTCGAGGACATGCTGGGCCTGCCGCGCAACACCGTGAAGATCGGGATCATGGACGAGGAACGGCGCACCTCGGCCAATCTGAAAGAATGCATTCGGGCCGCCAAGTCCAGGGTTTGCTTCATCAATACCGGCTTCCTCGATCGCACCGGAGACGAGATCCATACCTCGATGGAAGCAGGCCCGATGATCGAGAAAGGCGCGATGAAGGGCACCGACTGGATCCAGTCCTACGAGGCGCGCAACGTCGACATTGGCCTCGCCTGCGGCCTCAAGGGCAAGGCCCAGATCGGCAAGGGGATGTGGGCGATGCCCGACCGGATGGAGGCGATGCTGGAGGAAAAGATCGGCCACCCGAAGGCGGGCGCGACCTGCGCCTGGGTGCCCTCGCCTACGGCGGCCACCTTGCACGCCACGCATTACCATGAAGTCGACGTCCTGGCCCGTCAGGACGAGTTGAAGGCCGGTGGCCCTCGAGGGACGCTCGAGGCCCTGCTGACCATCCCGGTCGCAGAGGGGCGAAACTGGTCGGAGGAGGAGATCACGCGCGAGATCGAGAACAACGCGCAAGGCATCCTCGGCTACGTCGTGCGCTGGATCGATCAAGGGGTCGGATGCTCGAAAGTGCCTGATATCAATGACATAGGCCTGATGGAGGATCGCGCGACCTGCCGGATCTCCTCCCAGGCGCTGGCGAACTGGCTGCATCACGGAGTGATCTCGCGCGATCAGGTGATGAAGGGCATGCGCAAGATGGCCGAGGTCGTGGACCGGCAGAATGCGGGCGATCCAAGCTATGAGCCGATGGCGCCCGGCTTTGACGGGCTGGCCTTTCAGGCGGCGTGCGACCTTGTCTTCAAGGGGCGCGAGCAGCCCTCGGGCTATACGGAGCCTGTTCTGCACCAGCGGCGGCTGGAGCTGAAAGCGGCGCGGTGAGGGGCGTGGTGGGGTGAAACCCCACCCTACATCACCGCGGGTGCCACAGGTCTGAAGCGATCGTGACGGGTGCGGGCGGGGGGTGAGACGACCTTTCCCCGACTGACCCTGCGAATCGTTCGTTAATGCAGGCAAAACAGGCCGATTTGCCGTGTCGGCATCCCGTCGGCTTTACGTCGGACTTTTGTCGGGCATTTTTCCGACGAGGAGCCCGGTAACGGAGCGTTCTGCCGCACTGCAGCGCAACAGCGTGGACAATGCGGCGGACGGGCGGAATTGTTTCCGGGTCGAGTGAAGGGTGGCGAGGTCGGGCAGCGCCTGCCTGGGCGGGCGTTTCGGCGAAACGACTCCGATGGCAGGTGGGTCGTGCGGAGATGCACCATTTCGGTAGTCGAGAGGGTGAAAGCGCCTGCCGGGGGGCAGGCAGGCGCTGCCCCGGCCGGGGGCCGGGCGGGAAGGGATGGAGAACGCTGGCTCCTGTTGAAACCATACTTTTCCTCCTCAAAGGAGGTCCCGGCGCGAGGCCGGGACGGGTTGGACGGGGCGGCGGCGGGGTGCCCCCGCCCTACCCCACCGGCGGCAGACCGACCGCCTCGCGGCCTTCGTTGGTCTTGAGTGAGAAGTCGGTGCCGCGGTGGGCGTCGCCGCCGGGGCCGCAGAGGTAGGCGATGCCTTTGGCGACCCAGTCGGGGGGGATGTGCGCCTCCCATTCCAGCTGGCTGACGGGGTTGAGGCCGGACGCCTTGATCTCGCGCTGCATTTCGGTCGCCACGGTGCCGGGGCTGAGGCCGATGACGCGGATCCCGTCGTCGCGGTACTCCTTGTCGGCGCAGCGGGTGAGCGACAGGGCGGCGGCCTTGGACGAGCAATAGTGGCTCCACCCTTCCAGCGCGCCGGTGGCGGCGCCGGAGCTGATGTTGATGACGGTGCCGCCGCCGCGTTCCAGCATCGCGGGGATCGCGGCGCGCAGGCCGTGATAGACGCCTTTGTAGTTCACGTCGGCCACCCGCGCCCACTCGGCCGGGTCACTGTCGGCGAGGCGGGCGATGGGGTCGATCAGGCCGGCATTGTTGACCAGGATGTCGAGGCCGCCATGGGCCTGAACCGTCCGGTCGACCAGCGCGGCGACGGCGGCGTAATCAGCCACGTCGGTCGCGATGGCGGTGCCGCCGATCTCGTCCGCGATGGCCGTGATGGCGCCTTCGGAGCGGGCGGCGAGGACGACGTTGGCCCCCTGTTCGGCGAAATGGCGAGCGGTGGCTTCGCCGATGCCGCGGCTCGCGCCGGTGATGATGGCGGTCTTGCCGGTGAGGTCTGTCATGTCGTTTCCTTTCTCAGGCAGGGCCTGTTTCAGGTGGTGCCTGGCTCAGGCGGCGCGGGCTTCGATGGCGGCGATGGCCTGCGCCTCTTTCTGCGAGAGCGCGGCGAGGTCGCCGGTCGTGCCCTCGATCCCGACGATCTGGATATCCTCGATCCCGAGGAAGCCAAGCAGGAACTTGAGATAAGGCGCGAGGAAATCGGCGCCGGCGAGCGGGCCGTCGTTCAGATACCCCTCGGCCCCGTAGGCGCAGGCGACGATGGCACGGCGGGTTTGGACCAGACCGCGGAAGCTGCCGTCCTCATAGGCGAAGGTATGGCCGATGCGGACGATCTGGTCGATCCAGGCCTTGAGCGCGGCGGGCACGGTGAAGTTGTAGATCGGCGTGGTCAGTAGCAGCGTGTCGGCCTGCTGAAGCTCGGCGATAAGCGTGTCGGACAGCGCCGTGGCGGCGCGCAGGTCGTCGGTTATGGCCTCGGGCGGGGTGTAGAAGCCGGTGATCGTGTCCTGCGCGATGGGCGGGATGGAGCCGTCGGTGATCGTGCGGGTGGTGACGGTGCCGCCGGGATTGGCGGCACGCCAACGGGCCTCGGCCCGGTCGCCGAGGGTGCGGGAGAACGAGCCGTCCGTGCGGGTCGAGGCGTCGATGCGAAGGAGGTGGGGCATGGGGCTGGCCTTTCGGTTGTGATGGAAGAGGGCTAGCCCGTGCGGGATTTGCGAAAAATGCTTGCCATGGCATGTTGCTCGTGCATTTTCTGCACGAATGGAGATCGAAGCGCTCAGGATCGTGTCGCTGGTCGCGCAGCAGGGGAGCTTTGCGGCGGCGGCGCGGGTGCTGGATATGGACCCGTCGACGGTCTCGCGGGTCGTCGCGGGGGTGGAGCGGGATCTGGACCTGCGGCTCTTTCAGCGGACGACGCGGCGCCTGTCGGTGACGGAGGCGGGAGAGACGTTTCTGCGCCGGGTCGGGCCTTTGGTCGAAGAGTTCGATCAGGCGCGGGAGGCGGCCTTGGAAGCGCGAACGCGGCCCAAGGGGCGGGTGCGGCTAACCGCGTCGGTCGCGTTCGGGTATGAGTGCATCGTGCCTCATCTGGCGGCCGTCCGGGAGGCGTTGCCGGAGGTCACGCTGGACCTGGTGCTGACCGATCAGAACGTCGATCTGGTGGGCGAGAATATCGACCTGGCCGTCCGGCTGGCCCCGGCCCCCGAAGGCGATCTGATCAGCCGGCGGCTGATGACGACGCGCTACCGCGTCTGCGCCGCGCCCGCCTATCTGGAGCGGTTCGGGCGCCCGGAGCGGCCTGCGGAGCTGAGCGGCCACGACTGCGTGCGCTACGACCTGCCGGGGTTCCGCACACGGTGGCTGTTCCGCGATGCGGACGGCGCGGTGGAGGAGGTTCCGGTGGGCGGGACGTTCGTGATCTCGAACGCCTTGGCGCTGAGGCGGGCCGTGCTGGAGGGTGTCGGCGTGGGGCTGCTCGCCGTGCATTTCGCGGGCGAGGATCTGGCGGCGGGGCGGCTGGTGGATCTTTTCCCCGCGCACGAAGTGACGGCGACGGCCTTTGAGACCGGCGCCTGGCTGCTCTATCCGAGCCGGGCCTACCTGCCCGCGAAGGTACGCGCGGTGATCGATTTTCTGGCCGAGCGGCTGCGGTAGTGCCCCGGCCCCTTGCGGGACCGGGGTCTTGTGTCAGGCAAACAAGGACTGGGAGGTAAGCTCGCTTGCCATGACATCCTCGATCAAGATCGAGGAGCCGTCGGCGGCGACAAGGAGCGCACCGCCGTCGGTGTCGGAAAGGTCGAAATCGGAGAGGTCGGCCCCATCCTCGAAGGCGAGATCGTCGATGCCGGTCTCGAAATCGGTGATCGTGTCAGTGCCGAAACCCTCGTCGTCGAAGACGAAGGTGTCGGCCCCTGCCCCGCCGGTCAGCTCGTTCGAAAGCTCGTTGCCGATCAGCGTGTCGTCGCCGCTGCCGCCGACCGCATTCTCGATCCCGGTATCGCGCGCGATCGCGAGGTTGCCGGTGCCACCGCCGTAATCGGAATAGGTCTGGTCGTTGAGGTTGATCGTCTGGTCGGAGCCGTAGCCCGACAGGTCGATCGTATCCTCGCCGCCCGAATCCGCGATGGTGAGCGTGACGGGCATATCGAAGCTGGTGAAATCCAGCCGCGCCTCGCCCGTCGTGTCGTTGAAGCCGTAGGTCGTGTCGCCGGTGCGGGTGTCGGTTGCGGTGCCGTACATGTCCTGCACGGCGATCACGTCCGCCGGCATGGGGGTCGTGACGAAGGCGAAGCTCGCGTCGACGAAGGTGTTCTCGGTCTGGGAGAAGTAGGACATCACGGTCGCCTGCCAACTGTCATTGGCATAGTCGGCGTCGTCGGGATAGCGGCCCGAACCGTTGTAGAAGCCGCCATGGCCGAGGCCGAGCGCGTGGCCGATTTCGTGGATATATGTCTGGAACGAGTAGCTGTCGAAGCCGGTGTCGTAGGCGGCGATCCAGTCGGTGCTGATGTTGACGTTGGATGACAGGATCTCTCCGTTCGAGATGGAGCTGAAGGCGTAGGCGCCGCTGTCCTCGTCGTCGAAGGTGATCTGCGCCTGACCGGTCGTCTCGGTGAAGGTGATGCCGGTGACGTCGGCCCAGGCCTCCAGCGCCTCGCGGGCGAGCACCTGCGCTTCGGCGGTGAGGCCGGTGAGATTCACCGTGATCTCGTTCTCGGAGCCGGTATCGAATTGCCGGGGGCTCCAGAATTCGGCCCGGATGAAGTTGGCAATGCCCTCAAGGCTGCGCGGCTGGTCGGGCGCGAATGTGCTTTCGGGGCCGGATAGGCCGGCCTCGTGGTCGTGGTCGTGATGCATGTGTCCGCTCCTAGTCGGATGGTGGTCCGGTGACGTGGGTGGCGAGCGTGTCCGCAAACTGGTCCATCATCGGGGCGGACAGCGTCCTGTCGACGACCGAGAGCTGAACCGGATCGCCCAAGGGCTCGCCGGTCGCATCGGAAAGCTGGGCCTCGATCAGCACGGGAGAATGGGCGGTGACGTGCAGGATCATTGGATCCTCCTGCGCCGCGAGCCTGTCGGACAGCGCCGCGCAGAGCGTGTTGGCCAGCGCCGTGCCATCTTCCGTGTCTGCGGTAACCTTGCAGGTCAAAGGGGAAGCCATGGTGTCTGCTCCGATAGGGAAAGCCCCCGCGACGACGCCGAGGCCGGCCACGAGTGCGCGCGTTCTGCGGTGTCCGGTCATTGCGGTTGCCTGTGCCACGTTAGGTTTGCGGGGCGCCCCCTGCCCACATGTGCAGGGGTAGACCGGGACGGCGGGGGCTGTAGAGCATCGAGCCTATCGGGCGCCGATTTCAGCGCGAAGTCGCGGTTGCGGCAGGGTGCACCCGGCGCGGATTCGCTGCTGCAAATGCGGGGCTGGTGCTGGGCCGATCCTTGCTGGCTTTGGGACGCATGACCGGCTGGTCTTTGCGGGTGATCCTGCCCTAGATGGGGACGGATGAACTCAAGGGAGGCAACATGGCCGAGATCACGCTGGAGCAGGCACGGACGATCGTGCGCGAAACGATCGCAAAGGGGCGCGAGATGGGGCTGAAGCCGCTGTCGGTCGTGGTGCTGGACACCGGCGGGCACGTGAAGGCGTTCGAGCGCGAGGATGGCGCCTCGCCCGGGCGATTCGGGATCGCCCAGGGCAAGGCCTATGGCGCGGTGATGCTGGGCATGCCGGGGAGCGCACAGATGGCGCGGGCCGAGCAGCAGGCGTATTTCATGGCCGCGGTGAACGGGGTCTTCGGCGGGCAGGTGGTGCCGGTGCCGGGCGGGATCTTGGTCAAGGATGGGGATGCGGTGATCGGGGCCGTGGGGGTAACAGGTGACACCTCGGACAACGATGCGGAGGCCGGGATGGCCGGGATTGCGGCGGCGGGGCTGGACGGGGCGGCTTGAGCCTCTCCTAGCTGGCTCGCCTTTTCTGTCTGACGCAGCTCAGAGCCCCCGCCCGGCGGCAACGCCGGGCAGCGCCCGACCCGCCCCCACTGGGCGGGCGCTTTTGCAACGGTACAAGTAGCTCGACAACAATGCATTTGAGAAAGGGCGCGGTTAGATCATACCCGCCCCGTCGGGTCGGGCGCTGCCCTCTTTTCTCTACTGCGCTGATTTCCTACCCGCCCCTGCGACACTTCTCCGAGCAATAGCGGACCTCGTCCCAGACCCGCGCCCACTTCTTGCGCCACGCGAAAGGCCGCCCGCAGGCGGCGCAAACCTTCTGCGGCAGGTCGCCCTTGCGCACAGCCTTGCCGCCCGTGCGGGGCATGGCTACTGGCTGACCTCCTCGACGGTGCCGGTGCGGCCGTCGATCTGTTCATCGGCGCCCACGGGCTCGTCCCCGCGCGAAACGACAATGACGCTCAGCAGAACGATCAGGCCGACGCCAAACGCCACGGCTGCGGCGATGCCGATCAGCGGGCCCTTGTGCCGCTTTTCCTGTTTCTCAACGTCAGTATCCGGTGCAGACATTCTATGGTCCCCTTACTTGGTTCCGGCGCGGCTTGCCGCCCGCCGTTCATGAACCTAACGTGCGGCCGAACACCCGGTTCCGCGAGGGAAGATCCATGAAAGACGCCGCACCGCAACGCATCCACCTCGCCGATTATCGTCCACCGTCGCATCTGGTCGAAGACGTGCATCTGACCTTCCAGCTGGACCCCAAGGCGACGCGGGTCACGAGCCGGATCCGGTTCAAGCCGAACCCCGACAGCGAAGAGACCGGGTTCCGTCTGCATGGCGAGGGGCTGACTCTGATCTCGGCCAAGATCGACGGGACACGGGTCGATCCCGAAATGGTCGAGGACGGGCTGGTCGTCGCCGCCCCGAATGACGCCTTCACCTGGGAGGCGGTCGTCGAGATCAACCCCGAGGACAACAAGGCGCTGGAAGGGCTTTACCTCTCGAACGGGATGTATTGCACCCAGTGCGAGGCGCAGGGATTCCGCCGGATCACCTACTATCCCGACCGGCCCGACGTGATGGCGCCCTTCACCGTGCGGATCGAAAGCGACCTGCCGGTGCTTCTGTCGAACGGCAACCTGAAGGAACGTGGCGAGGGCTTCACCGAATGGCACGACCCCTGGCCCAAGCCCGCCTACCTTTTCGCGCTGGTCGCTGGGGAGCTGGTGGATGTCCACGACACCTTCATCACCAAATCGGGCCGCGAGGTGCAGCTGGCCGTCTGGGTGCGCAAGGGGGACGAGCACAAATGCGGCTGGGCGCTTAATTCGCTGAAGAAGTCGATGAAATGGGACGAGGATATCTACGGCCGCGAATACGACCTCGACATCTTCAACATCGTTGCCGTCGACGATTTCAACATGGGCGCGATGGAGAACAAGGGGCTGAACATCTTCAACGCCTCTGCCGTGCTCTGTTCGCCCGAAACCTCGACCGACGCCGATTTCGAGCGGATCGAGGCGATTGTCGCTCATGAATATTTCCACAACTGGACCGGCAACCGGATCACCTGCCGCGACTGGTTCCAGCTCTGCCTGAAAGAGGGGCTGACGGTCTTCCGCGACCAGCAGTTCACGGCCGACATGCGGTCCGCCCCCGTGAAGCGGATCGAGGATGCGATCCTTCTGCGCGCCCGCCAGTTCCGCGAGGATGCGGGGCCGCTCGCCCATCCGGTGCGGCCCGAGAGCTTTGTCGAGATCAACAACTTCTACACCGTCACCGTCTACGAAAAGGGCGCGGAGCTGATCGGGATGCTCAAGCGGATCGTCGGCGATGAGACCTATTACAAGGCGCTCGACCTCTATTTCGAACGCCATGACGGGGATGCGGCGACGATCGAGGACTGGATCAAGGTGTTCGAGGATGCGGCCGACCGGGATCTGTCGCAATTCATGCTGTGGTACAGTCAGGCCGGGACACCGAAGATCACGGTGACCGAGACGTTCGAGGAGGGCACGCACACGCTGGTGCTGGAGCAATCGGTGCCCGACACGCCCGGGCAGGCGGACAAGAAGCCGATGCATATCCCGCTGCTCTTCGCGCTTTTCGATCCCGATACGGGGCAGCAATTCGGCGAGGACGTGCTGCTTGAACTGACGGAACCCCGGATCGAGATCCGCACGCGGGGGCATGACCGCAAGCCGGTCGTGTCGCTGAACCGGGATTTCTCGGCGCCGGTGATCATCGACGACACGTCACGCACCGACGACCGGCTGTTCCTGCTGGCCAACGAGACCGACAGTTTCAACCGGTGGGAAGCGGCGCGGTCGCTGACCCGTGATGCGCTGACGGCGCTGGCGACGGGGGGCCTTGGACCGGGGGAGGAATATCTCGATGCCCTGAACGGGCTCCTGGTCGATGACAGCCTCGATCCGGCCTATCGCGCGCTGATCCTGCGCCAGCCGTCGGAAGAGGAGATCGCGCAGGCGATCTTCGACTATGGCCGCCACCCGGAGCCGCTGTCGGTCAACCGCGCCGCCGATACGCTGCGCGCCCGCATGGCCGCCCATTTCGAGCCGGATCTGCCGCGGCTCTTCCGGGGGATGCAGGTGCATGGCGCCTACAGCCCGGAGGCCGCCGATGCGGGGCGGCGCGCCTTTGCCAACGGGCTTTTGACGCTTCTGTCGCGGCTTGACGGGGGCACGGCGGCGCGGGCCCAGTTCGACCAAGCAGACAACATGACGAACCGTCTGGCCGCCCTTGGCAGCCTTTTGCAGATCGACGAAGGGGCCGAGGCGCTGGCCCGGTTCGAGAGCGACTGGAAGCATGACCGGCTTGTGATGAACAAGTGGTACGCCATCCAGATCAGCCTCGCCCCGCCCGAGGCGGCGGTCGGCACCGCCAGGGCCCTGACCGAGCGGGAGGATTTCGACTGGACCAACCCCAACCGCTTCCGCGCGGTGATGGGCGGTCTGGTGAGCAACCCGGCTGGCTTCCACGACGCGACCGGCGCGGGCTATGAATTCCTGGCCGACTGGCTGATCCGGCTGGACGAAAAGAACCCCCAGACCGCCGCCCGCACCTCGACCGCGTTCGAGACGTGGAAGCGGTACGATCCCAAGCGGCAGGATCTGATCAAGGCCCAGCTCGACCGGATTCTCGGGACGGAGGGCCTGTCGCGGGATCTGACCGAGATGATGACGCGGATCCGTGGCGATGACGACTAGCGGATCCTGACCGGGAGGGGCAGCCGAGCTGCAGCTTGCCGGACCGGCCTTTGTTGTATATGAAACGTATATGTTTCATATTGCAGATAGGAGGCCGAGATGGGCATCGTGAAGATCGGCGAGGAGCTGCATCAGGAGGTGCGCAAGGCGAGCGCCGTCATGTGCCGCTCGATCAATGCGCAGGCCGAGTTCTGGATGAAGATCGGGATGCTGGCGGAAAGCAATCCGGCGCTGTCGTTCAACGAGATCGTGGCGATGCAATTGAAGGCCGCGGATGTCGGCCTCGATACCGTCGACGCCGCCTGACATGGTCAAGACGCCGGACGAGCTCGCCCTGATGCGCAAGTCGGGGCGCCTGCTGGCCAGCGTGTTCGAGATGCTGGACAGGCAGGATCTCTCTGGCATGTCGACCTTGCAGATCAACGATCTGGTCGAGGCGTTCATCACCATCGATCTGGCCGCCCGTCCTGCGAGCAAGGGCCAGTACGGATTCCAGTTCGTCCTGAACTGTTCGATCAATCACGTGGTCTGCCACGGCATTCCGGACCAGGACGAGATCGTCCACGACGGCGATATCATCAACCTCGACATCACGCTGGAAAAGGACGGGTTCATCGCGGATTCCAGCAAGACCTATGTGGTCGGGAATGCGTCGGCCGCGGCAAGACGGCTGGTCCGGATCGCCCAGGGCGCCCTCTGGCAGGGGATCAGGCAGGTGCGCCCGGACGGGCATCTAGGGGATATCGGCCACGCGATCGAGCGCTATGCCAAGCGGCACAATTGTTCCGTTGTGCGCGAGTATTGCGGACACGGGATCGGCCGGAGGATGCACGAAAAGCCCAACGTGCTGAACTTCGGTCAGCGGGGAAGTGGTATGCGGTTGCAGGAGGGCATGGTTTTCACGATCGAGCCGATGGTCAATCAGGGAAGCCGCAAGGTGAAGACCGAGGAAGATGGGTGGACCGTCGTGACGCAGGACCGAAAGCTCTCGGCCCAGTTCGAACATACGGTCGCGGTGACCCGGAAGGGGGTCGAGGTGTTGACGTTGCGCACCGATGAGACGCCGATGCTGGAACGGATTGCTTAGGTCAATGTCCGATCCCGGGGGCGTCAGTAGCCGCCAAAGAGCGATCTGATCCCTGTCAGGATAGGAGGGGCCGCCACGCCAACGCCGGCGCCGAGGCAGAACCGCAGGAGCGGCGCGAGCCGTGGCGGGATGGCGACGCCGAGAAATCCGCAGACGATCGCGTAGAAGCTGATCGAGAGAGCATCCATGCGCGACGTCTAGCGCTTGTTGAGAATCGGTCTGTAACTCTTTGTTCGGGATGAAAAAAAGCGGTTCTGCTGGACGTATTTATATCACATGCATTCTGACTTCGAACACAGCTTATCCTGCAGCATCCATCGACCGACATCCGGGTCGAAAGCGTCAGTCGATGATGGAATAGATGTCGGCGGCGCGTCGTATGATGCGGCGGAGCTGCATCTGAACCCCTTCATAGCTGCACAGAGCGGATCTGACTTCTACTTTCACCAGCAGGACATGGAACTCGCTACGGCAGCTCTCGCTGCGAAAGAACCTGTCATAAACCGGCACAATGGCCTCTCTCAGACGCCCGCGATCCGGCAGGCTAAGATCGGCCATACTGCGGATATCATCCTCCGACGGATAGGACGCGTCCAGAATATCGGCGGTCTCGACGGCGAGGTTCAGAAAGTCCCTCACCGTCGGGAACGGTCTAGGGCCGTCTTCGGTACCATCCAGTGACCCTCCCGCAAAGTAGGCCTCCCTGGCGATGACATTCAGGACGCAAAGCTCATACTCTGCCTTAGCTTCCTCGCGGTTGAGATCATCGCAGACATGATGGGGCGTCATCGGAAAAAAGCAGGCATTCACGACGGCGTCGGCCCAGTAATGACGACAATTGCTATCGTTGACCTCGCAGGAGGCTCGACCGCGATCGTTCGTGATCGCATCGGCCAGAGCTTGTGCATTGCAAGGGGCGTTTTTCGTCAGGTCGATGAAGAACGCGTGATCGAGCCCGATGGTGAAAGGCGGGCCAGAGACATAGCGATGCTCCAGGGAGGTGAAAATCTTCTCGGGGGAACTGGTCTGACCCGATGCTGCAACGGTGAAACAGGCGAGGGCTGTCAGGATAGTGACCGCGCGATACATCTTCGTTGACAGACTTCGCATTCTTCGATGGTGGAAAAATCGGGGGCTTGTCATGGAAAGTCTCTAAGAAAAGGGCCTTCTATAAATGCATTTGAGAGAGGCCGAGACCGTCAATAGGGCCCGTCTTCCAAAACGCCATCCGCGGACATCTGGGCGTAGAGCAACCCTTCGCGCAGGCCGCGGTCGGCAACCGACAGGCGGTCGGTCGGCCAGAGGCGCATGAGCGCCTGCAGGATTGCGGCGCCGGACATGATCAGCGCCTGGCGGTCGCGGCCGATCCGGGGGTCGGCGCGGCGGCCGGCGGGGCCGAGGGCGAGGTAGTTCGAGATCACCGCGTCGATCTGGTCGGACGTCATGCGCAGCCCGTCGACCTTCGTGCGGTCATAGCGGCGCAGGCCCAGGTGAGAGGCGGCGACCGTGGTGACGGTGCCCGAGGTGCCGATGATCTGGAACCCCTCGCGCACGGGTTCGTCGGCATAGGGGGCGAAATCGGCCAGCTTTTCCTCGAAATACCAGCTCATCAGCGCGAAACGGGCCGTGTCGTCCTCGACATCCGAGAACTGGTCGCGGAGCGTGGCGACCCCGAGCGGTACGGAGATCCAGTCGACCACCTTGGCCGCCGGGAACGGCCCGGGATCTTGGCGGAACCCGGAATGCAGCCGCATGATCGCACGCGGCCGGTCGGCGCGGGGCACCTTGGTGAGGTCGATCCAGACAAGCTCGGTCGAGCCGCCGCCGATATCGACGACCAGGAGTTGCTCTGTCTTGGTCGAGACGAGCGGCGCGCAGGAGATAACGGCAAGCCGCGCCTCCTCCTCCGGCACGATGATCTCAAGCGGCAGGCCCGTCTCGCGCCTGACCTGGTTGACGAACTGGTCGGCGTTAAGCGCGCGGCGGCAGGCCTCGGTCGCCACCAACCGCATCCGGCCCACCTTGTGGCGGTTGATCTTCTGGCGGCAGATCCGCATCGCGCTGATCGTGCGGTTCATCGAATTGCGGCTCAGCCGGTTCGACCCTTCCAGCCCGACACCAAGCTGGACGTTCTTGGAAAAGCTGTCGATGACGTGGAACTGGCTGCCCTTCGGCTGTGCGATCAGCATGCGGCAACTGTTCGTGCCGAGATCTAACGCAGCGTAAAGCGCGTTAGGGTCTGGTTTCTGCGGCGCGGGGCTTTCGACCGCCTTCGGGAATGCGCCCGCACCGTCGGGACGCCTGGGCGCCATCTTCACGCCCTCCAATTCGAGTTGTCTTAACACTAGGTGAGGGTTGGTCCCCGATCAAGCGCCGCGATGGCCGGATTCACGATCGTCATGCGGAGATTTCATCTGCGGGTCCGTGGACGCGGGCAAGGGGGGATGGCATCTGGGGAGGCGCAGGTCGCTCTGCGACGGCGCCGCGTCGAAATCGGACCATGCAGCAGCCGGACGCACGCGTAGACAGGACGGACGGAGAAGGAGAATCATGACCGATATCACCGTGGTCTACTGGCGCGACATCCCGGCGCAGGTGATTGCTGGCGGCGGTCGGCGCGGCGCGAAAGTGCAGCTGTCCGAACGGTTCGAGCAGGCAATCGACCGGGCCGCGATGAAAAGCGGGGCCGCGGGAACGGACGATTACCTTTCCGAATGGCGAAAGGCGCCCGGTGCGCCCGAGGAGGGTGCGGGGGACGATGCCGCCGCAGCCGCCGCGGCGCGGATCGAGGCGGCTTACGATAAGGACCGGTTGCGCGCCCTGATCGAGGCAGGCGGCTGGGAGCACGCGGCAGAGTGAGGTGCGGCTGATGAGTTTCCTGAAGTTTCGCAAGACGGCGGCGGTGCCTGCCCCTGCCCCGGACGTGGTGGCCGCGTTCGTTCAGGGCTACTCGATCGAGGTCATGCCCCGGACGGCAGCCAAGGTCGAGAGCTTCGCCGAGATCCTGCCGGTCGGCACCCGCGTCTACATCGCCCATCTGGAAGGCACCCCGATCGAGGAAATGGTCGCGACCGCCGCACGGATCGCGGGCGAAGGCTTTCCCGTGATGCCGCATTTCCCGGCGCGGATCATCCCCGACCGGGCGACGCTGGCCGACTGGATCGCGCGCTATCAGGGCGAGGCCGGAGTGGATCAGGCACTGGTGCTGGCGGGCGGGATCGGCGGCGCGATCGGGGAATTCGACAACTCGATGCAGCTTCTGGACAGCGGCCTCTTCGACAAGGCGGGTTTCAAGCGGCTGCATGTGGCGGGCCACCCGGAGGGGAACAAGGATATCGACCCCGATGGCGGGCTGCACAACGTCTCGGAAGCTTTGCGCTGGAAGCAGGGCTTTTCCGAGCGCACCGATGCCGAAATGGCGATCACCACCCAGTTCTGCTTCGAACCCGGCCCGGTGATCCAATGGGCCGAGGGTCTGCGCGAGGCCGGGATCGCCCTGCCCGTCCATATCGGCGTGGCGGGGCCCGCCAAGCTGCAGACGCTGATCAAGTTCGCCATCGCCTGCGGCGTGGGCCCGTCCCTGTCGGTTCTGCAGCGGCGGGCGGCGGACGTGACGAAGCTGCTGACGCCGTATGAGCCGACGGATTTCGTGGCGGCCCTGGCCGCCCACCGGCAGGCCCATCCGGATTTCGCGATCACGAACCTTCACCTTTTTCCGCTGGGCGGCATCCGCGCCAGCACTGACTGGGCGGCCGCACATGGTGCCGCGCCCCAAAAAGCGAGCAGCCCATGACCAGAACGATCGTCGAGTCCAAATCCAAAACCGCCGTGATCGGCTTTGACGAGCCGTTCTGCGTCATCGGCGAGCGGATCAATCCGACCGGACGCAAGAAGCTGGCGGCGGAGCTGGAGGTGGGCGATTTCTCGACGGTCGAACGGGACGCGCTGGAGCAGGTGGCCTGCGGCGCGATGGTACTCGACGTGAATTCCGGGGCCGTCTTCAAGAACAAGATGGCCGAGGATCCGCGCTATGCGGACAACAACTTTGTCGAGCCGCCGCTGATGCGGGATCTGATCGCGCTGGTGCAGAAGACGGTCGATGTGCCGCTCTGCATCGACTCAAGCGTGCCTGCCGCCTTGGAAGCCGGTCTTGAGGCTTGCGAAGGGCGGCCGCTGCTGAACTCCGTGACGGGCGAGGAGGAGCGGCTGGAGAAGATCCTACCGCTGGTCAAGAAATACAATGTGCCCGTCGTCGCGATCTCGAACGACGACGAAGGGATCAGCGAGGATCCCGAGGTTCGGTTCGCGGTGGCCAAGAAGATCGTCGAGCGGGCGGCGGATTTCGGGATCCCAGCGCATGACATCGTGGTCGATCCGCTGGTGATGCCCGTGGGCGCGATGGGAACGGCCGGACGGCAGGTCTTTGCGCTGGTCAAGCAGCTGCGGGAAGAGCTGGAGGTCAACACGACCTGCGGCGCGTCTAACATCTCGTTCGGGCTGCCGCATCGGCACGGGATCAATTCCGCCTTCCTGTCGATGGCGATCGGGGCCGGGATGACCAGCGCGATCATGAACCCGGTGCGGTCGGTTGAGATGGAGGCGGTGAACGCAGCCAACTACCTAATGAATCGCGATCCGGGCGGTGCGTCCTGGATCGGCTTTTCCCGGGTTCTCGACAAGGTGGGCGAAGGGGTACCGTTTCCCGAGGCGGCGCAGGCGGCCTCTGCGGGGGGCACGCGGCGGGATGGGCGGCGGCGCAGGCGGGCTTAAGGAAGCGCTAACCAGGGCGCGCTATGCCGGGGGCATGAAGAACCTCACGCGCAAGCCGGTCGGGCAGGATTGGCTCGATCAGATCTTTTGCAGTCAGTCGGCGCTGCGGGGCGGCGCCGTCCGGCGGCGCAAGGCGGATGTGCTGCGCGAGGTCGGGCTGGATCGACTCGAGCTTGAGGTGCGCAGGCGCGGGTTCCACATGGTCGATTGCGGCACCGACCTTGTCATCAGTTGCTCGGGGACACCGCTGCGCATCATTTATTGAGGGAACAAAACCTTCTAGAAGGTTTTGAGAAGACAGAATTTTCTAGAAAATTCTGCACTTGCAAATTCTTCTAGAAGAATTTGGGCCGCCCTACCGTTTACGCTCCCACCGGCCGCTTTCCTGCGACCAGTATTGCGCTTCGACCCCCGCTTCGGTGAGGCCGCGCCATTGCGTGCGGGCGCGTTCCAGCGCGGCGCCGTCGGTGCCGTCGAAAAGGATACAGACCCGCTCCATCCCGGCGCAGTCGTCGGCCGTGATCTCCGTGCCGCCCACCCCCATCAGGCAGCGCGCGCCGTTGGCCGACGCGTCGCCCGCGGTCAGCAGCACCGGCTGGTCGGCATCGTGCGGACCACCAGCAATGCCGTGGGCGAGAAAGCCATCATCGGGCCCGCGCCACAGCGCGTCGTCGAGGCCGCTGAGCGCCTCTTCCGGCGCGCGGACCGCCACCCGCCAGCCCGCCGCCAGCGCCCGTTCGACCAGTTGCGGCAGCGCGGCTTCGACCGGCTGGCGCGTCAGGTGATAGAAGTAGGCTGCGCCCACCTCACGCCTCGAACCGGTCCGCGATCAGCCGGTCGAGCGCGAGCACGCCCCAGCCGCTTGCCCCCTTCGGCGCAAGCACGGTGCCGTCGCTGCGGCTGGCCACGCCCGCGATGTCGATATGCATCCAGGGCGTGTCGTCTTTGACGAACCGCTGGAGGAACTGGGCTGCGGTGATCGAACCGGCCGGGCGGCCGCCCACGTTCTTCATGTCGGCGATCCGGCTTTTCAGCTGATCATCGTAGGCTTTGCCAAGCGGCATGCGCCAGGCGCCCTCGCCTTCGGTTTCCGCCGCCTTGAGAAAGGCGCCCGCCAGATCGTCGTCATTGGCGAAGATGCCCGCCTTTTCGTGGCCCAGCCCGATGATGATCGCACCGGTCAGCGTGGCGAGGTCGATCATCGCGGCGGGTTCGAACCGGTCCTGCGCGTACCACATGACATCGGCCAGAACGAGGCGACCTTCGGCATCGGTGTTGATGATCTCGACGGTGTCGCCCTTCATCGAGGTCACCACGTCACCGGGACGGGTCGCGGTGCCGGACGGCATGTTTTCGACCAGCCCGACCAGCCCCACGACATTCGCCTTGGCCTTGCGGCCTGCCAGCGCCTTCATCACGCCGACGACGGTGCCGGCACCGCCCATGTCCATGGTCATGTCTTCCATGCCCTGCGCGGGCTTCAGGCTGATCCCGCCGGTGTCGAAGACGACGCCCTTGCCGACCAGGACGAGGGGCTTGGCGTCGCCGCCGTTCTCCCACCGGATTACGCCGACCTTGGACGGCGCGGCAGAGCCCTGCCCGACGCTGAGGAGCAGGTTCATGCCAAGTTCGCGCAGCCGGTCCTCTTCGATGATCTCGATCTTGAGGCCGTCGTCGGACATCGCTTCGATCCGGGAGGCGAAATCGGTGGTCGTCAGGACGTTGGCCGGTTCGTTGACAAGATCGCGGGTCAGGAAGATGCCGTCGGCCAGGGCCCCGGCCCGGGTGAGGTCGACGGTTTCGGGGCGGGAATGCATCAGGATCATCTCGGGCCGGGGCTCGCCCTGATCGGACTTGCGGGCCTTGAATTCGTAGTCGCGCAGCATCAGGCCAAGTGCCAGGTCTTCCCCCTGTTTCAGCGCATGGGCGAGAACCAGAAGTGCCGCATCCCCGCGGGAGGCTGCGATGGAGGCGCCAGCCTTGCGCGCGGCGTCGCGATCGGCCTTGGGGTCGAGTTTCGCGACGATCACCGCCTCCGCTTCCAGACCCTGCGGAAAGGACAGGGTCGTGGCGTCGCCCTCTTTCATCTTCTCGAAGGATTTGCTGTCGGCGAGCCGCTTGAGCGCGCCCTTCATCTTGCTGTCGATGCGGCGGGCACTGGGCGACAACGCCCCATCGGTGCCCATCAGAACCGCTATCCGGCCGGCGCGCGCCTCCAATCCGTCAAGGTCTGTCTCAAGCAGTTGGAAGGGGGCGCGATCGGTCATGGGAGGCTCCTGTGGAGTGGACATCATCCGTCCGTCCCGATTAGCCGCTTGCCGCGCCGGTCCGCAATAGCGGTTCACCATGGCGCGCAAATCGGCTAGCCAAGAGCCCAAACAGATCCCGAGCAGAGCCCCGCCTTTGGCCCGTATCGACCGCTACGTCTATGCCCAGCTGATGATCCTGTTCGGGTTCTTCAGTTTGATCCTGGTGCTGGTCTACTGGGTGAACCGGGCCGTGCTGCTGTTCGACCAGCTGATCGCCGACGGACAATCGGCCGGCGTTTTCCTTGAATTCACCGCTTTGTCGCTGCCGAACGTGATCCGGCTGGTCCTGCCGATTTCGGCCTTCGCGGCGTCGGTCTACGTCACCAACCGGATGTCGTCGGAAAGCGAGCTGGCGGTGCTGCAGGCGACAGGCCACGGCGCCTTCCGCCTGGCCCGGCCGGTTCTGGTCTTCGGCCTGACCGTGACGTTCCTGATGAGCGTGCTGGTCCATGTCCTGACGCCGCTGTCGCTGGCCCAGCTGAACGACCGGGAGGCGCAGATCGCCGAAAACCTGACCGCGCGCCTGCTGGTCGAGGGGGAGTTCCTGTCACCGGCGAACGGCATCACCGTCTATATCCGTGAGATCGCCCCGGACGGGACATTGAACGATGTCTTCCTGTCGGACACGCGGGAGCCTGATCAGTCGACGATCTATACCGCAGAGCGTGCGTTTCTGGTGCGCGGCGAGGAGGGTCCGCAACTGGTCATGCTGTCCGGGCTGGCGCAGACGCTCGAGAGTGCGGACCAGCGGCTTTTCACCACGCGGTTTGAGGATTTCACCTACAACCTCGGGGAATTCATGACGACGTCCGAGCGGACCCGGCGCAGCACGCGCGAGATCTCGACGTGGGACCTGTTCGCGGCGACGCCGGAGACGCAGGCGCTGACGCGCGATACGGCAGAGGAACTGCGCCGGACCGGTCATATCCGTGTGCTCGAGGCGGGATTGTCGCTGGTCGCGGCGCTGATCGGGTTTTCGACCCTGCTTGCCGGAGGATTTTCACGGTTCGGGATCTGGCGTCACATCGTCATTGCCATCTTCCTTCTGATCGCGGTGAAGGCGCTGGAAAGCGCCATCCTCGGCGCGGTCGAGGCGACACCGGCGATCTGGCCGCTGATCTATCTGCCGTTCCTGGTCGGCTGCCTCATCGCCGTGCTGCAATTGCTGAAGGTCGAGCGTCCCGGCCTCTTTCCCCGGGGAAGGGCCGCGGCATGATCCTGCATCTCTACTTTGCCAAGCGGTTCGCGCGCACCTTCGCCGGGGTCTTTGCCGTCTTTTTCCTGATGATCGCCTTCCTCGACCTGATCGAGCAGCTGGGCAAGTTTGCGGGCGAAGGCGTGGGGTTCGGGCGGATCGTCGGCCTGACGCTTCTGAATACGCCCGAAGGCGTGTACCGGATCCTGCCGCTGATCACGGTCCTGGCGACGATCGCCCTGTTCCTGTCGCTCGCCCGGTCGTCCGAGATGGTGGTGACCCGTGCCGCGGGCCGGTCCGCCCTGCGCAGCCTTGTTGCGCCGACGATCGTCGCCTTTATGATCGGCGCGGCCTCTGTGGCGGTGCTGAACCCGATCGTGGCGGGCACCCAGCAGGAATACGAGCGGCGCGAAGCTGATATCGAACGCGGCGGCACATCGACGCTGGCCCTGTCGGAAGAAGGGCTGTGGCTCCGCCAGGGGGATGGCGACCAGCAGACGGTGATCCGCGCCGAGAGCGCGTCGCTCGACGGGACGCGGCTGGCGCGCGCGTCGTTCATCGTCTTCGGAGAGGGGTCCGGGCCGACGCGGCGGCTGGAGGCGGCGCGGGCCGAGCTGCGCCCCGGCGAATGGGCGCTGGAAGACGTCAAGGCGTGGCCTCTGGGAACGATCGAGAACCCCGAGGCGGCGGCGACGCGGCACGACAGGCTCACCCTGCCCTCGACCCTGACGCGCGATCAGATCCGCGACCGGCTGGGTACGCCGTCCTCGATCCCGATCTGGGACTTGCCTGCGTTTATCGAGCAGCTCGAGCGTGCGGGGTTCTCGTCCCGGCGGCATCTCGTCTGGTTCCAGATGGAGCTGGCCCTGCCCGCCTTCCTCGTCTCGATGCTGCTGGTTGCGGCGGGGCTGACGATGCGTCATCAGCGCGGCGGGAGGACAGGGATCGCGGTGCTGATCGCGGTGATGCTGGGCTTCGGGCTCTATTTCCTGCGGAACTTCGCGCAGATCTTGGGCGAGAACGGCCAGATTCCGGCAATCATCGCCGCCTGGATCCCGCCTTCTGCCGCGATCTGTCTTGCGCTTGGCCTGCTTCTGCATCTCGAGGACGGGTGATGCGGCTTTTGCTGGCGCTTTTCCTGCTGCTGCCCACGCTTGCCTCGGCCCAGGGCGTGGCGACGCTCGTCGCGGACCGGGTCTTCATCGAGGGGGAGGAGCGGCTGATTGCCGAGGGCAATGTCGAGGTCTTTTATGACGGCACCCGGCTGACCGCCACACGGGTCATCTACGACCAGCCGACGGACCGGCTGACGCTGACGGGCCCCGTGCTGATCACCGGCCCGGACGGCACGATCCTGGCCGCCGAAAGCGGCGTAATCGAGCCGACCCTGTCGAATGCGCTACTGCGCGGCGCACGGCTGGTGCTGGACCGTCAGCTGCAGCTTTCGGCCAACCGGATCGACCGGGTCGATGGCCGCTACACCCAGCTTTACAAGACCAGCGCCACCTCCTGCGCGGTCTGCGGGGACCGGCAGCCGCTCTGGTCGATCCGGGCCGAGCGGGTGATCCACGACGAGGCCGAGCGGCAGATCTATTTCGACAACGCGCAGTTCCTGATCCGCGGCGTGCCGGTCTTCTGGATCCCGCGGATGCGCCTGCCCGATCCGACGCTGGAGCGGTCGCGCGGGTTTCTCGCGCCAGAGATCCGATCGACAAACCAGCTTGGAACCGGGTTGAAGCTGCCCTATTTCATCCCGCTCGGCCCGTCGCGCGACATCACGTTGACGCCCTATCTGGCGCCGGGGACCCGGACGCTGGAATTCCGCTATCGCCAGGCGTTCCGGTCCGGCGATCTGACGATCACCGGCTCCGGGTCGTCGGACGACATCCGGCCCGGCGACCTGCGCGGCTATGTCGAGGCGCAGGGGGTCTTTCAGATCGCGCCGAAGACCGAGCTGGTCTTCGACATCATCACGGTGTCGGACAATGGCTATCTGCTGGATTACGGGGTGACGGGGGCCGACCGGATCGAGAGCTTTGTCGAGCTGACCCGGGTCGAACGGTTCCTCTTCGCATCGGGGTCGCTGAGCAACCTGGAATATCTGCGCGACGACGATGACGGGGATGCGGACGAGCCGAACCTGATCGGGGACCTGGCGCTTCTGCAGCGGCTGCCGCTGGGCTTCGGATCGGAATTGAGGGCCGAGATCACAGGGCGTACCGTCTACCGCTCCTCCGACGAGGACGGCATCGCCGGACGCGATATCGCGCGGCTTGGCGGCGCCATACAGTATCACGGGCGGCGCATCCTGCGCTCGGGCCTGTCGGTCGAAGGCGACGCGGCGCTTTATGCGGACGGCTTCCGCATCACCCAGGACGATGCGGTCGAGGAGGATGCCCTCCGACTGACGCCGGTCGCCGCCGTCACGCTGCGCTATCCGCTGATGCGCACGCGTCCCTCCGGCGCGACGGAGATTCTGGAACCGGCGCTGCAACTGGCGTGGTCCGATACCGGGGACGAGGATCTGCCGAACGAGGACGGCACGCGGCCTGAATTCGACGAGGCGAACCTCTTTTCGCTCGACCGCCTGCCGGGCGGCGATGCGCGGGAGGACGGGCTGCGGCTGAACCTTGGCGTGACCTGGACGCGGTACGATCCGGCGGGTTGGTCGTCGACCCTCACTTTCGGGCGCATCTACCGCGCGGAAGAGGCGGATTTCTCGCGCACGTCGGGGCTGGGCGGCCAGCGGTCGGACTGGCTGATCTCGGGCCAGGTCGATCTGTTCGACGGGCTGCGCCTCGCCAACCGGACGCTCGTGGACGACGAGGGAGAGCTGAGTTCCTCCGAAACACGTCTCGACGCCGAGATCGGCGCCTGGGGCCTCTCGGCCAGCCAGATCTGGCTGGCCGCCGACCCGGCGGTGGATCGGGACGACCCCGCCTCGGAATGGGCGGTCGATGCCGATTACCGCATCTCGGAACGGTGGGATGTGTCCGCCAATGCCCGCTACGACCTGCGGGCGGACGAACCGGTCGAGGCAGGCGTAAAGGTCGGGTGGCGCAATGAATGCGTCGAGGTCGACCTTTCGGTCTCGCGCCGCTACACAAGCTCCGATACGGTCGATCCGACCACAGATTTCGACATTTCGGTCGGCTTGCGCGGCTTTTCCGCGGGCCGGTCGGGCAGCGGCCCCGCGGGGCGTTGCCGCAACTGACAAAGGGTTTCGGATGCGTCACATCCTTCTTGCCGCCCTCCTCTGCTTCGGCGGGGTTACCGTTTCGGCGCAGTCGCAGTTCTCGCCTGCGATCATCGTCAATGATGACGTGATCACGGCCTACGAGCTGGACCAGCGCCGCCGGTTCCTGGAACTCGTGCGCGCGCCGGGTAACCCGGCCGATCTGGCCCGCGAGCAGCTGATCGAGGAAAAGCTGCAGCTGCAGGAGACCCGCCGCGTGGGGATCGAACTGCCGCCCGATGCGGTCGAGCAGGGCATGGCCGATTTCGCGGGCCGCGCGAACCTGACGCTGGATCAGTTCACCCAGCTTCTGAACTCTGCAGGGGTCGAGATCGGCACCTTGCGCGATTTCACCACCGCCGGGCTGGCCTGGCGGGAATACATCCGGGGCCGGTTCCGCAACGAAGCGCAGGTGGACGACGACGAGATCGAGGATGCCGCGGCTGGCTCGACCGGCGGACGTGCCTCGATCCGGGTGCTCGTCTCGGAGATCATCATCGCCGCCCCGCCGCCGCGGGCCGCCGCCGCCCAGCGGGAGGCCGAACGGATCAGCGAGCTGACCTCGGTCGAGGCGTTCTCGGCCGCGGCGCGGCGCGTTTCCGCCCTGCCGTCGCGGGCCAATGGCGGCCGTCTGCCCTGGCAGCCGCTGACCGACCTGCCGCCCGTCGTGCAGAACATCGTGCTGGGCCTGAACCGCGGTGAGGTCAGCGACCCGATCCCGATCCAGAACGGCGTCGCCCTGTTCCAGCTGCGCGATATCGAAGAGGTCGCGCCCCCTGCCCCGCAATTCGGCGCGATCGACTTCGCGGTGGTTGGAGTTGCCAGCGCCGAGGATGCGGCGCGCATCTCGGCCCGGGCGGATACCTGCGACGACCTCTACGGGATCTTCCGCAATGCGAGCGAAGAGCAGCTTTATCGCGATACATTGCCGCCTGATCAGATCCCGACCGAGGTCGCGCTGGTCCTGCCGCGTCTCGACCCGGGCGAGGTGACTCTGCTGCCCGCCGCGAACGGATCGCGCCTTGTCATGCTGTGCGGCCGGACGCCGGTGCTGGAGGACGGCGAGGAGATCGACCGGGAGGCGATCCGCAACCAGCTTGTCTCCCGCCGCCTGGGCGGGTTTGCCGAGGCGCTTCTGGCGGAGTTGAGAGCGGACGCGACGATCGTCGAGCGATGACCGCACCGCTCGCCGTCAGCTGCGGCGACCCGTCCGGCATCGGGCCCGAGATCGCGGCGAAGGCCTGGGCGTCGCTTGGGGCAGCGCTGCCCTTTCTCTGGATCGGCGATCCAAGGCATTTACCCATAGGCACGCCGTTCCAGATCGTCGAGGACCCGGCGCTGGCGCTCGCCGTTGCAGTCGAGGCGCTGCCGGTCCTGGCCCAGCCTTTCGCGGCGATGGCGGAGCCGGGCCATCCCGATCCCGCCAACGCGCAGGGGGTGATCGCCGCGATCACACGCGGGGTGGATCTGGTGCAGGACGGGGCGGCCTCGGCGCTGGTGACCGCGCCGATCCACAAGAAGGCGCTGGCCGACGGGGCGGATTTCGCCTTTCCCGGGCACACGGAATTCCTGGCCCATCTCGCCGGGGCCGACCAGGTCGTGATGATGCTGGCCTGCGAGGCGCTGCGCGTGGTGCCCGCGACGATCCATATTCCGCTGGCAGAGGTTCCGGCGGCGCTGACGACGGACGGTCTGGCCGCCACGATCCGCATCACCCGCGATGCCCTGCGCGACCGCTTCGGCATTCCCGCCCCCCGGATCGCGGTTGCCGGTCTGAACCCCCATGCGGGCGAAGGCGGCCGCATCGGGACCGAGGAGATGGACTGGATCGCGCCCCTTCTCGACCGGCTCCGCACCGATGGCTTTGACCTCTCCGGCCCGCTCTCCGCCGACACGATGTTTCACGACCGGGCGCGGGCGGGCTACGATGCGGCGATCTGCATGTATCACGACCAGGCACTGATCCCGATCAAGACGATCGACTTCGCGGGCGGGGTGAACGTGACGCTTGGCTTGCCGTTCATCCGCACCTCGCCCGATCACGGCACGGCCTATGACATCGCCGGGAAAGGCGTTGCCGACCCGACCTCGATGATCGCGGCGCTGCGCCTGGCAGATCGCATGGCGCGTCAGGCGGAGGCCGGGGAATGAGTATTTCTGGCCAGATGAAGCGGGGATGTGAGGCTGCTCCGGCGAGGGGCAGGTTCGCCCTAATGTTGCTTCAATCCGACGCTGCGCGTGGGGAAGAAGGGCCCTCTCATCAGTCTTTGCCTGATAAGTATCCCCGCCGGAGGCTCCTGTCTTCGCCGCTGGCCCAACAGCCGACCTAATGAGCCGCATCGACACCCTTCCGCCGCTGCGCGAGGTCATTGCCACCTATGGCCTGTCTGCGAAGAAGGCGCTTGGCCAGAACTTCCTCCTCGACCTCAATCTCACGGCCAAGATCGCACGGCAAGCAGGCGATCTGAGCCAATGCGATGTGCTCGAGATCGGCCCCGGTCCCGGTGGCCTGACGCGGGGTCTGCTGGCCGAAGGCGCGCGCCATGTCCTTGCCATCGAAAAGGATCCCCGCTGCTTGCCCGCGCTCGAGGAGATTGCGGCGGCTTATCCGGGGCGCCTGACTGTCCTGCAGGGCGACGCGCTCGCGATCAACCCGCGCGCGCATCTGACGCCGCCGATCCGGGTGGCCGCGAATCTGCCCTACAATATCGGTACAGAGCTTCTGGTGCGCTGGCTGACGCCGGCTGACTGGCCTCCCTTCTGGCAATCGCTGACGCTGATGTTCCAGCGGGAGGTGG
Organism: Aestuariibius violaceus; assembly: GCF_040779325.2. Classification (NCBI taxonomy): domain Bacteria; kingdom Pseudomonadati; phylum Pseudomonadota; class Alphaproteobacteria; order Rhodobacterales; family Paracoccaceae; genus Aestuariibius; species Aestuariibius violaceus. The sequence goes on from NZ_JBFONT020000002.1 coordinate 616,380, forward strand.
CGGAACGGATTGTGGCGGAGCCCGGCGGCAAGGCCTATGGCCGCCTGGCGGTCCTCGCGCAATGGCGATCGGACGCGCGCATCGTCATGGATCTGCCACCGCAGGCCTTTACCCCGCCACCCAAGGTCAGTTCCTCCGTCATCCATCTGACGGCGCTGCCACAGCCGCGCTATCCGGCTGATCCGAATGTCCTCCAGAAGGTCACCGCGGCCGCCTTCAATCAGCGGCGCAAGATGCTGCGCGCGTCGCTCAAGGGCCTCGCGCCGGATATCGAGGACCGGCTTCGCAAGGCAGGTATCGAACCGACGGATCGGGCCGAGCAGATCTCGCTGGAACAATTCTGCGCCCTGGCCCGCCTGATCTAGCCCGCGGCGCCAAACCGGTCGAGCGCGCTCCGCGCTGACGGGACCTGCTGGAGCGGGATCTCTTGAAAGCCGGCAAGCGCGGCGCGCACAGAGCCTCCCGCAGACGCGCGTCGGTCTCGCTGCCAGGGCGTGTCTGCCAGCCCGTAATCAGCCTCACCGCATTCTGATGGAGGACAGGATAGCCCGTCCTGGCCAGGCGACGGGCGAGGCACGTTTTGCCCGCACCATTCGTCCCGGTCACGACAATCCGGTTCGGAAGAGATGAAGAAAGGATCCGGAGGTGGGCGAAGAGGTATCCGCCCGACCGTCACTCCGCCGCTTGCGGCGGCGATGTCTCGTCGCCCGCGTCCTGCGCCGCATTCTCAGGGCGCGGCTTGCGGCTGCGCCGGCGGCGCGGCTTTTCCTCGGGCGTCTCGACAAGACCGGTATCCTCGGCCCCGCCGGTGTCGATCACATCCGCTTCGGACGTCGTCTTCTCCCGCTGACGCTCGCGCGGCTGATCCGGCTGGCGCTCGCGTGGCTGATCGGACGGGCGGTCACCGCCGCCCTCGGCCTGCTGGCGGTCGCGTTCGGCCTGGCGTTCGCGGTCACGCTCGGCCTGCTTTTCGCGTTCGGCCTGACGCTGGCGGTCCTGTTCCTCGCGCCGCGCCTCCATCTCGCGCTGCGCCTCGGCCAGCATCCGGGTGTAATGCTCCGCATGCTGGGCGAAGTTTTCCGCATCGACCCGGTCCCCCGACAGCACCGCATCGCGGTGCAGTTGGTTGTACTTGTCGATGATCTGCTGCGGCGTGCCGCGCACCTTGCCCTCGGGGCCCGAACTGTCGAACACCCGGTTGACGATGTTACCCGACGGGCGGTTGTTGTTCCGGTTCTTCCCGCGCGAGCGTGATTTCGAAGATCTCATGTAAAGCTTTCGTCCAGCTAGTCTTTGTCTAGCGCTCCGAACCTCCCCTGCATCGTAAAAGGATGCGGCCCGGGCACATGCTCCATGTCTGGCGACAATCCGGCGGGAGGGCGATTGGGCCCTCGTTCCGACCGATATGTATGACTAAGCGTTTGAAGCGCGCCAAAGCAAGGGGCAATTGCAAAAAATACACCCTAGAGCGGTTTTTCCGCCGGTTTGCGCCCCGAAACGACACGATCGCGGCCATCGAGGTCGGGGGGGATGGCGATATCCGCGAACCCCGCTGCCCGGAAAAGCGCCGAGACCTCAGGCCCTTGCGCCGCCCCGACCTCGACCATCAGGCGGCCACCTGGCGCGAGGCGATCCATCGCGCCCGGCACGATGATCCGGTAGGCGGACAGGCCGTCGCCCCCGTCGGTCAGCGCGACGCGCGGCTCGTGGCGCAGTTCGGGGGCAAGATCGGCCATCTCGGCCTCGGCGATATAGGGCGGATTGGAGACGATCAGGTCGAACGGCCCCTCGATGCCGGCATACCAGTCGCCCTGCCGAAGCTCTGCCCTCTCCCGAAGCTCCAGGCGCGCCCGGTTTTCCGCGGCCACCGACAGCGCATCGCCGGAGGTATCGACGCCGAGGCCCGTCGCCTCCGGCCGCTCGGCCAGCAGCGTCAGCAGGATACAGCCGGATCCGACGCCGAGGTCGAGCACGCGCCTGAAGGGACGCTCCAGCGCGGCGGCGACCAGGATTTCGGTTTCTGGCCGCGGGTCGAGCACCGCATCCGTCACGGTGAAATCCCGCCCGTAGAAGGCCCGCCGGCCGGTCAGGTGCGAGACGGGTATGCGTTTGCACCGCTTGGCGACGAGCGCTTCGAACGCCTCTTCCGCCGCCGGCGTCATCGACTCTGGCAGGACCAGCGTCACACGGTCTGCCGCGATCCCTGTGGCGGCAGCGAAGAGCCGCCGCGCGTCACGTACCGCGTCTTCGACCCCTGCCGCCTTCAGCCGCCGCGCCGCCTGCGCGACCGCGCGGGTGCCGGTCACGCCATCTCTGCCAGCATCCCGGCCTGCGCGTCGGCGATCAGCGCGTCGATGAACTCGTCCAGATCGCCGGCCATGACCTGATCGAGCTTGTAGAGCGTCAGGTTGATCCGGTGATCCGTCACGCGCCCCTGCGGGAAATTGTAGGTGCGGATCCGTTCCGACCGGTCGCCGGATCCGACCTGCCCCTTGCGGGCCTCGGACCGCTCGGCATCGATGCGGCTGCGTTCCATATCATAGAGGCGCGCCCGCAGGACCTGCATCGCGATCTCGCGGTTGCGGTGCTGGGATTTCTCGGACGAGGTCACGACGATCCCGGTCGGGATATGGGTGATCCGCACCGCCGAATCGGTGGTGTTCACATGCTGTCCGCCCGCCCCGGACGACCGCATCGTGTCGATCCTGAGATCGTTCGCGGCGATCTCGATATCGACGTCCTCAGCCTCGGGCAGCACGGCGACCGTCGCTGCTGATGTATGGATCCGCCCGCCGCTTTCCGTCGCGGGGACGCGCTGCACGCGGTGAACGCCGGATTCGTACTTGAGGCGGGCAAACACCCCCTCCCCCGCGATCCGGGCTGTCACCTCTTTGATCCCGCCGAGCTCTGTCGCCTGTTCCTCGATCGTCTCGAATTTCCAGCCCTTCGCCTCGGCATAGCGCTGATACATCCGGACGAGGTCGCCCGCGAATAGTGCCGCCTCTTCGCCGCCGGTGCCGGGACGGATCTCGATGATCGCAGGCCGCCCATCCGCCGCATCTTTCGGCAGGAGCGCGAGACGCAGCCGATGCTCCAGCTCGGGGCGTCGGGCTTTCAGCGCCGGGATCTCCTCCTCGGCCAGATCGCGCATCTCGGGGTCGGCCAGCATCGCCTCGGCCTCGGTCAGATCAGCTTCGAGCTGCCGGTAGGCGGCGATTTCCTCCACCACCGGTTTCAGCTCGGAATATTCCCGCGCGAGCGCAGCGATCTCGTCTCCGCCGGCGCCGCCGGCCATCTTCGCCTCCAGAAACTGGAAACGGTCAAGGATCTGGTCGAGTTTCTCGCGGGGCAGCATCGGACTGATGTCCCCCATCGCCCCAGGGGCGTCAAGCACGGCATTTGGCGGATCGTAGGCAGCGTGCTATTGTCGGGCCATGCGCACCGCTCTTGTCCTCCTCGCGCTCGCCGCGCCCGTGGCTGCCGATGTCAATCACAACGGCAAGACGATCGAGTGCTACTGTACCGATACGGACGGGGCCCGCGTCGATATCGGCGGGGAGACCTGTCTTCGCGTCGATGGCCGGATGTTCATCGGCAGTTGCCAGATGTCGCTGAACGTGCCGATCTGGCGCGACACGGGACGCTCCTGCCTAACCGGCGCGGTAGATGTGCAGTCAAGCCAGGGCTGACCTTCCGCTCATCGCGCCTCACAGCGCTCTTCGCTCAACGAGCGATGACGGCCGCAAGGACGGAAGAGCGGCCCGTCAGATCCCGGCCTCTTCCAGCCACCCTTCGATCCGCGCTTGATTCACGCCCATATCCGACCGCCCGAAGCGCAACCGCCCCTCGACCGTGAGCAAACCGTCCCGGTGAATCGCGGTCGTGTAATCCGGGAACCCCATCACCCGTGATCGCGTGACCCAGGTCACCATTCCGTCTTCGGGCGCGCCCGCAAGGCGTTGCGTCCGCGGCGTCGCCACGGCTACCGCATCAAGGTCGGCCAGAGCCTCCTCGCCTGCCTCGACAACGGCCATAAACGATCCCTCACCGGGATACTCGCCCGGCTCCCGTGTCTCCGGCGCGACGTGCCACACTGCCGGATCGGACGGCGCGAGCCGGATATAGGCCATACCGGCCGCAATCAGCACCAGAACAAGGATCAGGACAAATCGCATCGAGCGCGCTCCCTAGCTGAGGTCTGCCCCTCCCTATCCCGGCCCGTGCCCGCCCGCCAGCGGACATCTCAGCCCTCGGCAGAGCCGCGCTTCACTGCAAGGCGATGGCAATAGAGACACATCAGTTCCATCGCCGCGTGAGCGCCCGCAATCGCTGTTGCTCCGGTCGTGTCATAGGCCGGTGCCACCTCAACCACGTCCCCGCCCACCATGTCGATCCCACGGATATCCTTGAGCAATATATCCGCCTGCGCCGAACTCAGCCCGCCCCAGACCGGCGTCCCCGTCCCCGGCGCGAAGGCAGGATCGAGGCAATCGATGTCGAAGCTCAAATAGACCGGCCCGATGCCCACGATCTCCTTCACCCGGCGGGCCACCGCCGCCGCGCCACGCTCATGCACCTCGCGCGCGGGGATCGTCGTCAGTTGCGGCCCGTCCCGGTTCACCGTGCGGATGCCGACCTGGACCGACCGCTCCCGGTCGATCAGCCCCTCCGCCAGCGCCTTGGTGAACATCGTCCCGTGATCGATCCGCTCCGGATCGGGGTCAGGCCAGAGGTCGCTATGGGCATCGAACTGCAACAGCGCCACCGGCCCGAACCGCGCCGCATGGGCCCGCAGAACCGGCAGCGTCACCGAGTGATCGCCCCCCAAAACCAGCGCCCCCGCACCGGCCTCGAGGATCCCCGCCACATGCGCCTCGATCCGCCCCGGCACATCGGCGACCCGGGCATAATCGAAGGCCATATCCCCATAATCCACGACGTCGAAATCGCTCAGCGGATCGACGTCCCATCCATAGGGCGGATCGCAGGGCTGCAGGGTCGAGGCCTCGCGGATCGCCCGCGGCCCGAAGCGCGCGCCGGGCCGGTTCGTCACCGCCTGATCGAACGGCACCCCCGTCACCGCAAGATCGACGCCCGTCAGATCCTTCGTATAGGCCCGCCGCATAAAGGACAGCACACCGCCGAACGCGTTCTCATAGGCCAGCCCGCGGCGCTCGCCCGCCAGCGCGCGATCCACATCGGTTTCCGCATCCTTCAGCGCCATCTGGTCCTCCCGCTCGGCCCCTGCTATCGGGCCGAGAGAACCCCATCGGCAAAGGGTCCGCAATGTCCGACGATCCCCTGATCCACGATCCTGCGGGTGGCCTGCCTCGCCTCGTCCGCATCATGGAGCGTCTGCGCGACCCCCAGACGGGATGCCCCTGGGACGTCGAACAGACCTTCGACACCATCGCCCCCTACTCGATCGAAGAAGCCTACGAAGTCGCCGACGCGATCGAACGCCGTGATTGGGACGATCTGAAGGGAGAGCTTGGGGACCTTCTCCTGCAGGTCGTCTATCATTCCCAGATGGCGGCCGAGGATGGGCTTTTCGACATGCAGGACGTGATCCAGGCCGTCTCCGACAAGATGGTCGCGCGCCACCCCCATGTCTTCGGCGATGAAAACCGCGAGAAATCGGCGGAGCAGCAGAAGGCGGATTGGGAAACCGTCAAGGCGACCGAACGGGCGGGGAAGGCGCAGACCGGCGTTCTGGACGACGTCGCGCTGTCGCTGCCCGCACTGCTCCGCGCGTTGAAGCTGCAAAAGCGCGCCGCCCGCGTCGGCTTCGACTGGACCGAGATCGATCAGGTCCTCGCAAAGCTCACTGAGGAGGCAGGCGAACTTGCCGAAGCACGGGAAACCCTGAACCAGGAAGAGATCGAGGCTGAATACGGCGACCTCCTCTTCGTGATGGTCAATCTGGGCCGCCACCTGAAACTGGATCCCGAGGCCGCCCTGCGCGCCGCCAACGCCAAATTCGTCCGCCGCTTCCGCCATATCGAGGCGGCGCTGGCGACCGAAGGCAAGACTCCGGACGGAGCGACGCTGGACGAGATGGACGCCCTCTGGAATGCCGCAAAGGCGGCAGAGTAGCTGGCGCTTCGGTCTCGTCCACCCAGCTTCGCAGATCGACCGAAGCCTTCGCCCCCCCTCGCGACAGGTCAACGATAGTCCGGCTGGACCACGATGGGTTCGGGCGGTCCATCGACCCGGACGGTCGGCGCGCCGGGCGCGTTCCATCGGAAAAGCGTCACGTGCCATAGCCCGGGACGACGCCGGGATGGATCGATCAGCCCGACAGCTCCCGACGCTCTGACGATGTCAGCAGCGGTCCATGAGGGCGGATCTTCACCGCGTTCCAGAGGCGTGCGCCAGGGCTGGCGCGCCAATTCGTACAGATCGGCCGATTTTTCTTGCCGAAGGTCCACTACTTTGCACGTCTCGACATGGTACCGGATCAGCAGGCGAGATGTTTCCCCCTCCACGACATTCCCGCCGATCGCCACGGACGCGCTTTCCGCATCGGGGCTGAGATAAAGCGCATCCTCTCCAAGACGATTGAAGCGGGCCGGTGGACGTTGGGGAAGACCTTTCCGTAAGGCCATCCCCTGCGCGCCGTCCCGCTCGATCCGGACGAAGAGGCCGCCGATCTCAACCAAAGCCAATTCAGTCGCATCCATCTGCAAAACTCTCGCGCTGACCAAACCGTTATGCCGCTTAAATCGATACTGGCGCGTGGCCTAGGCCCCGTTGTCTAGCGCATGACCCTATCCGGTCGACGCCCGCAACGGCCGCCCACGCAATAGTGGACTTCAGCCCCGAGACACCAATTATCGCAGGGCTGAAAAGCCTTGCGGGGCTAGTCGTCGGAACGGTCGTATATATCGAAATCAATTTTCAGACCTCGAACGGCGAGCCTTTCCAAGGTCTCGTTCGATAGGCTGATACCTTCATTGCCTTCCTTCATGAACAAACCACAGAATATGTCCGCCCGGTACCGCGCGGTGATGTCTCGCCAGACATCCATGTCCTCGGTAAGCTGATCCAAAATCTCAGAAATCTGAGCGTCAAAGTCACCAGGTTCACGCCGCTCAGCTTGTAGTCGCCAACCGCCACTTCGGGCAATTCTCCTCTGCCCAGTCACTTTGGCAACAATCTCTTCGCCTTTCCGCTCGGATTTTGTTGGTGGACACCCGAGCAATCCGGTGAGTTGATCGGGGTCCAGATCATCACCAAAGAACCGAAGGGACGCGCGTGACTCGCTCAATACAGCCATGAGTTGCCTTCTCGAAAAGCTTCATCGTTAGGTGGCTATATTGGGACATCCGAAGCTTGTCAGCCTTGAGCCGCCCGCCCCCTCAGAAACAATCACGCTGAAAATCACCCATCAAACAAGTGTTGCGTGCCGCCGCACCGTGCGCTCCGTTAATCACGCGAATTTCGGCCTCCCCCCTCCGACGTAATGCCGACGTGATGCCGACCGGATGCCGCACCTCCACAAAATCAGGGTTAACGCGCGAAAATAGCCGATTCGTGCAGGTGTCGCCCGGCCCCCGTCTCAGCCCACCGAGCGGTCCCTCAATCCGATCTTAACGCCTGGGTCTACGCCAGCAGACGTCGTGCAATCACCTGCGCCTGGATCTCTGCGTGCCGCAGAGGCGGGCCGTCCACTGGACGCCCCGCGATATCGTCAGGCCAACAGCCGCCGTGCGATCACCTGCGCCTGGATTTCGGCGGCCCCTTCGAAGATGTTCAGGATCCGCGCGTCGCAGAGGATGCGGCTGATCTTGTATTCCAGCGCGAAACCGTTCCCGCCATGGATCTGCAACCCGTTATCCGCCGCCGCCCAGGCAACCCGGGCACCCAACAGCTTGGCCATCCCGGCCTCGAGGTCACAGCGCCGCCCCTCGTCCTTCTCGCGGGCCGAAAAGTAGGTCAGCTGCCGGGCGATCATGATCTCGACCGCCATCATCGCAATCTTGCCCGCGACACGCGGGAAGGCGGCCAGCGGTTTGCCGAATTGCTTGCGGTCTTCAGCATATTGCATCGCCACATCCAGCGCCGATTGCGCCACGCCGATCGCGCGGGCCGCGGTCTGGATGCGGGCGGATTCGAAGGTTTCCATCAACTGCTTGAAACCCTTGCCGGTTTCTCCGCCCAGAAGGTTCTCGCCGTCCACGTGGAAGCCGTCGAAGGACAGCTCGTATTCCTTCATCCCGCGGTAGCCCAGCACCTCGATCTCGCCGCCGGTCATGCCGTCGGTCGGGAACGGGTTCTCGTCGGTGCCGGGTTCTTTCTCGGCCAGGAACATCGACAGGCCCCTGTAGTCGGTCGTGTCCGGCTCCGTCCTGGCCAGCAGCGTCATCATATGGGTTCGCGCGGCGTGAGTGATCCAGGTCTTACTCCCGGTTACCGTCCAATCGTCCCCGTCCCGCACGGCGCGGGTGCGGAGCGAGCCCAGATCGGACCCGGTATTCGGCTCGGTAAACACCGCCGTCGGCAGGGTTTCGGCGCTGGCGAGACGCGGCAGCCATTTCCGCTTCTGCTCTTCGGTGCCGCCGCAGAGAATCAGCTCCGCCGCAATCTCGCTGCGGGTGCCCAAGCTGCCGACCCCGATATACCCCCGCGACAGCTCCTCCGAGACGACGCACATCGACGCTTTCGACAGGCCGAAGCCACCATATTCCTCGGGAATCGTCAGGCCGAAGACCCCCAACTCCGCCATCTCCTCGATGATTTCCATCGGGATCAGTTCGTCTTTGAGGTGCCAGTCATGGGCGTGCGGCTCGACCTTCTCGACCGCGAATCGGCGGAACTGCTCACGGATCATCTCAAGCTCGTCGTCGAGGCCCGAGCGGCCCACTGTGATCTCGGCGGACTGCTCCTGCATCAATGAAAACAAGCGCATACGGGCGGCCTGGCTGTTGCCAGTCTGGCTGAGTTCCATCACCGCGGGGACCATCATCGCCCGCTGGTCATCCTGCGACAGGCCGAGGTCCTGCGGGCGAACGATCTCTCCCTGGCTCATCGGGATGCCGCCATAGATCTGCCAGAGGTATTCGCCGAACGCGATCTGGTGGATCAGCTGCTCGAGTTCGCCGAACTTGCCGTCCCCATCCAGCCGTTCGGCCCATAGCTGCATCTGCCGCAGCGATTCGACATAGGTCGCGAGCCAAGCAAGCCCGTGCGCCGCCGTCTGATGCTCCTCCAGCAACGCGCCGGAGACCCGCCCGCCCTCGGTCACCTGCTCTTTCACGCGCGATTTCGCGGTGTTTAGAAGGCTTTCAGCGGCTGCGACGGCGGCACCCGTCAGGCCGAGAAGACCGGGCAGGCGGGGGTCGTCGGCGAGGGTCTGATCCTGGGCGTCACGAGGCATCACGCTCTCCTTTATCTCGGTTGGCATCGTCTAACCCCTTCGCAGATGCAGCGCAATATTCATTCATGTGGAACTCACTTGGCGCACAAAAATGTCGCACTGGATTTTCCGCTGTGCACCTTTGAAAGATAGGCTAGAGCGCTTTGCGATGGAAACCTTGTTGCCCCCGGCGGTCGGTCTCGCCGCCTTTCTTCTCGCGATGCTGGTCACGGGGCTGGGCGGGTTCGTGAAGGGGGCGGTGGGTTTTGCCATGCCGCTGGTCATGGTTTCGGGTATGGGAATCTTCCTCGATCCGGCCACCGTCGTGGCTGGAATCGTCCTGCCCATTGTCATCTCGAACGCGTTGCAGGTCGCGCGGGCGGGCGTGGGCGAGGCGCTGAGCGCGGCGCGGGAATTCGCGATCTATATCGGCATCGTTTGCGTGACGATCCTGATTTCGGCCCAGTTCCTGACGCGCATCCCGCCGAACGCGATGTTCCTGGTGCTAGGTATACCGGTGGTGATCCTGTGTACGATCCAACTGCTGGGCCTGCGGATCGTCATCCCACCGCACCGCCGTAAGCCGTTTTCGATCCTTGCGGGGCTGATTTCCGGAACGCTGGGTGGATTGGCCGGGACCTGGGGACCGCCGACGGTGCTTTACCTGCTGGCGGTGGAGACGCCAAAGGCGCGGCAGATGGTCGTGCAGGGGGTGATCTACGGGCTGGGGTCGGTCGCACTGTTGGCCGGACACCTGCAATCTGGAGTTCTGAACAGGGAAACGGCGCCGTTTTCTGCCGCGCTCGTCATTCCGGCCCTTCTGGGCATGTGGGTGGGATTCAAGGTGCAGGACCGGCTGGATCAGGAGAGGTTCCGCCGGGTGACGCTGTTCGTCCTTACCGTTGCCGGGCTGAACCTGATCCGTCGCGGGCTTTTCGGATAGCGGATCAGCCCGCGACGGCGTCGAGCGCGGCGGTGAATTCCTCGATCAGCAGGTCGGGATCCTCGATCCCGACCGAGACGCGGAAGAAGCCTTCGGTGATCCCGAGCGCCTCACGGCCCCCGGGCGTCAGGGCCCGGTGGGAGGAGCTGGCGGGGTGGGAGAGCGTCGTCGCCACGTCGCCGAGGGTTGGCGCGAAGGCGATCTGCGGCGCGGCTTTCGTCAACGCGTTGGCCTCTGCCCGGCCGCCTTTCAGGACGAAACTGACCATGTTGCCCCCCTGCCCGCCGAAGAGCGGGGCCACGCTGGCATGGTCGGGATGGTCGGCGCGGCCGGGATAAAGCACGTGTGCGACGGCGGGATGCGCGGCCAGCGCGTCGGCAAGCCGCGCGGCGTTGGACTGCGCGCGGTCGAAGCGGAGTTCGAAGGAATGCAAGCCACGCTCGGCGAGCCAGCAGTCGAACGGGCTGGGCGTGAGGCCGAGGGTGATGGCGGTGACGGCGATCTGGGCGCGCAATTCGGGATCGCGGGTCGCGACATAGCCGAGCGTGACGTCGGAGTGGCCGGCAAGAAGCTTAGTGACGGAGTGGATAACGATATCTGCGCCATGATCAAACGGCTTGAGCGCGCGGGGCGTCGTGAAGGTGTTGTCGACGACAAGAAGCGCGCCCGCTTCTTTCGCGATTTCGGCAATCGCATCGAGATCGGCGATGCGGAGCGTGGGGTTCGAGACGGCCTCGATCAGGATGAGCCGCGTCTCTGGCCGGATCGCCGCTTTCATGGCGGCGGCGTCGGTCGGGTCGGCAAGGCTAGTCGCGATGCCGAGGCGGGGCAGTTCCTCGGCCATCATCCGCAGGCAACGGCCGTAGAGCTGGTTGCCGCCGAGAACGTGATCCCCCGCCTTGAGAAGGCCCATCATGACGGCGGTCACGGCGGCCATGCCGGACCCGGTGATCAGCCCGCCTTCGGCCCCTTCCAGCATGTCGATCTTGGCTGCGAGGACATCGGCATTTGGATGCCCCTCGCGCGCGTAGGTATAGCCGGAGGCCTGCCCTTCATATTGTGCGTCGAGCGCGTCGGGCGTCTCGGACCGGTAGACGACCGAAGGCATCAGCGGCGTGACGACGGGCGTGGAGGAAGAGGCCGGAACAGGTGTCCGGCGGACGATGGAGGTCGGTTTTTTCATTCGATGACAGTCAGTTGGTCGCGGAAGAGGCGCATCCGCTCCTGATAATGGATGGCCGACGCCTTGAGCATGGCAATGGCCTGGTCGTCGAGGCTGCGCGCGATCTTGCCGGGGGCGCCGAGGACGAGCGATCCATCGGGGATCTCCTTGCCCTCCGTCACCAGCGCGCCCGCGCCGATCAGGCAATCCCGGCCGATGCGTGCGCCGTTCAGCACCGTCGCGCCCATGCCGATCAGGCTGTTCTCGCCGATGACACAGCCGTGGAGCATCGCCTTGTGGCCGATCGTGCAGCCCGCGCCGAGGATGACGGGAAAGCCCATATCGGTATGGATGACCGTGTTTTCCTGGATATTCGTCCCCTGCCCCACGGTGATCGGTTCGTTGTCGCCGCGCAGGGTGGCGCCGAACCAGATCGAGGCCGCGTCTTCCACGATCACGTCGCCGATGACATTGGCGTCCGGCGCGATCCAGGTGTCGTCTGCGATGCGCGGGCGGCGATCGCCGAGGGCGTAGAGCGTCATGTCCCCTCCTCCTCTTCGAATTCGGTTTGCAGTTTGCGGACGTGATCGACCAGATCGGGCTGCTGGCTGCGGCGCAGGCGTTCGGCGCTGACGATCGTCTTCAGCCGGTCTTCGGTCGCGTCGAGATCGTCGTTGATCAGCACGTAATCGTAGCCGTCCCAATGGCTGATCTCGTCCCAGCTTTTCTGCATCCGCTTGTCAATCACGTCGGTGCTGTCCTGGCCGCGTTCGATCAACCGGCGGTGCAGTTCCGAGATCGACGGCGGGAGGACGAAAATCGACAGGACATGGTCGCGCAACGCGGAATTCTTGATCTGCTGGGCGCCCTGCCAGTCGATATCGAAGAGGATGTCGCACCCCTGGCCGATGGCCGCCTCGACCGGGGCGCGGGGGGAGCCGTAGAAATTGCCGAAGACGTGGGCGTGTTCGAGCATCCCACCATCGGCCACGAGTTTCTTGAACGCGGCCTCGGTCGTGAAGTGATAGTCGGCGCCGTCGACCTCGCCGTCCCGCGGCGAACGGGTCGTGGCCGAGACCGAGAAGGCGATAGTCGGATCCCAGGCGCGCAGGCGGCTGCTGAGCGTGGATTTTCCGGCGCCGGATGGTGAGGACAGGACAATCAGAAGACCACGGCGGGGCATAGGCTATTCCACATTCTGGATCTGTTCGCGGATCTGTTCGATCAGCGCCTTGAGGTCGAGCCCGGCCTGGGTCAGCGCGATGCTGTTCGCTTTGGAGCAGAGCGTGTTGGCCTCGCGATTGAACTCCTGCATCAGGAAGTCAAGCTTTCGGCCCGCCGGTCCATCACCGTTCAGGAGCGTGCGGGCTGCGGTGACATGGGCGTCGAGGCGGTCGAGCTCTTCGGTCACATCCCCTTTGATAGCAAGCAGCGCGGCCTCTTGAGCGAGGCGATCTGGGTCGATCTGATCCGTCGACCCGAGGATGCGATCGAGGGCAGTGCGGAGAGCCTCGGTGCCCGTTTCGGCCTGATCACGCGCAATCGTGCGGGCTGTTGCGGTGCGGGTCTCAAGATCATCGATCTGGGCAACGGCAATGCTGTGGAGCGCGGCCCCTTCGCGGGCGCGCATCTCGCGGAAATCGGCGAGAGCGGCATCAAAATCTGCGAGGATTGCGGCGGTATCCTTGTCGTCAAGGCCAGCCGTTTCGGCACCCGGCAAACCGCGGGCCGTAAGAATATCGAGGGCCGAGGGCGGCGCGAGGGTGAGACCGGCCTCTGTCGCCTGCTGACTGACCTTGCTGAGTGTCTCGAAGAGCGGCGCCAGATTCGCCGGGGTGCCGTCTCCGGCGGTTTGCGGGCGGGTCAGGCGAAGGCCCGCGGTGATGCTACCACGGGCCAAAGTCTGCGAGATACGGCGGCGCACCGGTTGATCCAGCGCCTCGGCTCCATCGGGCAGGCGCAGGCGAATGTCGAGGCCACGGGCATTCACCCCACGCAGATCCCACTGCCAGGCGAACCGGGTGTTTTCGCCCCTTGCCGTCGCGTAGGCGGTCATCGACTGGATCACCGGTGTCTCCTCCCCGTTTGCGGCGGAAGTACGGGAAGGCGCAGGCGCAGTGCAACCCCCTGAAAGATTAACCACTTGTCGCGAAAACAAGAGAAATTTGAATCAAAGCGGCGCATATTAAGAAAGAGGTAACGATTTTGACCCAACCCTAGGACCCAGCCAGGTCGTGGGGGTCGGGTCCCCGGAAAACGCTTCGGCGACGAGGGACGAGATATGGACAATACGACTTCCGCCACGACTGCCGTCGTGGCCCTGGACAGCTATCGGAAAGCGCAACGGCTGCAGGCCCTTCACCGGATCGAGACTTATTGGCACCGCCTGCGCGGGGGGTGTGGCATTCCGCGACGGAGCGACGTGGATCCGCGAGACATGCGCGGCGTGCTCGATCACACCTTCATTCTGGAACGGATCGCGCCAGGCGTGGCGCGGGTGCGGATTGCGGGCCAGCACATCAAGGCCCTGACCGGGCAAGAGGCGCGCGGCTTGCCACTATCGGTGCTGTTCGAGGTCCCGGCGCGCGATGCCTTGGCGAGGCAGCTCGAGCGGGTCTTTTCAGACCCGGCCATCGTTTGCCTTCCCATCGTTGCAGACGGGCCCACTGGCCCGGTCAAGGCAGAAATGCTGATGCTGCCCCTTATGAGTGAGCAGGGCCGCGTCAGCCGCGCTCTGGGCGGGATCAGTACGTTCAGCGAAATCAGACAGGCCTCGCGCCGCCTAACGCTGGCCCGGGGCGAGGTGCGGGTCGACCGGATCGATACAGAACGGCAACTCGACCACCTGGTGGCCAGCTTTGCCGAGGACCCGGCGCCGTTCGCCCATCGGACACCGTCCGCGCCGGAGCGCCCTGCCCTGCATCTGGTGCAGGACAGCGCGCGGAGTTAGATCACGACGTCGCTGCCAGTGCCACGCGATTGCTGCGCGCCGCCGACAACTGTTCAGCAACAAGGAAAGCCAGTTCAAGCGCCTGAGACGCGTTCAGCCGCGGATCGCAGGCAGTGTGATACCGGTCCGACAGATCCTCATCGCTGACCGCGCGGACGCCGCCGGTGCATTCGGTCACGTCCTGGCCCGTCATCTCGAAATGGACACCTGCAGGAATGGAGTCTTCGGCGTTATGGATCGCGAAGAACTCCTGCACCTCACGCAACACGCTTTCGAATGGCCGGGTCTTATAGCCCGAGGCGGACTTGATCGTGTTGCCGTGCATCGGGTCGCAGGACCAGACGACCTCTGCCCCTTCCTCACGCACGGCGCGGATCAGGCGTGGCAAGTGGTCCCCCACTGATCCCGCCCCGAAGCGGGCAATGAGTGTCAGCCGCCCGGGCTCGTTCGCGGGGTTGAGCGTGGCCATCAGCCGCTTGAGATCGTCGACCTCGAGCGACGGGCCGCATTTCAGCCCGATCGGATTCGTCACGCCCCGGCAGAAGGCGACATGCGCCCCGTCCGGCTGGCGCGTGCGGTCGCCGATCCAGATCATGTGGCCCGCGCCTGCGATCCACTGGCCGGAGGTTGAATCGACCCGCGTCAGCGCCTCTTCGTATTCCAGCAGCAGAGCTTCGTGCGAGGTGTAGAACTCAACGGTGGAAAGCTCGTGATTGTTGTCCGCCGTCAGCCCGGCAGAGGTCATGAAGTCGAGCGTGTCCTGGATGCGGGCGGCCATGTCCCGGTACTTCTCGGCCTCTTCCTGGTCGGTGAAGCCAAGCGTCCAGGAATGAACCCGGTGAACATCGGCGAAACCGCCCGTCGAAAAGGCGCGCAACAGGTTCAGCGAAGCAGCAGCCTGGGTATAGGCGCGCAGCATCCGCTCTGGGTCCGGGATGCGAGAGGTTTCCGTGAAGTCCAGGTCGTTGATGATGTCACCGCGGTAGCTGGGCAGTTCCACGCCATCCTTCACCTCGGTCGGCGCCGAGCGGGGCTTGGCGAACTGGCCCGCCATGCGGCCGACCTTTACCACGGGCACCTTGGCGCCATAGGTCAGCACCATTGCCATCTGCAGCATCACCTTGAACGTGTCGCGGATGCGGTCGGCCGAGAACTCTGCGAAGCTTTCGGCGCAGTCGCCACCCTGTAGCAGAAACGCCTCCCCCCGGGCCGCTGCCGCAAGCCGCTTGCGCAGGGTGCGCGCCTCACCCGCAAAGACGAGAGGCGGATAGGTCGACAGCCGCGCCTCGACGGCATTCAGCGCGCCGGCATCGGTGTAATCGGGCATCTGAACCCGGGGCTTCTTGCGCCAGTCGGTCTTTTGCCACTCGGCCATGTCTCTTTCCCCATCGTCCCAACGATCATTCGGGCACCCCGTATAGACGGGGGTTTCGGATAATCCAACGCACAAAAAGGCGTGCCGGACGGCCTGCGCCCCCTTGTGGAGCGCGATAAAAGAGGGTCAGGCTAAACCGCATCAATTCCAGGACGGTGTGATGGACGACGCGAACGAAGCAACGGTGGTGGACTTGGTGCCCGACACCAAGCCGCGCCGCTTTGTTTTCGTGCTGCTCGACAGTTTCACTCTTCTGTGTTTCGCGAGCGCCGTGGAAAGCCTGCGGATCGCGAACCGTATGGCGGGCGGACCGGTCTACGAGTGGATCGTGGCGTCCGAGGATGGCGCGCCGGTACGCTGTTCCGCCGGGACGATCTTCCAACCCGACACCGAACTGACCGATCTGGGCCGCGACGATACGATCATGATCTGCGGCGGGATCGACGTGCAGGCGGCGACGACAAAGCGGGTGCTGAACTGGCTTCGGCGCGAGGCGCGGCGGGGGGCGGTGATCGGCGGGCTCTGCACGGCGGGCTATACGCTGGCCAAGGCCGGGCTTCTCGACGGCAAGAAGGCCACGATCCATTGGGAGAACCAGGATAGCTTCAGCGAGGAATTCGAGGAGGTCGAACTGACCAAGTCGATCTTCGTGGTCGACGGCAACCGGATCACGACGGCGGGCGGCACGGCGTCGATCGACCTGATGCTCAAGCTGATCGCTGATGACCATGGGGAAGGGCTGGCCAATGCGGTGGCCGATCAACTGATCTATTCGTCGATCCGCACCGATCAGGACACCCAGCGGCTGTCGATCCCGACGCGGATCGGCGTGCGGCACCCCAAGCTGAGCACCGTCATCCAGATGATGGAGGGCAATATCGAAGAACCGATGAGCCCCTCGATCCTCGCTTCAAAGGTCGGGATGTCGACCCGCCAGTTGGAGCGGCTGTTCCGCCGCTACCTGAACCGCAGCCCCAAGCGGTATTACATGGAGTTGCGGCTGCAGAAGGCGCGCAACCTGCTGATGCAGACGGATATGAGCGTGATCAACGTCGCACTCGCCTGCGGCTTTGCCTCGCCGTCGCATTTCTCGAAATGCTACCGGGCGCAATATGACGTGACGCCCTACCGCGAGCGTGGGGCGCAGGCGGCGCGCCTGTCGATCTGACGGTCAAAATCCTTCCATCGCGCGCTGGAGCTGTTCGCTGACATTCAGGGTGAAGACGGCGACGCCGTCCTCGCGCGCATGGTACTGAAGAAAAACAAAGAGGTAGCGCGCGCCGCTGTAGTAGCCGATCAACTCGCGGGTGAAGCCGCCTTCGAACTCTTCCCGACGCAGAACTGAGCTGCCCGTCAGGCCTTCCGGCAGTGCCTGGCGGAAGAGCTGCTCCGCCTGGGCAAGCTGGGCCTCGTTGACCGCGTTGTTGGGCAGGATTTCAGCGTAGGCCGCTTGAAGGTTGAGGCTGGTCATGTGCCCATCGAGCGCCGTACGCAAGGCGTCATAATCGGTGAAAAGCGGGGCTTCCGCCTCCTGCGCCGCCAGCTTGAACGGGGCGGCCAAGGCCAGGATCAGGACGAGTATTCGGATGGTCATTGCGGTCTCCTGCATCATTCGCGCCGTCCTACCAGCTTTTGACTTTGCGTTGGCGCTTTTCTTTTACAGCGCTGCTGCTTAGGCTCCGGCGCCAATAAGACC
Source organism: Aestuariibius violaceus (assembly GCF_040779325.2). Classification (NCBI taxonomy): domain Bacteria; kingdom Pseudomonadati; phylum Pseudomonadota; class Alphaproteobacteria; order Rhodobacterales; family Paracoccaceae; genus Aestuariibius; species Aestuariibius violaceus. Next base: position 633,864 of record NZ_JBFONT020000002.1, read on the forward strand.
AGTAAAACAGGGAGACTACGCATGAAACGGACATTGCTGGCCAGTGTGGCCGCCGTTTTTGCCACGGGCGCGGCCCAGGCCGAGGACATCCAGTTGGGTATCCTTCTGGGCTATACCGGCCCAATCGAATCGTTGGCCGGTCATATGGCCGACGGGGCGGAAGCTGCGATCGCCGAGGTCAACGAGGCGGGTGGCATCCTCGACGGACAGACCGTTGCGGGCGAGCGTGCCGATACGGGCTGCATCGACAACGCGCTGGCGACCTCCAACGCCGAACGTCTGATCGCGGAAGGCGTGGCTGGCATCATCGGCGGCGACTGCTCGGGTGTGACGGGCGCGATCCTGCAGAACGTGGCGATCCCCAATGGGATGGTGATGATCTCGCCCTCGGCGACGTCACCAGCCCTGACGACGGTCGAGGACAATGACCTCTTCTTCCGCACGGCGCCGTCGGATGCGCGTGAGGGTCAGGTGATGACCGAAGTTCTGATGGACCGCGGATTTAACAGCGTGGCGCTGACCTACACCAATAACGATTACGGCCAGGGTCTGGCCGATGCGTTCCAGACGGCATTTGAAGCAGCTGGTGGTGAAGTGACCATCTCTGCCGCGCACGAGGATGGCCGCGCCGACTACTCGGCCGAGGTCGGAGCGCTGTCTGCCGCAGGGGGCGATATCCTTGTTGTTGCAGGATATTTGGACCAGGGCGGCCTTGGGATCATCCGTGCCGCGCTCGATACCGGGGCCTATGATCAGTTCGTTCTGCCCGGCGGCATGGTGGGCGAGAGCATCACGGAGAATGTGGGGGCGGACCTCAACGGATCCTTCGGGCAGATTGCGGGCTCTGAGGGCCGCGGGCCGGATACGATGACCGAGATCGGCGAGGCCGGCGGCTTCGAAGGCACGTCGCCCTACACGCCCGAAAGCTACGATGCGGCTGCGCTTTTCATGCTCGCCATGGAAGCGGCGGGGTCGACCGATCCGGCGGAATACGGGCCGGAGATCCTGAACATCGCAAACGCGCCGGGCGAGGAGATCTATCCGGGCGAGCTGGCTAAGGCCTTGGAATTGATCAGAAATGGCGAAGACATCGATTATGTCGGTGGGTCCGCTGTCGAGCTGATCGGGCCGGGGGAAAGCGCCGGGACCTATCGCGAGGTCGAGGTCATCGACGAGGCGTTCGAGACGGTTCGCGTTCGCTGATCAGGGCTGATACGAGACGAGAGCAGCCCGGAGAAATCCGGGCTGTTTCCCTATGACAAGGGCGGTTTTGCAGGCATGATCCGGGTCGAGAATATCGTGAAGAGCTTCGGCGGTTTCCGGGCCGTCGATGGCGCGACGCTGGAGATTGCGGAAGGCTCCATCACCGGTTTGATCGGCCCGAACGGCGCCGGAAAAACCACTCTTTTCAACGTGATCGCGGGCAATCTTAAGTCAGATTCCGGCCAGGTTCTGATGGGGGGCGAGGACATCACCGGCCTGCCGCCGCATGAGCTGTTTCACAAGGGCGTTTTGCGGACGTTTCAGATTGCCCATGAGTTCTTTTCGATGAGTGTCCGCGAGAACCTGATGATGGTGCCTGCCGGGCAGTCGGGAGAGAGGCTTTGGAAGACCTGGCTGAACCGCCGCCAGATCGCCGCGGAAGAGCGGAAGTTGGCCCGGAAAGCGGATGAAGTTCTTGAATTTCTTACGATTTCTCATTTGGCGGAGGAGAAGGCCGGGAACCTGTCGGGCGGGCAGAAGAAGCTGCTGGAGCTGGGCCGGACGATGATGGTCGATGCCAAGATCGTCTTTCTGGACGAGGTCGGCGCCGGCGTGAACCGGACGCTTCTGGGCACGATCGGGGATGCAATCGTGCGGCTAAATACCGAAAGAGGCTACACTTTTTGCCTGATCGAGCACGATATGGATTTCATCGCCCGTCTCTGCGACCCGGTGATTGTCATGGCCGAGGGGCATGTCCTGGCCGAGGGCAAGGCGGACGAGATCATGCAGAACGAGGATGTCATCGAGGCCTATCTGGGGACCGGGCTGAAGAACAAGAAAGCGGCGACAGGATGAGAAATGGCGGGGCGGCATCCTGTCGGCTTTCGGTCGGCTTTTCGTCGGACATGTTTTCGGGCGGTTTTTCGCAAGCCTTTGATTTTGTTGAGGCGAAGTTTCCCGGAATCGAAAAGCCATCAGTGACGGCTTATGGATCGGGCAATCCATCGGTCACGACTTATGGGTCTTGCCCATGACCTCGGCCACCGAGATCCAGGCCACGGACGGCGCCGCGCCGATCAAGGAGCCAATGCTGATCGGCGAGAGCATGACGGGCGGCTATGGCTCGGGCGCCGATATCCTCCACGGCTGCACGATCGCGGTCGACCCCGGCGAGATTGCGGTGATCGTCGGCCCCAACGGCGCGGGCAAGTCGACGGCGATGAAGGCCGTCTTCGGGATGCTGAACCTGCGTGAGGGGTCGGTGCGGCTGAAGGGGGCGGACATCACGGCGCTGTCCCCGCCAGACCGGGTGGCCAAGGGCATGGCCTTCGTGCCGCAGACCTGCAACATCTTCACCTCGATGAGCGTGGAGGAAAACCTCGAGATGGGGGCGTTCCTGCGGCGCGACGATACCCGACGGACGATGGAGCAGGTCTATGAGCTGTTTCCGATTCTGCGCGAAAAGCGGCGGCAGGCGGCGGGCGAGCTGTCGGGCGGGCAACGCCAGCAGGTCGCCGTGGGCCGCGCGCTGATGACGGAGCCGACGGTTCTGATGCTGGACGAGCCGACGGCCGGCGTGTCGCCGATTGTCATGGACGAATTGTTCGACCGGATTATCGAGGTGGCACGGACCGGCATCTCGATTCTGATGGTCGAGCAGAATGCCCGCCAGGCGCTGGAGATCGCGGACAAGGGATATGTGCTTGTGCAGGGACGGAACGCCTTTACCGGCACCGGGCAGGAGCTGTTGGCGGATGACGAGGTCAGACGGAGCTTTCTTGGTGGGTGAGCGAGCCTCCCGGAAATCGTCCAGTGGACGATTTCGCTCGCGGACGGGCGGAGCCCCGGGGTTTGGGACTACGTGTCTAACTGAGAATGGGGGACAGATTGCCCACCCTACACCTTTACGGCACAATCTGGCACGGACGCTCCGGGAGAGGTCCCGGATCAAGCCCGGGACGGCTGAATTGAGTGCCGAGGGGATCGCCCGACCTGGAGGGCGTCGCAACGGTTCTGCTTTGTCCGCCATCTCCAAGAGCCCAAGCATTCTGCTGATTGAGACTTCGCAAAATCGCCCTCCGGGGGGAGGTCGGGCGATGCCCGGCGTTTCCGCCGGGCGGGGCGTGTGGGCGGCGTTGCGCCAAGTCTTCGGCGGATGGGGAGTACCGGTGCTTATGGCGTGCTTTGCCGCCCCTGCCCTCGCCCATGAGAACCTCGCCGATCACATCGCTGGCGGAGCGCTGCGCTGCACCTTCGTCATGGAATGCTATGAGACCGAAGCCTGCGCGGAGGCCGATTGGCAGGCCTATGTCCTGATGTCCGGACGCGGGATGAACACGGCGCGGCTGGTGATGCCCGATCAGACGGTGCGCGCGGGGGCGACGCGGCGGGACGATGGCTCGGCCACGGTTGCGGGTGAAGGGGATGGCGGGATCTATCTGCTGACGCTGGCGGAGAACGGCGCTGCGCGGTTGGCGCTGCATCTGACGGAGGGGCCGCAGATGGTGAATTACATGGGATTTTGCGAGGCATTGGAGTGACGGACTTTCTCAACGCCCTTGTGGTCTTGGCGAACTTCGTCGTCATCCCGGCGACGGCCTATGGGGCGCAACTGGCGCTCGGCGCGCTTGGGGTGACGCTGATCTACGGGATCCTGCGGTTTTCGAACTTCGCGCATGGGGACACCATGGCCTTCGGGGCGATGATCACGATCCTGGGGACGTGGGGGCTGCAGGCGGCGGGGGTGACGGCGGGGCCGTTGCCGACGGCTCTGATCGCGTTACCGCTGGGGATCTTGGCGACGGCGGGGTTGCTCTTGTTGACCGATCGGTGGGTCTACCGGTTTCACCGCAAGGTGGGCTCGCCGCCGACGATGTTCGTGATCGTGTCGCTGGGCGTGACCTTCGTGATGAACGCGCTGGTGCGATTCATCATCGGGGTGGACGACCAGCGGTTCGCGGACGGGGAGCGGTTCATCATCCGCGCCCGCGAGTTCCGCGACGCGACGGGGCTGAGCGAGGGCTTGGCGATCAAGACGACGCAGGTCCTGACGCTGGTCGTGGCGGCGATCTGCGTGGCCCTGCTGTTCTGGTTCCTGAACCGGACGCGGACGGGCAAGTCGATGCGGGCCTACTCGGACAACGAGGATCTGGCGCTGCTGTCCGGCATCAATCCCGAGCGGGTGGTGCTGGTGACCTGGCTGATCGTGGCGGCTTTGGCGACGACGGCGGGGGTGCTTTACGGCCTCGACAAGTCGTTCAAACCGTTCACCTATTTCCAGCTGCTGCTTCCGATCTTTGCCGCCGCCATCGTGGGCGGGCTGGGCAATCCGGTGGGGGCGATCCTGGGCGGCTTCGTCATCGCCTTCGCCGAGGTCACGATCACCTATCCGCTGAAGAAGGTGCTGGGGTACTTGATGCCGGAGAGCCTGGAGCCCGACGGCCTCGTCCAGCTGCTGTCGACGGATTACAAGTTCGCGGTGAGCTTCGTGATCCTGATCGTGGTGCTGCTGATCAAGCCGACCGGTCTGATGAAAGGGCAATCGGCATGACCACGCGGGATGGGGCTCTGTTCCTGCTAGTGGCGGTCCTGTTGGCCGGGACCGGGATCCTGCAGGGCTGGAACACGGCGCTGACGATCCTGAACATGGGGTTGGTCTCGGCGATCATGGCGCTGGGCGTGAACCTGCAATGGGGAATTGCGGGGCTCTTCAATATCGGCGTGATGGGGTTCGTGGCCCTGGGCGGTCTGGCGGCCGTGCTGGTCGCGATGCCACCGACGACAGAGGCCTGGGCGGCCGGCGGGCGGCAGGTGCTGATCGGGCTTGCGCTCGGGGCCGCGACGATCGTGGCGGCGGTTCTGGCCTGGAACCGGTTGCCGCGACGCTGGCACCTTTGGGGCACGGTGGGCGTCGTCGTCGCGGGCTTCGTGATCTACCGCCAGGTGATGCCCGGCGGCATGGCGGCGGTCGAGGCGGTGAACCCCGCCGGGACAGGCTATCTGGGCGGGCTGGGCCTGCCGGTGATCCTCGCCTGGCCCGCGGGCGGTCTGCTGGCCGCGGGGGCGGCCTGGATCATCGGCAAGACGGCCCTGGGCCTGCGGGCGGATTACCTGGCGATCGCCACGCTGGGGATCGCCGAGATCATCATCGCCGTCCTGAAGAACGAGGATTGGCTGAGCCGCGGCGTCAAGAACGTGATCGGCATCCCGCGGCCCGTGCCCTACGAGATCGACCTGCAGGCGGATCCGGCCTTCGTCGCCCGGGCCGAGGGGCTGGGGCTCGACCCGGTGGTGGCCTCCTCGCTCTGGGTGAAGATCGCCTATACGGGGCTTTTCGCGGTGGTTCTGATCGCGCTACTCTGGCTGGCCCAGGCCGCGCTGAACGCGCCCTGGGGCCGGATGATGCGGGCGATCCGCGACAACGAGGTCGCGGCCGAGGCGATGGGCAAGGACGTGAAGGGCCGGCACCTGCAGATCTTCATCCTGGGCTCGGCGGTCTGCGGGCTGGCCGGCGCGATGATGACGACGCTCGACGGGCAGCTGACGCCGGGGACCTACCAGCCGCTGCGCTTCACCTTCCTGATCTGGGTGATGGTGATCGTCGGCGGGTCGGGGAACAATTTCGGCGCCGTTCTGGGCGGGTTCCTGATCTGGTGGCTCTGGGTCGAGGTGGAGCCGATCGGCGCGTGGCTGCTGAGCGCGATCTCGGCGCCGCTGCCCGACGGATCCTTGCTGCAGGAGCGTCTGCTCGCCGGGGCGCCGCATATGCGGTACCTGACGATGGGGCTGATCCTGATCCTGGTGCTGCGGTTCGCGCCGCGCGGGCTGATCCCGGAGCGTTGACTGGATCGGCTGTTGGTAAGAGTTGAGACCTGAGGAGCCTTCGGCGAGAGTATTTGGGGCAAGATGAGGATCACTCACCTTGCCCCGGAGAATCAGGACCTTGCCCAATCCTCACCTTGCACGGTCATCGGCTCTCCAGCCTGTACCGCGCCTACAGCATGGCGCGGTAACCTTAATCATTGGTGAATGATCCTCATCTTGCCAAAAATACTCACTTTCCGGAGTTTTATGTTTGGGCGGGGCTGACTTGAGGGCGCTGCCGGTTGGGCTTGGCGGCAAAAATGATGTGCGGCGAAGCCGCTCCGCTTAGTGACAGCCGATCATGGGCGGATCGCGTGGAAGCGGAGGCGGACGTAGTCGGCGACCCAGCCCTCTTCGGGGTCGTGGAGAGGGGCAAGGCGGCGGGTTGTGTCTGCCAGCACGTCATCCGCGAGCGCGGGGTCGAGGGATCCCACAAACGGTCCGGCAAAGGTCTTGAGCCAGCCCTCCATGCCTGTGGGCAGCGGCGTGGGGCGCGGGATGAGATCGACCGAAACGACGGTGAACCCCGCTGCTTCGAGGCGCTTGCGCTGGAGCATGGGGGACGGGAAGTCCCAGGGCTCCGCGATTGGAAGATCGCGAGCTTCCAAAGCGGCTGAGATCGCTACGGAGATCGACGCGACGTTGCCGAAGCCCCCCTGCTCCGCCACGAAACGGCCGCCGGGACGGAGGGCGCGGTGAGCGTTGGCGATGACCCTTTCGGGGTTTCGCATCCAGTGGAGGGCGGCGTTGGAGAAGACCGCGTCGTAGGTGGCCTCGCCGAAGGGCTCGTGGGCGTCCTGGCTCAGCACCTGGATGCTGCGCGCACGGGTGGCGGCGGCGAGGTCGGGGTCGGGTTCCAGGCCGGTGACCGTCGCGCCGCTTTCCACCAGCCGCGCGGTTAGGGTGCCGTTGCCGCAGCCGACGTCGAGGATCCTCTCTCCGGGCTGGGGGTCAAGGAGCGCCAGGACATCGGCCCCGAGCGCTGGCACGAAATCGGCGTTCTCGGCATAGTCGCGGGCGGACCAGACCTGGCCTGCGGCGGGCGCCTCGGTCATGGGTCGGTCTTCCGCAAGCGCTCGATGAGGGAGGATGTGTCCCAGCGGCTGCCGCCCATCCGCTGGACGTCCTTGTAGAACTGATCGATCAACGCGGTGATCGGAAGCGACGCCCCGACCTCGTCGGCGGTCTTGAGGCAGATCCCCAGATCCTTGCGCATCCAGTCGACGGCGAAGCCGTGATCGAACTCCCCGTCCAGCATCGTCTCGTGCCGGTTCGCCATCTGCCACGATCCCGCGGCGCCCTGGCTGATCACCTCGACCACCGCGCGGCCGTCGAGGCCGGCCTTCTCACAGAAATGCAGCGCCTCGGAGAGCGCCTGGACCAGCCCCGCGATGGCGATCTGGTTGCACATCTTGGTCACTTGGCCCGCGCCGCTGTCGCCGATCCGACGGCAGATCTTGGCGTAGGCGGCCATGACGGGTTCGGCCCGGTCATAGGCGCCCTGGTCACCGCCGCACATGATCGAGAGCTGGCCGTTTTCGGCCCCCGCCTGCCCGCCCGAGATCGGCGCGTCGACGAAGCTGATCTGGCGGGTGTCGGCCTCGGCGTACAGCTCCCGCGTCACGGCGGCGGAAACGGTGGTGTGATCGACGAAGACCGACCCCGACGGCATCGCGCCGAACGCGCCGTCCTCGCCCAGGCAGACTGCGCGCAGGTCGTCGTCGTTGCCGACGCAGGCCATGACGAAATCCTTGCCCTCGGCTGCCTCGGCCGGGGTGCGGGCGGCAGAGCCCTTGTGTTCGCCGGTCCAGGCCTCGGCCTTGGAGGCCGTGCGGTTGTAGACGGTTACCTCGTGGCCCGCCGCTGCGAGGTGGCCCGCCATCGGGACGCCCATGACGCCAAGTCCCAGAAACGCGATCCGTGCCATGCGGTTGCTCCTCCCTGCGGCAAAAATTAGAAGCGACCCTAGCCGCATGCCCGGCCCCGTCAACCGAAGGTCTTCGCTCGATGCTTACCCTGTTCCGCTGGCTGATCCGGATCGTGACGGGTGTGATCCTGCTGGCCGTGGCTGGGTTCGGCCTGGCCTACTGGTTCGCCTCGCGATCGCTGCCGGATTACGAGGCGACGCTCCGGGCGGAGGGGCTGGCCGCCCCGGTCGAGATCGTGCGGGACAATGCCAACGTACCGCATATCTTCGGGGCGAGCGATGCGGATGTCTATTTCGCGCTCGGCTTCGCGCACGCCCAGGACCGGCTGTGGCAGATGACGATGCTGCGGCGCACGGCGCAGGGGCGGTTGAGCGAGCTCTTCGGGGAGCGGACGCTGGAGATCGACACGCTGCTCAGGCGGCTGGATCTCTATCGCCTGTCGGTCGCGTCGGTCGAGGATCAGGACGCGGCCACACGGGCGATGCTGCGCGCCTATGCGGCGGGGGTCAATGCCTGGATCGCCGAGGTGAACGACGGCGCGCGGGGCCGCGGGGCGCCCGAGATGTGGCTGTTCAACCACGCGATCGCCCCCTGGCAGGAAGCGGATTCGATCGCCGTGGTCAAGCTGATGGCGCTGCAGCTGTCGAGCCATCTGGAGCACGAGGTGATCCGGGCCCGCACCCAGCTGGTGCTGGAGCCGGAGCGGCTGCGCGACCTCTTGCCCGAGGCGCCGGGCGACGGGATCGCGGCACCGGGACGACGCGCGGAGTGGATGGACGGCCTGCCGCGCTTTGCGGAGAGCGGGCGTGGCGTACCCGATCCTCTCTCCCCTGCCCGGCCGCGGGAATTGGCAGGCGCATCGAATGCCTGGACCGCGGCACCGGCACGGTCGGCGGCCGGCTCGACGCTGCTGGCCAATGATCCGCATCTGCAGCTCACGGCCCCGTCGATCTGGTATCTGGCCCGGCTGGAGCTGGGCTCGGGTGGTGTGATCGGGGGAACGATCCCCGGCGTGCCGGTCATCATGTCGGGCCGCAGCGCGGAGCTGGGCTGGGGGCTGACCTCGAGCTATCTGGATGATCAGGACGTCTATATCGAACAGCTCAATCCCGAGAACCCGAACGAATACAGGGGCTTGGACGGGTTCCAGCCGTTTCGAACCCGGGACAGCATCGTACAGGTCCGCGATGCGCCCGCGGTCACGCTGAAGCTGCGCTGGACGGAAAACGGCCCGGTCCTGCCGGGCGAGCATTACGATCTGGGGCTGATCACGCCGCCGGGGCATGTCACCTCGCTCGCCTGGACGGCGCTGTCGCCTGACGACACGTCACTCACCGCCGCACGGCGTCTGATGGAGGCCAAGAGCGTCGAGCAGGGGATCGAGGCGAGCGCGCTCTATATCGCACCGTCGCAGAACCTGACGCTGGCCGATGCGGGCAGCATCGCGATCAAGACGATCGGCGCGATGCCGGACCGGTCGCCCCGGCACCAGAGCCAGGGGCGCATCCCGTCGCGCGGGTGGCTGGAGCAGAACCGGTGGCGCGGGGTGCTCGACTACGTCAGGAACCCGCAATTCATCGACCCCGAGAATGGCATCCTTGGCAATACCAACAACAAGATGGTCGAGCGGCCGTTTCCGAACCATGTGAGCTTTGCCTACGGCGATACCCAGCGGGTCAATCGCTGGCAGCGGCTGATGCAGGCGCGCGAGGTGCATACCCGCGAAAGCTTCATCGAAGCGCAGCTTGACACCGTCAGCTTCACGGCCCGGTCGCTGCTGCCGCTGATCGGGGCCGATCTGTGGTTCACCGGTCAGGCGGCGCCCGACGGCACGCCGGAGCGGTTGCGGCAGCGGGCGCTGGACCTGCTGGGCGACTGGAATGGCGAGATGAACGAGCACCTGCCGGAGCCCCTGATCTATGCCGCCTGGTTGCGCGCCTTGCAGGACAGGCTGATCCGCGACGAGCTGGGGCCGCTGGCGCGGGATTACACCCATGTCCAGCCGGTCTTCATCGAGCGGGTGTTCCGCGATGTCGACGGTGCGGGCATCTGGTGCGACGTGATCCAGTCTGCGCGGGAGGAAACCTGCGCCGAGATCGCGCGCCTGGCGCTGGACGATGCGCTTCTTTGGATCGGCGAGCGGTGGGGGGCGGAGCTGGAATCGCTCCGCTGGGGGGATGCGCATGAGGCAACGCATGACCATCCGGTCCTCGGCGAGGCGCCGGTGCTGCGCTGGTTCGTGAACATCCGGCAAAGCACGTCCGGCGGGGACAACACGTTGCTGCGCGGGCGAACGGCAGGAACGGGCGACAATCCGTTCCGGAATGTGCATGGCGCCGGGTTTCGCGGTGTCTATGACTTTGCCGATCCCGACAGCTCGGTCTTCGTGATCTCGACCGGGCAGTCCGGCCATCCCCTGTCGCGGCATTACGACGACCTGGGCGAGCTGTGGCGGCGGGGCGAATACATCCCCATGTCGCTTGATCCCGATCTGGCCCGGGCGGGGGCCGTGGGCATCACGCAATTGCTGCCTCGTTAGACTTTCAGGCGTCGGCGTTAAGGAAATCGAAAGGGTTTAAGGCCTAGACTTTGCGCAGCGAGTGAAAGGTGCCCCGTTGCGTTTTCTGATCCGGATGATGGCCGTGCGAAATCCGCTGGATGCGGTGTTGAAGGGGCTGGTCTTTTTCTCCGTGATCAACGGCACCGCGCTGAGCATGGAGCTGGTGCTATACGGCCAGCTTGCCATGCCGTTCTGGTGGCGGACGCTGCTGACGCTCGCGGCCTCTCTGCCGTTCATAGTCCTCGTCTTCTGGGTGGTGACCCATCTGGAGCGTCTGCAGCACAAACTGGCGGATCTTGCGGCGACCGACGTTCTGACCGGGCTGCCCAACCGGCGGGCCTTCTTTGCCGAGGCGCGGCAGAGCTGGATGAAGGGCAAGGACGGTGTGCTTTTCATTGTCGATGCCGATCACTTCAAAGCGATCAACGATACCTATGGCCATGCGGTCGGCGATCTGTGCCTGCAGGCGGCGGCGGAGCGGATGCGCGCCATCCTGCGGCAGGCCGACCTGATCGGCCGGATCGGCGGAGAGGAATTCGCCGTCTTCATGTCCGAGATCTCCATCGAGGAGGCAGAGGCGATCGGCGACCGGTTGAGCACCGCGATCGTCGTCGATCTCGGCGCGGACGAGCCGATCCGCATGACGATGTCCGTCGGCGGAGTGGAGCAACGCTTTGCCCACACGCTCGACCACCTGATGCATCTGGCGGATATGGCCCTTTACCGGGCGAAGGCCCTTGGACGGGCGCGGATGATCATGTGGGAACCGCAGATGGGCGATGGCGGCCTGCCGATCGAGCGACCGCGACAGGCGCAGTTCGCCTAGCCGGGCGGGCTTTTGTCGGCCGGACGCCATCCGCTGCTAACGGGCCGGTGCGTCATTTCCGACAAGGATTTTCGGGCACTTGCGGCATGGCTGGCCGATATGGCGCCGGCGGTACAGTCAGAGAGCGTCGAAGCGGGCCTTTTGCCGGGCGGTCCAACGCACATCGACATCCCAACCGGTCTCGCCCGTCCGTTCGGCGCGCACGACGCCTTCGTTGTGCAGCCAGGCCAGCGCGCGCCCTTCTGGATAGGCGAGATGGATCGTCTCGTCGCTCTCGGGGCCGCGGAGCGCCTGAGAGAGCTGGGTGAGGAAGGCATCCAGACCATCCCCCGATACGGCAGAGAGCATCGCGACGTGCGGCTCGGCGCGGGCAGCGCGGGCCTGCCAGATCGCGCGGGCCTCGGCATCGAGCCGGTCGATCTTGTTCCAGACTTCGATCTGGGGCGTCTCGGGGCCGACGCCGAGGCTGGCGAGGATCGTGCGGACTTCTGCCGCCTGCCCTTCCGTTTCGGGATGCGAAACATCGCGGACATGGAGGATGAGGTCGGCGGCGGTGACCTCTTCCAGGGTGGCGCGGAAGGCGGCGACAAGCTCGGTCGGCAGGTCCGAGACGAAGCCCACCGTGTCGGACAGAATCACCTCGTCGCTGGTTGGCAGATCGACCCGGCGCATGGTGGGATCGAGCGTGGCGAAGAGCATGTCTTTCGCCATGACCTCTGCCCCCGTGAGGCGGTTGAAGAGGGTCGACTTGCCCGCGTTGGTGTAGCCGACAAGCGCCACGATGGGGAACGGCACCTTGGCGCGGGCGGCGCGGTGGAGGGCACGGGTCTTTTCGACCTTCGCGAGCTGGCGGCGCAGGCGGACGAGCTGTTCGTCGATAGCCCGCCTGTCAGCCTCGATCTGGGTCTCGCCGGGGCCGCCGACGAAGCCGAGCCCGCCGCGCTGGCGTTCGAGGTGGGTCCAGGCGCGCACCAGGCGCGTGCGCTGGTAGGACAGCGCGGCCATCTCGACCTGCAGCACGCCCTCGCGGGTGCGGGCGCGATCCGAGAAGATCTCGAGGATCAGCCCGGTCCGGTCGAGGATCTTGAGCTTCCATTCCCGTTCGAGGTTGCGCTGCTGGACGGGCGTGACGGGGCCGTCGATCAGGACAAGCTCAACCTCTTCGGCGGCGAAGACCGCGCCCAGCTCCTCGATCTTGCCGGTCCCGAAGAGCAGGCCCGGATGGGGCCGCGGCAGGCGCACGACCTCGCTGCCGAGGATCGCGAGGCCCGGCAAAGCGGCGGCGAGTGCTGTGGCCTCTTCCAAGGCCGGTTCCGGCGCGCGGCGGCGGTCGTCGCCTCTGATATCGGGGTGCAGCACCCAGGCGCGGGTCGGACGCTCCAGCTGATCCTGAAACTCGGCAGGCAGAGCCTATTCTTCCCCGTCATAGAGGTTGATCGGCTGCGCCGGCATGATCGTGGAAATCGCATGCTTGTAGACCAGCTGCGACTGCCCGTCGCGGCGCAGAAGCACGCAGAAATTGTCGAACCACGTGATGACGCCCTGCAGCTTGACGCCATTGATCAGGAAAATTGTGACCGGCACTTTGGTCTTGCGGACGTGGTTGAGGAAGGCGTCCTGCAAGTTTTGCTTGTCACTCGCCATGTCTGAAAAACCCCCGTTTATTCAGTCTTTTGCTTTTGTGGGCCACGTTGGGCCAGCGGCAGATCGAGGCCACTATGTCGCGGGGGTTGCGGAGATGCCAGCGCAAAAAACCAGCGGGAGAGCGTTCCTGAAAGGTGTGGTTCAGGCGCGCCAGAAATCCGGATTGAGGAGTGCAATGATCGCCAGGGTTTCGAGCCGGCCGAGGACCATCGCGGCCGCCAGCACCACCTTTGCGGGATCCGGAATGCCGGCGTAGGAGATCGGCACCTCGCCGGCGACGGCCGCAAGCGGGCCGGTGGTGGAGAGCGCCGAGACGGTCAGCACCATCGCCGTTTCGAACTGCACCCCGAAGAGGGAGAGGGCGACCATGACGCCCGCGACGGAAAGCGCGAAGAGCATGAAGAAGATCCAGGCGATGAAGGCGCCCTGGCGGCGGATGCGCCGGTCGTCCGACCCGGCGCCGCCGATCGAGGAGGGGTGGATCAGCCGCTCCATCTCGCGCCGTCCGTGGCGCAGGAGGGCGAAGACGCGCAGGAGCTTGACGCCGCCTGCGGTCGTGGCGACGCCGCCCCCGATGAGGGACAGCCCGATGAGGAGGAGGCCGGGCGTCTCGAGCCCCGACCAGAAGCGGGCGCTTTCCCAGTACTGGCTTTCGAATCCCGTCGTCGTCAGGAAGGACAGGACGGTGAAGACGGCCCCCCAGAGGGCGCGGAGGCCATCGGCAAGCTCGGCCCCCGCCACGATCTCGATCGCGCCGAGCCAGTGCCGCAGGAACAGCGCGAGCGGCAGGAAGATCACGAAGGCGAGGCCGAGGCGGAATTCGGGGTCGCGCAGGAGCGGCGTCTGATCCTCGCTGCCCAGGAGGCCGCGGCTGAAGGTGAGGCGCGAGAGCGCGAAGAACAGGAAGGCGAAGATCGCAAGCTCGCCCAGAAAGCCACTATCGGCCCGGGTCAGGCTGCCTTCGGGCGAGATACCGGAGGTGGAAAGCGTCGACATCGCGTGGCAGAGCGCCGTCAGCGCGGTTTCCCCCGCCAGCAAAAGCGCGATCCAGAGGATGAGCGTCAGCCCGCCATAGATCGGCGCGAGGCGCAGGGCGTAGCGGGTCAGCCGTTCCGAAGGGTCGGCGATGCGGGTGATCTGGTCGAAACGGCGCGCCCCTTCGCCGACTTCGGCCTTTGCGCGGATCTCGAACCCGCCGAGATTCATCGGCGCGAAGATGGCGACCGCCGTCGTCCAGATCAGGAAGCCGCCCAGCCAGCCGACAAGCGCCCGCCAGAGGTGGAGCGCGTCGGGCAGGCGGCCGGGCGCGTCGTAGAGCGTCGCCCCGGTGGTGGTGATGGACGACACCATCTCGAACCAGGCGTTGATGAAGCGCGTGGTGCCGAGCGCCTCGTAGAACGGCACGGCGAGCAGGAGGGGCAGCGCCACGAAGGCTGCGACGAGCGACAGGAGCTGCGAGCGGGCGACGTTGGGCGGGGAGTAGTTCGACATCGCGATGCCGATGGTCGAGGTCAGCAGGCCCAAGAGGATCGCCGCATAGAGGAACGTGCGCGAGGTGTCGTAGTCGCGCTGGCCATAGGCCAGAAGCGCGGGGGCGATCATGGCGATGGCCGCAATCCCCATCAGGAGGACAAAGAACGGCAGGCGCAGGATGCGGGACATGCGCCTAGAAGAAGTCGATCGAGACCTGGAGTAGGCGTTCGACCTCTGGCACGTCTGCGGCGATGGCGAAGATCACGATCACGTCGCCGTCTTCGATGCGGAGCGATCCGGTCGGCTTGACGTATTTGCCGCCTTTCATCACGGCGCCGACAAGCACGCCTTCGGGGAAGTCGATATCGCGCAGGCGCTGGCCCGCGATGGGCGAGGTCGACAGGACCTGCGCCTCGAGCACCTCGGCCTCGGCATCGCCGATGGAATAGACCTCGCGCACGCGGCCGTGGCGGATATGGCGCAGGATGGAGCTGACGGTGGTGGCGCGCGGGTTGATATAGGCGTCGATTTCAAGCTGGCCCATGAGCGGGATCAGCGTCGGGTCGTTGATCAGCGCGATGGTCATCGGGCAGCCGAGGCCCTTGGCGCGGACGGCGGACAGCAGGTTCGTCTTGTCGTCATCGGTGACGCAGAGGACGGCATCCGCACGCGCGATGTTCGCCTCTTGCAGCAGCGCCACGTCGAGCCCGTCGCCGTTCAGGACGATCGTGCGTTCCAGCGCATCGGCGGCCCGTTCGGCGCAGAGGCGGGATTTCTCGATCACCTTGGCTCGGACGCGAACCGTGCGCGCCTCGAGCGCCTGGGCCACGGCGAGGCCCACATTGCCGCCGCCCACGATCACGATCCGTTCCTGCTTGCGCTGCGTTTTGCCGAAGATCTCAAGCGCGCGGGCGATATCGTTCGTATCGGCCATGATGTAGCAATCGTCGTCGACGAAGATCTGGTCGCCGGAATCCGGCGCGAAGAGGCGGCCGTTGCGGCGCAGGCCCACGACGACGGCCTTCAGCGTCGAGAACAGATCGGTCAGCTGGCGCAGGGGCGTGTTGATGACGGGGCAGTCGGGATCGATCGTGATGCCGAGAAGCGTCGCCTTGCCGTCGAGGAAGCTTTCGGTGTCGAAGGCGGCGGGCGCGGCAAGGCGTTGCAAGGCGGCCTCGGCCACCTCTTTTTCCGGCGAGATCACAACGTCGATCGGCATGTGATCGCGGCGGTAGAGGTCGGAATAGATCGCGGTGAGGTAGGATTGCGCCCTGAGCCGGGCGATCTTGCGCGGCACGGCGAAGACCGAATGGGCGACCTGGCAGGTCACCATGTTGACCTCGTCGGAATGGGTGGCGGCGATCACCATGTCAGCGTCGCGGGCCCCTGCCCTGTCGAGGATATCGGGATAGCTGGCGAAACCCGCGATGCCTTGCACGTCGAGCGTGTCGGTGGCGCGGCGGACGAGTTCGGCGTTGTTATCCACCACCGTCACGTCGTTCTGTTCGCTGGCGAGATGGCGGGCGATCTGCCAGCCGACCTGGCCCGCGCCGCAGATGATGACTTTCATGCGTCCGTCCGATGCATCCCCGTCGGCCCGTGGTGCCAGAGGGGGCGGGTGGGGTCAATCGGCGTCAAGGAAGGCTTTGAGGCGGGTCGTGAATTCCTTGGGGCGTTCGCGCATCGGCCAGTGGCCGGTTTCCATGAGGTAGAGTTCGGCATTCGGCAGTTTGCGGACGGCGTTGCGGGCGTGGCGGACGGGGACGAGGCGGTCCTTGGTGCCCTGGATGAGGAGCGTGCGGTGCGGGATCTTATGCAGGCGGGGCGAGAGATCGCTTTGCAGGCCCTTCACGGTGAGTTCGCGGGCGAGGAAGGCGTCGAAACTGCGCCGGTCCGCCTGATCGCGGGCGACGTCGCGGACGAGCGCCACGGTTTCGGGATCGACGCGGGACGGGTCAGCATAGGCCGCGCCGAGGCCGATGCGGGTCAGCGTCTCGCTCGCCGCGGCGGCGCGGTAGACCAGGCCCGCGGCGGGGGAGCGGGCCAACGCCCAGGCCAGCGGGTGGAACGGCGCGCGGGGCATCAGGCCGTAGGCGCCGACCGGGATCAGGCGGCGGACGCGGGTCGGCGCCATAAGCCCCGCGTTCAAAGCGATGCCGCCGCCCATGGAGACGCCGGCGATATCGGCCTGGACGATACCTGTCGCATCGAGGAAAGCGATCAGCCAGGCGGTCAGGTCATCCAGGTCATGGGCGCGCCCGAAGCTGTCGCTTTCGCCGTAGCCCGGCATGTCGGGTGCGATGATGCGGCGGTTCTGCGCCAGTTCGGGGATGGCCAGGCGCCAGGTCAGTTCCGCATGGTCGAAGCCGCCGCCATGGAGGAGGATGAGCGGTGGCCCTCCCTGCCCTCCCTGCCCTTCGTCGACATAGCCGACCTTGCGGCCCTCGACCGTGACGAAATGGTCGATGAAGGGCAGCGACTAGCCCTCGATATGGGCGACGCGGGCGCCGGATTTGTTTGAGGTGACGACGCCGAGCGACTTGAGCTTGCGGTGCAGGGCGGAGCGTTCCATGCCGACGAACGACGCGGTGCGCGAGATGTTCCCGCCGAAGCGGTTGATCTGGGTCAGCAGGTATTCCCGTTCAAAGAGCTCGCGCGCCTCGCGCAGCGGCAGGGTGGCAAGGCTGCCGGAGAGGACGACGCGGTCTTCCTCGGGCTTGGCCTCCTCGGTCGCGGGGAGGTCCTTGGCCGCGATCTCTCCACTGTTGTCGCCGAGGATCAGGACGCGTTCGATCACGTTGCGCAGCTGGCGGACATTGCCGGGCCAGACCATCGTCTGCAAGAGCGCGCGGGCGTCTTCGGCCAAGGGGCGCAGGGGCAGGCCCTGATGCTTATTGAACCATTCGATGAAGTGGCTGGCAAGCAGCGGGATATCCTCGCGGCGTTCTTCCAGCGCGGGCACCTGGATCGGCACGACGTTGAGGCGGTGATAGAGCTCTTGCCGGAAGCGGCCCGCGTCTATTTCGGCCAGCAAGTCCCTGTTCGTGCTGGAAATCACCCGCAGGTCAACCCGGATCTTGTCGCCGCCGCCGACCCGCTGGAACTGCTGTTCGACCAGGACGCGCAGGATCTTGGACTGGGTGCCGGCGGGCATGTCGGCGACCTCGTCAAAGTAGATCACGCCGCCATTGGCCTCTTCCAGCAGGCCCTTTTCGACCCCGCGTTCGGGGGTCTCGCGGCCGAACAGCACCTCTTCCATGCGGTCGGGTTCGATGGAGGCGGAATTGACGGTGACGAAAGGTTCCTGCGCGCGCAGGGAGTTGGCGTGGATGTAGCGGGCGGCGATCTCCTTGCCCGACCCGGCGGGGCCGGTCAGCATCACGCGGCCGTTCGACTTGGTCACCTTGTCGAGTTGGCTTTTCAGCGCCTTGAAGGACGCGCTTTCGCCCAGCATCTCGGCCGGTTGGCTTTCGCCGCGCTTGAGTTCGGTATTCTCGCGGCGCAGGCGGGAGGTTTCCATGGCGCGGCGGATGACGACAAGCAGTTGGTCGATGTTGAAGGGCTTCTCGATGAAGTCGTAGGCACCCTGCTTGATCGCGGCGACCGCGATCTCGATATTGCCGTGGCCCGAGATGATGACGATCGGGATGCCGGGGTGGTCGCGCTTGACCGCCTTCAGGATATCGATCCCGTCCATGTCGCTGTCTTTCAGCCAGATATCGAGGATCATCAGGGCCGGCGGGGCCTTGTCGATTTCGGCCATGCATTCGGTCGAGGTTCCGGCAAGTCGGGTCGTAAACCCTTCATCTATCAGGATTTCCGAGATCAGCTCGCGAATGTCGCGTTCATCGTCGGTGATCAGAATATCGCCCATAATCGTCCTCACATCTCTTTGTTCTGTTCTGTTTCTATTGCGTTGGCGCGGGGCAGCCGGATCTCTGCCCGCGCGCCGGGATGGATGGCGCCGCCGAACGGGTCGGCATCGTGCAGCGTCAGCTGCCCACCATGTTCTTCGATGATCTTGCGCACGATCGGCAGGCCAAGGCCGGTGCCCTCGTCGCGGGTCGTCACGTAGGGTTCGAACAGCCGCGCGCGGTCGGCGGGCAAGCCGATGCCGTTATCCTCGATCCACAGCAGGGCCGCATCGGGCGCGTCCGTGAGCGTGATGCGGATAGCCGGAGAATGCCCGTCGGGTGCGCCTTTTTTCTGCAGCGTTTCAATGGCTTCCCCGGCGTTCTTGATAAGGTTCGTCAGCGCCTGGGTGATCATCGTCTCGTCCAGATCGAGGGTCATCGGGCCGTCTGGCAGATCGATTGTGAAGGCAACATCCGGCTGGCCGGCCTCCTGCAGGCTGGCGGCGTCGCGGACCAGGGTGACCAGATCGGTCGGCGCGCGGTCGGGTTCGGGCATCCGGGCGAATTTCGAGAATTCGTCGACGATCCGGCGCAGGTCGTTGGTCTGGCGCACGATCACGTCGGTCATCTGGTCAAGCTTGTCCGCATCCTCGCCCACCGCATCGTGAAACTTGCGTTTGATGCGTTCTGCGGACAGCTGGATCGGGGTGAGCGGGTTCTTGATCTCGTGCGCGATGCGGCGGGCCACATCGCCCCAGGCGGCCATGCGCTGGGCCGAGACGAGGTCGGTCACGTCATCGAAGGCGACCACGTAGCCTTCCAGCTTGCCGTCC
The DNA here is from genome assembly GCF_040779325.2 of Aestuariibius violaceus. Lineage (NCBI taxonomy): Bacteria > Pseudomonadati > Pseudomonadota > Alphaproteobacteria > Rhodobacterales > Paracoccaceae > Aestuariibius > Aestuariibius violaceus. The sequence goes on from NZ_JBFONT020000002.1 coordinate 653,051, forward strand.
TGCGACCGGCGCTTGGCCATGCGGACAAGAAGGGTTTCCTGCATCCGGGCGCGGGTCAGCTTGACCTGGCCCTGGGCGACCTCCGTCCCGCGTTTTCGGACCTGATCGAAGAGGGCGGCGAATTCCGGGACGGCCTTGGCGAGCATCATCGCCTCCTGCGCCTCGCTGACGCCCAGAAGCCGTTCGGCAGAGCGGTTGGCAAAGGTCACGCGTCCCTTCGGATCAAGGCCGACAACGCCGGAGGTGACGGAAGAGAGCACGCTGTCGAAGAGGCGGCGGCGCTGTTCGATCTGGGCGGTGTTGGCCAGAAGCTCGGCCCGCTGGGCCTTGAGCTGGGTCGTCATGCGATTGAAGAGGCGGCCCAGCATGGCGATTTCGTCATCGCCCTCCTCTTCCCGGACGCGGACGTCGAGTTTGCCTTCGCCCACACGTTCGGCCGCGCTGGCGAGCCGCCCGACCGGGCGCGACAGGCGTTCGGCGAACCAGAGGCCCAGCCACGTGGCCGCAAGGATCAAGAGGCCCGCGAAGCCCAGATAGAGCAGGCCGAAATCGAGTAGCAGCCGCCCGCGATCGCTTTCGAGTTGATCGTAGAGGGCGACGATTTCCTGCGTTTCGTCCAGCAGTTCCAGCAGGCTGCCTTCGACCTCGCGCGTGACGTAGAGATAGTGGTCGGTGAACCCGCGCAGGGGGACAAGGGCACGGAATTCGTTGTTGTCCCAATCCTCGATGATAAGGCCGTTTTCCGTGCGCGCGCGTTCGAATTGGGCGGGCGTCGGGCGTTCGTAGTAGAAGAGGTAGGAGCCGTCGCCGCGGGCGCGGACCTCTCCGGCGGCGTTGATGACGAAGGCTTCGCTGAGGCCCCGCTGGACCTGCTCCTGGATCTCGCCGAGGGCCTGCCGAAGCCGCCCGTCATCCATCGGGCCGAAGCGCAGGCGCGCGGTGTTGAGGCCGCCCGCGAAGGCGGCGGCGTCTTCGGCCAGGCCGCTGCGCTGTTCCTCCTCGTAAGCCACCGCGGCGGCGCGGGAGGCGGCGATGGCATTGCTGACCCGTTCGGAAAACCAGCCTTCGAGGCCGAAATTCACCGTGAGCACCGCGAAGATCGCGACGAGGACTGTGGGGATCAGGGCGATGAGGGCGAAGACGCCGGTCAGCCGCAGGTGCAGGCGCGACCCGGCAGAGCGGGCACGGCGCGCGGCGACGATCCGCGCCATGCGCTGCATGACGAGCGCGAAGATCACCAGGATATAGGTGAGATCGGCCAGCAGGACGAGCCGCAGTGCGGTGTCGGATGTGCCCTGATCGAGCGGGCTGAGCACCGTAAAGGTCGCCAGCGCAAGAACCGGCCCCAACAGGACAAGACCCAGCGTGAACGCGGTTTGCACACCGCGGTTCCGCCGCAATTGGCTGACCTGCCTCATGGAGAGGCCCGATAGAGAGCGTTGCACGCTGTCCGCCCGTTTGTTTCCGGGGTCTTAGCCCCAACCGCCTTGGCGCGGCTGTCCGGCGCGATGCCCCGGATGCCACGTCTCTGTTGCGCTTTTACATCAATTTGCGGCGGCGTGTCACGCGGATATCGAGGTCTGTGATCTTCTTTCTAAGGGTATTTCGGTTAATTCCGAGCAGATCGGCGCATTTCGCCTGGTTCCCGCCCGTCGCATCGAGGGCGATTTCAATGAGCGGCAGTTCGACCTCCTTGAGAATCCGCTGATAGAGGCCCGGCGGCGGCAGCACCCCGCCATGCAAATCGAAGTAGCGCCGCAGGTGGCGCGCGACGGAGGCCGAGAGCTTTTCGCTGTCGCCGCTGCGCAGCGGCTCCATCTCGGGCTGGGAGCCGAGAACGGCCTCGACCTCGGTCCGGGTGATCTCGCCTTCGGTGGCGGTCACGATCAGGCGGCGGACGGCGTTTTCCAGCTGGCGGACGTTGCCGGGCCAGGAATAACGGCGGACAAGCGTCATCGCCTCGTCCGAGAACAGGCGCGTGGGCGCGCCGTCGCGTTCGGCGCGGGTCAGAAAGTGATCGGCCAGAAGCGGGATGTCGTCGACGCGCTCGCGCAGCGACGGCACCTCGATCGTGACGCCGCTGAGGCGGTAGAAGAGATCCTGCCGGAACTTGCCGTCCTCCATCCGGTCCATCAGGTCGGATTGGGAGGTCGCCATGATCCGCGGCGCGCTGTCGCCGAAGGCGTCGAGCATCCGGACGATGCGCCCTTGCGTATCTTCGTCGAGATCGCCCACCTCGTCGAACAGGAGCGATCCGCCCTTGGCGCGCGCCATCAGTGAGGCGGGCCCATCGATGCCCGCCAGATCGACCGCCGAGACGGTGACGAAGGGCATCGACCGCCGGTCGGAAAAGTCGTGGATCGCACGCGCGATCAGCGACTTGCCCGTCCCGCTTTCGCCGGTGATGAGGACCGAGAGGTCGGTGTTCATCACCCGTGCCACGAGGCGGTAGAGCGCCTGCATCGCGGGCGTTCGCCCGACCAGCGGCAGGTCGTCGGAGGCCGTTGCGGGCACATCCGTCCGGGGGGCGGGAACGGTGCGCTTGGTTTCGAGCGCCCGGGCCGCGCGCTTCATCAGGTCGGGCAAGTCGAACGGCTTGGGCAGGTAATCGTAGGCTTCTGCCTCGGCGGCCTGGATCGCCGTCATGATCGTGTTCTGGGCGGAGATCACGATAACCGGCAGACCGGGCCGCGCGTCGGAAATCTTGGGCAGCTGTTCCAACCCGTTGCCGTCGGGCATGACGACGTCCGAGATCACCAGATCCCCCTTCCCCTCATCCACCCATCGCATGAGCGTGACGAGGGACGAGGTGGCGTGGACCTTGCAGCCCGCACGCGTCAGCGCCTGGGTCAGCACGGTCCGGATCGTACGATCGTCGTCGGCGACGAGGACGGTTCCATCCATGGGTCAGATCTCCTTGGCAATCATGGGGCTGCCGATCCCTTGGGGGCGATGGGCAGCGATATACGAAACACGGTGCGGCCCGGGTGGCTGTCGACGCTGATCCAGCCGCCATGGTCGGTCACGATCTTCGAGACGAGGGCGAGGCCGAGGCCGGTCCCGTTCTCTTTTCCCGAAACGAAGGGGTCGAACAGGCTGTCGGCGATGTCGGGCGGGATGCCCGGGCCGTCATCGATGATCTCGATCTGCAGCGGCAGTTTGGCCGCCGACCCGTCCTGGCGGCGCATCCGAAGGCTGAGGTCGAAGAAGGTGCGCAAGCGGATCGTGCCGCCTTTGGGTTGCGCTTCGGACGCGTTCTTGAGGAGGTTGAGAAAGACTTGCTGCAGCATGTCGGCATCGGCCCAGGTGGGCGGAAGCGAGGGATCGTAATCCTCTTCGATGTTCATATGCGCCCCGAAGCCCACGGTGGCCGAGCGGCGCGCGCGGTCGAGCACGTCGTGGATGTTGACCACGTGCGAGGCGGGCGGGCGCAGGTTGCCGAATTGCTCGACCTGGTCGAGCAGCTTCACGATCCGGCGGCTTTCGGCGACGATCAGGTCGGTCAGCTCCCGGTCGCCATTGGTGAGGTTCATCGACAGCAGCTGGGCAGCGCCGGTGATGCCGGCGAGCGGGTTCTTGATCTCGTGGGCCAGCATCTCGGCCATGCCGACGGCGGATTTCACGGCCGTCACGGCAGAGGCGCGCCCGGAGAGGAACGAGGTGATCTCTCGCGGGGCGCAGAGGAGGATCATCCGCCCGTCGCCGTTCTGGAGGGGGGCCACGCGAATGTTGCACTGCATCGGCGCCCGGCCCGGCGCGCCGACGTCGATGTCGTTGATATGGAGCGAGGCCATGCTGTCGCGCGCCCGGGCGATGGCTTGGGTGAAGTCCGTATCGACCAGCAGGTACTGGAACAGCGGCTTGCCCTTCAGACCCTTGCGGGACTGGTTGAAGAAATCCTCTGCCGCGCCGTTGACGTCGGCAATGGCGTTGCCCTGTTCGAGCAGGACCGCAGGCACCGGCAGGGAGGCCCAGAGGTCTTCGCCGTTCATGCGGCCTCCCGCGCCGCCCCGGCGAGGGCTGTCGGAAGGCGGGAGAGAACCTCGGCGGGGTCAGTTGCCGTCAGGATCTCCCGGCGGAGCGGTTTGGGCGTTCCGGCATGGTCCATGTACCAGCCGAGATGCTTGCGGGCGACCTTGAGGCCGAGGGGTGGGCCGTAAAAGGACAGCATGTCCTCGTAGTGACCCGCAACCAGATCGGCGAGCGCCCGGCCCGCGGGGATGGCGGGGGGTCGGTCGCCGTTGAGCTTGGCTGCGACTTCGGCGATGCGCCAAGGGCGGCCCTGGGCGCCGCGCCCGATCATCACGCCGTCGGCACCGGAAAGGCGGAGGGCCCCTTGCGCGGCCTCAGGGCTGTCGATGTCACCGTTGGCGAGGACGGGGATGGTGACCGCCTCTTTCACCGCGCGAATCGCGGCCCAGTCGGCGCGGCCCTTGTAGAACTGGCAGCGGGTGCGGCCGTGGATGACGATGCGGGCGATACCGGCGCCCTCGGCCCGGCGGGCCAGTTCGGGGGCGTTGAGGCAATCGTCATCCCAGCCGAGGCGGGTTTTCAGCGTGACGGGGACCGAGACGGCGTTCGCCACCGCCTCGATCAGGGTCAACGCATGGTCGAGGTCGCGCATCAGCGCCGAGCCGGAATAGCCGTTCGTCACCTTCTTGGCGGGGCAGCCCATGTTGATGTCGATGATCCGGGCCCCCTGCCCTTCGACCATGCGCGCGGCCTCCGCCATCCAGCAGCCTTCGCGTCCGGCGAGTTGGACGGCGGTGTTCTCGGCATCCAGGCCAAGCTCGGCCTTTTCGCGGACACCCGGCTTGGCCTGCACCATTTCCTGGCTCGCCACCATCTCGGACACGACGAAATCGGCACCGAAGCGGCTGACCAGCCGACGAAACGGCAGATCGGTGATCCCGGCCAGCGGCGCCAGCGCCACGGGGATGCGGTCTGCGTCATGTGCCACTCGAATGGTCAGCTGCCTAATCCCTAAGCATTTTTTCTTGGCTCTATCCCGGTGGGTCATGGCTCGCAAATGCGGGCAGGCCAACCGGGAAAAAGGAATCTGTGACTGCCGCTTATTTAGGCAATTCGCCCGCAGAAGGCACGGTGTTTGCACGCCTGCGCCTCACCGCATAGACAGCGGCCCATGTCGGATGCGCACCTCCCCCGGACCGGAGCGGTCATTGTCGCAGCAGGCCGCGGTCTGCGGGCCGGTGGCGGGATTCCCAAGCAGTGGCGGGATCTTGCCGGGCGGCCCCTCGCGGCCCATGCGATGGCGGTTTTTGCGGCCCATCCGGGGGTGAGCGAGGTGGTTCTGGTGGTTCATCCCGACGATCAGGGCGCCCTGCCCGCCTTGCCTGCCGCGCGGATCGTGGCGGGGGGTGAGACGCGGGGGGCCTCGGTCTTGGCCGGTCTGGAGGCTCTGGACGAGGTCGAGCGGGTGCTGATCCACGACGCGGCCCGGCCCGGAGTGACGGCGGAAATCATCGACGCGGTGCTGGAGGCGCTGGATCATGCGCCCGCGGCGGCGCCTGCCCTGCCGGTGACGGATGCGCTCTGGCGGGGGGCCGAGGGGGCTGTGGCCGAAACGGTGTCTCGGGACGGCCTTTGGCGGGCTCAGACGCCGCAGGGGTTCCATCTGGGCGCTATTCTGGCGGCGCATCGGGCTTATCCGGGAATGGCCGCCGACGACGTGGAGGTGGCCCGCGCCGCGGGGATGGAGGTGCGGATCGTGCCGGGTTCGGAGCGCAACATGAAGATCACCGAAGCCGCGGATTTCGACCGCGCGGCGCGTCTGATGGGAGGGGCGATGGATATCCGGCTGGGCAACGGGTTTGACGTGCATCGCTTCGGGGACGGGGATCATGTGATGCTGTGCGGCGTCGCGGTGCCGCATGAGCGTGGGTTAGCGGGGCATTCGGACGCCGATGTCGGGATGCATGCGGTGACGGACGCGATCTATGGCGCCTTGGGGGACGGGGATATCGGGCGGCATTTCCCGCCGAGCGATCCGCAATGGAAGGGCGCGGAGAGCCGGATCTTCCTGGTTCACGCGGCGGAGCGGGCGCGAGCGGCAGGGTATGCGATCAGCCATCTGGATTGCACGCTGATCTGCGAGCGGCCGAAGATCGGGCCTCATGCACAGGCCATGGCGGCGGCCTTGGCAGGGATCGCAGGTGTCGAGCCCGGACGGGTGAGCGTGAAGGCCACGACCTCGGAACGGTTGGGTTTCACGGGCCGCGAGGAAGGCATCGCAGCGCTCGCCACGGCAACGCTGGTGAAAGGCTGATGCGGCTGCCCGAGATCATCGGAACGGTCGGCGGCGTGGGCTACCTGCGCCCGGCCTCAGGGACGTGGGGATCGCTCGCGGCGCTGCCACTCGCTGCGCTTCTCTATCTGATCGCGGGGCCGTGGGCGGTGGTGGTCGCGACTGTGGCGGCCTTTGCCGCAGGGTATTGGGCGACGCAGCAGATGATCGGAGGGCCGGAGGACGATCCGTCGGAGGTCGTGATCGACGAGGTCGTCGGTCAATGGATTTCCCTCCTCCCTATCCTGTTCGGCGCGGCCGCCAATGGGGTGTCGGTCTTCGCCTTGTGGCCGGGCTGGGTCGCGGCCTTTGTTCTGTTCCGGTTGTTCGACATCTGGAAACCCGGTCCGGTCGGCTGGGGCGAGCGGCGGCATGGGGCGTTGGGCGTGATGCTGGACGATGTGATCGCGGGGGTGTTGGCGGCCGTTGGGGTGACGGTGCTGGCGGCCCTTTGGCACGGGGTGCTCGCTTGACGCTCGCCGAGGCGTTGCTCGCCAAGGCTCGCGCCGCGGGCAAGGTGGTGACGACAGCGGAGAGCTGCACCGGTGGGCTGCTTGCGGGCGCGATCACGGATGTGGCGGGTAGCTCGGACATCTTTACCCGGGGCGTCGTGACCTATTCGAACGCGGCCAAGACCGATCTCCTTGGCGTCGATCCCGCGCTCTTCGACAGCATCGGCGCGGTGTCGGAAGAGGTGGCGGAGGCGATGGCGCGGGGCGCCCTTGAGCGATCCGGGGCCGATATCGCCGTGTCGGTGACCGGCATCGCAGGCCCCGGCGGGTCGGAGCACAAGCCCGAGGGGCGGGTCTGTTTCGGACTGGCCACGGCGCATGGCGTGACGACCGAGACGGTCGAGTTCGGCGCGATCGGCCGGGCGAAGGTCAGGGCCGCATCGGTCGATCACGCGCTGAGACTGCTGATCGGCGCTTTGAGCGGTTAGCGCCCGTAGAGCTCCCCTGCCCGCCGTTCGAAGGCGCGGACGACGCGCTGCATCGCCTCGTTGAAGAACAGCCCGGCCGCGCCCTGCAGCAGGCGGTTCTTGAATTCGAAATCCACGTCGAAGCGCACCTCGCAACCGCCATCGACATCGGCAAAGCGCCAGGTCGATTCCATGTAGCGGAAGGGGCCGTCGATATATTCGGTGTCGATCCGCTCCTTCGGCCAGAGCGTGACCTTGGATCCGAAGCGTTCCCGGAACACCTTGAACGAGATCACGAGGTCGGCCAGCATCACCTGATGGTCACCGTTATCCTCGGTCGAGCGGATGCGGGCCGCCGCAGTCCAGGGCAGGAATTGCGGGTAATCCCCCACATTCGCGACGAGGTCGAACATCTGTTCCTGCGTGTAGGGCAGGATCCGGGTTTCGGAATGGCTGGGCATGGGCGGCCTAACGGTGGTCAAGTGTTGATGTCATGTCTTAGATGGAATGGACCGAAATCCAAGAGCCAAGGGTGCCATGACCGACCGTAACTATGTCATAGATCAGATGATTTCGGCGAAAGAGATCGCCGCCCGGGTCGAGGCGCTGGCGGGCGAGATCAATGCGGAGTTCCATGACAGCGGCCAGCTGATCGTCGTGGGGCTGCTCAGGGGGTCGTTCGTGTTCATCGCCGATCTGGTGCGTGAACTGGATCTGCCGGTGGAGGTCGACTTCCTGGAAGCCTCCTCCTACGGCGACGCGATGGAATCGAGCCGGGAGGTGCGGATCCTGAAGGACCTGCGCGGCGCCATCGAAGGACGCGACGTTCTGATCGTGGAGGATATCGTCGATACCGGCTTCACGCTTTCCCACGTGCGCGGCCTGCTGGAAAGCCGCCAGCCGGCGCGGCTGAAGACGATCGCGCTGCTGGACAAGCCCACCCGGCGGGAGGTCGAAATCACGGCGGACTGGACGGGGTTCGAGATCCCCGATGAATTCGTTGTGGGCTACGGCATCGATTACGCCCAGCGGGACCGCAACCTGCCCTTCATCGGCAAGGTCAGGTTTACCGGCGAGTGACCCCTCGGCCCAGTTGAGGCTTTGTTAATCGGCTGCGGCCTATCCTTGATGCCTGGAGCCAGCCAAGGACGCGCCGATGAGCAGATTAGAGACGCTTTTCGTTCCCGAAGAGGGGGTGGAAAGCAGCGCCGATACCATCATTCAGGAAGCGCTGGACGCTGTCCGCGCGCATTTCGGCATGCCGATCGCCTATCTGTCGGAAATCGTCGGCGCGGAAAGCGTCTTCCGCTCGGTCAGCGCGCCGGGGCTGGAAGATCTGATCAAGCCCGGCGATCGCCGGCCGCTGGATGCGGTCTATTGCCAGCACATCCTTGACGGGCGCCTGCCCGAGCTTATTCCCGATACCGGGGCGGTGCCGTTTGCCCAGACCCTGCCCATCACCAGGGAGGTTCCGATCGGCGCCCATGTCAGCGTGCCGATCCGGCGTGCGGACGGATCGCTTTATGGGATGTTCTGCTGCCTCTCGCCCGAGCCGCGCCCATCGCTCAACCCCCGCGACCTGTCGATCATGGAGATGTTCGCCTCGCTCTCGGCCCGGCATCTGAATGCGCGCCTGTCGGCCGAGGCCACGCGGCGCGCCTTGGCCAAGACGATCGGGGAGACGCTTGAAAACGGCCTGTTCCACATGGTGTTCCAGCCGATCTTCGATCTCGATGGCGGACGCCCGACCGGGTTCGAGGCGCTCTGCCGCTTTGACGGCCTGCCCTACCGGTCGCCGGATCAGTGGTTCAGGGACGCGGCCCGGATCGGCCAGCAATCGGCGCTGGAGGCGGCGACGATCCGCGCCGCGCTTCCGATCCTGGAGCAACTGCCTGCCGATGTGTCACTTTCGGTCAATGCCTCTCCGTCGGCGGTGGCCGACGGGGCCATAGGCGCCGCCCTGAAGGACGCCCCGGCCGAGCGCATCGTGCTGGAAATCACAGAGCATGACCGTCTGGAAAACAGCGACAGCGTGATCCGCGGCCTCGACCGGCTGCGGGCACGGGGCGTCAAGCTGGCGATCGACGATGTGGGCGCCGGTTATTCGGGCCTGCAGCAGATCCTGCGGCTGCGACCCGATATCCTGAAGCTCGACCTGTCGCTGACTGCCGATATCGACACCGATCCGGCGCGCAGGGCGCTGACGGTCGGGCTGGTTCAGTTCGCCCGGGAAACCGGCGCCATCCTTCTGGCAGAAGGGATCGAACGGGCCGAAGAGGCCGCCGTATTGCGGACCCTCGGGGTCGACCGGGGGCAAGGGTATTTTCTGGGACGGCCGGCCCGGGCGGAAGAGGCATTGGCCGGATTGGCCGGAAAAAGCCCGCCGCGCGGATCGCGCCTTGGCCCTGCTTTCACGATCGGCGCAGAGATCTCGGGCGGCTGATCCCGGCGGTTCGGCGGCTCAGCTCGCGCCGGCCGCGAGGCTGAGCGTGATCTCCCGGGTGGTGCCGTCGCGCGCGACGCGCAGCGTCACCGCGTCGCCCACATCGTAATTGTCGAGCGCCGCGCGCAGGCCGTCGCTGTCGGTCACGTCCAGGCCATCGACCGCGACGATCCGATCCCGCGGGACCATGGTGCCGTCCTGCAGCATCCGCACCGGCTCCAGCCCGGCGCGGGCGGCGGGCGATCCGGGATCGACCGCCAGGACGAGCGCGCCGGAGAGGCCGCGCCGCGCCGCCATCGCATCGGCCCGCGGATCGACGCGCACCCCGATCACCGGCGGCCGGTAGGTGCCCCGCGCGATCAGCTGCGGGACGACGCGGTTCACCGTATCGACCGGCACGGCAAAGCCGATGCCCGCGCTGGCGCCCGAGGGGCTGAAGATCGCCGTATTCACCCCGATCAGCCGCCCGGCACTGTCCAGAAGCGGCCCGCCCGAATTGCCCGGATTGATCGCCGCATCGGTCTGGATCAGCCCGTCGATCACCCGGCCCCGGTCGAGCGGCAGCTCGCGCTCGAGCGCCGAGACAACGCCGGTCGTCAGCGTCAGGTCGAGCCCGAACGGGTTGCCGATGGCGAAGACGCTCTGCCCCACCAACAGGTCGGAAGAGCGCCCGACCGGCAGGGCCGGCGGCCGGGCGCCCGGCACGTCGAGCCGCAGGACCGCCAGATCGTTCGACGGGTCCATCCCGACAAGCGATGCCGGAAAGGCGCGCCCGTCGGCCAAACGCACGGTGGCACCGCTGGCGCCTTCGATCACATGCGCGTTGGTCACGACATGCCCGCGATCGTCCCAGACAAACCCGCTGCCCGTCCCGCGCGGCACCTCGACCGAGCGCCGCCGGAACGGATCGCGCGCCTGGGCGGAGGTCGCGATGAAGACGACACTCTCCTGCGCCTGCTCGAAGAGATCGATCGTTACCTGTTCGGAGGCCGCGAGATCCCCCCGCGCCGCGATCACCCGAGGCTCCCCTGCAGGCCCGAGGAGGGCGGCTTCAAGTGCCGGCGCCAGACGCCAGCCGAGGACGGCGGCGAAGATCACCGCACACACAAAGAGAAGCTGACTTGTTTTCATACGGCTGCAGTTAGGCACAACTCAGCGCAGAACCAAGGGGACGGGCGGAGGCCCCCGATCAAGGTTGCGTGGCTTGATCGTCAAATCTGGCCATGCATCGATTGAACCTGCGGTAGGCTTCTGTCGTGCCTGCCACGTTCCAAGATGCAAGCGTTTGAGAAGCGACCGTCTGCGCTTCGGTCTGCAGGTGAACTTCGCCACCTGTCGTCAGCAAGGACATGACGAGTTCAAGGTCGGACGGCCCCAGATTGCGGGACAATCTCCATTCCGCGCTGTGTTTCACCTCCACCTCTTCGAGCAGAAAAAGTGCCTGATCACGTGTGATGAGCAGCAAGGGACCTTCACGATCATGCAGCATCGCAGGATTGTTCGGCTGCTTGAGAGACAGCATGACCGGATACGTCCGATCCGGCATCGTGATCTGCTCGAAGGACAGCTTTTCTCCAAGGACGTTCTCGGTAAGCAATACGCAACTTGGGCGGCCCAAGTACGGTTTCTTCACCCAGACCTCCCACGCGCTCTGAGGCTGAACGCCTTCGGCCGGAACCATCCCCCCGAAGAGGGAGATAAATCCAGCAAGGAAGAGTGCAGACGACCGCGTGGTCGCACCCGCATGATCTGCGCGGGTACGGCGCATCCTAAGCCAGCGCCGCCTCCCGCGCCGCCCGCAACCGGGCGAAATCGTCGCCCGCGTGGTAGCTGGACCGGGTGAGTGGGGTGGCGGAGACCATGAGGAAGCCCTTGCCGTAGGCGGCTTTCTCGTAGGAGGCAAACTCGTCCGGCGTCACGAAGCGGTCGACGCGATGGTGTTTGGGCGTCGGCTGCAGGTACTGGCCGATGGTCAGGAAATCGACATCGGCCGCGCGCATGTCGTCCATCACCTGCAGCACGCCCTGCCGGTCCTCGCCCAGGCCGACCATGATGCCGGATTTGGTGAACATCGACGGGTCGATCTCTTTTACCCGCTGCAGCAGCCGCAAGGAGTGGAAATAGCGCGCGCCGGGCCGGACTTCGGGATAGAGCCCGGGAACGGTTTCGAGGTTGTGGTTGAAGACATCCGGCTTGGCCGCGACCACCACCTCAAGCACGTCGGGGGCGCATTTCAGAAAGTCGGGCGTCAGGATCTCGATCGTCGTCCCGGGCGATTGCCGCCGCACGGCGCGGATCGTCTGGGCAAAGTGCTCTGCCCCGCCATCGGCCACGTCGTCCCGGTCGACCGAGGTGATGACGACATGCGACAGGCCCAGCTTCTTGACCGCATCGGCCACGCGCCCCGGCTCGAACACGTCCAGAGCGTCGGGACGGCCCGTCGCCACGTTGCAGAAGGTGCAGCCGCGGGTGCAGATCTCGCCCATGATCATCATCGTGGCGTGGCCCTGCGACCAGCATTCGCCGACATTGGGGCAGCCCGCCTCTTCGCAGACTGTCACCAGCCGGTGCTCGCGCATGATGTCGCGGGTCTTGCGGTAGCCGTCCGAGGTCGGCGCCTTGACCCGGATCCAGTCCGGCTTCTTCGGCTGGGCGTTATCGGGCCGGTGCGCCTTTTCGGGGTGCCGCCCGGACGGGATCTTCAGATCTCTCGAAGCCATGCGCGCTCCTTCGCTTGTTCGGGCGCTTGTCCGGGAAATCTAGGCGCTTCCGGAGGCATATCCAACCGCCAAAGCGCGCATCCCCGCCATGCGCAGGGCTGCACGCTTTCGGGCACCTGCGAGGATCAGGAGGTCTGCGCCTCCTCGGCTGGCTCTTCCTTCACGATTTCGATCTTCACCTTCGCGACCAGGGCCGCAAGCGTGCCGACGACGGCCAGGACCGGGGCGGCGATGACCACTGCCCCGCCAGCGATCGCGCCATAGGTCAGCGGGATCTCCAGCGCGATGTCGCCATCGGGCTCGACCACCCGGATCCGCTTGACCTTGCTGTCGGCGGCCAACTGCTTCACGCGGCCGACGAGCTCCTCTCCCTGGACCTCGATCTCTTCGATCCAGGTCTTTTTCCCGGACGTGCTCTCCGGCTCGGCTGTTTTCGTGTCGTCTTCCATCGGGTCTCTCCTCCGCTGATGACGCGGTGGAGATACCGCAAGACCAGGCCTGCCGCGTTGACGGTGGTCAACCCGGCGGGCCGTCAGCCGATCATCGGCCCGTAAGCGCCGTAGCTCTCGGCATAATGACGGCTCAACTGCTGCAATGCGATGCGCAGAACGATCTTGCCCGAGCGGGCCGACCAGCCCTTGCGGCGCTCGGTCCGTTCCATGCCTTCCATGAAGCAGCAGCAGCGCAGGGCCACATCGGCCAGCTCCGGCCCCAGATCGTCGAGTGCGGCGCGCAGGCGCTGGCGGGCCGCCGTGCATCCTGCGGGGAGGTCCGCCGCTTCACCTTCGGCGGCCAGGATCGCGGCGATGCCGGCGCTGGCCTCGTCGAGCTGGGCGAGTTCGAAGTCCTCGCGCAGGCGCTCTCCCACACGGACGAGGTCCGGTTCCAGGAACGGATTGCCGTCCTTGTCGCGCCGACGGGAAAGACCGGCCAGCGGGCTTTCCGCCGTGGGCACCCGCACGGTGCCGCGCGGCCCGCCTTTTCCGCTGTAATAGGTGAATTCCACCGCCGCCTCGGCGAAGCCGCCGGCGCGGTTCTCTGCCTCGGCCAACTGCTCGCGATAGCGCTGGCGGCCGCCTTGGGTGATCCGGTAGCGGACCAGCCGCGCCGTCATATCCGCCGCCGGAAGCGGCGCGATCCAGTCGTTCAGTGCCAGCCGCTCGGCCACGGCCCGGTCGACCGTTTCGGTCTCGTCGCGCCCGTCATAGGCGATCACCGCCCGGTCGAGCCCGCGGGCGATCGCCAGAACCGCCCCCGGCGCGTTGAGCTTGCCCAGGACTGTCAGGTCATCCTCCGCCTTCGCCCGCTCGCCCGGCCGCGGTGCCCCGTCCACCGCCTGCAGCTCGGCCAGGTGGCGCAGGGCGTCATCGACCAGCGGATCGTCCCGCCGCGTCTCGAATCGCCGGATCTGCCGCATCACGGTCGAGGCGTGACACCCGGCCTCGCGGGCCAGCGCCCGGATCGACAGGCCCAGCTCCGTATGGATCACGTAATGCCGGGCAGCAGCCGGAACCCAGGCCGGAAAATCAAACATCTCACGCGGAAGAGCAGCTTGCGTCATGAATTCGTCGTCCCTTCAATCTTGCCCGCCAACCCGGGCGTCCTTGTCATGTCCAATCAACTGCCGATTGTATCCCGTTCGCATGGTTAACAATCCGTTGACCAATGCAGCCTCTCGCCGAAGCAATAACCAAGCCTAAACCCACCGTTCTGTCGGGGGTCGGATGCGCAACACACGTTCTGATTGTGCGATGGTGGGGTTTCGTCACGAGTTAAAGGGATACCGAGATGCAGGACATTCTTTCCATGGTCGCACGCCTGAAGCGCCCCGCGCTTCTGATCCGCGCCGCCCGCCACGGGGTCGACGAGTATAGCCGCGAGCGCCATCTGCGCCGGGTGCTCAAGACCGAGGCCACGCTCAGCCCCGGCGAGGCTCTGATGCAGATCCTGCTGGCCGAGGCCGAGATCGACGAAAGCCGCCGCACCGCCGCAGTGGGATATTCGGCGGCGGCCCATGTGGACCTGCTGATCGCGATGATGGCCGAGGCGCGCCTGTTGCGCGGCCTGTCGGCCTGAGGCCCGGCCCCTAGGTCGTGCCGATCTCTTCCTTCCGCCGCGCGACGAAGGCATCAAGCGCCTCGGCCGTCGCGGGGTCGAGGGGCGGCGGGGTGTAGCGTTCCAACAGCTGCTGCACCCGGAGACGGGCGAGGGCCTGCGTGTCACGCGCGCCCTCTTCCTCCCAGGTCTCGAACGGTTTGTTGTCGAAGACCTCGCTGCGCCAGAAGGCCTCCTTGAAATGGGCCTGGGTGTGGGCGCAACCCAGATAGTGGCCGCCCGGCCCCACCTCGCGAATCGCGTCCATCGCCTGCGCCGCTTCATCGCTGGCAACGCCCGCCGCCATCCGGTGCAGCGTGCCCAGTTGATCCGCATCCATCACGAACTTCTCAAGGCTCGCGACCAGCCCGCCCTCGAGCCAGCCGCAGCTGTGCAGCATGAAGTTCACACCGCCCATCAGGGCCGCATTCAGCGTGTTCGCAGATTCGTAGGCCGCCTGCGCATCGGGCAGCTTCGACCCGCAAAGCCCCCCGCCCGACCGGAACGGCAGCCCCAGCCGCCGGGCGAGCTGCCCGGCCCCGTAAAGGATCTGGCTCGCCTCCGGCGTACCGAAGGTCGGCGCGCCCGAGTTCATGTCGATGGACGTCACGAACGTGCCGAAGATCACCGGCGCGCCAGGCTTCACCAGCTGGCTGTAGGCCACGCCCACCATGACCTCGGCCAGCACCTGCGTCAGCGTGCCGACGACAGAGACCGGCGCCATCGCCCCGCCCACGATGAAGGGCGAGATGATGCAGGCCTGCCCGGCCTCCGCATAGATCTCCAAGGCGCCCATCATCGTGCCGTCGAAGGTCAGCGGCGAGTTGATGTTGATCAGCGAGGTCGTCACTGTCCGCCCCTCCAGCGGGCCGAACAGAACCTCGCTCATCGCGACGCTGTCGACGGCGCGCGACGGGTCGGTGACCGAGCCCATATAGGGTTTGTCCGACAGCACCATATGGGCCTGCAGCATGTCCAGATGGCGCACGGGCACCGGCACATCCGTCGGCTCGCAGACCGTGCCGCCCGAATGATGCAGCCATTTCGACATGTAGCCGAGCTTCACGAAGCTGCGGAAATCCTCCATCGTCGCGTAGCGGCGCACGCCGTCGAGGTCGCGCACGAAGGGCGGGCCGTAGACCGGCGCCATGACCAACGTCTTGCCACCCACGGTGACCGATCGCTCCGGATTGCGCGCCTCCTGCACGTAGGAGGACGGCGCGGTCGCGCACAGCGTGCGGGCCAGACCTTTCGGAAGCCGCACCCGGTCGCCGTCGACGCTCGCGCCCGCTTCCTTCCAGCGGGCAATGGCTTTGGGATTGTCCGAGAAGACGACGCCGACCTCCTCCAGAACCGTCTCGGCATTCGCCTCGATGATGTCGAGCGCCTCGTCCGAGAAGAGGTCCATGACGGGGATGTTGCGCTCGATGAACCGCGCGGCCTCGATCCGGACCGCCGTCCGCTCTGCACGCCGCGCCGCGCCGCCGCCCCCGCGCGAGCGCCTGCCTGGTGCTAGCTCGGTCATGGGGATCCCTTCCTGCAAAAAACCAGTTGCTCCGTGGTAGGATCAAAGCACCGAATGACCCGACCGGGAAGCGCCATTCCAGGGCGAAAACCGACATCACGGCCAGTCAGGAGAAGCGCAGCACCTTCGAGGGCACACCTCTGGCCCGCAGGAACGCCCGCAGGGCGGGCCGGATCAGAAGGCCAGTCGCATAGCGTCTGTTGCCGCTGGTTTCCGTTGCATGGTGCAACGCGACCAGCTGGCGGGGGTAAGGACCGTCGGGCTTGTAGACCCAGATCGGCCCACCGCTCATCCCGCGGCGCGTGTTCACCGCGTACCGCACCATCGGCAGGGCACGTCCCGTCCGCCGATCTGGCGGGAACGTATCAATGACATCGTTAAGGCCCAGCCGCATCCGGTCGTTCTTGCCGCCCTCGCGCTCGGGATAGCCCGCGACGTTGACGCGCCGCTTGGACAAGCCGCCGTCGAATGTGGACACGCGGATGGAGTTTTCGCGCGGCTTGCACCACCAGCCCAGCGTGCCGCCACCCGGCAGGCGCGTGTCGCCGGGATAGCGCCGGTCATCATTGGTCTGCACCTCGATCAGGGCGAAATCGTGCGCGCGAAAGACCCCCTCGGTCGCGTCGCCTTCGCGGTCGTAGCGCAAGGCGCCCGACGGCACCCAGGACCTCACGGCCCTCCAAGTCCCGATGCGGCTCTTCGGAACGTTTCCCTTGCTCGCCACGCGACCGGGCGTGACGTAGATCAAATCCGGCTTGAGGATCTTCGTCATCCGGCCGCCCCTTTTCCCGAAGATGCTCCAGGCGCGGACCACATGGGCGCAGGTCAGGATGTGTCTGGGCGAGATGATGATCCCAGTGCCGCCCATGAAAGGCCGATTGTAAAGCTCGTGCTTGAGGTTGAGGATCTTCTGCTCGGGGAACTGGGCCACGATCGAACAGACATAGCGAAAGGGGCGCTGCAGCAGGTCGGGTGCGGGCCGCAGCGCGCGCCCCGGCGCAGGTCCAGCCTGATCGATGCGGTCGAGATCGACAGCGGTCGTGATCCAGTCCATCTGGCCGGGCTCCTTGATGGCGCGCGTCCGATGTTACGCCCAACCGGCCTCCCACGGTATCGCATGGATGCGCTACCCTGCCGGACCCCAAGGTGGCTTTGTTTTCGTCCGGAGTACCGCCCCGCCTCACGCAGACCTCAGAGACGGCTGCGACCCGCAAATCAACCTGGGTTTGTAGACGCAGTGCCGGTGCACCGCCAGGATGGATAACTGCGTTGATTAAGGCGAACTCATCTCAGAACAGCCCGCCCCCTTCCCCAACGTCGTCCTAATTCAAAGGCTCAGATGGAGGTGTTGTAACAAGTATGTGACGCGCTGCGCGGTTGCGGCCGTCGCCGAGCAAAAAGCGAGGTTGGTAAATGGTGAAGAGTCTCACGCGCGCGCCCATAGGGCTCGCGGCACTTTTGAGCATGGCTGCGATCTCTCAGCCCTTAATGGCACAGGGATATGATCGCCCGGTTGCGTTTCACAGCACGATCAGCATCGCGGAGGCCACCCTTGAGGCGCCGGAGGAAGAGCAGATCGACCTGCGGCCGCTCATCAGCCCGGCGGAACTCGTCCAGCTGATGGAGGATGCGTCCCCGCAGGTCATCGATATCCGAAACCCGTCCGCCATTCGCCCGCTCTTCAGCTATGCGGCGGGACATGTGCCCGGATCGATCAACGTGCCCTATGGCGACTGGCGCAAGCTCTGGGCCGATCCGCTCTCGATCCCGGCAGAGAACGATCTGACCGACTTCATCCGCGCTGCCGGGCTGACCAGGGACCGCCCTGTCGTCATTGTCCATAGCAGCGCGGCGAAAGGCAATTTCGGCTCGGCCGCTTGGGTCTACTGGTTGCTCAAGACCGCCGGGTTCGAGCAACTGGCGATCCTCAACGGCGGCATCCGGTCATGGAAAGCCTCCGGGCAGGAGCTCTCGACCGACCCGACGCCGATCGTGCCGTCCTTCGAGGTTGCGACTCTCAACACCTCCTGGCTGGCCACCCACGAAGATGTCGATGCGGTGCTCGCCGGTCAAAGCGAGGCGCAGCTTCTCGACGCACGCCCGCTGCAGCAGATCGCCCGGGACGCGTCCCTGCATGGATCGTTCACGATGGACGCGACCAGCCTGATCACCGGCGAAGACGGACAGGCGGGCGAGGTGCTCGACATTTTCATGCGGGTGAAGGCGGCCGACCTGACCTGGGAATTCGGCGATGTCATCACCTATTGCAACAACGGTGCGCTTGCCGCCGTCGACTGGTTCATGGCGAGCGAGATCGCGGGCATCCCGAACGTGCGGGTCTATGGCCACTCGCTGAGCGCGCGCAATCGCAGGATCACGGCGCTGCGCTAGGCGGCGGCTCAGGCCTTGTCTACGGCCCCGCTGCAACCTATGCCGCGGGGCATGTCGCACCAACGTCTCCTCATCATCGATTTCGGCAGCCAGGTCACGCAACTCATCGCGCGCCGCCTGCGCGAGCTGAATGTCTACTGTGAAATCCACCCGTTCCAGAGCGTCACCGAGGCGTTCCTGAAAGATTTCGCCCCCCGCGCCATCATCCTCTCTGGCGGGCCCGCCAGCGTGACCGATCCAGGCGCACCGCGCCCGCCCAAGGCGATCTTCACGCTTGGCGTGCCCATCCTCGGCATCTGCTACGGCCAGCAGGTGATGATGGACATGCTGGGCGGCAAGGTCGTCCGCGGCGAGGGCACGGCAGAGTTCGGCCGCGCTTACGTCACCGCCCCGGACGAGCGGATCGACCTTCTCACCGGCTGGTTCCTGGACGGGCGCGAGCAGGTCTGGATGAGCCATGGCGACCACGTCAGCGAGATCGCCCCGGGCTTCACCGTCCACGGCACCTCGCCCAACGCGCCTTACGCGATCACCGCCGATCTGAACCGTAACTTCTTCGCCGTCCAGTTCCATCCTGAGGTTCACCACACCCCCAACGGCAAGACGCTCTACGAGAACTTCGTGCGCCTTGCAGGCTTTACCGGCGACTGGACGATGGCCGGCTACCGCGACGAGGCGATCCGCAAGATCCGCGAGCAGGTCGGCGACGCCAAGGTGATCTGCGGCCTCTCGGGCGGCGTCGATTCGTCGGTCGCCGCCGTCCTGATCCACGAGGCGATCGGCGACCAGCTGACCTGCGTCTTCGTCGATCACGGCCTCCTGCGTCAGAACGAGGCGACCGAAGTCGTGGCCATGTTCCGCGACCACTACAACATCCCGCTGATCCATGCCGACGAGGCGGACCTGTTCCTCGACGCGCTCGATGGCGTCTCGGATCCCGAAACCAAGCGCAAGACGATCGGCAAGCTGTTCATCGACGTCTTCCAGAAACACGCAGCCGAGGTCGGCGGGGCGGAGTTCCTGGCCCAGGGCACCCTCTACCCCGATGTCATCGAATCGGTCAGCTTCTCCGGCGGCCCCTCCGTCACGATCAAGTCGCACCACAATGTGGGCGGCCTGCCCGAAAAGATGGGGCTCAAGCTGGTCGAACCCCTCCGCGAGCTCTTCAAGGACGAGGTGCGCGCGCTCGGCCACGAGCTTGGCCTGCCCGCCAGCTTCATCGGCCGCCACCCCTTCCCCGGCCCCGGCCTCGCCATCCGCTGCCCGGGCGAGATCACGCGCGACAAGCTCGCCATCCTCCGCAAGGCCGACGCCGTCTATATCGACCAGATCCGCAGGCACGGCCTCTATGATGAGATCTGGCAGGCCTTCGTCGCGATCCTGCCCGTCCGCACCGTTGGCGTCATGGGCGACGGCCGCACCTACGATTACGCCTGCGCCCTCCGCGCGGTGACCTCAGTCGACGGCATGACCGCTGACTACTACCCCTTCACCCACGACTTCCTCGGCGAGACCGCCACGCGGATCATCAACGAGGTCGAGGGCATCAACCGCGTCACCTATGACATCACGTCGAAACCGCCGGGCACGATAGAATGGGAGTGACCGCGTGCCGATGAAACCCCGATAACGTCAGCGCCACTTTCAACATGAGTGGTGAGCCCTCCGTGAGAACTCGCAGGCAACTCGGAACGTCCATCATTCACCGACGCTCACTCTCGGCTCGGTAACTCTGCTAGCCGAGCCGTCGCCGTCGCGTCCAAACGCTCGATATCATCGCGGATATGAAGCCAGGGCAGCCTCTGCGCCTCATGCGCATGCATCTGCGGCACCAGAAGATCGGCCTGATCAATCACCCCCAGAGGCACATAAACCTGCCCTGGCAAGTAATCGTACCGGCCCGTCAGCGACGACCCGCAGGTCTCGCAAAACGTCCTGGTCACACCCGGGGTCATGCTGACCCGTTTCCCCTCGTCCGGCTCAAACGCAATCGCGCCGTCTTCGAAGGCGGCAAAAGCGGCAACGGGCCCACCCGTCGCGCGGCGGCAATCGTTGCAGTGGCAATAGGCGACACTTGTCGGCGGCGCTGTCGTCCGGAATGTCGTCGACCCGCAATAGCACCGGCCTGTGATCATCTGCGGAAGCTCGGCTGACATACCTGGACAATCCGCTATCCCGTCGGAGCGGTCAAATCCCGCGGCCGCGAAATCGCTCGCCTTCCACGCCGTCCTGTGGTTCGAACACTCCCATATCACGGGATCTTGGTAATGTTTGCCGATCAAAGACAACCGCGCCGCATCCAGGTCGCCCGAACCGCCGGGGATGGTGGGCGGGGCGATGCGCCCGGCCACATCGTGGCGGGGCGCGAGCGCCGTCCCCATCCATGATCCGCCCGGGGCCGACCGCCACCGCCGCGCTCTGGATGCTCGGCACCATCTCCTCGTTCAGCCTGATGGCCGTCGCCGGCCGCGAGATCGGCGCGGATCACGACACGTTCGAGATCATGTTCTACCGCAGCCTGGTCGGGCTGGCGCTCATCTTCGCCATCGCCACCGCAACCGGACAGCTCGCCCAGGCGAGGACCGACCGCCTCGGCGCGCATCTGGTCCGCAATCTCTTCCATTTCGCGGGTCAGAACCTGTGGTTTCTGGCGATCACGCTCATCCCGCTCGCCCAGGTCTTCGCGATCGAGTTCACGGCGCCGATCTGGGCGATGCTGCTGACCCCCCTCATCCTGCGGGAACGCCTGACCGCCATCAACCTCCTGGCAGGCGTGATCGGGTTCGCTGGCATCCTCATCGTCACACAGCCCTCGGCGGCAACGCTCGACCTCGGAACCATCGCCGCCGCCGGCGCCGCGATCTTCTTTGCGATCACAGCCCTGCTCACCCGGCGCCTCACCCGCAGCCAGAGCCTTCTGACGATCCTCTTCTACCTCACCGGGCTCCAGGCGATCTTCGGCCTGATCTGCGCAGGGGCCGATGGGGCGATGGCCTTGCCCGACGCCCGGACGACCCCCTGGCTGATCCTCATCGGCCTTGCCGGTCTCTGCGCCCATACCTGCCTGACCAAGGCCTTGACCCTCGCCCCCGCAACCATTGTCATGCCCATCGATTTCGCCCGCCTGCCGGTGATCGCGATCGTTGGCTGGGCGCTCTATGACGAGCGACTCGAACTCGCGGTCCTTGTCGGTGGTCTGATCATCATTGCAGCCAACGTCATCAACCTGCGCGCGAGCGCACCATCGGGGCCGCGAAATATTGCAAAAACGTGACGGCCCCAATCCGAATGATTATGACCCAGCGTCACGAATTGACCCGTGTTTTAACCGCTCCCTAAGCTCGAACGCACAATAACGAGGCATCCTCAGGATAGGGACGGATCCATGACAAGAGTACTCACGGCGGGGGCGGTTTTGCTGATGACCACCTCGGCCCTCAGCGCCGCCGGGATCGAGCGGACGCGCAACCCATACGGTAACCTGTTCGAAGACGGCGGCTATATGGAGCTGACCTTCTCCAACGTCTTCCCGAACGTCGAAGGCGACTATTCCGATCAACTTGCCGGGGTCGCGGTCATTGGAACCGACACCACCGGAAACATGGCCGGGGACTACTTCAACATCGGCTTCACCTACAAGAATGACCTCACCGATCAGCTCAGCTTTGGTCTTTTCTTGAACTCACCCTATGGCGCAGATGCGAATTACGGCCAGGGGTTCTATGATGGCCTCTTTGCGGAGTGGAATAGCCGCCAACTGGCAGCGCTGCTCAAATACAAGATGAACGACAACTTCTCCGTATATGGCGGCGTCCGCTATGTGGAAAGTGAAGCTCGGATCATTCTTCCCGACTCCCTTATTCGAGGTGGGCTTCTTTCGAGTGGCAATCCTCAGGCAGAGTTTGTCGGCAACAATGCCCCACTTGGATCACTGGAATACTCAGCAGAAGCGGACCGCGACGGCGCAACGGGATATGTCGTGGGGGTAGCCTACGAGCGCCCGGAAATCGCCCTTCGCGTATCCCTGACCTACGAATCAGAGTTGGAATATGAATTCGATAGCGCTGAGGCGCTGGCCGGTATTCCTGGGCAATTCGAGATCGATGACGACACGACAACCGAAATCAAAATGCCCCAGGTCGTCACGCTCGACTTCCAGACCGGCATCGCACAGGACACGCTTCTTTTCGGGTCAGTTCAATGGGCTGAATGGTCGGTTTGGCAAGTAGAGCCTCCTGCCTACGAAGAGCTTTTCAATGCTCGCGTCACCGGCATCGACAACGACGCCTTTACCTACCAGCTAGGCGTTGGCCGCCGGTTCAGCGATGACTTCTCTGGTTTTGTCCGCGCAACGCACGAACCCAGCAACGGTGACGAGGCCTCGCGCCTGGCCCCGACCGACGGGCGCAGCAGCCTCGGCATCGGCGGCAGCTACACCTACGAGAATGTCGAGATGACCGTGGGCGCCGAATACATCTGGCTTGGCGACGCGACCGACGGCTCGGACACGGAATTCGAGGACAACACCGCGATCGGTATCGGTGCGAGCTTCGGCTTCCGCTTCTGAGCCGCGCAAATCCCTTTCAAAGGCCCCGCTTCGGCGGGGCTTTTTTGTTTCCTCGTCGGCAGGCCGCACCCACTGGGTCCGCCCCTCCTTCCCCAAACCGGAAACAATCCGCCGATCCGGGAAAACCCGGGTGGCGCGGCGTGTTTCCCTATGGGAACTTCTCAAAGTGTCGTCTGTTTGTCACACGAGACTGCTTTGAGGGCCGCCATGACGCCCATGAAAATGCGCATCGACCCCCTGATCGCCGAACGTGCCCCGTGGCTGCACCGTCCGGGGGTTCTTTCGACCCTGTTCCAACGCCCGCTCGAACGCGCCCTGGCCTATCCGGCGACCATCGCCCTGGCCGAGATCCTGCGCGACCGCTCCAGCCGCGAGATCATGGATGCGATGGCCCGCCGGCTCGCCCGCGACGTGGAGGTCTCGGGCCTGCAGCACATCCCGCGCTCTGGTCCCGCGATCATCGTCGCCAACCACCCGACCGGCATCGCCGATGGCATCATGTTGCACCATTTGATCACACGGGTACGCAACGACGCCTATTTCTATGCCAATCGGGATATACTCCGCGTCCTGCCCCAGATGGAGGACATGATCGCCCCCGTCGAATGGCGCGAGGAAAAGCGGTCCGCCGCCAGCGCACGCGAGACGATGATGTTCACCCGCGACGCCGTCAACGAAGGGCGCCTCGGCGTCATCTTTCCCTCCGGGCGCCTCGCCAAACGCCGCGGTCTGCAATTGCACGAACGCCCCTGGATGTCCTCCGCCGCGCGGCTCGCGAAAAAGTTTGACCTGCCCGTGATCCCGATCCATGTGCGCGCGCGGAATTCGGTCCTCTTCTACCTCTTCGACCTGCTCCACCCAACGCTCAGGGACATCACGCTGTTCAACGAGACGCTGAACAAGGACCGCCAGCCCTTCCGCCTGACGGTGGGCGAACCGGTCTCGCCCTCGGCCATTCCCGCGGACCCCGACGCGGGCATCGCGATGCTGCGCCGCGCGGTGCTGGAAATGGCCGTCCCCAACGACAGCCCCTTCACCCACCGCCGCCCCCTTGGGCGCCCGGCCAAGCGGCTGACCTGACCGGCTGCTTGCCTAAGGCCCGCATCCCCCGCATAGACCTGTCAGCGTTCGCAAGGGGACAGGCCCATGAGACACGATTTCGCCGAAGGACAGGTGCGCGACGCGCTCTTCCGGGCTTGGTCCCTTGAAACAGCGGTTCAATGGACACCCGACAACCCTGCATCCGGTCAATGCAATGTCACCGCGGCAGTCGTCCACGATCTGTTTGGGGGCGAGGTCCTGCGAACAAGGCTCCCCGGCGTCTGGCACTACTACAACCGCATCGGCGGGAACCGGACCGACCTGACCGACAGCCAGTTCACCGCGCCGGGCGCCCGGTTCGACGCTCCGGACACCTACGATGACGAGCTGACGACGCGGGACGCCGCGATGACCGGCATCCCGCAGAGGGAATACGACACCCTGCGCCGCAACCTGCTGGCCCATCTCGACGCGGCAGAGGGCGCGGCATGACCGACGATATCTACAGCGGCCTGAAACAGCTCGGCGGCGCCACCACCCTGCCCGAAAGCCCCGACCAGGCAGAGCTTGAGCGGGTGCGGAACCCCCAGGCGGATGTCCTTTACAACGTCCGCTTCACCGCGCCCGAATTCACCTCGCTCTGCCCGATGACGGGGCAGCCGGACTTTGCCCACCTCGTCATCGATTACGTGCCGGACGCGTGGCTGGTGGAAAGCAAATCGCTCAAGCTGTTCCTCGGCGCGTTCCGCAACCACGGTGCATTTCACGAGGATTGCACGATCTCCATCGCCCGCCGCCTCGCCGATTTCCTGACGCCGCACTGGCTGCGAATCGGCGGCTACTGGTATCCGCGCGGCGGTATCCCGATCGACGTATTCTGGCAGACCGGCCCGATGCCCGACGGCATCTGGATCCCCGATCAGGGCGTGCCGCCCTATCGCGGCAGAGGGTAGGACTGGCTGGCGCGCGCCTGCTCCACGACCCGTCCGGGCCGGCCCTGCGGTCGCACATCGGCCATCAGGCGGCAATAGGTCTGCCGGCGGGTCCAACGGGCCATGTCACGCCGCTTGGCCGAACTGACCATCGGCCCCCAATCGGCCGCCACCCCACGCCACCGCCCGTCATGCAGCGCCACCGCATTGTCGCGCGGCACCGTGACGGCCATGATCCGCACCGCGCAACTCAGATTGTCGGCCGCATCGGTCAGCATCCGCCCCGTCGTCGCGTGGCAACCATAGCCACGCGCGGTCGGTGGATAGATCTGCAACAGGCCGAACCACAGGTTCCCCCCGCCCACGGCCTGCGGATTATAGGTGCTTTCATGCTTCGACAGCGACGACATCAGACCGACCCAGAACGCCTTGCGCTGCTCGTCGGAGGCCTCGGGATAGGCCGGGCACCATTCCGCAATGTCCCGCGGTACGACATCCAGCAGCGGCGCCCCATGGGCATCGATCGCCGACATCGCCGCACGCGTCCAAAGCGCGCTGTCGCGGCGGAAATCCCAGCGGGTGCGCGGCATCCCGTGAACCCGCTGCACGGGCCGCACATCGGGCGAGGCGACAGGCGCCCGCTTGTTCCAGATGTCCGGTCGCGCCTCGGGGCGGGGCGGCTCCGCCGCGGCCACAGCACCGGCGCAAAAAGCCAGACAGATCAGAGATATACGCAGCATTCTGGCCAATTTGCTCTAAACCCGCCCACCGGATCAAGCGCCAAATTCATCCAGTGCAATATGGTTGAGACTGGGTAAAGGCCCGCATCTCGGCGCGCTTCGATCCCGAATGGAACGGCCCCCAATCCAGCATCCCGCGCGCCACGCTGCCGCGCCGCTGCACCTGTGCGCTGGCAATGCGGATCGCGCAGGACAGGTTGGCCTGCCCATCCTTCAGCGCCTCGCCATTGGTCGCCCGGCAGCCATAGCCGCGGGCCGTGGCCGGCGCGATCTGTACCAGCCCGAACCAGCGCCCGCCGCCGCCCACGGCGCGCGGGTTCCAGGTGCTCTCATGCTCGGCCAGCGCCGACAGCAGCCCGACCCAGAACGCCGCGCGCTCGGGCGCTGTCGCTTCGGGATAGTTGGGGCACCACCGCTCCACATCGCTGGGCACGGTCGAGATCAGGCCGGTGCCGTGATTCTCCATCGCCATCAGCGCAGCGCTCGTCCAGACGGGCGCTTCGGGCCGGTGATCCCACGCCATCGGCGGCAGCGTCGTCATGAACGACATCTCATCGGCATCATCGTCCACCGCCGCACATCCCGTCAGCAGCAGCAGCGCGGCCAGTCCCGCTCGAATTCCTCGCATCAGGTCGTCCCTCTCAGGTCAAACCCCCGCGCCACCTTGATAAATCCGCCAAGAAAGGCAACCCACGTGATCGCGGATATGCGGAGCACCGCCGACCCCGGCGGCCCACCGCCATCTTGCCTCTGCCCGCGCCCGCGCCTAGGACGGACCCGCGACGCGAGAGAAGGACGAGAGCCATGCTCGATCTCACATACGAAGCCCCGAAACCGAAGGTCATCGAAGGCGCGACCGGCCCGTGGGAGCTGGTGATCGGGCTCGAGGTCCATGCCCAGGTCGCCTCCAACGCCAAGCTCTTCTCCGGCGCCTCGACCGAATTCGGGGCCGAACCCAATTCCAACGTCGCCTTCATCGACGCCGGAATGCCGGGGATGCTGCCGGTCATCAACGAGGGCTGCGTCGCGCTGGCGGTCAAGACCGGCCTCGGCCTCAAGGCGCAGATCAACCTGACCTCGGCCTTCGACCGCAAGAACTACTTCTACCCCGATCTGCCGCAGGGCTATCAGATCAGCCAGCTCTACCATCCGATCGTGGGCGAAGGCGAAGTGCTGGTGGATATGGAACCCGGCATCGCCCGCCTCGTCCGGATCGAGCGCATCCACCTCGAACAGGATGCGGGCAAATCGATCCACGATATGGACCCGCATATGTCCTTCGTCGATCTCAACCGCACCGGCGTCGCGCTGATGGAAATCGTCAGCCGCCCCGATATCCGCGGCCCCGAGGAAGCGGCGGCCTATGTCGCCAAGCTGCGCCAGATCATGCGCTATCTCGGCACCTGCGACGGCAACATGCAGAACGGCAACCTGCGCGCCGATGTCAACGTCTCGGTCTGCCGTCCGGGCGATTACGAGAAGTATATGGAAACGCAGGATTTCTCGCATCTCGGCACCCGCTGCGAGATCAAGAACATGAACTCCATGCGGTTCATCCAGCAGGCCATCGATTACGAGGCGCGCCGCCAGATCGCGATCCTCGAGGATGGCGGCAGCGTGACCCAGGAAACCCGTCTCTACGACCCCGACAAGGGCGAAACCCGTTCCATGCGGTCGAAGGAAGAGGCGCACGATTACCGCTACTTCCCCGATCCCGACCTCCTGCCGCTCGAGATCGAACAGGCCTGGGTCGACGACATCGCCAGCCACCTGCCGGAACTGCCGGACGAGAAGAAGGCCCGCTTCGTCACCGAATTCGGCCTCTCCGAATACGATGCCTCCGTCCTGACGGCCGAGGCCGAGAACGCCGTCTATTTCGAGGTCGCCGCCGAAGGCAACGATGGCAAGCTCACCGCCAACTGGGTCATCAACGAGCTGTTCGGGCGCCTCAAGAAAGACGGCGACACGCCGATCACCGAAAGCCCCGTCAGCCCCCATCAGCTGGGCGGCATCGTGGCCCTCATCTCCAAAGGCGACATCTCGGGCAAGATCGCCAAGGACCTGTTCGAGATCGTCTATACCGAAGGCGGCGACCCCGCGACCCTCGTCGAGGAACGCGGAATGAAGCAGGTCACCGATACCGGCGCCATCGAGGCGGCGGTGGATGACGTCATCGCCGCCAACCCCGCCCAGGTCGAAAAGGCCAAGGCGAACCCCAAGCTTGCCGGATGGTTCGTCGGTCAGGTGATGAAGGCCACCGGCGGCAAGGCGAACCCCAAGGCCGTCAACCAGATCGTGGCGGCCAAGCTGGGGCTCTAGGGCTCAACACTCAAGCGCGAAGATCCAGCTGCTCGACCCGCCGACGGTCACGACCCGGTCGCGCACCGCCCGCTCGCAGCGGCTCCGCGCGGCCACGTCGGCGCCGATGGTCGCCCGCGCCTCCGCCCCGCCGGGCAACTCCCGCGAGACCGGCTCGATCACGCCGAAATTGCGCCCGTTCACCTCGACCCGGCGCAGCTCGCCGCTGACCCCGCCGGACTGGAACGGCACGGTCTGCGCATCATCGCGCCGCGGGTTGGTATCCCCGACGCTCAGGATCACCTCGGCCGCCGCCGCTTCGATCCCGTCGAGATCCGCGTCGCTCAGGCTTTCGGCCCGAACCCGGTAATAGGGCGCCGTCTCGGTCGACGCAGCCGGTGCGGCCTCCGCCGCAGGCGCGGGTGCCGCGGCTGGCGTCGGTGCGGGACCGGGCGCCGGCACCTGAACGGTCTGCACCGTCCGCGTCTGCTGGCCGCCCACCCGCGTTTCCGTCGTCACTTCGACCTGCACGACACCACGCCCGGACCCATCGCCTCGTTCAGCGGCCACCGGGCGCCCGTCGCGCACGGGCACCGCAAATTCGGCCTCCTCTCCAAAAACGGCAGTCGGCGACCGACCTTCGCCGCCACCGACGCGGTCGCCGAAGCCGACCCCCTGCTGGCCCCCGGTGCACGCGGCCAGCCCAATGCTCAAAAGAAAAACAGAATACTTCATGACATAAAAACTCCCTTCGTCACGCACGGAAGTTTTCGACATAAATGTGGCGAAAACATGCACCATAGGCGAAGGTTACCGGCGAGCGCCTTGCTTTCCATCGGACATCCGGCCCGCCCGCCAACAGCGCTGCCCGCGTCAGCAGTCGACGAGAATGATCCAGGCCGTTGCGCCCCAGCCATGATGGGTTAGGCCCCGGCCATCACTTTCACATCCCGCCATCCGCGCAGCGGCCTCGGCGGCGAGCGCCTTCTTGCGGCCATCACGCGCAGGAAGGCCTCGGACAGGTTCTACGACAAGATAGTCAGAGCCGTTCAGATTGACCCGCCGGATCTTCCCCGTGATTCCCTCGAACGCGAAGGGCACAGTGACCGCGTCATTGGCCATTATGCTGCTGTCACCGGCTTGACGAATTGCGAGGACGGTCTGTTGGCTCACCCGATAGCCTCAGTCGGCGCTGATCCGAGGATTGCTCACGCGATGCACAGGCACAGCCGAATTCGGGCTCACCCGCATGGCGTTGGGGGCCGTGACAGGCTGCGAAGGCGGCGTTCCGATCTCCACCGTCCGGGTCGTGCGGGTCCGCCCATCGGCAGCGATCGTGGTCTGCTCCGTTACCGTCCTAATGCCAGTCACCGTCACCACCGGCTCCCCGTTTCGCACCGGCACCCGATAGGCGGCATCGGGATCGGCCACCGCCGGTTCTCCGGCAAGGGTGGCGCCGCCGATCCGGTCGTCAAAGCCGACGCCTTTCGGCGTGGGCGCACAGGCCACGAGGGCAGAGCAAAGAATGAAGGAAAGCGCGCGCATGACATATCTCCTGGTCGTCTGTCCCACCTCCCGTCCCGCCGCAATCGGGCAGGATCAAGGCCGGGCCAAGACAATCCCGGGTTGTTGCCCCCGGCCTTGCGGGACGGCGGGCGGGGCGATGCGGGCGGCGCGTCCGCGCCGGACGCGAGCGGCGTCCTGCTGTCCCGCGCCCACCGCCTTGGACCTGCCGCCCGCCTCTGATAGCTTGCGCCAAATCCGGCCCCGAGGCCGCATAAGGACAGGCACAATGATCTATGAGTATCGCGTCGTCCCCGCGCCCCGGCGCGGGCTGAAGGGCAAGGGCGTCAAAGGGCCGGAAGCCCGGTTCGCCCATGCGCTCGAGACGGTGATGAACGAAGAGGCCGCCGATGGCTGGGAATATGTCCGCACCGACACCCTGCCGGCGGAAGAACGCCAGGGCCTGACCTCGCGCACGACCGTCTACCAGAACGTGCTTGTCTTCCGCCGCCCCCGACGCGACAGCGCCGCCGGGACCGAGGACGATCATGCCCCCGCCGTCCTCGCCATCGCCGCCCCGCGCAGCCCCCTGCCTTCCAACCACGACACGCCGCCCATCGGCGATCCGCCCCTCACCGCCGAAGAGGAAGAGGCCCAGACCGAGGACAGCGGCGTCGACCCCAATCGCCTCGCCGCGACCTTCCGCGATGACGATGAGGGCGACGATGAACCCGACACCCGCCTGCGCGCCGACCGGCGGCCCGAAAGCTAGTCCCGCACGGTCAACCCAAACGCGTGGATCCGTCCCATCAGGTCGGGACCGATTGCCGCATGCACCGCCCGGTGCCGCGCCAGCCGCGACATCGCGGTCAGCGCGTCAGACCCGATCGTCACATGAAAATGGCTCTCGCCCGATCCATCATCGCCCGCATGGCCCGCGTGACGCGCGCTGTCGTTGCGCACCTCGATCTCCGCCTCCGGCCATTCGGCCGCAAGACGTGCCTGAATCTCCTCCGCAACCCGCATTATTTTTCTCCGACCTCTTCAAACATCCGTCACAGCGTTTAAACTCCCTCGTCCGAGTCGAGAAGTGAGGCAGGGCAGATGACCAAAAGCGATCCCTTCGGCTTCGATATGTCCGTATCGTCGGCCAAGAAGAAGAATCCCCGCGGCCGCCGCGGCATGTCCGGCGCGTTCGAGACGTCGACGCGCGTCTGCGATCATCCCGGCTGTGAAGAGGCCGGTAAGTACCGCGCGCCCAAAAGCCCCGACACGCTCGACGACTATTACTGGTTCTGCAAGGACCACGTCCGCGAGTACAACAATAAGTGGAACTTCTTCGAAACCGCGACCGAGGCCGAGATCGAGGAACAGGCCGACAAGGATCGGGTCTGGGAACGCGAGACCAAGCCCTTCGGCAAGCGCGGCGAAGAACAGCGCGCCTGGGCCCGGCTCGGCATCGACGATCCGCACCAGGTGCTGGGCGACAACGCGACGCGCAACCCCGGCAAGGGCGCGGGCACCCGCAAGCTGCCGCCCACCGAACGCCGCGCGATCGAGATCCTCGAGGCGAAGGACAACTGGACCAAGGCCGAGATCCGCAAGGCCTACAAGGCCCTGATCAAGGTCCTGCACCCCGACATGAACGGCGGCGACCGCAGCCAGGAGGAACAGCTGGCCGAGGTCGTCTGGGCCTGGGATCAGCTCAAGGGCAGCCGCAGCTTCAAGGATTGAGCGCGACGCCGGGCTTCCCCGGCGGCCCGCTCATGTCTGCCCGGCAGGGCACGCCCGCGCAGGCGCATCGCCTAAATCTTCGCCGTCTGCGCTTTAGTCCCGCCCCCGTCGACGGAAACCGCTTCGTGGTGCCCCGCGATCCCGTTAGGATTGCTGCACTCAAGTATTTCAGCTCTCCGAAGCGTGCCCCAGCGGCCGCTCGAATTCGTTCTCGCGTCCGCCTTCCTGCTTCTCCGCAGAGGCCGGACAGGAAAGTGTCAGAGGAATTTCAGATGAGACCATTTGCATCCCGAGCGCACGCAGGCATCCGGTCGCTGGCATTGGCCCTAAGCGCGGGCCTGATCTCCGTCATCGCGTCGCAATCATCGACCGCCGCGGAACGCATCGATGATTTCGGCGACAACCCCGGCGACCTTCTGATGTATCTGCACCGGCCCGCTGACGCCGCAGCCGGGCTGCCTCTGGTCGTCGCGCTTCACGGATGCCAGCAGAGCGCCTCGGTCTTCGATGACGAGACCGGCCTCGTGGCGCTGGCCGACGAGATCCCGTTCCTCCTCCTGCTGCCTGAGCAGCAGGAGGCAAACATGTTCAACAGCTGCTTCCGCTGGTACGACACCGACGACAACCAGCCGGGTCTCGGCGAAAGCGCGTCGATCCTCTCGATGGTCGACTTCGCCATCAGGACCGAGGGTGTCGATCCCGATGAGGTCTACGTACTCGGCCTCTCCGCCGGAGGGGCGATGACAGCCGTCCTGATGGCGAACTACCCCGACCGGTTTGCCGGTGGCGCCATCCTTGCGGGCCTCCCCTATGGCTGCAATCGACCGGTCAACGCCTTCGATGTCGGGTGGTACTGGCGGCACACCTTCGGCCTCGACGGCATCGATGCCAGCTATGCCTGCGGGATCGTCGTATCCTCCCTGACGGATCGCGATCCTGAGGACTGGCGCCGCTTCGTGCTCGACACCCTCCCCGCCGAGCCAGCGCAATGGCCCCCGATCTCCCTCTGGCAGGGCACGGGTGACGAGACGGTCGATCCCGACAACCTGCAGGAACTGACCGAGCAATGGACGGCGCTTCACGGCATCGACACCGTCGCCGACAGCCGGGAAGAGATGGGGGGCATCGTGCGCGAGGTCTATAGCGGCGCCGCCGGAGACCCACTTGTCGAGACCTGGTCGCTCGACGGGTTCGGCCATGCGGTCCCGGTCGATCCCGATGGCGAGCCGGAGACCTGCGGCCTGGAAGGCGCCTTCATCCTCGACGCGGATATCTGCGCCGTGCGCCGCATCGCTGAGTTCTGGCAACTCCGCTGATGGCGCCTCAGTAGGTCATCTCGAACCGCAGGTTATGCAGCGTCCGGTGTGCGCCGAATATCGTGGCGGCCCACAGGACCAGAAGCACCGGCGCCTCGATCAGCGTCACGATCACCGACAGCGGGCCGAACATCGTCCCGAAACCCGGCAGCACCAGCGTGCCCCCGATCACGGCGCCGGCCAGCGTGATCCAGATCCCGGCCCCGAACGCGCGGACGGCGCCCCAGACCCCAGGCAGGCCCAGATGCCCCTCTGCCGTGCGATAGGCGATGACCGCCCCGATCATGCCCGAGAGAATCGTCCAGTAATCGTAGGGCTCCAGCGTCTCCAGCGGCGCTTGGTTCAGATGACGCACGACGGCATGGGCGATCAGCCCACCAAACAGCATGATCACCAACATTGCCCGTCGCCGCCGGGTCTCGGCATGACTGCGGACAAAGACGGTCCCCATCATCTTCCGCATCGCAACACTCGTCTCCCCATGAAGCGGGACGCTGACCGTCAAACTTGGCAGGAATGTGGGCAAAACACGACAGCGGGCCGATCCGCAGCGCACCGTTGCGTGACCGCCAAAACCATTCCCGCTTCCCACCGTTTGCATCCCTTATTTTGTAAGGAAAATCAAGCGTCCGAAACCGTTTGCCGGGCGCGGACATGCAGGGCCGCCATCCCTGCGAGCCAGAGGATCACGCTCACCGGGTTGGTAAATACCACGATCAGCGCGAGGGCCCCGACCTCCCAGAACGCGCCGAAGAAGCTCCCTTCGGATATCGCATAGACGGGAAGCCCGCCAACCATCGCGCCGACCACCGTCGCCAGCAGACCGAAGACCATGGCGACACCCCAGCCCCGCCAGCCGCCGCGCCCGAAGAACCGGGCGGTCAACAGGCCACCCAGGCCGCCGCCAAGCGCCCCCGCACCCAGCCCGACCAGCCCCATCCCCACGAAGGACCCGGCGACCCCGGCAACCACTGCCCCCGTCACTGTCATTCCCACAACATGCCGCCAGTCGACCTGCATCATACCCGTTCTCTCTATCCGTCGCTTTCGCGCCCCATATCGCGCGCCCGCCGACCAGCCCGCGCATATCCCTCGTGCAGCCCTTGCGCAATCCGCCGCACCTGCCGCGCCTTTCCCTTGAAGGCCCGCGCGATATGGTGCATCCCCGGCACCGCTTCTTATCCCAAAGGACCCCCGCCATGGCCGACGGCACCCAGACCGCCCTTGCGAAACCCACCGAAGAGCTGTCGGTCCGCGAGGTGTTCGGCCTCGACACGGATATGAAGATCAAAGGCTTCCCCGAGCGGGTGGAACGGGTGCCCGATATCGACACGACCTACCGCTTCGATCCCGACACGACGCTCGCGATCCTCGCAGGCTTCGGCTGGAATCGGCGGGTGATGATCCAGGGCTATCACGGCACCGGCAAATCGACCCATATCGAACAGGTCGCCGCCCGGCTGAACTGGCCCTGCGTGCGGGTCAACCTCGACAGCCACATCTCCCGGATCGACCTGATCGGCAAGGACGCGATCAAGCTCAAGGATGGCAAGCAGGTCACCGACTTCCAGGAAGGCATCCTGCCTTGGGCGCTGCGCAACGCCTGCGCCATCGTCTTTGATGAATACGATGCGGGCCGGGCCGACGTCATGTTCGTCATCCAGCGCGTGCTGGAGGTTGATGGCAAGCTCACGCTGCTCGACCAGAACGAGGTGATCGAACCGCACCCCTCCTTCCGCCTGTTTGCGACGGCCAACACGGTGGGCCTCGGCGACACGACCGGCCTCTATCACGGCACCCAGCAGATCAACCAGGGCCAGATGGACCGGTGGAGCCTCGTCGCCACGCTCAACTACCTCAGCCACGATGCCGAAACCGCGATCGTCCTGGCCAAGAACCCGCATTACAACACCGAGAAGGGCCGCAAGACCGTGGCCCAGATGGTCACCGTCGCGGGCCTGACCCGCACCGCCTTCATGAACGGAGAACTGTCGACCGTCATGAGCCCCCGGACCGTCATCGCCTGGGCCCAGAACGCCGAGATCTTCCGCTCCGTCGGCTACGCCTTCCGGCTGTCCTTCCTCAACAAATGCGACGAACTCGAGCGCCAGACGGTCGCCGAATTCTACCAGCGCTGCTTCGACGAGGAACTGCCGGAAAGCGCGGTGAGCATGGCTCTAGGCTGATTTGCCGCTCCGGGGCCTGTTGAAGGGGCCTCCGCCACACGCTACCGATGTAAGGATTACACCGCGAAAGGAGGCGCGTGCGATGCCCGCTCTGTCACGCCTTGTATCGGTTCTCGCTTGTTGCGTTTGTCCATTTGCCCTCGGCGCACAGGATGCCGGCCCGGAAGACGTTGGTCCGACGCTTGCACTTCCTGCGGATACCATATCGCAAATCAGATCCAATCCGAGCTTCGTTCAGAACACGCTCTCAGAGCTCTATCGCACCGCACCGGACGGCACTGTCAGCCAAGACGCGATCGACGTTCGGGCGCAGCGAATGCTTGCTGAAGGTCGGGCGCGTCACCTTCAGGAGTTCACGCATTTCGATCTCGACGGCGATCTGGCGATCTCCGCCGCCGAGGTGGACCGCCAGCTGCCATTCCTCCCCGCCAATAGAAAGGCAGATCTTCTGGCCCTTGTGATCCAGGTCGACAGGGACGGAGATAGGGGTCTCTCGACCCAGGAAATCCTCGCCGAAGTGAACCGGCGCGCGGAAAGAACCCATAACGGCGCCCGAAATGCCACGCGACTTCTCGAATTCGATATCGACGGCAATAAAGAGGTAACGGCGGAAGAAATCATCGCCGCCGTTCGAAGCGTCAACCAGGGCGAACGCGACAGCATTACAAGCCTCCGGCCGACATCGCCCGCCACCCTTAGCATCACGATGGCCCCGACGATCCGGCAGATTCCGGGCTTCCAACAAAGCCCGGCCGTCGAATGCGATCTCCCGCCGGTCCCCGCAAATGCAGAGATCGTGATGCTCAGCGCATTTGGCGGCGCGTCCCTCTCCAATCTGGCGATCGCGAGCCAGGACAGGGTCACCACGACCGGGACCTTAACGATCGAAGACGGTGAAGCCCCCCTTTATGTCGTCAATCTCAGCCAGAACACGGTGATCTGGCAGTTCGAGGGGGCGACCGATCGCATTGCAGCGCTGGTCGTGGGCGTGTGGCGTAACGGCACGGGGGTCACCGGGCTTGAAGACGACAGGATTCATTTCATTCCCGGCCAGGATTGCCTGCCAAGCCCCTTCCGCGACGGGGGCGGCGGTGATGCACTCAGAGCGAACGCAATGATGTCTGCCCGTTTGGCGCGGGCTCCGGACCATGTCGTGACGCCCGGAACCGTCAATCAGGTCGCCCTTCCCTCCGGCGAGGTGCTCGTCGCGGGCACACGAAGCCTTCCGGGCCCCATCATCGTAAGCAACGGTCGCCGCACCGTTCTCACCGAGGATGGTCCGGTCTCTCTCGACGCCGAAAGCGGGAGCGACAACCGGCGTCTTGAGGCGCAGCTCATCACCGATCTGTCCCGCCAGCATCCAGGCGGGATCGCCTCGCTCGATCCCGATGATGTCATCGCCTCCGGATCCGTCGAGCCTTACGAGGTGCTGCCTCGGACGGCGGGGCTTCAGCAGCTGATCCGGGATGGCGCCATCACCAGAACATCGGACGGCTACTATCATATCGTTAAGCCGATCCCCCGCTTCCCGGCCGGGTTACACGGTGGCCATCGCCTTCGCTTCATACTGGGGACGGGAGTGCCCATGCCTGCAGGCAGCCCTGGCCATTCCCCAGTCTATTCCGAGGAGACGGGAGAATGTATCGGCGGATCCATCATGTGCAGATGACGAAAGACGGGATCTTCATGATGGGAGGGCTGACGGCCCTCCTCCTCGCGCTGGCCTCTCCCGCCGCGGCCGACCTCGATCTCGGCCCCGATCCCCTGCCCGACCTGACCCCCCTCGACCAGCTGGCCGAAGGCGAGGTCTGGCCCTCCTACCGCGCGATCCGCTGTGCAGCACTCTTCGACGCGCTCGACCGGCTCGACCTGCCGCCCGCCGCCCTCGGCGCCAACGGAAACGCAGGTGCCCTCGCCGACAGCTTCCGGGACGCCGCGACCCAAGCCTGGCGCATCGGCGCTGGCGAACCCGCAGAGCCCGAAGGCTTCTTCACCGACAGCACCCCCGCCCCGATCCGCGACGGGATCGGCATCATGTCGGAAAGCTACGCCGTGCGCATGTCGACCGCCTTCATCCTCGACGGCCGCCCCACGACCGACGGCGACCTCGTCACCCGCGACCTCGCCCATTGCACCCGGATGCTCGGCGGCGGCGGGGGCACCGCCCCCTTGCCTTCCGCCCCCGCCGACTGACATATCGAAAACATGGCCCAGCACCCCGAAAACCCCGCCGATCCGTTCAAAAAGGCCCTGGCCGAGGCAACGCGCACGCTCGCCGACGACCCCGAGATCGGCGTCACCTACACGGTCGACCCGCCGGGCCAGACGGCGGACGCGATCCGCCTGCCCCAGGTCTCTCGCCGGATGACGGCGGACGAGGTGCTGCTGGCCCGCGGCACGGCCGATGCCTTCGCGCTCCGCCACCGCTACCATGACGACGCCACCTTCCGGAAATACGCCCCCGCGGGCCAGATGGCCCGCGACCTCTACGAGGCGATGGAAACCGCCCGGATCGAGGCGGTGGGCGCCGAGCATATGCCCGGCACCGCCGGCAATATCGACGCCAAGATCGGCCACGAGGCCGCGCGCCGCGGCTACGACCAGATCCGCGACCCGGCCGAGGCCCCGCTGGCCGTCGCCGCGGGCTACCTCATCCGCCACCTCGCCACCGGCCGCACCCTGCCCGCTGCCGCCGACAACGTCATGAAGCTCTGGCAGGGCTATATCGAGGAACAGGCCGGCGGCTCGCTGGAAACCCTGCAGGACGCGCTTTCCGATCAACAGCAATTCGCGCGCCTCGCCCGCCAGATCATCGACGATCTGGGCTACGGCGACCAGCTGGGCGACGACCCCGACCAGGGCGACGACGAGGCCGAAGAGGATGCCGAGGCCGATGACGAAGCAGGCGACGAACCCGACTCCACCGGCTCCGACGACGACCAGCGCTCCGACGATATGGATGCCGCCCCCGACCAGTCGCAGGAGGATCAGCAGGACGCGTCCCAGGCCCAGGTCTCGCTCGACGACATGGCCGACGCGGAATCGGGCGAGGACAGCGAACTCCCCGACGGCGAGGCCCCGCTGGAACCGCCCGCCCCGCAGCCGGTCTCGGACGCCGATCCCAACTACAAGGTCTACCTCACCGCCAACGATGAAGAGGTGAAAGCCGAAGACCTCGCCGACCCGGCCGAGCTTGAACGCCTCCGCGCCTATCTCGACCAACAGCTCGACCCGCTGAAAGGCGCCGTTTCGCGGCTCGCCAACAAGCTCCAGCGGCGGCTCCAGGCCCAGCAGAACCGTTCATGGGAATTCGACCTCGAGGAAGGCATCCTCGATGCGGGCCGCCTCGCGCGCATCGTCGCCAACCCCACGACGCCGCTGTCGTTCAAGGTCGAAAAGGATACCGAGTTCCGCGACACCGTCGTCACCCTGCTGCTCGACAATTCCGGCTCCATGCGCGGGCGGCCCATCTCCATCGCCGC
This sequence comes from Aestuariibius violaceus, assembly GCF_040779325.2. Classification (NCBI taxonomy): domain Bacteria; kingdom Pseudomonadati; phylum Pseudomonadota; class Alphaproteobacteria; order Rhodobacterales; family Paracoccaceae; genus Aestuariibius; species Aestuariibius violaceus. Next base: position 691,246 of record NZ_JBFONT020000002.1, read on the forward strand.
GATCTGCGCCGACGTGCTGGCCCGGACGCTGGAACGCTGCCAGGTCAAGGTCGAGATCCTGGGCTTCACCACCCGCGCCTGGAAAGGCGGCGCCAGCCGAGAGGCATGGCTCTCCGACGGACGCCCCTCCGCGCCCGGGCGGCTGAACGATCTGCGCCACATCATCTACAAGGGTGCCGATGCCCCCTGGCGGCGCACGCGCGAGAACCTCGGCCTGATGATGAAGGAAGGGCTGCTGAAGGAAAACATCGACGGCGAAGCGCTGGAATGGGCGCATCGCCGCCTTGCGAACCGTCCGGAAAGCCGCAAGGTCCTGATGGTCATCTCCGACGGCGCCCCGGTCGACGACAGCACCCTTTCGGTGAACCCCGCGAACTACCTCGAAAAGCACCTGCGCGACGTGATCGCGATGATCGAAAAGAAGAAGGCGGTCGAACTGCTCGCCATCGGCATCGGCCACGACGTGACCCGTTACTACGACCGGGCCGTCACGATCACCGATGTGGACCAGCTGGCGGGCGCGATGACCGAACAGCTCGCCTGCCTCTTCGATCCAGATCCCCGCGCCCGCGCCAGGGTGCTCGGGATGCGGAAAGTGGCCTGAGCCAACGGAAAGGGGCCGCCCCAGGCAGGGCGGCCCCATCCCTGGGTTACGGCGGGCCTCCTCTACCGCACCCAGATCTCGACCCGACGGTTGATCTGCCGTCCGTCGTCATCCTCGTTGCAGGCCGCGGGCGACAGCTCGCCATAGCCGCGGGTCGACAGCTGCGTGGCGCCCCGCGCGGCGGCCGACAGCTGCGACAGGATCGTCCCGCGCACCGTCGCGGCCCGTCCTTCGGCCAGCCGCGCATTCGCCTCGAACGACCCGATCGCGTCGGTGAACCCGACGAAGATCACCTCGCGCGGTTGGTTCTGCTCGATGTAGTCGACGATCCGCGCCACGTCGGCCCGGGCCCGGACGTCCAGCCGGCTGGATCCGAAGGCGAAGCGGAACGTCGTCGACAGCCGCTGCGTGTCCTGCATGTCCAGAAGCATCCGCCGCAGGAAGCCCAGCTCGAACGCATCCGCCGTCGACAGGATCGCCCGCTGCGTCCGCCCCGAACTGGCATCCTGATCCTGCGCAATCACCGCCAGATCGACAAAGCCGGCCTTGTTCACCACCCCGTCCAGCTGATCGGAGTCGAGATAGGCCAGAAACTCCTGCGCTTCGGGCGACACCACCGCACGGTTATAGGCGTAGAACCGGCGCTGCATCACGTATTCCTCGGTCTTGATCGCAAAGACGCTGGGTTCGTTCACGATCCCGCAGCTTGCCGCGACCGGCACCGCCCGCGTGCCCCGCAGGTTGGCGTAAGGCACGACGCCGATCCCGTTCGGATCGCCAAGGATCTTGGCCGTCATCTCCCGCATGGTCTGCACGACGTTGATATCGTCGCCCAGCTCCGCGTCGGCGGGCTCCAGCACCAGCTCGTCCACATAGTGGATGGCCGCATTGGACTCGTCGAAGGAATAGACGTTGATCGGCGCGTTCGGCCCGCCCAGCTGCGACCAGTTGGTGATCTCGCCCGAAAAGACCCGCGGCACGTCGTCGATCGAGATCTGGCGGATCGGGTTCTGCGGTGACACGGCGACCACCAGCCCCTCCACCGCGATCACCCGCTCCTGACCCGGCGCGATGATGTTGCCGCCACCGCCGCGCGCGACCTCCTGGATATCGTCGGGCTCCGCCGGTTCGTCGAGGAAGATGATCTCGGCCTCGCCCTCGGCCAGCGCCTCGATCGCCTCTTCCTCTTCCTCGATGATCACCCCGTAATGGCGGTATTCGTCGCCATCGCGTTCGACCAGGCGGATGCTGATCAGGTCGAGGCCCCCCTCGTCGTCGTCATCATCGTCGTCGTCATCGCGGCCCGCACTCCGCTCTTCGTCGTCATCATCGTCATCGTCGTCACGCGGCCCGCCGGGCAGAGGGCGGCCGATATCGTCCGGCAGCGGCTCGCCGAAGATATCCGTTGCCAGCGCGATCGCGCCGTTTTCCTCGGCAATCCCTTCCGAGATCACGGGCAGCAGCTGATCCGCGATCCCGGCCGAGGCGACGATCTGGAAGGTGAAATCGTCGAAGTCGATCTCGGCCATCTGCCGGTCGTCGTTATCCCCGTCATCATCATCGTCGTCATCATCGTCCGGCGCCGCCGCGGTCGCGGCCGATCCCGCCGTCCGGATCTCGTCCGGGCAATCGGCGCCGATGCAGTCGAAATTCTCGATGGCCAGCAGGATCGTCCCGATCGTGGTCGCGATGGTGACCATCCCGTCCTCGACCTCCTGGATCTCTCCGGTAAACCGTATGGTCCCGTCGCGCGACACCATCTCGATGGGCTCCGCCGCGAGGGGGCTGACGCTGCCCAGCAAAAGCCCCACCGTCACGGCGGCCCGGGCATATCTGCGGCGCGCCTGCATTGCGCCCACACCAACCAGCTTGCAGTCCATTCCACTCTCCTCACTCGTCACAAAACATGCCTGGAGAGGAAGTCAGCCCTGCGATCCGGTCAATTGATAGGCAAAAATTAAAAAATGGTTTACCGTAAACTTCCAGTTGCTGAGTTACCGGCCTTTTGTTTTCTATTGGGCAACAATCAAGCCCAACCTGATGAATGGTTCACGAAAGGAAACGGTGCGATCTGCCGCGCCGGACCTCCTGCGACTCACCGCCGGACTGTCCACCGCCGGATGGGCAATGTCTCCGAAATCCCGATATCGTTTCGCGCCGTTGCCGGCCAAATCCCCACCGCGCGGTCCATTACCGCGGGGGGGCCGCCGGTCGGGTCCGACGGAAAGCCGACCAAAAGCCGACAGAGTGCCGACATGCCATTTCGGGCAAATTCAAAGCTTTAACCCTGATTCGGAGGGGTTTCCGATAAGTAGCGGCCTATGGAACGACCTCCGCCAGCATCCGGTAGACCGGCATCAGCGTCTTGTAGGTGTCCCGTACCGTCTCGATCACGCCCCCGCTGCGCCAATCCGTAACGTCTGTCATCGCGACAAACCCCTTTCGTTTCAATAGCTCGGCATGGGCGTGGTCCGGATCGAACCCGCTCGGCACCCGCTTCAGGGGCTCCGCGCCGAAATCGATCAGCCACGCTTCCGCCGCCTCCATCGCCGCCACCAGATCGTCCCCCCGCCCGTCGATCAGCTTGCGGTACCGCGTCAGCGCCTCGCCCTTGTAACCAACCGCCCCCACTGCCGCCCGCACCCCGTCCGGATCGGCCGCGAAGAAAAAAGCCGGCATATGCGGCGCCCCACCGGCTTCGGACCACAAGATATGGAGGTGCGCATTATAGGGCGTCTTGTCCTTCGAAAACCGGACATCCCGGTAGATCCGAAAGATCTTCCCCACTTGCCCCGCCCCGGTCAGCTTCGACAGTTCCTCTTCCATCAAAGTCGAAAACAGCTCCGCCGGTTTCAGGATCGTCTCGCGATACGCCTCCTTCCGCGGATCGAACCAATCCTTCCGGTTGTTCTTGCGCAGCTTGCCGAAGAACGCCTGCGCGTCCGCGATCATCCGGACAAAGCCGTCTTCCTCCGCCATCGCCAACCTTTCAAATCAAAGCGTTACGACGATACTTTCCGTCGCCGAGCGCTGCGCAGCAAGCCCCATCTGCACCGCCTTAGCCCCATCATCCAGCGTCACCTCCGGCGCGCCATTGCCGCGCACGACCTCCAGGAAATGCTGGTGCTGGTAGAAGGTCGATCCGTTGTGATCCCCCGCCGCCAGGATCTCGGGGGCGACCGGCATCTCCTCGATCACCGGCCCCATCGGCGTCCGCGGAGACGTGATCACCCGCGGCACCGGCTGCGGCCCAAGCGCGCGCGGCCAAAACCGTTCCGGGCCAGGCACTTGCGCCTCGATCTTGCCGTTGCCGCCGACCGCCATGATCTCTTCCTGATAGCGCGAGCCTTCGGCGAACATGCACAATTCCAGCATCGCGCGCGCACCGGACGCGAAATCAACGATTACGTAAGCATTGTCCCATACATCCGGTGTCTTCCCGTCCACCACTTCGCTCAGGTGATTCACGTCCTGCCCGCCCGACGCCATGACCCGCACCGGCTCTGACTTCAAAACAAGGCGCATCAGATCAAAGAAGTGGCAGCATTTCTCGACCAGCGTGCCGCCGGTCTGGGAATTGAAGCGGTTCCAGTTGCCGACCTTCGGCAGGAACGGAAAGCGGTGTTCCCGGATCGTCAGCATCCTGACGCCGCCGGTCACCTGCTCGGCCCGCTCCACCAGCGCGGCGATGGGCTCCATATAGCGATATTCCATCGCGACCCAGATCGGTGCGCCGTAATTCCGGCCCAGCACCGTCAACGCATCGGCCTGCGCAAGGTCGGTATAGAGCGGTTTTTCCACCAGGATCGGCAGCGTCCGCCGCTCCGCGATGGCGCGCATCTGGTCCACATGCACGTGGTTCGGGCTCGCGATCACGACCGCATCGAGGCTCTCGTCGGCGATCAGATCGTCCAGGCTGTCGGCGATCAAGGCTGTGCCCGACAACCGCACCGCCGCATCCGCCAGATCGCGAACCGGGTCGTAAACCATTGAAAACGCGGCACCTTCCAGAAGGGCGACGTTGCGAATATGCTCCTGCCCCATCATGCCACAGCCGATCAGGCCGTACTTCTTGCTGCTCATCCTGTCCTCAAACTGTCCCGGGAAATGTATTGCGCGGCCCCGGGATCGAACCAGGTCTCACTCGTTTCCACGGCTTTGTCGTCAGCCGCCCAGGCGGTCCGCGCCACATGCCCCGCAAGGGATTGGGAAGGAAGGGGAAAGTCCTCCGGCGCCCAGTCCGGAACCGGCGCAATCCCCACCCGGTCCTCGATCCGCGCGATCACCAGCCCGAACGCATCGGCGTAATGCCGGTAGAGCGCATCCGGCAAAGGTGCGGCCAGACATGGCGCACGTCCTTGATCCAAAAGGATTTCTTCCAGTGCCACCGGCTGCCCGTCCAACCGCCGCAGCCGGCGGATCCGGTGTTGTCCCCGCCTTGTCACCACCGAAAGAGTATCCGCCGTGGGCAGCCCGCCCCCCTCCGGCCGCTCCAGCCGCAGGAAGGCGTAGATCCCCCGCCCCTCGCCCTTTTGTATATAGTTTCCAGACCCCTGGCGCCGGACCAGCAGCCCCCGCGCCTCCAGCTCGGCCAGCGCCTTGCGCAGCGTGCCGATGGCAATCCCCTCCGCCTCGGCCATCTCGCGCTCGGGCGGCAGACGGGTGCCCGGCGCCAGCCGCCCGGCGGCGATCTCCCGCGTCAGGCGTTCGCTCACGACAAGGTATTTCGGCAGGGACGAGCCCGACGACATGCTCCGGCGCGCCTCCCCTCGCATCCGAATTGATGCACTATTGATGCACGCATCTCCCCCTGCTAGGCAAGTGCCAAAGGGAGGACATCGCAATGACCATCGTGCCGGTGACGAGCGCCGACCTCGACGCGTCGGAAGTCTCGTGGTTTTCCGCGCTCTGCTCGGACGATTACCGGTATCTCGGCGTGCCAGACGGCGCGTTGCGGTCGTCTTGGGAGCATTGCCGCGACATCCTGCTCGAGGCCGAAAAACAAGGCTTCCGCAACATCCTATGCCCCTCGTCCTATCAGGTCGGACAGGATACGCTTTCCTTCGTCGCCGGCTGCGCGCCGCTCACCGACAAGATCAACATGCTCGCCGCGATCCGGTGCGGCGAGATGCAGCCGATCATGCTCGCCCGCACCGTCGCAACGCTTGACCACATGCTGAAAGGCCGCCTGACGCTGAACGTCATCTCGTCCGATTTCCCGGGCGAGAAGGCCGAAAGCGAATACCGCTACAAGCGCTCCAAAGAGGTCGTTGAGGTCCTCAAACAGGCCTGGACGCAGGACGAGATCAATTACGACGGCGAGATCTACCAGTTCCACGGCCTCACCACCGACCCGGCCCGACCCTATCAGCAGAACGGCGGGCCGCTCCTCTACTTCGGCGGCTACTCTCCTGCTGCGCTCGACCTCTGCGCGCGGCATTGCGACGTCTACCTGATGTGGCCAGAGCCCGAAGAGCAGATCGCGCAGCGGATGAAAGATGTCGCGGAACGGGCTGAAAGCTATGGCAGAACTCTCGATTACGGCCTGCGCGTCCACATGATCGTCCGCGATACAGAGGCCGAGGCCAAGGAATATGCCGAGAGCCTCGTTTCCAAGCTCGACGACGAGTACGGGCGTCTGATCCGCGACCGGGCACACGATTCGATCTCGCTCGGCGTTGCCCATCAGGCCAAAGCCCGCGAGCTTGCCGATCAATACGGCTATGTTGAGCCGCACCTCTGGACTGGCATTGGCCGCGCCCGCTCCGGCTGCGGCGCGGCGCTCGTAGGGTCAGCGGACCAGGTCCTGTCAAAGCTCGAAACCTACCGCAAGATGGGCATCCGCGCCTTCATCTTCTCAGGCTATCCGCATATCGACGAATGCCGCCATTTCGGCCGCCTCGTCATGCCGGAATTGACAACCTGTTCTCTGCCCCATGTCTATGGCCGTGTGCCAGAGAGCACCCCGGCAACGCCGCTGGGAGAGGGAGAACGCAAATGATCGACCGGATCGACCTGGGCGGGCTGGAGTTCAGCCGCATCGTCTACGGTATGTGGCGGCTGGGGGACGACAAGGACACCTCGCCTGGCCATGTTCAGGCCAAGATCGAGGCCTGCCTCGAGCAGGGAATTACCACGCTGGATCAGGCGGATATCTATGGCGGCTACACCGCCGAGGCGATCCTGGGCGAGTGCTTCAAGGCCGCCCCAGACCTGCGCGATCAGTGCGAGATCGTGACGAAATGCGATATCGTCGCCCCGATGGGCCGCTACGGCGACGCGAAGGTCAAGCACTACGACACCTCCCGCGATCACATCGTCCAGTCGGTCGAGACGTCGCTGAAAGAGATGGCGATCGAGGTGATCGACCTTCTCCTCATTCACCGCCCCGATCCGCTGATGGATCATCAGGAAACGGGCGCTGCTCTCGACGAGGTGGTGAAATCCGGAAAGGTCCGCGCGGTCGGTGTCTCGAACTTCCGCCCATGGGATTGGACGCTGCTGCAATCGGGGATGGAGACGCAGCTCTGCACAAACCAGATCGAGATCAGCTTGAAAGAGCATACCCCCTTTGTGAATGGCGACCTCGCCTTCCTGCAGGAAAAGGGCGTGAAACCAATGGCCTGGTCCCCGCTTGGTGGCGGTGATCTCGTTGGGTCCAACGCAGATGCCACACTGCGTACCGCAATGGCCACAGTGGCCCAGAACAACTCTGTCGACGCGGCTGCGGTCGCCATCGCCTGGCTTCTCAGACACCCGGCGGGCATCCTGCCGGTGATGGGCACCAACAACCTCGACCGGATCCGCGCTTTCTCTGATGCCATGAACGTCAACATGGACCGCGAGACCTGGTACGAGCTCTACACCGCCGCCCTCGGGCGCGAGGTCGCTTGATCGCCTTCCGCCCCGAAGACGATGCGCGCGGCTTCCGCGACGCCCTGGGCCGCTTCGCGACCGGCGTCACGGTCGTGACGGTCCCGTCCGAGGATGGCCCCGTCGGCATCACAGCCAACAGCTTCGCCAGCGTCTCGCTCGACCCGCCGCTCGTGCTCTGGTCGCCGGCGAAATCCGCCAATCGGTTCAAATACTTCGAGAAAGCCCGGCATTTCGCGATCCACGTCCTCGACGGACACCAGCAGCAGATCTGCAACGCTTTCACTCGCGAATGCCACGCCTTTGACGGCCTCGATTGGGAGGAGGACCCGAACGGAGTGCCATTGATCGACGGATGCCTAGCCCGGTTCGAATGCGAACTGGACACGACGCACGATGCGGGGGACCATCTGATCATCGTCGGCCGGGTCCGGCGGGCGAGCCACCGGGACGGGCTGCCACTTCTGTTCCAGGGGGGGAGGTTCGTCGCCTTCAAGGGGTGACGCGAACGGGGCCGCAAGGGCCCCGGGTAACGGCCCGCAAAGGGCCATGGGAGGAGAGCCGCCATGGCGGTGTTGTTCGGTCTACTCTGGCCGCTCCAGCGCGTGAATGACGCGGTGCTGGCGGCTGGGCGCGCGCTCGCTGTTGCAGCGCTGGCAATCATGGTTTGCCTGATCCTCGCACAGATCTTCTTCCGTTACTTCGTAGGCGATGCGCTGAACTGGACAGAGGAAGCCGCCCGCTTCGGTATGCTCTGGATGGTCGGGTTGATGGCGCCGCTCGCCTACCGGCTGGGCGGCTTCGTCTCGATCGACATGCTTGAACGCGCCCTGCCCCGCCGTGGCGCCGCCCTGCTCTCGCTGATCCTGCTCTCCATGTCCTTCGCGGTGCTGGTGGTGATGGCCGAGAAGGGCTGGAACAACCATGTCGACACGATGTCGGGCCGGGGCTGTTCCTCGTCCCTGCGCTGGCCCTTCGGGATCGAGATCGGGCGCTGCGGCGTCCGCTTCGCCAACAGCTATCAATACGCCTCGCTCTTTGTCGGCTGCGTCCTGATGGTGTTGGTCAGCGCTGAACTCATCATCCGCCAAGTCATCGTGGCCCTGGGCTGCGGCGACCGGCTGAGGCCGCTCAGGCCGGATGAAGAAATTGCGGGAGCATCCTGATGGCCCTCGCCTGGTTCCTGCCCGTCTTCCTGGCGCTTCTCATGATCGGCTTGCCGGTCGTCTTCGCGCTTCTCTTCGCGCCCGGGGCGCTTCTGATGCTGAACGGGGAGGAACGCCAGCTCTCCGTCCTTTATCGCAACGTTTACAATGGGATGGACAGCTTCCCGCTGATGGCCTTGCCTTTCTTCATGCTGGCGGGAGAGATCATGAACCGCGGCGGGATCACCACCCGCCTCGTCGAGTTCTCCCAAGCCTTCATGGGCCATCTGCGCGGCGGGCTTGCCCATGTGAACATCCTGTCCTCGATCCTTTTTGCAGGTCTCTCGGGGTCTGCTGTCGCCGATACCTCGGCCCTCGGCTCCACACTGATCCCGGCGATGGAGAAGAACGGCTATTCCCGCCGCTTCGCCGCAGCGGTGACTGCCGCGTCCTCGGTCATCGGCCCGATCATCCCGCCCTCGGGCATCATGATCATCTACGCCTACGTGATGGGTGAGTCCGTCGCCGCGCTCTTCCTCGCCGGGATCGTGCCCGGCATCATGGTCGGTGTCGGCCTCATGGTTATGGTCCGTCTGATGGCCGATCGTTATGACCTGCCCAAGGCAGAGCGGATCGTTCAGACCGGCCAGTCCATCACCCCTCTGGAAAGCGTTGTCAGCTGGGCACTTCTGCGGATCAACGTCGCAGGCATCCTCTATGCGGTCTATGCCGGGCTGAAGCGCCCCCTGGGGATCTCTACCATCGACGATGCAGGTGTCGTGACCGAGCCGAATGGCTGGATCGTCTTCGCGATCTTCCTGCCGATTGCTCATGTCATCGTCATGCTGATCCGACGCCAGATCAGCGAGGATTTCCGGATCGTCTGCAAGAAGGCCGTCGCGCCGCTGCAGACCCCGATCATCATTCTGGGCGGCATCCTCGTCGGTATCATGACCCCGACCGAAGCGTCCGTGATTGCAGTGGCTTACGCGCTGATTGTCAGCTTCGTTGTCCTGCGTTCGATGACCGTGAAAGATCTGATCGGCACTCTCTCACGCTCCGCGCTCGCGTCCTCCGCCGTCCTCCTGCTCGTCGGCGCGGCGGTGGCGTTCAAGACGGTCGTCTCGCTGTCCTACGCGCCGCAGATCCTGACGGATTTCATCCTGTCGCTGTCGGAAAACCCGCTGACGCTGCTCTTCCTGATCAACATCCTGCTCTTCATCGTGGGTATGTTTCTCGATGCCGGGCCGGCGATCATCATCCTCGGCCCCATCCTCGGGCCGATCTTCGTTGAGCTTGGGGTCCATCCTGTCCACTTCGCCATCATCATGAGCGTGAACCTGACGGTGGGCCTCGCCACGCCGCCCATGGGGCTGGTCTTATTCGTGGCCTCCACGGTCTCGGGCGAGAAGGTCGAGACCATTTCCAAGGCGATCCTGCCCTTCCTCGCGGTAGAGGTCTTCGTGATCTTTCTGATCACCTACGTCCCCGCGATTTCGATGACGATCCCCCGCTTGACGGGTTTCGTGCAATGACGACCAATGAGCGCAATTCAACTGGGAGGTAACACATGTTGAAGCATCTCACCGCTGCGGCCCTGGCCGCTTGTGTGGCGGGCAGCGCGATGGCGCAGGATTACACCCTGCGGGCCACCGCGAACTCCAACGAGAATGACGAAGACTATGACGGGCTCGTCGTCTTTAAGAACTACGTGGAAAGCGCGTCGAACGGGGCGATCGCCGTGGAGCTGTTCATCGGCACGCAGCTTTGCTCGACCGGGGCCGAGTGTCTTGAAGGCGTCTCGGAAGGGTCCATCGACATCTACGTGTCGACCTCCGGCGGGGCTGCGGGGATCTTCCCCTTCGTTCAGGTCCTCGACCTGCCCTACCTGATGGCCGACGACCGGGTGGCCGAAGCGGTGCTCGCCAACGGCTCGCCCTTCGTGCGCCAGATGCAGGACATGGTGATGGAGGCCTCGGGCGAGACGGTGCGCCTGATGACCATCGGCAATACCGGCGGCTGGCGCAACTTCGCCAACACGCAGCGCCGGGTGACATCGCCTGAGGATATGGATGGCCTGAAGATCCGTACCGTCGTCGCCGACCTGCCGCAGGAGCTGGTCCGGGCCCTTGGCGCCTCGCCCACGCCAATCCCGTGGCCTGAGCTCTTCACGTCGTTCCAGACTGGCGTCGTCGACGGGTCGAAGAACGGCATCACCGATATCATGGGCATGAAGTTCCCCGATGCCGGCCTGCAATACGTCACGCTCGACGGGCACGCCTATATGGGCGCGCTCTGGTACATGAATAACGAGAAGTTCATGGGCATGCCCGAGGATCTGCGCCGCGTCGTGGCAGATGGCTTCTACCAGCTGCAGCAGGCCACCTTTGCCTCGCCCAAGCGCAAGTCGATCCAGGCCTATGAGGATTTCGTGGCCGGTGGCGGTGACCTCTACGTGCCAACGCCCGAGGAAAAGGCTGCGTTTGCCGAAGCCGCGGCCCCCGTCATGGACTGGTTTCAGCAGAACGTAGACGGCGGACCCGAGATTCTAGAAGCGATGCAGGCCGCCGTCTCGGAGGCCGAGGCGCAGATCGCTGAAACCTATGAGGCCGACCTGAACTGATCCTGAAAGGCGCCGGGGTTGCCCCGGCGCCTTTCCCCAAGCCCCCGTAAGGCTTGCATAATCCGGCGGTTCCGGCGCACATTTCCCTGAAACGGAAGGAGCCTGCCGCCCATGCCCGCAGACCCGCCTGCCTTTACCCTCGGTGTCGAAGAGGAGTACCTTCTCGTCGATATTGAGACCCTCGACCTCGCCGATGCCCCTGCCGCGCTGGTTAAGGCCTGCGCCAAGGATCTGGGGGACCGGGTCAGCCCCGAGTTCCTGAAGTGTCAGATCGAGATTGGCACCGGCGTCTGCAAGGACGTGGGTGAGGCCCGCGAAGAACTGTCTCATCTGCGCCGGACGATCGCAAAACACGCCAGTGAGTACGGCCTCGCGCCAATCGCCGCCGCCTGTCACCCCTTCGCCGACTGGAAGAAGCAGATCCACACCGACAAGGACCGCTATAACGAGCTTCGCAAGGACCTCGCCAACGTGGCACGCCGGATGCTGATCTGCGGGATGCACGTCCATGTGGGTGTGGAGGACGAGGATACGCGCATCGACCTCGTCAACCAGCTCAGCTACTTCCTGCCACATCTTCTGGCGCTGTCCGTGTCATCGCCCTACTGGCAAGGCGATGATACCGGCCTTAGCAGCTATCGCCTGACGGTGTTCGACAACCTGCCGCGGACGGGCCTGCCGCCGCGGATGGCGAACTGGCAGGATTTCCGTCGATCGGTGAAGACCTTGATCGACCTTGATATTTTGGAGGATGCGAGCAAGATCTGGTGGGATCTGCGGCCGTCGGCCCGGTTTCCAACGATCGAGACCCGAATCTTCGACGGCTCACCGCGGCTGGAAACGACACTGACCCTGACGGCCGTGACACAAAGCCTGGTCCGCTGGCTTTGGCGGCTGTTGCAGAACGGTGATCCACGGCCGTTGCTGGACACATTCCTGATCGAGGAAAACCGCTGGAGGGCGCAAAGATATGGCCCGTCTGAGGGTCTGATCGACTTCGGGAAGCGCGAGATCGTCCCGGCCGAGGCGCTCGTCTCGGAGCTGATCGAACTGGTCTCAGAGGATGCGGCAGAGCTGGGCTGCCTGCCCGAGCTTCAGGCGGCGGCGACTATCCTTGAGACGGGCACCGCCGCAGATCGCCAGCGTGCCGTTCGGGCGGCAACACTGGAAACAGGCGCGACAGAGCGGGAGGCAATGGAGACGGTCGTGCGCCACCTCATCGCCGAATTTCACCATGGTCTCTAAGGCTTAGCGGAATGGGTACATCCAGACGCGGTAGTCGGCGACCATCGCGGCGGCCTGTTTGATCTGGTCCGGGCTCATCTTCTTGACGACCTCCTCCTGGCTGATCGCCGCATCTGGATCGCCGCCGATCGCCGACAGCACATACCACATATAGGCGCGGACGAGGTCCGGGGCGGGCATCCCGATCCCCTCCTCGTAATACCAGCCGACGCCCGATTGCGCGCCCGGATGGCCCTTCATCGCGGACCGGAGATACCAGTCGAAGGCTCTGATCGGATCCTTCTCGACGCCGAGGCCGAGCGCGTACATCACGCCGATCAACTCTTCCGCATCGGCGTTGCCCGACCGGGCCGCGGGCCAGAGCGCCTCGCGCGCCTCCTCGAAGCGGCCTGCCTCCATGAGGTCGCGCGCTTCCTCGATTTCCGCGCCGGCCGGCATCGCGAGGGTTGCCATCAGCATCAGGGCGGGGATGATCCGGGTCATGCGCTTTCTTGTCCTTCTCTGCCTTCTCGGGTCTCCGGCTGTCGCCGACCCGATCGGTGCGGATGATTTCCTGCAAGCCGACCCGAAGCAAGCCCGGATCGGGCAGCTTCTGTTTTACGACAAGGTGTTGTCGGGCAACCGGAATATCTCCTGCGGGACGTGTCATCATCACGATTTTCATGGCACCGATGGACTGTCTTTGGGGATTGGCGAAGGTGGAACTGGGCTGGGGCCCGAGAGGCAGGCGGGGGATATCCGCAAACGGGTTCCACGAAATGCCCCTGCGCTCTGGAATCTCGGCCATAAGGATGTCCGGGTGCTGTTCCATGACGGGCGGCTCGAAGTCTCGGAGATCTTTGGAAACGGGTTCAATTCACCGGCCGAGGAATGGCTGCCGCACGGCCTTGATACTATCGTCGCAGCACAGGCGCTGTTCCCTCTGACCGCCCAGTTCGAGATGGCGGGAAACCCTGGCGAGAATGATGTGGCAGGCGCCGTTCACGACCGGATCGACGCCGCCTGGCCGATCATCGCGGACCGGGTGCGGGCGATCCCCGGGTATCGGGAGATGTTCGTGGACGCTTTCGAGAGCGTCGAGACGCCCGCTGACATCACGATCGTCGAGATCGGTAACGCCTTGGGCGCGTTCATTATCTCCGAATGGCAGAGTTTCGACAGCGCCTACGACGCCTGGCTGAGCGGCGCGCCCCTGCCACCGGAGGCCGAGGTGGGGCGTCAGCTGTTCTTTGGCGAGGCGCAATGTGCGACCTGCCATTCCGGGCCGCTGTTCACCGATCAGGAATTCCACGCCCTCGGCCTGCCCGCCTTCGGACCGGGCCGCACCCGGCGGTTCGATCCGACGCCGCGCGACGTGGGCCGGATGGGAGAAAGTGACGCACTGAAGGATGCCTATCGGTTCCGCACGCCATCGCTCAGGAACGTGGCGTTGACAGCGCCTTACGGGCATAACGGCGCTTTTCCGACGCTGGAGGGGATGGTTCGGCACCATCTCGATCCGACCGCGTCCCGCACCGCCTGGCGGCCCGAACTGGCGGCCTTGCCTGACGCGCCCTGGCTTGCCGAGATCGACTTCGTGATCCAAAGCGATGCCCGCGAAATGGCCCGGCATGAAGCTGCTTTGGATATTGCCCCTATGGCTTTGTCCGATGCGGAGATCGCCGCTTTGGTGAGCTTTCTCAACGCTTTGACGGGCAAAACGGCGGAGGACCGCCCCCTCGGACGACCTGAGACGGTTCCGAGCGGGATACCTGTCGACCGACCGTCACAGGCTTTCAAACGCCTCATTCGGGCTTGGCGGGTCGATGCGTCCGAAGCGGATGACGGCATCGAGGCGGCGGTCCGGCCCGATCCCGTAGCGGTCGGTCAGGGCCTGCCGCGCCCCGGGATTGCGGACCAGCGCATCCATCTCCCACCCCGCAAGGCCCAGACCCGTCGCGTCGAGCCAGAGGCGGTAGAGCCTGCGCCCGGCTTCCAGAAGGCGGATATCGGGTGCGCTGGTATGCAGCGCGATCAGGGCGGCGGAGCGCGTCGCCTTGACCTCCTCCGGCTCGTCAGGCCCGCGGCGGAGCCAGCCAGGGCGGCCTGCGCCTACGAGGGTGCCCTCCTCCGCCAGCTGTGCGATCCAGTCCTTCCCGCGCTGGTCCGTTACCAGCCGCGCGCGGTCCGGGGCCCAGCCGAATAGGCGGACAGGCCCTTTCGCGAAAGGACCTGACCAGTCCCGCCGTTTGTCCATCATCCGCTCCAGCGGATCGTGACGGGTACCCTCTGACAGGAGCAGGATAGCGACGGGGACCGGCCCGCCTTCCATCAGGAGCCGCCGGTTCAGCATGTTGGCGACCCGCGCCCCGATACCCTTGGCAGAAAGCGCGATCACCGCCGCCTCGACCCGTGCGCCGCAGGCGAGCGCCAGGAAATGCCCCTCCGGATCCTCGTCCGGGTGCCACGCCGAGGCGTCGATATCGATATAGAGCGTCGCACCCTCGTGCCGCCACGTCAGCGGCAGCCCCTTGTAGAGCCCGCCCGGTGCACGAGACGCGCGCTTTGTAAGCGACTGAAATCCCTCGTCGTTCAGCATCCGCTAGAGATAGCGGTTCACCAGATTTTCCAAGGCCTCCTGCCGCCCGGAATGGGGCTGCGGGTTGATGTTGTCGCGCAGGACGCAGTCCGCGATCGTCTCGAGTGTCCCTTGCGCCAGAAGCGCCGGCGCATCGCCCGCCTCCCAAGCCGCGTAGCGGGCCTGTCGCGCCTCTTCCAGCATGCCATCCTCAAGCATCCGCGCCGCGGCTTTCAGGCCCGCCGCGCAGACATCCATCCCGCCCACATGGGCCAGGATCAGATCCTGCGGGTCGAGCGACTGGCGCCGCAGCTTGGCGTCGAAATTCGTGCCGCCGGTGGTGAACCCGCCCGCCTTCAGCACCTCGTAATAGGCCAGCATCACTTCTGGCACGTTGTTCGGGAACTGGTCGGTATCCCAACCAGATTGGTAGTCGTTTCGATTCATGTCGATAGACCCAAGAATGCCTAACGACGCGGCGAGGGCGAGCTCGTGTTCGAACGAGTGCCCGGCGAGGATCGCATGGCCCTGTTCGATGTTGACCTTCACCTCCCCCTCTAACCCGAAATCCTTAAGAAACCCGTAAACCGTGGCGACATCGTAGTCGTATTGGTGCTTGGTCGGCTCCTGCGGCTTCGGTTCGATCAGGATCGTGCCGTCAAAGCCGATCTTTTTTGCGTAGTCGACGACCATGGTGAGGAACCGCCCGGCCTGCTGGCGTTCGCGCTTGAGGTCGGTGTTGAGCAGCGTCTCGTAGCCTTCACGCCCGCCCCACAGGACGTAGTTCTCACCACCCAGTTGCTGGGTCGCATCGAGGCATGTTTTCACCGTCGCGGCAGCGAAGGCGAAGACGTCCGGATCCGGGTTCGTCGCGGCGCCCGCCATGTAGCGGCGGTGGGAAAAGAGGTTGGCGGTGCCCCAGAGGAGTTTGGTTCCGGTCGCCTCCATCTTGCCTTGCAGGTAATCCGTCATCTCTTTGAGGCGATTGGTGTTTTCGGCGAAGGTGTCGCCCTCCGGGCGGATGTCGGCGTCGTGGAAACAGAAGTAGGGCTGGCCGAGGATGCGGAACATCTCGAAGGCGGCGTTGGCCTTCATTTTGGCATGGTCCATTGTGGGGCCGAACCAGGGGCGCAGGAAGGTCTGGCCGCCGAAGGGATCGCCGCCATCGGAGGCGAAGGAGTGCCAGTAGGCGACGGAGAAGCGCAGGTGATCCTCAAGGCGCTTACCGAGGATCGTCTCGTCGGGGTCGTAATGGCGGAAGGCGAAGTCGTTGTCGCCGTCGGGGCCCTCGTAGGCGATCTTGGGGATGCCGGCGAAATAGTCGGTCATGTCAGTCCTTTCAGGGCGGTGTAGGCGGCTTTGTAGCGGGTGTGGGCCTCGGTGAAGGCGTCGGTCAGCGCGGGATCGGGGTCGATCCGGCGGGCGATTCGCGGGGTGTCGAGGACGCCCGCTTGGCCCGCGCAGAGCATGGCGAGGCGGGCGGCGCCAAAGGCCGCGCCGTTTTCTGTCTCGGGGACGTCGATGGGGGTATCGAGGGAGGTCGCGATGGCCTGCAGCCAGTAGGTCGAGCGGGCGCCGCCGCCGGTGGCGAGCAGGCGGTCGATCCTGGTGCCGGTTGCGGCCAGTGCATCGCGGCAGTCGCGCAGGGCGTGGGTGACGCCTTCGACGACGGCGCGGGTGAGGCCCTCCCGGTCGGTCGCGTGGTCGAGATGGAGGAACTGCGCGCGGATCCGCGCGTCGTTGTGCGGGGTGCGCTCGCCGCCGAGATAGGGAAGAAAGAGAGGTCTTTCAGGGGCTTGCAGGGGCCCGAGCGCGTCGGTGAGCGCCTTGGGTTCGGCATCCAGCTGGCTTGCGAGCCAGTTGAGGCTGTCGGTCGCCGAGAGGATCACGCCCATCTGGTGCCATGTGTCGGGGAGCGCATGGCAGAAGGTATGGACGGCGGTTTCAGGCGCCGGGCGGTAGCCATCGGAGGGGGCGAAGAGGACGCCGGACGTGCCGAGAGAGACGAAGGCCTGGCCGGGTTTGACGATCCCGAGGCCGATGGCGGAGGCGGCGTTGTCGCCGCCGCCCGCGGCGACGGGGAGGCCCTTGGGCAGACCGAAACGGGCGGCAAGGTCGTCGCGGATTTCGCCCGTCTTTTCAGGGCCTTCGGCGATGGTCGGCATGTGGTCACGGGTGAGGCCCGTGGCGGTGAGCATCGCGTCGGACCAGTCGCGGTTCGCCGTGTCGAGCCAGCTGGTGCCGGCGGCGTCGGAAGGGTCGGTCACGGCCTCTCCGGTCAGCCAGAGGCGGAGGTAGTCTTTGGGAAGGAGGACCTTCCAGAGGTCCGTGAGGCTATCCGGTTCGTGGGTGCGGAGCCAGTTGATCTTGGGGGCTGTGAAGCCGGGAAAGACAATGTTTCCAGTGGCTTCGTGGGCGTTCTGGGTATCGAGCGCGGCCGCCTCTTTCGAGGCGCGGGTGTCGTTCCAGAGGATCGCCGGACGGATGGCCGTTAAGGATTTGTTAACCAAGGTGGCGCCGTGCATTTGGCCAGAGAGGCCGATGGCTTTAGCTGAGCTTACGTCTGTCTGCCCTTTCAGCGCCTCCAGAACCTGTTCGGCAGCGGTGATCCAGGCGGCGGGATCCTGTTCGGACCAGCCGGGATGAGGGCGCTGGACGTCGAGGGGCGCGGTGGCCTCTGCGACGATGGTCTGGCTGTCGTCGAGGACGATGCCCTTGAGGCCGGAGGTGCCGAGGTCGAGGCCGATATACATCAGAACACTTGCATTGAGGTTAATCGTGGGGCGCTGCGGGCGTTAAGGTTTCCGTCCGTTAAGGTTAACGTATGGGACGGGGGAGAACAGGGCTAACGGGTGGTTTTTGGGGAAGTTGGCCGTTGTGGGGCGGTGGGGGTTTGGCAGGTCTTTCCGAAGGGTCATTGAGGCTTCCTTACGTGGTTCGGAACAGCGGGAAGCGCGGTAAGGATGTTCGGATGGATGGGACCAGTGATCAGGGTGTCGCCCTATCAGGAGGGATGAGCGGTGCTTCTGGGCTGCGGGGTCGAGAGATGGCGGGATGAACCTCGCCCTATGTTTCCGATGAAGCGTTTTCGAAGGGCGTTCAGGGGGAGGTCCCGGATCAAGTCCGGGACGGCGAGGCTTTGCGGTAAGGGCGTCGCCTGGCCCGGAGCGGTAAGCGGTGCACTGAAAACGCTCCAGTGGAGTGTTTTCAACAGCGAACGGGCGGAGCCCCGGAAGGACGACGTATTGGACATCGGCCAGTGGCCGATTTCGGCAGTAAACGCACAACGCGCCGGATGTGACGATGCCCGGCGGTGCCGCCGGGCAAGAAGGTTGGGCAGCAGGGCGCATTACCGTCCTATCAAGCTGCTTTCTTCGGATTTTTACCCATGATGATCATTGACAGGATATCGTCTTCGGTGACGTCCTCGACCCGTTCAGTCCCCACGAGCGCGCCGTTCTTCATGACGGAGACGCGGTCGCACAGCGCCAGCATCTCGCGCGTGTCGTGGCTGATCAGGAAGATGCCGAGGCCCTGGTTCTTGAGTTCCTTGATCAGATCCGCGACCATCTCGGTCTCCTGCACGCCGAGGGCGGCGGTGGGTTCGTCCATGATCAGGATCTTGGCGTTGAAATAGACCGCG
This sequence comes from Aestuariibius violaceus, assembly GCF_040779325.2. NCBI lineage: Bacteria > Pseudomonadati > Pseudomonadota > Alphaproteobacteria > Rhodobacterales > Paracoccaceae > Aestuariibius > Aestuariibius violaceus. The sequence continues at coordinate 709,936 of NZ_JBFONT020000002.1, forward strand.
CGGGCGATGGCGACGGATTGGCGTTGGCCGCCGGAAAGCGCGCTGACGGGGTCTTTCAGCTTTTTGAAATTGGGGTTGAGGCGGGCCATGATCTTGGCCGTTTCAGCCTCCATCTGGGCCTCGTCGACGAAGCCGAGGGCCGTCGTCAGCTCGCGCCCGAGGAAGAGGTTCGAGGCGGCATCGAGATTGTCGGCGAGCGCGAGGGTCTGGTAGATCGTTTCGATGTTGTAGCGGCGGGCGTCGCGGGGCGAGTGGATCTCGGCCTTCTCGCCGTTAATGAAGATTTCGCCGGAATCCATCTGGTAGGCGCCGGAGAGGATCTTGATGAGCGTGGATTTCCCGGCGCCGTTATGGCCGAGGAGGCCTACGACTTCGCCCGGGTAGAGATCGATCGAGACGTGATCGACGGCGCGGACGCCCCCGAAGGAGAGGCAGATATCACGGAGATCGACGAGCGGGGTCTGGGTCATGGGCGAGCCTCAGCAGAGGTGATAGGTGAGCTTACATTGAGTGAATGCGGCATCCGGTCGGCTTTCTGTCGGCTTTTGGTCGGGCATGGTTTGCCGGATGTCTGCCACTCACCGAATATCAGAACCCTGCGAAGTTCATTGATTTCTTTGCGTTTTTTGACAGAACGAGCCAGTGAGCGTCCATGGCTCGATTGCGTCGACCCATAGGTCGTCGCCGATAAGTCAGTCGGGACGTATAGGCAGCGACCGATGCGTCCAAGTTCGGAGGGCAGCGCCCGACCCGAGGGCGGGCGAGAAGCGCCCGCCCTGGGGGCGGGTCGGGCGCTGCCCGGCGTTCCGCCGGGCGTGAGAACGGGACAGTCGCGCATCATTTCACGCCGGTCCGTCTGCGGTAGAGGATGTCGACAAAGACGGCGAGGACGAGGACGGAGCCGACGACGATGTTCTGGAGCGGCGCATCGACGCCTACCATGGCCATCCCCGATTGCAGGGATTGCATGATGAGTGCGCCGAGGATCGCCCCATAGATCGTGCCGATCCCACCGGAAAGCGCCGTGCCTCCGATCACCGCGGCGGCGATGACGCGCAGTTCGTCCAGCGTGCCGATGTCGTTGGAATGGTTGGCGAGGCGGGCGGAGGCCACGAGCGCCGCCAGCGCGCAGAGGGCGCCCATGATGGCGAAGACCTTGACGGTCAGAAGGCGGGTGTTGATGCCGGAGAGCTCTGCCGCTTCGGGGTTGCCGCCGGTCGCGAAGATGTAGCGGCCGAGGCGGGTCTTCTGGGCGACGAGGGTCATGACGATCGCGACGGCGATGAGCAGCAGGACGGAGATCGGCAAACCGTAGGCTTCGGTATAGCCCTCGGGCACTTCGAGGCCGCGGGCGGCGAAATCGCGGGCGAGCACGCGTTCTGGCACCTGATAGCTGTTGAGGACCCAGATGAAGCCGAGGATGCCGATTGCCACCAGGCCGCCGACGACGAATTCGGCCCATATTGGCTTGAGCGGGAAGCCGTGGGTCTTGCGGTTGCGGCGGCTCGTGGCGAGCATCCAGAGCGCGGCCGCGGTGGCGAGGAGGCCGAAGATCCAGCTCCACGTTTCGCCCAGGGTGCCGGAGATGCCGCCAAATGTGCGGAAGGTTCCGTCCAGCGGGCCGATGGTCTGGCCGTTGGTGAGGTACCAGCCGACATTGCGCCAGACGAGGAGGCCGCCCAGGGTGACGATGAAGGCCGGGATCGTGAGATAGCCGATCAGCCAGCCCTGGAAGCCACCGATCAGCGCGCCGGTGAAGAGGCCCACGGCGATGGCGATCCAGGGGATGGCCGGGTGGCCGAGTTCCAGCCCGAGGGCGGGGAGCCAGGCGGTTTGCGTCATCGCCATCATGGCCGAGCAGGTGGCCAGCAGCGCGCCGACGGCGAGGTCGATATTGCGGGTGACGATGACGAAGACCATGCCGGTCGCCATGATCGCGACGGAGGCGGTCTGGATCGTCAGGTTGAAGATGTTGCGCGGCGTCAGGAAGCGCCCGTCGGTCATCACGTTGAAGGTGATGCAGACGACCGCGAAGGCGCCGACCATGCCGAGGAGGCGCAGATCGATCTCGAGCGCCTGGACGACGTTGCGCTTGGGCGCGGCGGGCGGGCGGTTCGTGTCGTCGGGGGTGGTGTCGGTCATGGGGTCCGTCCTTCGGCCAGCCGTCCGGGCCTTGAGCCGGGACCTCTTGCCGGGTCCCGGCGGAGGCCCCGGATCAGGTCCGGGGCCGCTGGTTCATCATTCGCAGGGCGACGGGCCGTTTTCGACGCCCTGGCAGAGCGCCTCTTCGGTGATCCAGCCCGCTTCGGTGACAACGGTGAGGTTGTCGCGGGTGATCGGGACCGGCTCGAGGAACTTGGCGTTCATCTCGACCCCGCCAGGGGACGTGTAGCCCTGGGCACCGTCGATCGAGCTTACGGGATCCCCGCCCGCAAGGGCGACGGCGATCTCACCGGCCTCCCGGCCGAGCTGGCGCGCGTCCTTCCAGACGCTGACCGTCTGGGTGCCGAGCGCGATGCGGTTCAGGGCCGCATAATCGCCGTCCTGGCCCGAGACCGGCACGGCGCCTTCCATGCCCTGCGCCGTCAGCGCGGCCACGGCGCCGCCTGCGGTGCCGTCGTTGGAGGCCACGACCGCATCGACGTTGTTGTCCTGCGCAGTCAGGATCTGTTCCATGTTGCGCTGGGCGTTGGCGGGCAGCCAGCCATCGGTATAGGCCTCGCCCACGATGGTGATGGCGCCTGAGTCAATCGCCTCCTGCAGGACCTCCTGCTGGCCGCCGCGGAGGAAGTCCGCGTTCGGATCGGTGGGCGAGCCCTTGATCATGACGTAATTGCCTTCGGGCGCGGCCTCGAGCACGGCGCGGGCCTGCATGCGGCCAACCTCGACATTGTCGAAGGTGAGATAGAAGGCGCGCGGATCCTCGATCAGGCGGTCATAGGCGATGACCGGAATACCTTCGTCGGCGGCGGCCTGGACGGCCGGACCGATGGCCTGGGTGTCCTGCGCCAGGATGATCAGCGCGTCGACGCCCTGAGCGATGAGGCTTTCGATATCCGACAGCTGCTTGGCCGAGGAGGATTGGGCGTCGGCCGAGACGTATTCGGCGCCGGCCGCGTCCAGCGCGGCCTGGATCGCCGCCTCGTCGGTTTTCCAACGCTCTTCCTGGAAGTTCGACCAGCTGACGCCGACGGTGATGTCCTGGGCGAGGGCTGATGTGGTGAAGCCGACGGCCGCGATGGCCGCCGCGTAGAACGCGTTACGCATATATGTCCTCCCTGTATCGGCCGACCCGTCCTTGGCTGTCGCGGACCGGCGCAGCGATATTGATCGCCGCAGGGAGAGGATGCGCAATTTAATTCAGTTGTCAAAATAAAATTGACAGGAGGCGCGTATCGGTTCCTAAATTAGCTCATGAAGCTGCCGAAAAAGGCAGCAAAGGGAGGATCCGGCCGTTTCTGCGGTGCGGAATAGTTTACGGACTGAATTAATGTACGACGAGTCGGAGCGCTCCGGCTGCGGACCGGAGCCGAGCGGAGCGCGCAGCGGCGCGCAGCCCCTGAAGCAGCAGGTTTTCGAATACGTGCGCGCAGCCGGTCAGGCCCCGCGGATGGACGTCGCCCGCATGCTGGAGATCTCGCCCGGGTCGGTGACCGCCCTGACCTCGGACCTGATCGCGCAGGGCTTTCTGGAAGAGGTCGAGGGCACGGCGCGGGAGGCCGGACGCGGGCGCCCCCCCGTCGCGTTGCAGGTGGCCGAGGGCGCGGGCCTCGTCGTCGGCATGAAGCTGGCCGACAAGATGCATTCGGCGGTTCTGGTCGACATGGCCGGCCGGATCCTGGCCGAGGCTGAGGAGCCATGCGCCGGGCGGCGCCAGAGTTACGGCGTGACGGTGGACGAGGCCGACAGGCTGCTGACCCGTCTGCTGGACAGCGCGGGACGCGGGCGCGGCGATGTCGCGGCGGTGGGCGTGGGCCTGCCGGGGATCGTGGATGCCGCGACGGGCTGCGTGCCCTGGTCGCCGATCGTGGCCGAGACCGATGCCGATCTGGGCGGTTGTCTGGCCGATCACCTGGGGCTGCCGGTGCATCTGGACAACGACGCCAACGTACTGACGCTGGCCGAACTGTGGTTCGGCGCCGGCCGCGCGATGTCCGATTTCGCGGTCGTGACGATCGAGCACGGGGTGGGCATGGGGCTGGTGCTGGACGGCAAGCTGTACCGCGGCTCCCAAGGGCTGGGGCTGGAGCTGGGGCACACCAAGGTGCATCTCGACGGCGCGCTCTGCCGCTGCGGGCGGCGGGGCTGCCTGGAGGCCTACATCGCCGATTACGCGCTGGTCCGCGAGGCGGCGACGGCCCTGGGGGAGGACCGGCCGGGCGGGGCTGCGATGCTCGAGACGCTCTATGCCGAGGCAAAGGCGGGCCACGAGGCGGCGCAGGCGATCTTTCGCCGCGCGGGGCGTTATCTGGCACTGGGGCTGGCCAATGTCGTGCAGCTGTTCGACCCGGCCAAGATCCTGCTGAGCGGAGAGCGGCTGCGGTATGAATACCTCTATGCGGACGAAGTGATGGCCGAGATGGCGCGGATGTCCCTGCCCGTCAGCCGCGACCCGGTGCCGGTGGAGATCCACGCCTGGGGCGGCCGGGTCTGGGCGCGCGGCGCGGCAGCCTTGGCGCTGGATGCCGTGACCGAGGAAAGGCTGGGGCGGGCGTGAGAGGGCTGGCGCTGCTGGTGTTCCTTGCCGGACCGGCGGCGGCAGAGGTGCGGTTCGAGGACCGGTCGAACGCGTTGCCGACCCATGTCTATGACGGTGGCTGGGAGCATTTCGTGGGCGGTGGCGTGGCCGTCTTCGATTGCAACGGCGACGGCCTGCCCGAGATCTTTGCGGCGGGCGGCGAAAACCCGGCGCGGCTGTTCCTCAATCGGGGCGGGTTCGCCTTCGAGGAGGCGCCGCTGCCCGAGCTGACAGGCGTGACTGGGGCTTATCCTCTGGACCTGGACGGGGACGGAACACTCGACCTTTACGTGATGCGGGCCGGTCCGAACGTGGCTCTGAAGGGTGGCTGGGACTGCGGATTCACCGATTGGACGGCAAGTTGGCGGCTGGAGGGCGGAGACGGATGGACGACGGCCTTCACCGCCTGGGTCGAACCGGGAGACGATCGCCCGACGCTGGCGATCGGGAACTACGTCGACCGCGATGACCCGGAAGGGCCGTTTGGCACCTGCGATACGCATAGGATTCTGAGGCCGACGGAGATGAAGGTCTATCCGCGGGACCGGATGGCGGGGCCGGTCAGACTGCAGGGCGTCTGGTCGGGCACCGAGCTGTCGCCCGGTTTCTGCAGCCTCTCGATGCTGGCCGCGGAGGATGCGCGGGGGCGGATGACGCTCAGGATCTCGAACGACCGTCACTATTACGTGCGCGGCGGGGCCGAGCAGATGTGGGATATCGAGGAGCAGCGGTTCCTCGGCCCGGAGGACGGCTGGGAGGGGCCGCAGCTTTGGGGGATGGGCATCGCGTCGCGCGATCTGAACGGGGACGGCGCAGACGAGGTGATGCTGACCTCGATGGGGGATCAGCTTTTGCAGATCGCGGAGGGCGACGGCTATGTCGCGGCGCCGTTCGAGATGGGGACGACGGCGCACCGGCCACATCTGGGGGATGACGGGCGCCCCTCGACCGGGTGGCACGCGGAGTTCGGGGATGTCGACAATGACGGGCGGCCGGATCTGTTCATCGCCAAGGGCAATGTGGACCAGATGCCGGGCAACGCGATGGAGGATCCGAACAGCCTGCTGATGCAGGAGGCGGGCGGGACGTTCCGAGAGGTTGCCGGAGAGGCCGGTGTGGCCGCGGTGGCGCGGTCACGGGGGGCGGCCCTGGCCGATTTCGACGGGGATGGACGGCTGGACCTGGTGGTGGTGAACCGGCGGGCGCCGATGGGGCTGTGGCGGAACGTGAGCGACGCGGGTGGCTTCGTGACGGTCGAGGTGGTGCCGAGGCGGATCGGCGGGCGGGTGGAACTGCGGACCGCGACGGGGATGCAGAGCCAGCAGGTCACCGTGGGCGGTGGCCATGCGGGCGGGAGCGCCCTGCCCTTGCACTTCGGAATTGGAGAGGCCGCAGGGGCGGAGGTCCGGTTTGTCTCGCCGGACGGGCGTGTTGGCGACTGGCGCGAGGTTACGGCAGGTGGGCAGCTGGTGCTGAACGCAGGCGGTTGAGCGGGCAGGATTTTCTAGAAAATCCTGATTTGCAAATCCTTCTAGAAGGATTTGAGGAGCAAAATTTTCTAGAAAATTTTGACTAGGGGCGGTCGATGGAGAGGCCTGAAGGGACGGTGTCGGGAATGCCGAGGCGGCCTTTGAGGGCGGCCTGATCTTCAAGGGCTGTCAGGAAAGCGAGAAGCGCGTCGCGGTCGGCTTCGGTGAGCGTGCGGGACGGTGTCGTGACGGCGGCGGCGATGGCGGCGGTTTCGGATGGGTCTTCGGCGATGCGGTGGTCGTCGACATCGAGAGGCGGCAGACGAACCTGAGGCGCGGCGGCGAAGCGGGCGGGGGCGCCTGCTGGGTCGAGGTGGTCAACCAGGAAGGCGCCGAGGTCGTCATGGGCGCCGGCATGGCCCCAGGGGCCGGTACGGGTGACGTTGCGCAGGGACGGCGTGCGGAAGGCGTAGGCGTCTGCGGGGTCTCCGGTGACGCGCAGGCGGCCCTCGTCGCGGGCGTGGGTTTCGAAGCGGGCGGCCTTGCCGGGACCGATCTGAGGGGTGCCCATGGCGTGGAAGCCGTGATCGGTCTGGAACGGGCCGCTATGGCAGGCGGCGCAGCCGAGACCGCTGTAGAAGAGGGCCATCCCGTCGGCGGCCTGCCCGGTCAGGGGGGCCTCGCCGCGGAGATGGGCATCGAACGGGCTGGTATCGGAGCGCCATTCGAAGGCGATGAAGGCGGCGATGGCGTTCGATATATCGGTGAAGGCGATATCCTCGGGCGCGTCGATATGGGGGTAGAGGCGAAAGGCATCCGCGTAGGCGGGGATCGTGGCGACGCGTTTCGAGATCAGGTCCCAGGCGCCACCCGCGCCCGTCATCCGGCCGGTGCGGACGGCCTTTGAGATCTCGTTCTCGCCGTAATGGCCTGCCATTTCGTCGGGCGAGAGGACGGGAAACATGGTCTGGGCGGACAGCAGCGAGGCGAAGCCCTGGGTCATATCCTCGCCCAGCGGCGTCCGCAGGGTGCCGTCAGCGCGGGTTTCGATCCGGCCGTCGTGGAAGAGCACGGTAAACTCCGTATGGCCGAGGTTGAAGAGTGCGGGGGAGTTTCGGGGGATGCGCTGTTCGGGCAGGTTCGCGGGATCCGCGCGGCGGGCCGGGCCGAGCCCCCTGCCCCCTTCGCCGAGGCCAAGGGCGAGGCCGTCCGAGGTGCCGAAGGCGGGATGGTGGCAGGTCGCGCAGGAGATGTTGCGGTTGCCCGACAGGATCGGGTCGTAGAAGAGAAGTTGGCCGAGGCGGATCTCGGCGGCGTTTTCGGCGGGGTAGCCAGCGGGATCGACAGATGGCGGGAGGTGCGGATCGGCATGAAGCGACACGGCCAGCGCGGTTGTGAAAGACGCTGCTGTCCAGCACCAATATGCCCCCCGCAGACAAACCAGAACAAGTTGCCGCCAAAACCTCTGCGCAAGGGCGACAATCCGATCTTCTGTCAGGTTGGATTTGCCTCTAGGGTTGTCTAGCATTCAGAACTTTCCAGCACTCCTCCCGCTGGCAAGGTTGAAGGGACCGATATGGGAATGCAACAGAAGAGCGCCTTGGCAGAGTCGCTCCGCACCCGCCTGCGGCGCGATCTCGCGGTCGTGCATGAGCGGCTGGATCAGGCGATCTCGCGCCTGGATCTGACGGCCCGTGCGGATTACGGTGTGTTCCTGGTCTTGCACCGGCAGGCCTTCGGCGGGCTGACGGCCCCGGGGGCCGCAACCGCCCCCGATCTGGCCGACACACTCGCGGCGCTTGATCTGGATATCGCCGCGCTCGGGCTTCGCCCGACAGAGGACAGAGACGCGATGGAGGTGGCGGGTCTGGCCCTTGACTATGTTTTCCTGGGATCGCGCCTGGGCACCAAGGTCTTGCGGCGGCACTGGCAGGCAGCGTTAGACCCGGTGGTGCGCGGTGCGGGCGCTTACTTTGCCCTTCCCCCGCGAAAGGACGGGTGGAGCACGCTATTGCAGGACCTGGCGGCGCGGCCAGCCAACGGCACCGAGGCCGACCGGATCGTCACCGATGCAGGCCGGATCTTCGCCCGGTTCGAAGATACGTATCAGGCCGTTCTGGCCTAGAAAGGATGCGCTTATGCGCAAAATCATCCCCGCCACGCCAGCTTCCAACGCGTCGCAGACCGTCGATCTGAGCAATTGTGACCGGGAGCCGATCCACATCCCGGGGCGCATCCAGTTTTTCGGCTGCCTGATCGCGGTGTCCCAGGACTGGATCATCACCCATCTGTCCGGCAACGCCACCGAGATGATCGGGCTCGATCCCGACACGGCGATCGGGACGCCGCTCAGGGATCATTTGCCGCCGGAGACGATCCATGCGGTGCGGTCCCGCCTGCAGATCGCGGCCCATTCGGACGCGCAGGCGCGTCTGTTCAATGTCGCAGCACTCAACGACGAGCGCCTGTTCGACATTGTCGTACATCAATCGGGATCAAACTGGGTGATCGAGTTCGAACCGAAGACAGAGGTTCGGGGCGCCCAAGAGGCCGCCTGGGCGGTTCAACCTCTGATTGCGCGGGTCGGCCGCCGCAAGACGATCGAAGGTCTTGCCGAAGAGGGCGCAAAGTCGGTGAAGGCGCTGTCGGGCTTTGACCGTGTCATGGTCTATCGCTTCGAAGAGGACGGGTCCGGCACCGTTCTGGCCGAAGCAAAAATGCCCGGAATGCAGCCCTTTCTGGGCCTACGCTTCCCCGCGAGCGATATTCCCCAGCAGGCCCGCGCGCTTTACGTCAAGAACCCAATCCGCATCATCTCGGACGTCGAAAGCGAGGTGTTCGATCTGATCCCGCAGCAGGGGCCGGACGGGACGCCGCTGGACCTGACGATGAGCGTGACGCGCGCGGTGTCGCCGATCCATCTGGAATATTTGCGCAACATGGGCGTCTGCGCGTCGATGTCGGTCTCGATCCTGAAGGACGGGGCGCTTTGGGGGCTGTTCGCCTGCCATCACAACAGCCCCCGCCTTCTGGCCTACGAGCAGCGCAGCATGATCGAGTTGTTCGCCCAGCTTTTCGCCTATGAGCTGGCATTGAAGGAGGCAGAGCAGGACCGGGCCGAGGCGGATCAGGCGCGCGTGCTGCACGATCAGCTGATGGCGCAGGTGTCGGACGGGCGCAGTTTCGTCAACAATTTCGAAACCGTCGCCGAGGACATTCGTCGGGTCATTGGGTTCGACGGGATCGTGCTGTCGGCGGAGGACCGGTTCGTTTCTCTCGGCTCTACACCGACCGAGGACGAGTTCCGCGAGCTGACCCGGTTTCTGAACACAAGCGCGGCGTCATCGGTGTTTCATACCGACTGTCTGAGCGCGCGTTATACGCCGGCCGAGGATTATGTGGAGCGGGCGGCGGGGGCCATGGCCCTGCCGATTTCCCGGCGGCCGCGGGATTACATCGTGCTGTTCCGGCGGGAAGTGGCGCGGGCCGTGCAATGGGGGGGCAATCCGGACAAACCCGTGGAGGCGGGTCCGAACGGGGTGCGTCTGACGCCGCGCAAGAGTTTCGAGGCCTGGAAACAGATCGTGAAGGGCCACAGCAGCCCCTGGAGCCGGGCCGAGCTGAACGCGGCCGAAGCGCTGCGGGTGACGCTTCTGGAAGCGATCCTGAAGGTCGCCGATGCCGCAGCGCACGAGCGCAAGCGGGCTGCCGAGAAACAGGATCTGCTGATCGCCGAACTGAACCACCGGGTGCGCAACATCCTGACTCTGATCCAGGGGCTGGTGAGCCAGGGAAAAGCCGAAGCGGTGTCGATCGAATCCTATTCGCGCGAGCTGGACGGGCGCATCCAGGCACTGGCGCGGGCCCATGACATGCTGACAGCCGAAAGCTGGTCGCCGACCTCTCTGGTGCAGCTGATCGAGGTCGAGGCAGAGGCGTTTCTGTCGGAGGGAACGGAGCGGCTGAAGATCGAAGGCGATGACGTTCTTCTGGCGCCCGATGCCACGACGACCTTGGCGCTGGTTCTTCATGAACTGGTCACGAATTCCGCCAAGTACGGCGCCTTGAGCGTTGCGACGGGCCGGGTGGACGTCACAATCAGGCGGACGGAAACCGACGCTTTGTCGTTCGATTGGGTCGAGGCGGGTGGGCCGCCCGTCCGGGCGCCCAAGCGGAAGGGGTTCGGAACGACGGTGATCGAACGGTCGGTACCGTTCGAATTGAAGGGGGATGCGGAGATGGAGTTCCGGTTGACCGGGGTCCAGGCCCGCTTCGTCGTGCCCGAGCGGTTCGTGAGCAACGCCCCCAAGCGGACCGGCCGCGGCCGCTCGACGCCGAAGATCGCAAAGGTTGACGGGCCGCTGCCGGACAGCCTGCTGGTGGTCGAGGATAACATGATCATCGCCTTCGACACGATGGAGATGGCCCGCGAGATGGGGGTCGGCACGGTCTTGAGCGCCGCCAGCGTGTCGGATGCGATACGGATCATCGATACGGAAGAAATCGGCTGCGCGCTGCTGGACGTCAATCTGGGCGGCGAGACCTCGGCCACGATCGCCGCAGAACTGGAGCGGCGCGGCATCCCCTTCGCGCTTGCCACCGGCTATGGCAGGTCGCAGGAGCTGCTGGGCAACTATCCGGACGCGCTGATCCTGAGCAAACCCTTCGGCAATGAAGCGCTGCGGTCCACATTGATCAGGCTGGCTGGCGATCAGGCGTGAATGCCGCCCCACCTGCGGCGTTTACCGGTTTGACGAAAGGCGGGTTTGGCGCTAGAACATAACAAGAACAAATGATCCTGTCCGGTTCTCTGTCATGTCTGTTTCTTCGTCCAAAGCCGCTGCCAAACCTGCCATCAAACCCTCGCTTGAAAAGGCCCGCGCGGCGCTTGCCTCGTCCCTGACCAACCGCTTGCCCAGCTCCTCCCGCCCGTTGCCGCGGGCCATCCCCGCCAGGGCGGAGCCGGTGGAGGGCCTGCCGGAGGTGCTGCATCCCGGCGCGCCGATCCTGTCGGAGGTATTCTCGGCCACCGGGGCCTGCGCCGTGCCTGCCGGGTTCGTTCTGGCCCAGCTGCCGCGGGGGGCGTTTTCCGGGCGTCCGATCCTCTGGATCCAGGACCGCCTGTCCCTGCGCGAGGCGGGGCGGCCCTATCTGGGCGGCAGTCCGGAGGGTTTGCGGATCCTGCGGGTTGCCGTTTCGCGCCCTGTCGATGCGCTGTGGGCGATGGAGGAAGGTCTGGGCTGCGACGGGCTCGCCGCTGTGGTGGGCGAGGTCTGGGGCGATCCGCAAGCGGTCGATTTCACGGCGACCAAGCGGCTGGCCATGCGGGCCGAGACGCAGGGGCGCCCGGCCTGGCTGATCCGGCGCGCGGCCTCTCCCGATCTGAGCGCGGCGCGGCGGCGCTGGCGGCTGGGCCCCCTGCCCTCCCTCCCCTGCGAAGACGACCTGCAGGCGCCGGGACAGCCCCGCTGGGCGGCGGAGCTGTTCCGCACCCGCACCGGTCAGCCCGGGCGCTGGCAGCTTGTGCCGGAGATGGGGGGATTACGGGCCGAACCGCTGGAGGGCGGGACGGAAGAGGCGCTGCCGCGGGAGAGCAGCGGATCGGTGGTCACCGTTCCCTTCGGGGAGGCCCCGCCCCAGAGGGCGGCCGCCCGGGCGGGATGAGCCGGATGGATGGGGGATTTCTGACGGAGCAGAGCCTCGCAGGGCGGTCTGCGCCGGATCGGCGGATCGTATCGGTTCACTTGCCGCGGTTCTCGATCGAGCGCTGGCAGCGGGTTCTGGAGCGCCAAGGGGACGCACCGCCCGATGATCTGCCTGCGGTTCTGGCTGTCGAAGGTCCCCACGGACCCATCGTCCATGCCGCAACCCATGCCGCCGAACGGGTCGGTATCCGCCCGGGCGCACGGGTGACGGATATGCATGCGATCGCTCCGGGGCTGCGGGTCGACTATGCGGACCTCGCAGGCGACCGGGCGGCGCTGGAGCGCCTGATGCTCTGGATGCGGCGCTGGTGCCCGTGGAGCTGCCTCGACGGCGACGATGGGCTGTTTCTGAACACGACCGGGTCGGATCACCTCTGGGGCGGCGAGGCGGCGATGCTGGCCCAGATCGAAGCTGCGCTGGCGGTGCTGGGCTTCTCGGCCGATCTGGCCCTTGCGCCGACGCCGGGCGCGGCCTGGGCGCTGGCCCGGTTCGGCCCGGTGCGCGCCATTGCGACGCCGGAGACATTGGCGGATGACCTGGCCCCGCTTCCGGTCCGCGCCTTGCGGATTGGGGATGACGATGCGCTGGTGCTCGACCGGCTGGGGCTCAAGACAATGGGGGCGCTGGCCGGGATCCCGCGGGCGGCGCTGAGCCCGCGCTTTCCGGCGGGAGACACCGGGGTGACGCCGCTGGTGCGCCTCGATCAGGCGATGGCGCGCGCCTCGGAGCCGCTGGATTATCCGGACGAACCGCCGCGCTTTTCCGTCCGGGCACTGCTGCCGGAACCGGTGGAGGATCCGACGCCCTATCTGGGTCAGCTCTGCCACGACCTCTGCGCGGCGATGGAGCGGGAGGGGATGGGCGCGCGGCGGCTCACGCTGAGCGTCTACCGCACCGACGGGGAGGTACGGGATCTGTCGGTCGCGACCGCCGCGCCATCGCGGGATGCACCGCATCTGGAGCGACTCTGGGGGGACCAGCTGGAGCGGATCGATCCGGGCTTCGGCTTTGATCTGGTGACGCTGGGCGCCCCTTGGGTGGAACCCTTGGCCGAACGGCAAGGCCGTCTGTCGGGAGCATCGGGGGACGGCTTGGAACTGGCCCGGCTCGTCGATCGGCTGACCAACCGGCTGGGCGCCCGGGCGGTGACCGTGCCTGCGCCGAAGGACAGCCACATGCCGGAACGGCGCGAGGATTGGCATCCCGCCCTGGGCCAGCCGCCCGCCCCGGCCCCGCCCGATCCGTTGCGGGCGCCGCGGCCGCTCCGGCTGCTCGACACGCCGGAGGAGGTGCATGTGGTCTATGCAGTGCCGGAAGGGCCGCCCGCGCAGATCGTCTGGCGCAAGCAGCCCCTGAGGGTGGTGCGCTTTGCGGGGCCCGAACGGATCGCGCCCGAATGGTGGGCGGATCGGCCCTCGGCCCGGCTGAGGGATTACTATCGCGTGGAAATCCAGACCGGGCAGCGTTTCTGGCTCTTTCGCGAGGGGGTGCATGGAGAGGAAAGGCGCGATCCGCCGCGCTGGTGCATTCACGGGATCTTTGCATGAGGAAGATTTTTCTAGAAAAATCTTGGGAGCCAAAATCTTCTAGAAGATTTTGCCTTGGCAGAATTTTCTAGAAAATTCTGGTTAGGGCATGCCGCAGAACGATCATCAGGCGCCCAAGCGCACGCTCAGCCCGTCAGGCGAGATGGAGCCGAACCCGCCCGCGGCATTCGTGGAACTGGGGCTGGCCACCTGTTTTTCCTTCCTGCGTGGCGCGTCGGATGCGGTCGACCTGACACTGGCCGCCTGGACGCAAGGCTACGACCGGATCGGCGTGGCCGACTGGAACTCTTTGGCCGGGGTGGTGCGGATGCATCTGGAATGCCGCACGACCAAGATGCGGGCGCTGATTGGCGCCCGCATCGTTCTGACGACGGGAGAGGCGTTCCTCGCCTATCCGGAGGACCGCGACGCTTACGGGCGTCTTTCGGCGCTTCTGACCAAGGGGATGCGCTATGGGTTGCAGGGGGATTGGCAGGAGAAGGGGGTGTGCGATCTGAGCCTGGGGGATCTTGCGGACCATGCCGAGGGGCTTCAGCTGATCGCCCTGCCCGGCCCGGATCTGGAGGCGTTCGCGCGCGCCCTGCCCCGGCTGATCCGGCGGCTACCGACGCTCAGGCATGTGGCGGCGAGTTACCTCTATCGCGGGGATGATCGGGCACGGATCAACCGGCTGGACCGGATCGCGCGGGAGAACGGGCTGTCGATCCTGGCCACGAATGACGTGCTTTATCACGCGCCTGAGCGGCGGCCGTTGCAGGACGTGATGACCTGCATCCGCGAGAAGGTGAAGATCACGGAGGCCGGATCATTGCTGCACCCCAATGCCGAGCGGCATCTGAAGAGCCCGCAGGAGATGGTACGGCTGTTCGCGGACTGGCCGCACGCGATCGACGCGACGCTGGAGGTTGCCGATCGCTGCAAGTTCTCGCTCGACGAGTTGAAATACGAATACCCGCACGAGACCCAGCCGGAGGGGCGCACGCCGATCGAGCAGTTGCGTTATGACACGGCACAAGGTGCGGCGGAGCGGTATCCGGAGGGTGTACCCAAGAAAGTTCAGGCGGTGCTCGATAAAGAGCTGGACCTGATCGAAACAATGGATGTCGCGCGCTACATCCTCACGATCAAGAGCATCGTCGATTTCGCCCGCTACGAGGCCAAGCCGCCGATCCTGTGCCAGGGGCGCGGATCCGCCGCCAACTCTGCCGTCTGTTTCTGCCTTGGCATCACCGCCGTCGATCCCGACGAGCATGAAGTCCTGTTCGAGCGCTTCATCAGCGAGGAGCGCGACGAGCCCCCCGATATCGACGTCGATTTCGAGCACGAGCGGCGCGAGGAGGTGATCCAGCACATCTATGAGAAATATGGCCGCCACCGGGCGGGTTTGTGCGCCACGGTCATCCATTACCGCCCGCGGTCGGCCATCCGGGAGGTCGGCAAGGTGATGGGGCTGAGCGAGGACGTCACCAGTGCGCTCGCCAAGACGATCTGGGGATCCTGGGGCCGCGAGATCGGGGAGAAGAACGCACAAGAGGCGGGGATCGACCTGACCGAGCCGCTGATCTCGCGCACGATGAAGGTCGCGCAGATGATGATCGGGATGCCGCGCCATCTGGGCCAGCATGTGGGCGGCTTCATCCTGACGGAACGACCGTTGCACGAGACCGTGCCGATCGGCAACGGCGCCATGCCCGACCGGTCGTTCATCGAGTGGGACAAGGACGATATCGACGCGCTGGGCATCTTCAAGGTCGATGTGCTGGCGCTGGGGATGCTGACCTGCATCCGCAAGGCCTTTGACCTGATCGAGGCGCATTACGGGCTGCGATACGATCTGGCCACGATCCCGCAAGAGGACCCGGCAACCTACGACATGCTGTGCAAGGGGGACTCGCTGGGTGTTTTCCAGGTGGAGAGCCGGGCGCAGATGAACATGCTGCCGCGGCTGAAACCGCGGGAATTCTACGATCTGGTGATCGAGGTCGCGATCGTCCGGCCCGGGCCGATCCAGGGCGATATGGTCCACCCGTTTCTGAAGCGGCGGCGGGGTGAGGAAGAGGTCGAGTATCCGCAGCCGGGGCCGGAGCATGATCCCAACGAATTGAAGAACATCCTTGGCCGGACGCTGGGCGTGCCGATCTTTCAGGAGCAGGCGATGAAGATCGCGCTGGAGGCGGCGCGGTTCACGCCTGCTGAGGCGAACGAGCTGCGCCGGGCCATGGCGACCTTCCGGTCGCGCGGGACGATCGAGACCCTGCAGGAAAAGATGGTCGGGCGGATGATCGAGCGGGGCTATGACCCGGACTTTGCACAGCGCTGCTTTGACCAGATCAAGGGGTTCGGCGAATACGGCTTTCCGGAAAGCCACGCGGCGAGCTTTGCCAAGCTCGTCTATGTGTCCAGCTGGCTGAAATGCCATTACCCCGACATCTTCTGCGCCGCGCTGCTGAATTCACAGCCGATGGGCTTTTACGCCCCGGCCCAGATCGTGCGCGATGCAGCCAATCATTGCGTGACGATCCGGGACGTGGACGTGAACTTTTCCGACTGGGATTGCACGCTGGAGCCGGTGGCGAGCAAGACAACGCTCACTGGCCCGCCGGATGACCAGGGCACGGGCTATGCCGTTCGCCTGGGGATGCGGCAGGTTGGCGGGATGAGCGAAGAGGCGGCGAATGCCATCTCTGCCGGGCGCGAGGCGCCTTATCAGGACATGCCCGACCTGCGGGCACGGTCGGGCATACGGATCACGACGGTGCGCCAGCTGGCAGCGGCGGATGCGTTCCGATCGATGGGCCTGCCCCGCCGGCAGGCCCTGTGGGAGACGCGTGCGCTGAACGACACCCCTGCCCTGCCCCTGTTCGAGGCCGCCGAGACCCGGCCCGACGCGCCCGGCCCCGAGGTACAATTGCCCGCCATGCCGCAAAGCGAGGAGGTCGTGGCCGATTACCAGACCTTGCGCCTGTCGCTGAAGGCGCATCCCATGGCCTTCTTGCGGAAATCCATGGCGCGCCAGGGCTATCTGACCGCCGAAGGGTTGAAACACAGCAACAATTTCCAGCGGGTCAAGATGGCGGGGATCGTCCTGATCCGCCAACGGCCCGGCAGCGCCAAAGGCGTCTGCTTTATCACCATGGAAGACGAGACCGGGGTCGCCAACCTCGTCATCTGGCCCAAGGTGATGGAGGCATTCCGGCCCGTCATCATGACCTCGCGCCTGCTGAAGGTAGACGGCTACGTGCAGCGTGACAGCGAGCTGATCCACGTGGTCGCCCAGCATATGGAGGACCGGTCGGACGCGCTGCTGCGGCTGAGCGACATGATCGTGAAGCCCGACATGGCCCGCGCGGACCATGTCAAAAACCCGTTGCGTGCGCCGCCGCAACGGCACCCGCGCGATGTCCGGGTCATGCCAAATTCACGTGACTTCCACTGAGGGTTATTGCGTCCGCGCGTACCGTTCGATCAGCAGCCGGACATCTCCGCGACCGCCTGCAGCCGGAGAGATGGCCAGCGTATAGGTGCCGGGCATGACCCGGACGGCGATCAGGCTGTCGTAGGACTCTGGGCGGGCATCGTCGTTTTCGGCAAGGACGCGGCCCAGATCGTCGAACATGATGAGCTTGGGATCAGCCGCGCCGGCCCCCACGGCTTCGGCCAGGATCAGCCCGGGCGTGTCAACCTCAAGACTGTACCAGATCGCCTCCTCCTGGAGGGTCACCTCAAACACGCTGCGGCCCGGTGGCGTACCAAGCGCCGTCACGGGATAGCTGCCGTCAAGCGGAGGTGCCACCTCGCCACGGGCATACTGACCAAGCCGCACGGCTGCCGGATCATAGCTCGTCACGGCGACTGTGACCGGTACGTTTTCATCGCTCAGCGCTTCGAGCCCCAGGCAGTAGGAGCCGGGCTCGAGCCCATCGACCATGTCGATGCGGGAATTGAGGCTCGATTCGTCGTCGTCGTTTTCGGCAAGCACAGTTCCGTTGTAATCGTAGAGCGTCAGCACCGGATCGGCATCCTCGCCCACCGCGCTGAGGGTGACCGCCTGCGCTGTGTCGAGCGCGAAGCGGTAGAACATCGTCTCGGCGATCGGTGCCGTCTGCGAGACGCCTTCGGCGAGGCTCGCATCAATCGCCCCATCGGTCAGCGGCACGGCCTCGGTCTCTGGAATGCAGGTCCGATCACCGCCTGTGACGAGGCCCTCTGTCAGCGCCTCCTGCTCGGTCCGGCTGATGCGGATCTGGGTCATCATCATGGCGCCGTCGAAGCTGCCGGCAGCGAGGCAGTAGGTGCCGGGATCGAGCGACAGCTCGGCGCGGGCGGCGCGGTTGCCGCCGCTGTCGTCGTCCTGGGCGAGAACCGTGCCGGCGGCATCGCGCAGCTCGATCAGGGGGTCACCATCGCCTTGGGCTGCGGCTTCGACCCGTATCTCGGCGGGGGTCGTCAGAGTGAACTGGCTGACCGCCTGGCTGTTCAGGGGAACGAGGGTCAGCGTGTCAAAGGGGGCCTCGACGGTGGCGATATCGGATGCCTCTTCGGACCCGCCGGCCCATTGGCCGACCCCTTCAAGTCCGGGACAAACGGCGCCCTGCGCAGCGGCACTCGTGGTCAAGAACAGCCCTGCCAGGGCCGGGCGCAAAACGGTCATCGAGAAGTCCTTCCAGTCGGTCACACACATGTCGCGCGGACCCTAACCCGGTGCTGTCCCGTTCTGCCAGTGCTTTCCTGAGAGGGATTAAGGTCTGAGGAAGCGCACCCCATCCATCGTCGCGATCTCCTCGAGATCGGCCTCGTAGCGATGGGTTAGATCGCGCACGGTCGCCTCGGTCCAGCCGGGGACGTCGACCACTTCCTCAACCTCGGCGGTCAGGGCATGGTGTTCGAGCGTATCGGCGATGGCGGCCCGCCGTTCGGTCACCGCCTCTGCCGGAAGGCGCGCCAACTGCGCTTGCAGCGGCGGGATGGCTTCCGGCGGCAGAAGCCGCACGACCAGGTCGAGCGTACCGTCAAGCGCGTCCGTCGGGCGGAGGCCCGCCATGCCGCGCAGGATCTCCTCCCACAGATAAGGCGTGTCTTCGTTGCACCAGACCGTCAGGGTTGCCTTTGGCGCCGCCGCACGGATCTCGGCCACCACGTCCGACCAGAGGATATCCTGCGGATCGACCCCTTTCAGGAACTCGTCGAACGGCACCCTCTCGGCCGCGGCATAGATCGCCGGAATGAAGGTCGCCGGATTGCGCAGGGCGAAGAAGAGATGCAGCCGGTCCTCCGGAAAGAGCGCGGCGAGCCCGCTGACCTTCGGTGTCGCGAGACGGTAGAGGCCGCCGCGGACGAAGGCGAGGTTCGGCATGGAGATGAAGCGCCAGTTGCTCATCACCAGCCGCTCCACCCTGTCGGGTTCGGGCCGTTCGCCGAGGATCGCGTCAATCAGCACATCGCGCGTTCCCGGAGGGGCCGGCGCACCGGCCAGGTTCCGGATCGCTTCGCGGATCAGAGGCCTGTAGCGGCTCGGGCCGGGTACGACGACGCCACGGGCCAGAAGCGCCTCGTTATTCTTCAGGAGCGATTTCAGCAGCCGGTCTTCATCGGTGCAGCCTGCGCCGATATGATAGACGATATCCATGCTCTGCCCTGTTATCCCCATGCCTCTCTGTCCCGGTGGGGTACTCAGCCGTATCGCGACAGTCTAGCCGCATCTGTGAAAGCCGGGCTTGCACCGTGGCGCCGTGGCGCGTAAATCCGCTGTCGGAGCCCCTATAGCTCAGCTGGTAGAGCAACTGATTTGTAATCAGTAGGTCCGCGGTTCGAGTCCGTGTGGGGGCACCACCTTACTTTCCCCGAAGACCACCCAAGAACTCAGAAATTACAGATGCTCTTGGAGTTCGAAATCCTCTTTTTTGGCCATAACCCGAAGAGCTTTTTTATATATTCCAAGGACTTGACAGGAAGTCGCGCGGGAATCTGAAGATCTCACTCATGGAACGCGCTGGATGGGCGTCTTGAGCGAGTTTGTCACCTAGGCGCAGCATACCCTCTTCCAACGCGACAAACTTCGCTTCGGAAGCCAAGATAATCCTTGAGCCCCAGTCGCCCGGTGGATGGACGACCCGTTCATGTCAGCTCCTCGTGTCGTTAGACTGACCCTTTCACGAACGCTCAAACACCTCTAGGCATTACCATGCGGTTATTTTCGAGACTGGTTGACATCAATCTGAAGGAAATCAGGCGCCTAAGGCATACACTTGATGCGATGACCGGTTCGTCAGGGAGGCGTTCAATGCAAACGTGATCCCGCGCTGTCGAAGTGATACGTTCTCTGAGGTTCGAAGCCAAAGCGCAGGTCCTGGCCCTCCTCCAGAGCGTGCTGACCGAAGAGGCGCGCAGTAATCTGGTGATCGTTCAGATGGGCAATGACATTCGTATCGCCGCCAAGATTTTCGACGTGGCTGACCCGTGCGGCCAACGCGCCGTTGTCGTCGAGAAAGAGGTCCTCGGGGCGAATGCCCAGGATGCGATCGTCACCTTCCTGAACCAGCTCCGCCGGGAGGAAGTTCATCGACGGCGAGCCGAGGAAGCCGGCGACAAACTGATTGGCGGGGTCGTTGTACAGGTCCATCGGGCTGCCGATCTGTTCGACACGCCCCTCGCGAAGCACGACGATCTTGTCGGCGAGCGTCATCGCCTCGGTTTGATCGTGGGTGACGTAGACCATGGAAGCGCCGAGCTGGCGGTGTAGGTTCGCGATCTCGATCCGGGTATTCATGCGCAGCGCCGCATCGAGATTCGAGAGCGGTTCGTCGAAGAGAAACAGCTTGGGTTCCCTGACAATGGCCCTGCCGATGGCGACGCGCTGGCGCTGGCCACCCGACAGCTCGGACGGGAAACGGTCCAGATAGGGGTCGAGGTCCAGCATCTTTGACGCCTTCTGCACTCGTTCTTCGATGACCGGCTTCGACTGGCCCTCTTGTTTGAGTGCCAGCGTCATGTTGCCCCGCACACTCAGGTGAGGGTAAAGCGCATAGCTTTGAAACACCATGGCAATCCCGCGTTTGGACGGCGGCGTGAGATTGACGACATCCCCGCCGATCCTGACCTCGCCCGACGTCGCGTCCTCCAACCCCGCGATCACTCGTAGAAGGGTGGACTTGCCGCAGCCCGAAGGCCCGACGAAAACGACGAACTCACCGTCCTCGACGTCGAGGTTGATGTCTTTCAGGACATGCACCTCGCCAAAGGACTTGTTCACGTTTCTCAGGGACAACGCGGTCATTTCAGGGTCTCCTTGAGCGAGACGGACTGGCCGGTGCGGATGCTTTGATCGGCAGCCAGACAGATGGCGAGCGAACTGACGGCGTCGCTCATGTGGCGGGTGAGGTCGATATCCTCAGCGATCGCACGCAGCATATAGGCCTGTTCGGCGTCGCACAGTGCCTGGTGCCCCGGTTCATCGGGCATCTCAACGGTTCGGTCGCCGTCGGGGGTGTGCATGAGGATGCCACCGACCCGGGTGTGCCCGTCGATGTCGGAGGAGGCGCCTGTATTGCCTTCAGTGATCGATACAGATCCGTTGGGCGACACGATGTCTTTCACGAAAAAAGCCGTTTCGGACATCATCGGGCCCCAGCCCGCCTCGTACCAGCCGACGGATCCATCGGCAAAAAACACCTGAAACTGGCCGTAATTATACATATCGGCGGCGATTTCGTCAGACAGCCGCAGCCCCATCCCATGCACGCGCACCGGTGCGGCATCGGTAATCTGGCACATCACGTCGACATAGTGCACGCCGCAATCCACGATGGGCGAGGTGGTCTGCATGAGCGCCTTGTGCGTGTCCCATTCCGCGCCCTGTGACTGCTGGTTGAGGTTCAGCCGGAACACGTAGGGGCCGCCAAGCGCGCGTGCCTCTTGGATCAGCCGGACCCAGGACGGGTGATGCCGCAGGATGTAACCGATCACCAGCTTGCGCCTTGTCCGTGTCGCGGTGTCGACCACGCGCTTTGCATCGGCCACGGTCGTGGCCAGGGGTTTTTCGACAAACACGTGTGCGCCCGCCTCCATCGCCGCACAGGCCAGATTGGCATGGCTGTCGGAGTAGGTGGCGATCACCACCAGATCGGGGTCTTGCTCCATCCCTACCGAGAGGGTGTCGAACCGCGGATAGGCGGCCAGATCGGGGGGCAGCACGATCTCGGATCGGTTGACCAGTCCGACAATCTGCGAGTCCGGATGATGGTGATGCGCCAGCGCGTGGCTCATCCCCATGTTGCCCAGTCCGATGATCAGCACCCTGGTCATTTCACTGCTCCTGAAGTGATGCCGCGGATCAGTTGCCGGGAAAAGATGACATAGAGCACGAGCACTGGCAGGATCGCCATGGACAGGGCCGACAGGACCGCGTTCCAGTCTGTCACGAACTGGCCGATGAACACCTGGCTGCCCAGCGTCAGGGTCTTGGTTTCCTCGGCTGGAGCGAGGATCAGCGGGAACCATAAGTCGTTCCAGATCGGGATCATGTTGAACACCGCCACCGTCGCCATCGCGGGTCGCACGAGAGGCAGAACGAGCCGAAAGAAGATCGTGTATTCGCTCAGACCGTCGATCCGGCCCGCATTCTTGAGGTCGTCGGACACCTGGCGCATGAACTCGGACAGGATAAACACGGCTAGCGGCAGGCCTTGGGCCGTGTAGACCAGGA
Organism: Aestuariibius violaceus; assembly: GCF_040779325.2. Classification (NCBI taxonomy): domain Bacteria; kingdom Pseudomonadati; phylum Pseudomonadota; class Alphaproteobacteria; order Rhodobacterales; family Paracoccaceae; genus Aestuariibius; species Aestuariibius violaceus. Next base: position 732,097 of record NZ_JBFONT020000002.1, read on the forward strand.
TCAACGCCCAAAGCGTGTTGACGAGCCCGGTGGCCACCATCATCTCGAGGATTGCGACGGTGCCGATGCGGATCGGGATCATGATTCCAAGCGCCAGATAGAGCCCCATCAGCATGTTGCCGCGAAACCGGTACTCGGACAGCGCATAGGCGGCCATCGCCCCGAATAGCAGGATAAAGAAGAGCGAGCCCACCGTGACGATCATCGAGTTCTGGAAATAGCCGAAGAAATCCCCCTGCTGCATCACCGTCTCGTAGCCGATGGTGGAAAAACTGTCGGCGTTGGGCAGTGCGAGAGGTTCACGAAAGATCGACCGGCGCTCCTTGAAGCTATTGATGATGATAACGAAGACCGGGAAGAGCGCGATCAGCGTGTAAAGGATCAGCGCCCCGTGCATCATCACGGTGTTGACGGGGTTGGAGCGAGCCTGATTCATCGATCAACCCTCAGTGCTGGTAGCGGCGCATCCGGGTCTGGATGCCGAAAAGATAGATGCAGACCCCCACGAGGATGATCGCGAACATGGCCCCCGCGATGGCTGACCCCATGTGAGGATCACCCAGTTGCAGCTGAAAGCCGAAGAAGGTTCGATACATGAAGGTGCCGAGGATATCGGTCGAGAAATCCGGCCCCGCCAGCGCCCCTTGGGCCGCATAGATCAGATCGAAGGCGTTGAAATTGCCCACAAAGGTCAGGATCGAGATGATCCCGATCGAGGGCAAGATCAGCGGCAGCTTGATCTTCCAGAACGCCGCCATGCCGGTGATGCCATCCACCTCTCCGGCTTCGAGGATCTCTTCGGGGATCGTGAGAAGGGCGGCATAGATCAGCATCATCGGGATGCCGACGAATTGCCAGACCGACACCAGCGCCAACGTCGTCAGCGCGTATTCCTCCCTGCCGAGCCAGGGGGCGTACAGCGCCTTGAGGCCCACGAAGTCCAGCATCGAGGGCGCAATCCCCCAGATCGGCGACAGGATCAGTTTCCAGGCAAAGCCTACGATGACGAAGCTCAGGATCGTCGGGATGAAGATAGCCGAGCGATAGAGCGCCGCGAAGCGCAGGCGCGGGTGGCTCAGCAGCGCGGCGAGTGCGATGCCGATCGGGTTTTGGACCAACATGTGGATCAGGAAGAACCAGAAATTGTTGCCAAGTGCGTTCCAGAACTGATCGGCCCATATCGGATCGAAAAACAGGGTGCGGAAGTTCTCGAGCCCAACATAGATCCGTTCCTGATCCACCCGCGAATAGAGAGCCAGCCGCAACGTGTTGAAAAGGGGGAAGATCATCACGGCCGAATAGACGATGACGGCGGGCGCAAGAAAAACGGGAATGTGCCAGCGGATACGCGCGGGTTTCATGACTCTCTCCGGATTAGGATGGGAGGTCTTTGGGGCGGACCCGGGCGGGTGGTTGATCCCGCCCGGATGCGTCGTCAGTCATTCAGCAGCGGCATCTCACTGATGTGGCTCGTACCAGCTGGCCAGACCTTCCTGAAGCTTGGCGCCGAGCTCTTCAGGCGTTTCGGCTCCCTTGATGGCGGCGACCGATGCGCCCCAGGTTTCGTTTTCCAGGTTGGGCGTGCCGCGAGACAGGATCTGGTAGGTGGAGCGGATGGTGGATTCACACTCGCTGCGCCAGCTCACGAACTCGGCCGCAAGCGGGTCTTCGATCTCGACCGGCGCCGAGGACAGCGGGAAGAACCCCGGCAGCGCGTTGGCAAAGATTTCCGCGAATTCCGGGCTGGCGACCCAGGCCAGGAACGTGCGCGCCGCTTCGGGATTGTCGGTCGCAGCGTTCATGCCGATGCCGATGTCGGTGTGATCCGAGATGTAGCATGTGTCGCCCGCAGCCTGAACCGGTGGCTTGAACGCGCCCATCTCGAAATCAGCGAGGTTGTTGAAACCGGACACTTCCCAAGAGCCAGCGGGATAGATCGCCGCGCGGCCCAGGGTAAAGATGTTCTGGCTGTCGGGATAGGTCTGTGCCTCGTAGCCGTCGCCCAGATACGCGCCCCAACGGGCCAGTGTCGCATATGGTGCGGTCCAAGCCTCGTCAGTCAGCTTTTGTTCACCAGCGATCAGCGCCTGGCGCCCCTCTTCGCCCTTCCAGTAGTTCGGGCCGATATTGTTGTAGCCCATGGTGGCGGCTTCCCACTGGTCGTTGGTGCCCATCGCCATCGGGATATAGGTGCCGTCTTCCTTGATGGTCTCGAGCGCAGCGAAGAATTCTTCTTCGGTCTCGGGCACGTCGATGCCCAGTTCCGCAAAGGCGTCCCTGTTGTAAATGAAGCCATGGATGACCGATGCCATCGGCACGCAGAACGTCGCGCTGCCGTCATCGGTCTGCCAGGCCGACTTGGCCACGTCTGAGAAGTTGCTCATCGCATCGAGATCGCTGAGGTCCGTCAGATGACCCGCGTCGTAAAGCGCCAGAGATGCGTCGAAGGGGCGGCAGGTGATCAGATCGCCCGCCGACCCGGCGTCGAGCTTGGAGTTCAGCACGGCGTTGTATTCGGCGGGGGCTGATGGAGTGAATTCGACCTTGATGCCGGGATGTTCGGCTTCGAATGCGGGGATGATCTGGTCTTGCCACAGCCTGAGGTCGTCGTTGCGCCAGCTTTCAATGGTCAGAGTGGCGTCCTGAGCATAGGCGCCCGTCGCCACAAGCGCCGTGGTGGCGAGAGCGAGTTTCAGAGTGTTGCGTGTCATAACTGACCTCCCAGATTGAATTCAGTGTCAGGCGTGTTGCGCCAGAGCGGCGCGCAGATTTCCTCCGGTTTGCCGAAGCATCTCGCTGGCGCGGTCCTGCGACACCGCTTTGGCAGCGATCAGGATCGCGGGTTTGACCTCGTTTTGCGCGGCATCCAACGCGGCCGCCGCCACGCTCTGCTCGACCCGGGCGATCTGGCACACGATGGATAGGGCCCGCGCGCGTAATTTCATGTTGTCGGCCCGCAGGTTGACCATCATTCCGTCATGTACGTGGCCAAGCCGGACCGCCATCAGCGTGGAGAGCATGTTAAGAGCGATCTTTTGAGCCGTCCCCGCCCCCATACGCGTGGAACCCGATAGGACTTCGGGCGGAGTGGTCAGGCAAACCGGGTGATCGGCCACGGTCAAGAGCGGTGTTCCCGGGTTGTTCGCAATCGCGACAATCGTCGCGCCATATGCCTTGCCCCGCCTGGCGGCGGCGAGGGTGTAGGGTGTCGTTCCGCTGGCCGATACAGTGATCAGCGTGTCGCGGTTCGTCACCCCGGCAAGTGCGGCTTCGAGCCCTTCGACGTCGTCCTCGGTATCGCCGGACATCTCTACCCCGGTCGGCAACCCGCCTGCCATGTGGATGCGCAACTGGGTGGCTGGGATCGAAAACGTGCCGCCCAGTTCCTGAGCGTCCGCGGCAGCCATGAGCCCGGACGAGCCGGCGGCAACGTAGTGCAGCGTGCCGCCGTTCGAGATGCTGCGCGCCATCGCGGCGGCAGCTACAGCAATCTGGGCGGTGGCTGCGCGCACGGCAGTGGCCGCCGCAATCTGCCCTTCGACCAACACGCTTGCGATGTCGACCGGCGCATCCGCGTCCAACCCCTTGGCCGTATCGTGCAGCGCTTCGGTCTGTGGCGTGGTCACGTGATTCCTCCAGGCGTTCTGATAACAATACCTTTATAATACCTTTTGTCTAGCATCTTTTGATCGACCGTCTATTGCCCGATCTGTGGGCGCATCTCTCCAAATTGGCCTTACTTAGGTCTTTCTTTTGCAAGAAGGGTATTATAATGGTATTTTATGATGAGAGCAGACCACACCCTTGTCGTTGCGGTTGATGGCGGTGGAACACGCTGCCGTATCGCCGCGTCGGATGGAGATCGAATGTGGATGGTCGAAGCCGGATCCGCGAATGCCTCAACCGATTTCGAGGAGGCACTCCATGAGATCAACACAGGACTCGAAGGCCTTGCCGAGCAGATGGGTTGCCCGGTCTCAGCGCTGCATGCTGCTCGCGCCTTTGTCGGTCTTGCCGGGGTAACCGGCCCTGCCATCGAAGGCCGCCTGCGCAGCGCCCTTCCCTTTGAACACATGCGCGTCTCGGATGACCGAGAGGCTGCAGTCCGCGGCGTTCTGGGAACGCGCGATGGCGTTGTCGGCCATTGCGGCACAGGGTCGTTCTACGCCCGGCAGCTTGGCGGTGCCGTGACGCTTGCGGGCGGTTGGGGTCCAGTGCTGGGGGATGAAGCCTCTGCGCAATGGGCAGGGCGATACGCATTGCGCCTGACACTTGAGACGGTGGACGGACGCCTTCGGCCTTCACCGTTGTCGGCACGTCTGCTTGACGATTTCGAGGGCGCGGCGGGCATCGTTGGCTTTGCCGCCAAGGCGCGCCCATCGGATTTTGGCGAGCTGGCGCCCCTGGTCACTGAGTATGCCGCCCGACAGGATGCCATCGCCTGTCAGATTATGCAGCGCGGCGCAGACGAGATTTCACGCGCATTGCGTCATGTCGGCTGGCGCCCCGGGCTTGCCGTCTGCCTGACTGGCGGCATCGGGCCCCATTACGCCCCCTTCCTTGCGCGGGACTTGCGCACCGATCTGGCGCAGGCCGAGATGGAACCGCTGGACGGTGCCATCGCGCTGGCGCGGGACCTTGCGCAGGAGATCGCAAATGACCGCAATTGAGTTTCTTCGCCCCGATGCCTGGCTGTCCGACAATGGCGGACCGCGCTATGCCCAGCTGCGCCGTCGCCTCGAAGAAGGCATCACCTCGGGAATTCTGCCGCCGAATTCGTCGCTGCCGCCCGAGCGCGAACTGGCGGAGATCACGGATGTATCACGGGTGACCGTGCGCAAGGCGATCCAGGAATTGGTGCGTGACGGATTGATCGAACAGCGCCAGGGGTCAGGCACCTTCATACGCGAGCCCGTCGCACGGCTGGAGCAATCGCTTTCGCACCTGACCTCGTTCACTGAAGACATGGCGCAGCGCGGAATGGAGACGACCTCCAAATGGCTCGAACGCGGCGTGTTCGCCCCGACTGAGCAGGAGGCACAGGCCCTTGGCCTGAGCGAAACGGATGAGGTCGCTCGGATCTATCGCCTGCGTGAAACGGGCGGGCGGCCAATGGCGCTTGAGCGTGCCTCTCTGCCGCTGGATATCCTGCCCAATCCGCTTGAGGTCAAAACCTCACTTTACGAGGTGCTGTCACAGCGCGGCCTGCGTCCCGTTCGCGCCGTTCAGAAGATCTCCGCCATCAATATCGAGGCGCGCGAGGCCGATCTTCTGAGCGTCGTCGAAGGCGCGGCAGGGCTTAGCATTGAACGCACCTCGTATCTCGACAGTGGGCGGGTCGCCGAACTTACGCGCTCTCTTTATCGTGGTGACGCCTACGATTTCGTGGCTGAACTGCGCCTTTGACACGCAAAAGGCATTCCGACATGAGCACTGAAACCACAAAGATGCGCGTCGAGATCCTTGAGATACCCGACGCCATAAGTCGGCTGTTGACGAAAGGTGGTGACGCGATCGCCGCCGCCGCAAAAAGGGCGCGGGAGGCCGATCCGAGATACCTGATCTCTGTCGCGCGCGGGTCATCCGACCACGCCTGCACCTACCTCAAATATGCCAGCGAACTGATCCTTCGGCGGCCGATGGCCTCTGTAGGTCCCTCAGTCAATTCGATCTACGGGGTCGACTTGGACGCGCCCGACGCGCTTTGCCTTTCGGTGTCTCAATCGGGGCAAAGCCCGGACATCGTGCGCATGACCGAAAGCCTGCGGCGCAGCGGTGCCCTGACCGTGGCGATCACGAATAATGACGGCTCTCGACTTGCCAAGATCGCAGGCGCCACCCTTCCGATCCACGCCGGACCCGAGTTGAGCGTTGCGGCAACCAAGACCTTCGTGACATCCGTCGTGGCGGGGCTTTGGCTGATCGCGGAGATCAAGGGCGACGCAGACCTCGCCGCCGCGATCCGCGCCCTTCCCGAGAACCTGTCCGCCGCAACCCGGTGCGACTGGTCCGACGCGGCCGCTGCAATCGACGGCTCCTCCCTTTTCACACTGGGGCGCGGGCCGTCCTGGGCGATGTCGAACGAGGCCGCCCTGAAGTTCAAGGAAACCTGCATGATCCATGCAGAAAGCTATTCCTCGGCCGAGGTCCTGCACGGTCCCGTTTCCATCGTCGGGCAAAGCTTTCCGGTCATCGCCTTCGCCGCTGCCGATCCGGCAGAGGCTAGCGTGGCCGAGATCTCGGACGTGTTGGCACACAAGGGCGCGCGTGTCTTCACGACCGCCCGCGGCGCCAAAAAGGCCCATGAACTGCCCTGCATCCGCACTGGGCATTGGCTGACGGACCCGATCACCGCCATCGTGTCCTTCTACGGCATGGTAGAGGCAGTCGCGACCGGTCGCGGCATCAATCCCGATGCGCCCCGTCACCTCAAGAAAGTGACCGAAACGATATGACCCAGGCTGTAGCAGTCTATCGAAATGGTCTCATCTTCGATGGTCGTTGCCTGCGCGAAGGCCATGCGATCCGCTTTGAAAACGGCGTCCTCACCGCCTTCGGGCCGGCCGCGGACGTGCCGCAAGACGGCGAGGTGGTCGATCTTGCCGGTGATATCATCAGCGCGGGCTACGTCGACTTGCAGGTCAATGGTGGCGACGGCGTCATGTTCAATGAGGATCCGTCCCAAGGCGCGCTGCACCGGATCGCGGCGGCGCACCGTCAGCTTGGCGTCACCGTCCTCTTGCCGACACTCATCACGGACACCGCTGACAAGTCGCAGGCCGCGATCGCCGCAGCCATCGATGCGGTCCGCGCGGGCACGCCCGGCATTGCCGGTCTACACCTCGAGGGACCCCATCTGTCGATCTCACGGAAAGGCGCCCACGATCCGGCGCTCATTCGTCCAATGGAGAAGGAAGATCTCGATGCCTTGCTGGCTGCGGCCGAAGCGCTGCCGGTTCTCAAGGTCACGGTTGCCCCCGAGAATGTGACAGAAGCCCAAGTCGCCGCCCTCTCAAAAGCTGGCGTGCTGGTCTCCTTAGGCCACACGGACGCCGACTTTGGCACCTGCTGTCGTTACTTCGCCGCCGGCGCGCGCTGCGTGACCCACCTGTTCAACGCGATGAGCCAGCTTGGCAATCGCGAACCCGGGCTGGTTGGTGCAACCCTGGCAACGCGGGCGATTTCATCCGGTTTGATCGCCGATGGGGTGCATGTGCACCCCGAGAGCATGCGCACGGCTTGGGCCGCGAAGGCGGGGCCGGGTCGCATCTTCCTTGTCAGCGATGCAATGGCCGTTGCAGGAACGGATCGCACGACCTTTGAACTTGGAGGACGGGAGATTTCGCGCAAAAACGGGACGCTGACCCTCGCCGATGGCACGCTGGCCGGAGCGGACCTCGACCTGACGACGGCAATTCGTGTGTCGGTCGAGAAGGTAGGACTCCGATTGCACGATGCCCTTCAGGCAGCGACCAGCACCCCGGCAGACTTGATTGGCAGGCCAATTGTCGATCTTAGTCCGGGAGCAGCAGCGCTTTCAGACTTCATCCGTATCTCTCAAGACTTACGCGGAGTGTCAGTTTTGAGCTGAGTGTGACGCGGGAAGGCTGCTCTCACATGTGCCAGATGACAAGATAATTGAAGACTTCGAATGGTTGGACTCACGGCTGAAGCGAATTGTGCTTCAACAAGCTGAAAAAATCTGCCGTGCCGCCACAAGCTACGACATACTCGCAGAGAGCTTTCCGGCCCTCATCGACATCACATCAGCCCAGCTTCGGTTACGCCGTTTATCAATGAGGCTGAGGTACAGATAGCCACGCCAAAGACCTCAATGCGTACCAATACGGGTGTTGCTGGGTGGTAGACTTGTTTTGGGCGGGTATCTTTGGGGACGACCGTATCCCGGTGGAGCCCGCCAAGTAATCGTTGTCATTCCCTGCAAAAAGACCCACGCGGTGCGGTCTTCCTGTCATCCAATACAAGTAAGCGTCTGGAACGACCGCTACGCATATTTGGGCATATTCGAAGACCGACCTTTACAGCGCAGTGATGATCCAACGGATCGTCTGCTCCAGCACGTCGGCTGATGTCTGTTCGAAACCAGCGATGATGGCGGGGGTTGATGTATCGGGGATGGGGACGGAACTGGCGAAGGTTTGGGTTGCCAAGATCCGGGCGTCACGTTCACGGACCAGCCGGACCGTCAGGCGGATCTGGACCGAATTGGTGCCGGTTTCAGGGGCGATGCGTGTCTCGAAGCCGGTGAGATCACTGACGAGGGCGACGTCGCCGGACGGGCCGAGCGGACGGCGGCCGACGAAGCGGAACGCATTGGTGGCAAGGAGCGCCTCGACAAGCGCGGTCTGAAGCATGACCGGAGCCGGCTCGCTCCACCTTGCATCTGGAAGATAGGCGATCTGGCTGGGTGTGGGACGGATCAGGATCCGGTCGGTTCCGACGGCCCCGCTGGCGGTGGGGACTTCGATGATCAGTTGCGTCGACCGGGTGGCGCGGGCAACGGGGATGTCGTCGGGCGGGCGCAGTTCATAGACGTTTTGGGGTTCCGCTGCCCGGTCGAGGGCGGCGATGGCTGTGCAGCTGGCAAGACCGGCCAGCACAAGGCTGAGAAAGAGGGATCGGGCGAGCACGGTCATCTTCTGTAGGTAGGCTCCTGACGGCCAAGGAAGTAGCGCGCCGGGTCGCGTTCGATCCGGCGGACAAGGGTTTCGAGGTTCGCGACAAGCGTGCGCGTTTCAAGCGCCAGACGAGAGTATTGCGGCAGACCTTCGGCCGCGAAGGTCCGCAGGGGCGGCCCGAGCTGTGCGGTGGTGCTTTCCAGCTGGGCAAAGGCGGAGTTCGCGCGTTCGGTTGTCTGACGAAGTTCGCCGGTGATCGCGGGGATATCGTCACTGACGGAGCCGATGGCCTCTTCCAGACGCGCGAAGGTGGCCTGGAGGCTGGTCACCATCTCGCCGATCTCGTCGTTCAGGACGCGGTCGGCGGAGGTAAAGGCGCCTTCGGCCGCCGAGAGCGCTGCATCGCCCGTTTCGAGCGCGCTGTTGATCCGGCCAAGCGTGTCGTTCGCGTTCTCGAACGTGGTCGAGACCATCTGCAGGGTCGAGGAGAGGTTTTCCGTGATCTCATCCGCCCGTCCGGCCGCGGCGGAGAGATCTGTGCTGACCGTGTCGATTGCCTGCGCAGCTCGTTCTGTCGCGGAGCGGATATCGGTCAGGATCGCCGGCAGATCCTCCTCGGCGACGGTCGCTGCCGCGTCCACGACCCTACCGGCATTCGTGATGAGCTGGCGTGTCTCCTGAACGAGGGCGGTCCCGTCGCCTGCGATGAGCGTATCGATCTCGGTTGCTGCCGACAGCACAGCCGACGACGCCGCTGAGACGTCGGCAAGCATCTGATCGGTCGTCACGATCGTTTCTTCGATCTGCCTCAGGCGTTCGGTCGCGACCTGGCCGGTCTGGCGGAATTCGTTCAGGGTTGCACTTGCATCATCGCCGATCCGCGTCGTCTGCTCCCGCAGGGCAATCATGGTCTGATCAAAGTCCTCAACGGCACGGGAGAGATCTTCGTCGACAAACACAGCGACCCGATCAAGGGCCTGGCGCCCGCTTTCTAGGGCTGCATCGCCAACATCAAGCGTCGTTTCGGCACGCATTGCGAGATCTCCGATCTCGGCAAGCGTCCGGTCGGCCGCAGTCAAAGTGTCTGTCACCGTCTCTGAGATTGACGCGAGCCGGTCCGTAAAAACCCTGATGTCGCTTGTTGCTGTCGCGATCGTCTCGCTCACCGTCGAAAAGTCCTGCATCGCCTGTTCGAAACTGGCGGAGGACGCTTCGACATTGGCAAGGATCGCGGTCACCCGCTCCTGGTTTACGGGGCCGAAGACTTCGGACAGGCTGCGCGTGAGGTCGAGAACATCGTTGAGGATCTCGGGCGCGTCTTCGGTGAGGACCTGAATGGTCGAACGCCCCGCCTCGATCGTCGGGATCGGGTCATCCGAGGCATCGGCCAGAAGCGGGTCGCGTGGATCCCCCGACGAGATCCCGACAAAGGAAACGCCGGTCACACCAAGCGTTTCGATCGTGGCAATGCTGGAGGTGCGGACGGGTGTCGTCGCGTCGACCTCGAGCCGGACGAGGATGCCCCCGCTTTGCTCGGGGTCCAGAGTGACATCGACGACCTGACCGACGGGCAGACCGCTGAAGCGGATTTCTGACGCGTCAGAGAGACCCGAAACGGATGTGAAGAGGACGTCGTAATAGGCAAATTGCCGGTCCAGCTCGACCCGTGCAAACCAGAGGAAGAAGCCGAGAAGGCCCAGGAAGCCCGCCAGAGTGAAGATGCCGATCAGCAGATAGTTGGCACGGGTTTCCATGAATTAGCTGTCTTCCGCTGATTGATCCGGGGCCGGTTTGGTGCTGACGGCCCGCGCCCGAGGGCCATTAAAGTATTCCTGGATCCAAGGGTGCCCGATTTCGCGCATATCCTCCAGTGTGCCTGTCGCGTAGACATGCCGCTCGGCAAGAACAGCCACCCGATCGCAGACAGAATAGAGCGTATCGAGATCGTGGGTGACCAGAAATGTCGTGAGCCCAAGGGATCGAGAGAGGTCGAAGATCAGATCGTCGAAGGCAGCCGCACCAATGGGATCGAGACCAGCGGTCGGTTCGTCCAGAAAGACGATTTCGGGGTCGCGGGCGAGCGCGCGGGCAAGACCTGCCCGTTTGCGCATCCCGCCCGATAGAGAGGACGGATACTTGTCGCCTGCGTTCCAGGGCAGGCCGGAGAGCGAGACCTTCAGCCGGGCGAGCGCCTCTTTCGTCTCGGCCGTCAGCCCCTCGATGGCATGGAGGGGAACCTCGACATTTTCCACGACGGTGAGGGAGGAAAAAAGCGCGCCGTCCTGGAACATGACGCCGACGCGGTCGGAGAGTGCTTGTCGTTCGGCTTCGCTGGCGCTTTGCATATCGAGCCCGAGCATCCGCACGGACCCCGCCGCGGGGGTCAGGAGCCCCGCAATCGATCGCAGGAGGACGGACTTTCCAGTGCCGGAGCCGCCCACAACGCCAAGGATCTCGCCACGATAAACATCCAGATTGAGGTTCTCGTACACAACGTGGCTGCCGAATTGCGCCTTGAGGTCCCGCACCTCGATCACCGCTTCGCTCATGATCAGATCCCCATCTGCTGAAAGAAGATGGAGAAGAGCGCGTCGGCCAGGATCACCGCGAAAATGGCGGCGACGACGGCTGCTGACGTTTTGCGCCCGAGCGATTCCGTGGTGCCGCCCACGGCCAGCCCCGCCTCACATCCGATGACGCCGATCAGGATCGCAAACACTGGTGCTTTCACGACGCCAACGAAAACGTGGGAGATATCGGTTCCCTCGATCAGGCGGGTCGTGAACATGGCCGGGGATATTCCGAGCTCGATCCAGGACATGAGTGCGCCACCGAAGAGGCCCGCAGCGTTGGCCACGAGCGTCAGGATGGGCAGCATCAGGATGAGGGCGAGGATGCGCGGGACCACCAGCGCATGGGCCGGATCGATGCCAAGCGTCTGCATCGCGTCGATCTCTTCCCGCATCTTCATGGATCCGATTGCCGCCGTGAAGGATGAGGCGGTTCGTCCCGCGACAATGATCGCCGTGAGAAGAACCCCGAGCTCGCGCAAGACCGAGATTGCGATCAGGTCGACGACAAAAACCTCTGCCCCGAACTGGCGCAACTGGGACGAGCCCTGGAACGCGAGGACGACGCCGATCAGGAAGGCCATCAGAGCCACGATGGGAACAGCGCGGAGACCCACATCCTCGCAATGGTGCACGAGGGCTGTGAGACGGAAGTTCCGGGGCCGGATGACCGACTGCCCGAGCCGCGCAATAAAGAGGCCCAAAAGACCCAGGATCGAGGCAAGGGTTTCACCGCGCTGCGCGACCTTCTCGCCCAACCGCGTCAGGAACATGCGGAGCCCGTGGGGCTTCACCGGGCGTGGATCGGCCTGAGGGCGCCCCTTGCGGATCAGATCCAGCACTTGCGCGGTTTCCGGATTTGCGCCTGCGATGTCGATTTTATCCGGCAGTCGATGTTCCGTCTCGAGGATGGCCCAAGCGATACTCGTGTCGATGCGATCGGTTCGCGACAGGTCAAAGGTGACGGGGTCGTCGGCCGCGAGCGTGGCGAGGTGCGCCTGAACCTCAGGCAGTTGCTCGATGCCGAAACGGCCGATCAGTGCAGCCTGCGTCCTATCGCCCAGCGCGGTGATCTCGACGGTGCCCGCGCCGTGATTGGCGAGCCGATCCATCCCGATCCCTGTTGCATCGCTGCTGATCGCCTGTCCCCCCACTACCCTGCCGACGGCGCGGTCGCAGAACCCGTCTGTTCGGATTGAGCCAAAGCAGCACGAAAGCGCAATGGGGGAAAGAGCGGTAGGACTTCAAGACTTTCAAGTCCGGGTTTTCCCTGACCGGGATTCTCCCGACTTCCCGGTTTCCATGGAAAACGGTCTTCTTCCCGCTGCAGCGTCATCGGCCAAGGGGGGTTAGCGATGTCTGTAGACCTGATGTTGAATGATCAATCGCGGTGTCAGCCAGCCCTGCCCGGCAAGGCATCTGTGGCGAGCTTGCCTGCCCTCGATGCCCTGTTTGCAGCTGCTGCGTCTTTGAAGAGCCTTTGTGGGGGCGACACGCTCGCCCGACAAGGGGAAACCGCTCAATCACTCCACAAAGTGGTGCGGGGGTTGGTGCGGGTCTGCATCTACACGGAGGATGGAGATCGCAAGATCGTCCGTTTTGCCGCTCCCGGCGCGATCCTCGGCCTGACAGATCACGGAGAGTGGTCCTACACGCTTGAGGCGGTGGGACCTGCAGCAGTCAGTGTCTTAGCCCGGACGCGTTTCGAGCAGGAACTGCGCCGAAACTCCGCACTGCGAGAGGATGTTTGGGCCGGTCTGACAGAGGAGATCGCCGCCCGCGATGCGCTGCTCATTCTGGTGACATGCACTCATGCGGCTGAGCGTGTGCTGGCCTTCCTCCACTACTTTGCGGAAGGACGGGATGCAGCCGGTTTCGTCGAACTGCCGATGGGGCGTCACGATATCGCCGACTACCTCGGCCTGTCGATGGAGACCGTGAGCCGCGCTTTCTCCTCTCTTCGTGATTGCGGTGCGATCGAGCTGAAGGGGCCGTCTCTCTACAGGGTCTTGCACCATGCCGCCCGAACCGAGCAGCACGCGGCCTGAAGGCTGCAGACCCAGACCGATGGAGTTGTGACCAGGCGTTCTCTCGCGATCAGGTGCGGCGTGATGATGACCAGCTCAGGCATGGAAGAGACGACCGACACCGAATGCAATCAATGCCGCGCAGCCACCGATTAGAAGCGTCTCGATCGCGGTGCGCCACCATGGCCTGACCGACCAGCGGCTTCTGAGTGCGCCGATGGCGAAGAACACGGCAAACGTTGCGACGATCGATACCTGGAATGCGTTGGTCAGGCCAACGAGAAACGGCAGGAGCGGCACAAAACCGGCGAGGATGAAAGCGCCGAAGGTGGCGAGCGCAGCCTTCAGCGGTGCGGGCGGCGTTGGCGAGACGCCGTATTCGTCGACCAGCATCAGGTCGATCCAGGCTCGTCTGCGGCTGGCGATGGCGGAGGTTGCAAGCTGAAGGTTTTCGCCCGAGAGGCCCTTGGCCTCGAGGATCTGGCGAAGCTCTTCCCTCTCGCCGTCCGGGGCTTCCGCGATGTGGCGCTGTTCGATGGCGCGCAGACGCTCAACATCTTCGGCTTCGGCCTGGGTTCCTGTGAAGTTGCCGGCAGCCATCGAGAAGCCGTCGGCCAGGACGTTGGCGATACCAAGCGCGATGATGACGTTGGTGGAAAGGCCCGCCCCCTGAACTCCCGCGACGATGGCAAGCGTGGTGACGGCGCCATCAACACCGCCATAGATGACGTCACGAAGATGGCTTGGTGATTTGACGCTGGCCAAGCGTGCGGCGATCTCGTCTGGGCTGTGTCCGTGTTCTAGTTGTTTTGGCTGGCGTTTTGCTGACTCGGTCTTGGGCATCAGGGTGTGGTCCTCCTTTCTCGAGTTTGCTGTTGCAGAGTTTTGAATAGCTCCGGCCCAACAATGAGCGGCAGGGCGAGCAGTAGGATGGGCGCCCATTCGTTCCAGCCAAGCGGAACCGTCCTGAGAAGCGTCTGGAGCGGCGCCCAGTAGACTGCGAGCATCTGCAGCCCGAGGCTGATCGAGAAGGCCGCAATCAGGATCGGATTAGAAAGCCAGCCGATCGACCAGTTGGGCTGAGTCAGTGAGCGGAAAGCAAAGACGCTCACCTTCTCGAAAATGACCATGCCGGTGAAAGCGGCTGTGCGGGCGATATCGGTTCCGAGCGGCAGGAAGGTGTAGAAGATCCAGAGGCTCGCCGCGCCGGTGTAGAGGCCGAAACTGGCGATGAGGAACGCGCCTTTTCGGCCGAGGATCGGCTCTTCCGGCTTTCGTGGCGGACGCTGCATCTGGTCGCGTTCGGATTTCTCTAGCCCAAGCGCAACGGCGGTCACGCTATCGGTGATCAGGTTCATCCAGAGAATCTGGGTGGCGAGAAAGATAAGCGGGCCACCGAGGAGCAGGTTGGTTACGATTGCGATGACTTCCCCCGCGTTGGAGGACAAAAGGTAGCGGACGAATTTGCGCAGGTTGTCGAACTGACGTCGCCCCTCGGCGATGGCGTTGACGATAGTCGCGAAGTTGTCGTCGAGAAGGACGAGATCTGCTGCGTTCTTCGAGACATCGGTCCCGCGGATGCCCATCGCGATGCCGATATCAGCTCGCTTGAGCGCCGGTGCGTCGTTGACGCCGTCACCCGTCATCGCGACAATCTGATCATTTGCCTGAAGGGCCGAAACGATGCGCAGTTTGTGCTCGGGCCGGGTTCTGGCGAAGAGCACGTCGTCGAGAAGCCGCTCCTGAAGTTCGTCATCGCTGAGCGCGTCCAGGTCGGTGCCTTCGATCGCGTAGGGCGTGCCGAGGCCGATCTTGGCGGCGATTGCCTGGGCTGTGAGCTTGCTGTCGCCGGTGATCATGATGACCCGGATGCCTGCACCCTTGGCTCCGCGGATGGCCGCCGAGATTTCCGCCCGCGGGGGATCGATCATTCCGACGAGGCCGAGGAAAGTCAGGCGCCGCTCGTCCAGATCATCCGTTTTCGCGTCTCGGGCGGCCAGTGCCAGGACCCTCTGACCGCCAGCGGCCATGTCGGCATATGCCTTTTCGATGGCCGCCCTGCCCTCCTCGGTCAACGGCTGCGACCCGGTCTGCGTCGCAACCGCATCGCACCGTTCGAGCAGGACCTCGGGCGCCCCTTTGACATGAAGTCGAAGCCCCTCGTCCGATCGCGCCAGAACGCTCATCCGCTTGCGCTCGCTCGTGAATGGCTTTTCGCCAACGCGGCTTTCGGGCGGCGGTGCCTCGGTCCATCCCTTATAGGCGAGTGTGACAAGGGCCCCTTCCGTTGGGGCGCCGATCATCGTCCAGCGCGGTCCATCGCGGTCGAGTTTTGCGTGGGTACAGGTCAGGGCGGTGTCGAGGAGTTGCCCGAGGACGGGGTCGTCTGCCGCGCAGATATGGCGGCCCTCCCTTTCGATATGGCCAGCCGGATCATATCCGGTGCCTGTGACTGCATAATCCCCTTCAAGCGTCCAGATGCGTGTCACCGTCATCTGGTTTTCCGTGAGCGTTCCAGTCTTGTCCGAGCAGATCACGGATGCAGCGCCCAGCGTTTCAACCGCCTGAAGGCGGCGTGCGAGGGCCTTCTTTCGGGCCATTGCGGACGCCCCGAGCGCGAGGGTGATGGTGACCACGGCAGGCAGCCCTTCCGGAACCATCGCGACAGCAAGCGAAAGACCGGTCATGAACATCTCGAACAGGTCGCGTCCGACCAGAAGACCAATGGCGATGACCCCGCCTGCAATGATCAGCGCCGCGATCCCGAGTTGCCCTGCGAGCTGGCCCAGGCGCTTCTGGAGATTGGTCTTCTTCTCGCCGATGGCACCGGTCATTTCGGCGACCTTGCCAAAGCGGGTCGTTGTCGCGATCGCCGTCACCACGCCCTCAGCCCGGCCCGAAACGACGGGTGTACCGGCAAAAAGCGCTCCGTTCTCATCAGGCCCATCCGGTATCTTGTCGACGGGCACGGATTCCCCTGTCAGAACGCTCTCGTCCGCGGCAACATCGATCCCGACGACGAGCCTTAGATCTGCGGGAACGGTTTCGCCGGTGGACACGATGACGAGGTCACCAGGAACAAGCTCGCGCGCGGGGATCATCACCTCCTTGCCGTCGCGAACGGCAACGGCCTGGGGCGACAGCATCGACCGAAGCGCGTCGAGTGCCGTTTCGGCCCGCCATTCCTGGACGAAGCCCAAAATGGCGTTGAGGATCAGGACGAGCGCGATAGCAAGCGCATCGATCTCTTCTCCGAGTGCGAGGGCGATGACGGCGGCGGCAGCGAGAATGAGGACGAGCGCACCGCGGAACTGCCGCAGGATAATGATCACAGGCGATGGCGGTTTGACTCGCGGCAGCTCGTTCCAGCCGTGGACTTCGCGGGCCGCTGCGACCTCGGCTGCGGACAGGCCGACGGGGCGTTGGAGGTCTCGGTTATCCGCATCCATGTGGGTGATGTCCTGACCCGGCTTTGTGATCGGCTAACGGATCGAACCGCGTCTGTATTTGCCGTGGGTCAATACCGTCCGGGAAAGGTTACCCTATGATACCGTAAAATCACTGGAGGGAGGCGATAATGTCCACGAAGGAAGTGAAGGCTGCTCCGGCATCTGCCGCTGCGGCGCAGAGCGTTGGCGATCAGGGGACAGAAGATGCGGTGACGCTTCGGACGATGGGGTTTGGGGCCATGGCCGGCGTGGGAACAACCTGGGTCGAAGTGTTGAGCGACATGGGTAGCGAAGTGCTGTCTTTCGTCGCAGACCGCATCAAGGAGGATGTGAAGACGCAGCATGAGATCCTTCACTGCAAGGATGTCGGGGAGCTGCAGCGCATCCAAGCGGAGTTCATCCAGACCGCCATGGATCAATACGCGACCGAGACCGGCAAGCTGGTCGAGATGAGCCAGAAGCTGCTGCGTGCTCCTGCGACGGGCAAGGATGGATCCCAGTAGATCGGGATCCTAGCCGAAGACGTAGGTGCCCGGTGCGGCGGCGTATGATTTGGGCGGGTCGATTGCAACCGACCGCTTCGCGCCGCTGCTTTCCGTGAGCCATGCAGACCAGGCGGGCCACCAAGATCCGTCAATTTCTTCCGTCTCAGAGAGCCATCGCTCGGCACTTCGGTAAGGCTTCCCCTCTTTCTTCTCGCTCAGCCTGTAGTGACGCCTTGGATGTCCCGGTTCGGACAGGACACCGCCGTTATGTCCGCTTGCCGTGAGGCAGAAGGTGACATCCGTGTCGGTCAGGAGATTGATCTTGTAGACGGATTCCCAGGGCGAGACGTGGTCGGTTTCAGTGGCGAGTGAAAAGATCGGTGCACGGATATCGGTCAGCGCGACGGGGCCGTCAGCCACTTCGAACTGGCCGCGGGCGAGCCGGTTGTCGAGGAACATTTCCCGCAGGTACTCGGAATGCATCTGCGCGGGCATGCGGGTGGTGTCGGCGTTCCATGCCATGAGGTCGTTCATCGCCGTCCGCTCTCCGAGAAGGTAATGGCGGATCACGCGGCTCCAGATCAGGTCGTTGGAACGCAGCATCTGGAAGGCGCCGGACATCTGATCAGCGCGCAGATAACCCTGCATCGCCATGATATCCTCAAGGAAGGCGACCTGGCTTTCGTTGATGAAGAGCGACAGTTCACCGGCCTCGGTGAAATCGACCTGCGCGGCGAGGAGTGACAGCGTTTTGAGACGGGCATCGTCGTCGCGGGCCATGGCGGCAGCCCCGGCCGCAAGGAGCGTTCCACCGAGGCAGTAACCGACCGCATGCAGGCGGTCATCGGGCGTGGGTGCGATGGTATCGATTGCGGCGGCGAGCCCAAGATCGAGGTAGTCCTGAAGTCCAAGATCGGCATCTTCCCTGCCCGGGTTCTTCCAGGAAATGACGTAGACCTCGAACCCTTGATAGAGAAGGAACGCGACAAGGGAATTGTGGGGCGAGAGATCGAGGATGTAGTACTTCATGATCCAGGCCGGGACGAGGAGGATCGGTTCGGCGTGAACCGACGCCTTCGCCGGTTTGTAGCGGATCAACTCGATCAGGCGATTTCGGAAGACGACATCGCCTGGTGTGGTCGCGATGGTTTCGCCGACGCGATAGTCGGGATGCGGGCGATGGGCTCCGGCAACGACCTGGTTGACGTCATCCAGCCAGTGCCGAAGCCCGCGAATGAGGTTCTGCCCGCCTTCTGCCTGGGTCTGCCCGACGACGTCGGGGTTCGTCAGGGCCGTGTTTGAGGGTGACAGCATGTCGAGCGTCTGGCGTGCGGCAAAGGACACGATCCGCTGGTGGGCGGGATCAAGGCCGTCGATGGGTGCCGTGGCCTCCTCCCACCAGTCCTGCTGCAGGAGGAACCAGTTGCTGAGGAGGTTGTATGGCAGAGAGTTCCACCCCTCGCCATGGAACCGTTTGTCAGCGGCGCGTCTGCGGTTGCTTTCGGCGCTTTCGTATCCTGTCGCTGCCATCATGGCAGCATTCCAGGCCTCCCATGCGTTCTCCCAAGCGTGTTGGGCGAGCTTCATCCGCCGCTCGGGCGATCCCATCAGATGCAGGCTCCAATCGAGCGTCGCTGTCGTAAGGGCCGCCGGAGAAAGACCGCCTGTGAACCGGCCCATCGCCGCGTGGACGACGGTGTCGAGATGCGGCCTTTGGGCTTCTGCGAGCGGCTGGGCTTGCGTTTCGTCCTTCATTGGGGGGTCTCCGAAAAGGTCGTTCGCTCAAGGATCAATGCGCCATCCGTCAGTTCGTCGCTGGGATGCTCGACGACTCGGTCGCCCTCGGTCAACCCGGCAGTGACCGCGGCGAAGCGGGCATTGCGCCGCCCAAGCTCGACCCAGATGCGTTCGACGCGGTCATCGCTGGTACGGAAAACGGCCCAGTCGTCGCCCACGCGAAACGCCGCGCTGAGAGGTATGAGAAGTGCGTCCTCTTCCTCGTATTCGACGATGCGGAGGAAGACTGCGAAGTCATGCCCCAGCCCGGCCCTTTCGACCGCGGGCGAGGTGATCTCGAAGATGGCATCCACCCGCTGCTCTTCGATCCCGAGGGCCGAGACCTCGGTTCGTGCCGCGGGCTCGATCTTGGTCAGCCGAGCTTCCAGATGAGGGCCGCCCCAACGCTCGATCGACGCCCTCGCCTGATCGGGAAGGCGCACGGCATCCGAGGATAGAAGATCGGCCACTATCTCAAGCTTAGCTGGATCGCCCACGGTCAGAAGCCGGTTGCCCGCAGAAACAGGTCGCTCGCTGATCGTGTCGATGGCCAGAACAACGCCGTCTGACGGCGCGTATATAGGCGTGCAGCAGGCCGGATTCTGTCCAAGCTCTGATGTTTCAACCAGCGCTGCTTCTGCCCGTTCCAGGCTGCTGCGCGCCTGGGTAATCCGTGCCTCGGCCGCATCGAGGGCAGCATTCGCGACAGCAAGCCGTTGCTGGGCATCCTCAAGCTGGGTGAGAGAGGCAACGTTGCGATCCAAAAGCCTGCGGATACGATCATGCTGCGATTGCGCGTAGGCCCGGTCTTCCTCAGCACGCACCTTTTCAGTTTCGGCAACGTGAAGGCTCGCCTCGGCCTCGCGCACGGCGGCTTCGGATTGAAGGCGGGTTCGGGTATCCAACAAGCCGGGCGAGACGGGTTCGACACGCGCAACGACGGTCTCACCCGAGATCACGGGATCGCCAACCTCGACCGGCGAACGCTGCGCCACTCCGGTTATCGGCGCCGCGACCTCGAACATATCGACGACGCGCGTAACGCCATCGACATCGACCGTGACGACGAGCGGACCGCGGGAGACCTCGTGCAGATCGACCGGAACCGGTTCTGGCCGGACAGTGACATAGATCAGGCCGCCCGCAATTGCAGCAGCGAGCACCCCAAAGACTATGTTCCGACGGGTATGGGCCATCGCGTCACTCCCTAGTTTTCATGACCGAGACAAGGTTGATCTGATCCAGCCTGCGACGGACGATAAGAACGGATGCAAGTGCGGCAAGCAGGACAATGAGGCTTGCTGAAGAATAGGTTGATAGGTTCAGGACCAGCGGGATCGAATAGAGATCGCTGGTGAAACTGTCGCTCATAAGCTTGGCGACACGCCAGCCGATCCACCAGCCGACGGGCTGCGCAATGATGGCGAGCAGCATGATCTCCCCGACGAGGACGTAGCCGACCTCGCCCCGCGTGAAGCCGAGGATCCGCAGGCTGGCCAGTTCGCGGGCGCGTTCGGACAGCTGGATCCGTGCGCCGTTGTAGGAAACACCGACCGTGATGAGGATGCCGAGGATCGCGTAGATCGTCGTGGTGATCAGGATGCTCTGGCTGACCGTGTCCTGAAACCCCTGCCGGTTCTCATCCATCATCGCGTAGCCGGCAAGTAAGGGCAGATCCTTCAGGCGATCCTGAAAGGCGTCGCTTTCGCGGCCGTCGATCGTGACATTGATGACCGAGATCTGCGGCGCCTGCTGAAACAGGCGATCCGCCGCCTCCTGATCCATGTAGGCGCCGAGGCCGAAGTATTGCGTGACAAGGCCAGTGACCGGAAGCGAATAGGTGCCCTGGCGGTTGCCGAGGAATTCGACCTCAACCAGATCGCCGGGTCGTAACGCCAGTTGCGCGGCAAGACGTTCCGACAGCATGACGCCCTCCGGCGGGGCGTCGATGATACGGCCGTCTGCATCGACGATGCGGCTTAGGTCGTGACCGGGGCGGCGTGCCTCAATCGCGGTACGCTTTTCCCGATGTTCGTTGCGGAGCACGGCGGTCAGATACTGCTGCCCTTCCACCTGTAGCACACCGGGCAGGCGGCGCGCATCCTCAAGCACGTTCTCCGGCATGGAATCGTTGAAGAACAGGACTGCGTCCTGCCGATTGGATTGATGGAAAGCCGTGTCGATGATGACATCGAGCGAGTCCGGAAAGAAGTTCGACGCCACCAGGATCGACACCGCCAACGCCATGCCCAGAACGCTCATCGCCGCGCGGACGGGCCAGCGGATGAGGCTGCGCAGGATCATCATCGTGGGCTGGGTCAACCGGATCGAGGACAGGGTGCGGTCAAGCCAGTTGCGGTGGAACTTCGGCGGCGCGGGCGGCGACATCGCGACAGCGGGCGACAGGCGTGCCGCCCGCAAGGCCGCGCGGACCGCACCGGCCGACGCCGCGGCGACCCCGATGATCCCGGAGACCAGGTAGATGTTCCACGACACGTTGTAGACCAGATATGGGAAGTCGAAGAAGTTGGCATAAAGCTCAGACAGCCCGAAGCTAAGCCAGCTTCCGACGGCCCAGCCGATACCCACTCCGACCACAGCCACAAGACCCGCCAGCATGAGGTAATGAAGCGCGATCGTCACGTTGGTGTAGCCCAGCGCCTTGAGGAGGCCGATTTCAGTCCGCTCAAGCGTGACGATCCGTCCCATCACCATGTTTACAAGGAACACCGTGATCCCCAGAAAGATCGGCGGCAGGACATAGGCGATTGTCTGGAGCTGCGTGATCTCGCTATCGATGAACGAATTCGAGACCTGTTCGGACCGGTCGATCGCCCCCCACGTGCCGTAAGGTTTGAGGAGGATATCGATCTGGTCGATCACCGGTTCGGCCGGAAAGCCGGGGCGCAGCTTGATCGTGAGATTGTCGAAGGCGCCCGTCCGGTCGAGAGCCGCGGCGAGGGGCCGCTCAGGCATCCAGACAATCCCGAAATCCTCGCTGTCGGGGATCAGGCTTCCCGGCCCGATCGTGTAGATGAATTCGGGCGACAGCGCCCATCCCGTCACGGTGAACTCTCGCTCGGTCCCGTTCAGGTTGGCGGTGAAGGTGTCCCCCGGCCAGAGGTCATTCTCCTCGCCGAAAGGCTCGTTGATCATCACCTCATTCGTCGCTTGCGGATCGGGCCAGTTGCCGCGGCGCAGTAGCGGCACGTTGAGAAGCGGTTCACCGACTTCGGGCAGCGAGGTGATGTAGGCAACGGTCGCCGGGATCTTGCCAGGAATGTCGAGCGTCGCGTAGGTCGTCACGCGCGCTTCCGCGGCTGAGACGCCCTCGACGCCTCGGATCGCTTCCAGCAGGGACTTGGGCACGCTGCGCGCATCGGCGAAGACATCGGCGAAGCGGTTGCGTTCGTAGTAAGTGTCACGTGTCTCTTCCAAGGCCCGCGACATACCGAAGGACATCAGGAGGACCGCAACACCGGCCGCCATCACCAGAGCGATGGCCAGGAATTGCGGCCAGAGCCGTCCGAAATCGCGCAGGAGCTTTTTGTCGAGCGCGTCCATGGTCACCACGTGATGTCGGCGGGGGCCAGACGTTCCGAATTGACGTCGACGTGGTTGATGCTGCCATCCTGAAACCAGATGACGCGATGGGCCATCTTCCGAATCTCGGCGTTGTGGGTGATGACGACGGTGAGCGTGCCGAGGTCGTCATTCACCTGCCGCAACACCTCGAGCACCTGAATCCCCGTCTTGCTGTCGAGCGCGCCGGTCGGCTCATCACAGAGCAACACTTCGGGACGCTTCGCGACAGCCCGTGCGATGGCGACGCGTTGCTGTTCGCCGCCCGAGAGTTCCGCCGGGAAGTGATCGAGGCGGTGCGACAGCCCAACGAGATCAAGAGCCTCTGCCGCAGGCATCGGGTTGCGGGCCACGTCGGTGACGAGTTGCACATTTTCGCGGGCGGTTAGGCTGGGCACCAGGTTGTAGAACTGGAAAACGAACCCAACGTGATCGCGCCGGAACCGGGTGAGACCGCGATCGCGGAGCCCCGTCAGTTCCAGATCGCGGAACCACACGCGGCCCTCTGTCGCGTGATCAAGGCCGCCAAGGATGTTGAGGAGCGTCGACTTGCCGCTGCCGGAGGGGCCGAGAAGGACCGTCAATTCGCCCGCATAGAGTTCCAGATCGACGCCTGCCAATGCAAAGACCTTCACCTCGCCGGTATCGTAGACCTTGGTGAGATCCTTCGTGCGGAAAACAGTTTCACCATTGGCTTCCATCATCCGGTCGGGCCTGGCCGTGAGAGAAAGCTGCCACCGCGGGGCGAAAGACGGATGGCGGATCCCTGCATTGGCATAGGCGCCTCCCCTCCTCTTCTTTCTGTATTGAGCGTTCGGTCCTGCTTCGAAGTATCGCGGGAATGGCCGGCAGGATTTGAGACGTGTCAAATCCGACGTGCGCATCGCGTGGGATGAAGGGAAAAACCAATCAAAAACGGAGATCTCCCATGCTCGATGCCCTCCCGAAGACGATGAAAGCCGCTGTTGTACCATCGCTCGGCGCCCCGCTTGAGATCCGCGAGGTTCCGGTGCCGGAGATCGGACCGGGAGAGGTGCTTGTCCGGGTGCGGGCGTCGGGGGTCTGCCATACGGATCTCCATGCCGCCGAAGGCGACTGGCCGGTGAAGCCGGAGCCGCCTTTCATCCCCGGCCATGAAGGGGCCGGAGAGGTTGCCGCGCTTGGCAAGGGCGTGACGCATCTGAAGGAAGGCGATCGGGTCGGCGTGCCGTGGCTCTACACCGCTTGCGGCCGGTGCGAGCATTGCTCGGGCGGATGGGAGACGTTGTGCGAGAGCCAGCAGAATACCGGTTATTCGGTCGATGGCGGCTATGCCGAGTTTGTCCGCGCCGATGCCAATTTCGTCGGGCACCTGCCGGATAACCTGGAGTTCGGGACGGCCTCACCCGTCCTTTGTGCCGGTGTGACGGTCTACAAGGGCTTGAAGGAGACGGAGGTACGCCCTGGTCAATGGGTCGCGATCAGCGGGATCGGGGGGCTTGGCCACATGGCGGTTCAATATGCCAAGGCGATGGGGATGCATGTGGTGGCCGTGGATGTGGCTGACGACAAGCTCGACCTGGCCAGGGCATTGGGCGCGGACGTGACAATCAATGCGGCCAAGGTCGATCCTGCCAAAGAGGTCGCAGCCCATCTTGGCGGCGTTCACGGCGCCCTCGTGACCGCCGTCAGCACCACCGCCTTCGCCCAGGCGACCGGCATGCTGCGCCGGCATGGCACGATGAGCCTTGTCGGCCTGCCGCCCGGCACCTTCCCGCTGCCCATCTTCGACGTCGTACTGAAGCGCCTGACGATCAGAGGATCGATCGTGGGCACACGGCTCGACCTGACCGAAGCGTTGGCCATCGCCGGAGAAGGCATAGTTCAGACGCATTTCGACTGGGATGAACTCGAGAACATCAACGATATCTTCAGCCGAATGAAAGCGGGAGAGATCACCGGGCGGACCGTCCTGCGCATCTGAGTCGCAAGATCTGACTACAGAACATCGACACCACGCCATTCGGCGGGGTCAGGAGGCTGTTCCCTCCCCGTTAATCCATGACATACTGAGATCGAACCGCAATCCCGCGGACAACCCGGATCGCATTGACCAAGCACCAGATGAACGATCACGAAAACCCGGCAATCTCTGGGACATCCCTGCTTGAACTGATCATTCAAACAGCGCCCGATGCGATAGTAACCGCCGATGTTCACGGCAGAATCCTGAGTTTCAGCCCCGCCGCGGAACGCATCTTCGGCTATGACGAGACCGAGGTGACGGGCCAAAACCTGACCCGCCTCATGCCGGAGCCTTATCGCTCGCACCACGATGGCTACATGGCGCGGTATCTCGCAACCGGCGAGAAGAAGATCATCGGCATCGGACGCGAGGTCAGGGCTCAACGCAAGAGTGGTGACATCTTCCTGGCCGAATTGGCGGTCGGGGAGTTGAAGATAGGGACGTCGCACGTCTTTACGGGCTTCATCCGCGACGTCACCGACCGGGCGGAGGCAGAAAGCCACGCACGCGACCTGCAGCGCAGGCTTGACCGGGTTGCCCGAATCCAGATGCTGGGCGAGATGTCCTCTGCCCTCGCCCACGAGATAAACCAGCCGCTTACCGCGATCTCGAACTTCGCCAATGCCGCGCGGCGATCCCTTGACGGGAAGACGCCGGATCTGGAGCGCGTTGCGGATCAGGTCAAAACCATTGCCGAGCTTGCCGTTCACGCGGGTGAAGTCATCCGGCGGATGCGCCAGATGATCGACCGCGGCAAGGCGGAGATACGGCCCGAAAACATCAATGAGATCATTGAGGAAGCCGTTCGCGTCGGGCGGGTGACAAGCGCGTTTCACGAACCTGAGATCGAATTGGACCTGTCCTTCGATCTTCCCCCTGTGATGGCTGACCGAATCCAGATCCAGCAAGTGCTGATCAATCTGATGAACAACGCCTACGAGGCAGTGACGGGTGATGAGCAACCGCTACGCATCATCTCGGACCTGACGAAGACGAATGACCGGATCATCCTCAAGGCCGGGATCACCGCGTCGGAAGTGCAGGTTTCTGTCGTGGATACTGGCCCCGGAATCGATCCGGAAATCCTCGACTCGATCTTTGATCCGCTGGTGACAAACAAGTCTTCCGGCCTTGGCGTGGGCCTCGCGGTCTGCCGGTCGATCATCGACGCCCATGGCGGGCAGATCTGGGCCGTCAACGGTCCCACCGGCGCTGAGTTTCACTTTACGCTTCCGACCGTCGGCCATGGTCAGTGACCCAACCGAGATTCTGATCGTTGATGACGATCAGGCGGTGGCGGCCTCGCTCGAGGCGCTTCTGCAAAGCTGGGGATACCGAACTCGCATCTTCCAATCTGGCGAGGATCTGCTTGGATGCGCTGATCCGGGTGGAGAGTGTCTTTTGCTGGATGTGCGCCTGCCGGGTATCGATGGCCTGACAGTGCTGGAGGCGTTGCGGACGCGTGGGGACGTGATCCCGGTGATCCTGATGACCGGGCACGGGGATATCGATATGGCGGTCCGTGCGATGCGCGGTGGCGCGCAGGACTTCATCGAAAAACCCTTTCACGATAAGGATTTGATCGATCGAATTAAGACGGCCGTGGAGCTGGTTCAGCCCGAGGCAGAGTGCCGCGCCCGCCTGGCGAAGCTGACCCCGCGCGAGGCCGATGTGTTGCGGGAAGTCGTCGCCGGGCACCCCAACAAGATCATCGCCCACCGCCTTGGTATCAGCCCGAAAACGGTCGAACTGCATCGCGCGCGAGTGATGGACAAGACGATGGCGCGGAACCTGTCGCAGCTTATTCGGATCGCGCTTCGGGCGGGGGTTGAGGTGGAGGACGTGCCCTAGGGGCCCTCACTTCGCCTTGGGCCAGATTGCGCCCGAGACGATGTTCCACAGGGATGCGCGGCGGTATTTCTGGCCGCAAAACGGACAAACGATCGTTTCATGCGGCGGGACGAAGAGCGTCGTCTCGTCGTGGGGGCGGCGTTCGGTGCCCGAGCACCGGATCTCATCGCCCCGCACCTCCTTGACGAACGCGTCGTCCCGCATGGCCGGCTAACCGGCGGAGACGGCGATCTTCTGGGCCGCCTTGGTGAGTTCCGGCGGTTTGGGAAGCGTGACGGTCAGGACGCCGTCCTTGAAATCGGCCTTGACCTGCGACGGGTCGATCCCTGCCGGAACCCGGATCGCCCGTTCAAGCTTGCCGTAAGACCGTTCCACAACATGCCAGGTCTTGCCCTTGCTTTCCTCATCCTGATGCCTTTCAGCGCTGATCCGCAGGACATCGCTATCAAGAGTGACGTCGAGGTTTTCCTCAAGAACTCCAGGGAGTTCTGCGGTGATCTGAATGTCGGTCTCGGTCTCGCCGACATCGACCTTGAGCCCGATCGCCCCGAAGGTTCGGGCGAGGCCGGAGCGCCAGTTCATCTCGGGGTTCGAGAGGGACCGGAACATCCGGTCGATCTCATCCTGGAAGGCGCGGAATGCGGGGGGAGACCACGCGGTATCCCCCTCTGCCCGCGGGGTTTCGGCGGCTGCCACCTTGTCTTTTTTCGACACCTTGATCCTCCTTTCGATCCTGCGGTGATGCTGTTCTATCGTGTCGACAGCTTAGCGCTTTTCCGCCGTCCGGGCGTTGAGCTTCGTCAACCGGGGCCACGCCCCCCGCCACAGGTCTGAACGGATGCTGAAGGGTGCGGACGGCGGGTGATGCGGGTTTGGCAAGGTGCCAGGGCGAATCGGCTGTTAACTCTCGCTCAACAAGGCTGATCGGGGCGTGGGCGTCCCGTCGGACTCCTGTCAGCATTCTGTCGGACACTTTTTCCCCCAGGGTCCGGGTTAACGCTGCGAACGGTTGCGGATGGCGCAACGAACCGCGAGACAATCGCTGTTTCTTCTTCAGATTGTTTTTCGGGATCAGCCGGACCCGGCTTGGCAAATCAAGTTCGACCACGAGCCTCTCTGCCCGAGTGCGGCGCCGGTGGGCGTTTGGCGAGAGGCTTTGGTGATTGACGCGACCTGACGCCCGCATTCGCGGCCGACCCGCATTCAGATTCTCGAAAGACCTGCCTGCTACGACGTTGTCATGACCAGGACGCTTCGCCCTCGCGCCGCCCCCGCCGGGCCAGACATCTCATCGGATCTGGCCGTGTTTCAGCTGGCTGTGGACGTCATGGAGCAGGCGTTGCTCGTCCACGATGGATATACGATCCTTCTAAGCAATGCCCGCATCGGCGATCTTCTCGGCTACCCTCCCGAACTGTTCGAGGTCGGTGCATCCACGGACAGGTTTATCGAGTTCGGGGCAAGCCGCGGCGATTATGACGGCGGCGCCACCCTTGCCCTGCCGCAGATGCGCGAGAAGATGCATCGCTGCGAAGACTACGTGACGGAGCGCATTATCCCGCCGGACCGGATCGTCAGGGTCGATTGCCGGCATCGCGGCGGGCTGGCCGTGGTCACCTATACCGACGTGACGACAGCGCGTCAGGCTGAGGAGAGCGTGGCCGCCGCACAGGTCGCCGCGGCCCTGTCCCAGAGACGCCTGGAAGAGGCGATTGAGGCGCTGGACGATTGTTTTGGCCTTTACGACGGGGACGAGCGGCTTGTTCTTGCCAACAGTGCCTACCGTGCCCTGAGCCCGCTGGTCGCGCCGATCATGCGCCCGGGAACGCCCTATGAGGCCCTTTTGCGCCGGGCCGTCGAAACCGGGTTCTGGCCGGAGGATGTCCTCACGAAAGAGGAGTGGGTTCAAAAGCGCCTCGAAGTGTTCCGGGAGGGGGATGTCGATCACGTCTACAAGGTAGAGGATGGCCGGTGGCTCCTCTCGCGCGATCGCAAGCTGCCCGGCGGCGAGCGCGTGTCACTCAGGATCGACATCACGACTATCAAGGAGCGCGAGCACGAACTGGAGCGGTCCCGCAAGGAAATCGAGGAGCTGGCCCAGACCGATGCGCTGACCGGTTTGCGCAACCGGCGGGCCTTCGATGAGAACCTGATGGCGCGGACGGCCTCTGCCTCGAAGGCCAATCCTCTGGCGCTGATCCTTGTCGATCTCGACCGGTTCAAGCCCGTCAACGATACGCACGGGCATCCGATTGGCGACGCCCTTCTGCAGACCCTGGCGCGGCGGTTTCGGTTCACCTTGCGGGATGACGCGGTCGTCGCGCGGATCGGCGGCGACGAGTTTGCGATCCTGGCCGATGTGGTAGACCGTGCGGATGCCACGGCCCTGGCGGACCGGCTGCGGCACGCGGCGATGCAGGAAGTCTCCCTCGATACGGTGGCCGTATCCGTCGGGGCGTCGGTGGGTATTGCGATTGCCGAAGGCGAGAAATCGGGCTCCGACCTGCTGATCGCGGCCGACAAGGCGCTTTATGCTGCGAAGGCGAAGGGGCGGGACCGGTGCGAGATCTTCGACAGGGCGCTTGCCGATGAAAACGAACAGCTTCTCGCCCTTGAAGGCGAGCTTCGAGAGGCCCTCGCGGCTGACCAGTTCGTGCTTCACTACCAGCCGCTTCACGATCTGACGACCGAGGAGATCTGCGGCTATGAGGCCCTGATCCGCTGGCAGCACCCCAAGCGGGGTCTGCTGATGCCCGGTGCCTTCGTGCCGCAGGCCGAGGCGATTGGTCTGATCGATGCGATCGGGCGCTGGGTTCTGGAGCGGGCGGCCCGGGATTTTGTGAACGTGTCGGGCGGCTTGTCTGTCTCAGTCAATGTCTCGCCCCTGCATCTTGCGATGGGGGACCTCGTGGCGGATGTGACAGAGGCATTGCGCCTCTCGGGGCTGCCGCCGGACCGGTTGGAAATCGAATTCACGGAAAGCGCGCTGCTGAGCGAAAGCTGCAACGTGCATGCGGCCCTCGATGCCCTTCGGGAGCTGGGCGTCCGGCTGGTCGTGGACGATTTCGGGACCGGGTATTCCTCTCTCGCTTACCTCGTGAAATTCCCGTTCTCGAAGATCAAGATCGATCAGTCCTTCATCGAGGACATGACGGATGACCGGCGGGCCCATGATGTGATCCGATCGATTCTGAACCTGTCGCAGGCCCTTGGCGTGACGGTGATTGCCGAGGGCGTCGAGACCGAGGCGCAGCTTCGCCAGCTGGTCGACGACGATTGTAAGGCGGCGCAGGGGTACCTTCTGGGACGGCCGGAGCCCATCGCGCGGATCCGTCCCGATCAGGGGCAGCCGGGGTAGGCCACTGCCCCCGCCACCATCGGGCGGCTTTGGATCGGGTGATGCTCTCGTCCTTGCGGAGATCAACAAGACGTCGGAAGCCGTCGCGCGCCTGAATTGACTGCCGTCAACGACATGCCGGGGGGAGGCATGACAGTCTCTGCGGCAATTGTGTATGTGTGCAAGGGACCACGATATGGAAAACGTCGAACGCCTCCTCAAAGGGACTGTGGAAGAACTTGATCGGCTTCTAAACGCCAAGAATGTCCTTGGCGATCCGATTGAAAAGGGAAACGCGACCGTCATTCCGATCGTGAGCTACGGCTTCGGTTTCGGCGCGGGAGGTGGCACGAACGCGAAGACCGGGGATGGTGCGGGCACCGGCGCCGGCGGCGGCATCAAGCCGCTGGGCGCGATCATCATCGATGGTGACGGGGCGCGGGTGGAGTCGGTTCAGGGCGCGATGACGACCTTCGCGGAAGTCCTGGGCACGACCGCCAACAAGGCCATCGACACGGCAGCGGACAGAGCGAAGCCCGGGGGCGCAAAGACCTGAAGACCGGGGGATGTCGATTGCGGCGCTGATCGGTGTCGGCGTTCTTGCGGCGTCTTTTCTGGTTCTGGCTTTGGCTATGGT
Organism: Aestuariibius violaceus; assembly: GCF_040779325.2. Classification (NCBI taxonomy): domain Bacteria; kingdom Pseudomonadati; phylum Pseudomonadota; class Alphaproteobacteria; order Rhodobacterales; family Paracoccaceae; genus Aestuariibius; species Aestuariibius violaceus. The sequence goes on from NZ_JBFONT020000002.1 coordinate 762,455, forward strand.
CATGCCGCTCCGCCTCGAGGTTTCGCTGCAGAAAGAGGTCGAGTGGCGCTATGACGCCTCGCTCAGGCCGTTTGGGCGGTACGGCCCGCGCATTGATCTGCGAAGCCGCACGAAGGCTGATCCCAAGAAATCTGAAAAGCCCGCGGCAAAACCTGAGAAAAGGACGTTCGGAGCGCAGCGGATTATCCCGGCTGGCCTGAGGTTCATCGAGGATCTTCTTCAGCACATCCGCATCCGCCGCGCCTCTCTCGACGCGCGGTTCAGCCTGGGCGATCCGGGCGAGACCGGCCAGGCGTTCGGTTTGCTCGCGCCGCTGATCTACGGGATGTCGGCATCGCCGATCGTCAGATTCGACATCGAGCCGGTCTTCGATGATCGCCCGGCGCTTTCGGGTCGGGCCGAGGTGGACCTTTCGGTCGTTCCGGCGTCTCTTGTCGGTCCGGCCGTTCGTTTCTGGTGGCACGCGTTCGGCAGGGCCGGATGAGCTGGGTGATCGACCCTCCGGTCATCCTCGGGCCCGTCGCCTTCGCCGCCATTTCGGAGGTGGAGACCTGTGTCCGCGGGGACGGCCGATACATCACGGGCGTCGGCCGGAAGCGGCCCGTCCTTTTTCTGCAATGCTCAGACGGGCGGATTGACGGGGTCGGTATTGACGGCAACAGCTATGACGAAGCCAAGATCGAGCTTCGCTATCCCGAAGCCATTGACCGGCTGAGAGCGCTTCTGGACGACACCTCATAAGCATGCAGGGCGTCCTGGAGTCCGGACTGCCACGGGCGCGGCCTATCCTGGATCAGGCAGTCACTCCTTGATGTAGGGCTTGCCGTCTGCTGCCGGCGCGCGGGCACGTCCGATCAGGCCGGCCACGACAACGATGGTCGCGATGTAGGGGAACATGGCCAGGAACTCGGACGGGATCGGCGTCTGCAGGAGCGCCAGCTTTTGCTGGAGCGAATCCGCGAACCCGAAGACCAGCGCGGCAAGGAGGGCACCCACCGGATGCCAGCGCCCGAAGATCATGGCGGCAAGGCCGATATAGCCGCGGCCGCCGGTCATGTTCTCGTCAAAGCGGCCGACCGAGCCCAGCGTGAACCATGCGCCGCCGAAGCCTGCCACCATGCCGCCCAGTGTCACGTGGATGTAGCGCGTGCGGTAGACGTTTATGCCGAGCGTATCGGCGGCGCGCGGATGCTCTCCCACCGCGCGGGCCCGCAGGCCGTTGCGGGTGTAGAAGAGGTAATAGGTCGCGATGGCGACGAGGATCAGCGCGCCGTAGACGAAGATGTTCTGGTTGAAGAGCATCGGTCCGATGACCGGGATATCGCTCAGGATGGGGATCTTGAAGGCGCGGAATACCGGCGCGTCGTTGAGGCTGCGGTACTCTGCGAAGACCTGCGAACTGACATAGCTGGTCAGGCCCAGTACGAAGAGGTTGATCACGACGCCCGCGATGATCTGGTCCATCCGGTAGGTGACGACGAGCGCGGCAAGCATGAAGCCGAAGGCGCCGCCGATGATCACCGCGGTCAGGAGCCCCATCCAGCCGCCCAGAAGCGATCCGACCAGAGCGCCCGTGAAGGCGCCTGCCAGCAGCATGCCCTCGATCGCGATGTTGACGACCCCGACCCGTTCGCAGAGCACGCCCGCCAACCCGCCAAGCGCGATGGGAACGGCCCGGACCATCGTCGCCTGCAGCATCCCGGTGAGGGAGAAAGACTTGCCGGCCGTGGCCCAGACAAGGAGCGCGACAACAGCGATAGCCAGACCGACGCCGAGGGCGATGCTGCTCCACCTTCCGCCGCCGCGGAGGAACTCGCGCGCGCCGAGAAAGGCGAGCAAGGCCGCGGCGATATAGGTGAACGGCGCGGCCGGGACGACGAGGTTGGGCAAGGCGAAGGGATCTTTCGGGCGCGACAGGCGGAAGGTGGCGTCGCCATCCACATCCGGCCCGAAGATGAACGCCACAAGCAGCGCCAGCCCGATGAGCACGATGCCGTAGATACGGGACCTGCGGCGCCAGGCCGTCGCAACGGCGGTCTGGGGCATCACGCTGACATCCGGGGAGGTGGTCATTTCTGCTCCCCCCGCCGGAAACCCCAGGGGAAGATCGCCCGGACAAGGATCGGGGCCGCGATGAAGACGATGATCAGCGCCTGGATGATCCCGATCAGGTCGATACTGACGCCGGCATCGACCTGCATCTGCCGCCCGCCAGCCTCGAGCGCGCCGAAGAGCAGGCCCGCGAAGAGGACGCCCACGGGGTGGGACCGGCCCAGAAGCGCCACGGCAATGGCATCAAAGCCGATGCCTGCCGAAAAGCCGGGGGACGTTCGGCCAAGCACACCAAGCACCTGGTTGGCGCCCGCGAGACCTGCCAGCGCCCCGGCGGTGGCCATGGCGATGACGATGATGAGCCCTGCCTTCATGCCGGCATAGCGCGCGGCATCGGGATTGGCCCCGCTCGCCCGGAACTCGAACCCGATCTTGGACCGGAAAAGTAGCCAATAGGCGAAGATGACCGCCGCGATGACGAGGAACACGCCCCCGTGCACCCGCAGGTTGGGGTCCAGCCAGTCCAGAAGCCGAGGTAACTCCGCATTGGGCGGCACGGATTTCGAGATCGGGTCGGCGCGCCCTTCCTTCTGGATGAAAGGCAGGCGCAGGAGGTAATCGACCAGCCGGTAGGAGATCAGGTTCAGCATGATTGTCGAGATCACCTCATGCGCACCGGTCGCCGCCTTCAGGATCCCGGCGATGGACGCGTAGGCCGCCCCGGCCAGCGCCCCGGCCAGCAGGCAAAGCGGCAGGAGGATCGGGAACGGCAGTCCCGCCAGGCTGAACCCGGTGATGACCGCCGCCATGCCTCCCATGAGGATCTGCCCTTCGGCCCCGATATTGAAGAGCCCCGCCCGGAAGCCCAGCGCGAGGCCAAGCCCCGCAAGCACCAGCGGCGCGGCGGCGGTCAAGGTCTCGGACAGCGCCGAAAGCGACCCGACCGACCCTTGCAGCAGCGCGACATAGGACCGGCCGATCGTGGCCAGATCGACATTCGTCGCCAGCATCGTCAGCGCCCCGAGCGCCAGCGCGACGGCCACCGCAAAGAGCGGAACCACGACGAGATCTTCGAATTCCGCCCGCCCAGGAGCAGCGCGCTCAAGCAGCTTGGCGGTGGCGGTGTCGAGGTTTTCATTCAGGGTCATGCTGCCATCCCCGCCATGGACAATCCGACCGCCGACTTGTCGGGCGGAGCCTCGCGCGCGTCGAACTCGGCGACGATCCGGCCCTTGAACATCACGAGGATGCGGTCGGAGAGCGCGAGGATCTCGTCAAGTTCGGAGGACATGATCAGGATGCCGTCGCCCTCGTCACGGGCGGCCAGCAGGCGACGGTGGATATACTCGATGGATCCGACATCAAGCCCGCGCGTGGGTTGCGCCGCCACGACCAGTTTGGTTTCCCGCGACAGTTCGCGGGCGACGATGAGTTTCTGCTGGTTGCCGCCGGACAGGTTGCCGGCTTTCAGGAAGACCGAGGGCGTGCGGATGTCGAATTCGCTCGCGGCTTTCGCGGCCCAACGCTCGGCCCGCGTCCAGACAACCTGGCCAGCCTGCGCGAACCTGTCGTCGTAATAGGTGTCGAGCACCATGTTCTCGGCAATCGTGAAATCGGCGATCAGTCCCGACCGCAGCCGATCCTCGGGGATATGGGCGATGCCCATCCGGTGGCGCTTGCGGACGGAGACGCCGGTGATGTCCTCGCCCAGATAGGTCACCGTCCCGCTTGCCGCTTGGCGCAGGCCGGTGATCGCCTCGATCAACGCCGATTGCCCGTTGCCCTGCACCCCGGCGAGGCCGACGATCTCGCCACTGTGTATCGACAGGCTGATGTTATCGACCGCCATCCGGTCATCATCCCGCAAGACGACGAGGTTGCGCACGTCCAGGATCGTCTCGCCCGGCGCCCGGGCGGTTTTGCCGAGGCTGAGGCTGACGGGGCGGCCAACCATCATCTCGGCCAGGGTTTCCTTCGTCAGATCCGCCGGATCGCCCTCCCCCACGATTTCGCCGTTGCGCAGGACGCTGATCCGATCTGCGATCTCGAGGATCTCGTTCAGCTTGTGAGTGATGAAGACGATTGCCTTGCCGTCGTCCCGCAGGGATCGGACGATTTCGAAGAACTCCTGCACCTCCTGCGGCGTCAGCACGGCCGTGGGTTCGTCGAGGATCAGGACGTCGGCAGACCGGAAGAGGACCTTGATGATCTCGACCCGTTGCTGGACGCCCACGGGCAAGCTCTCGATCAGGGCGTCGGGGTCGACTTCCAGGCCGTATTGACGGCCGATCTCGCGCACCTGTTCGCGCGCCTTGGCCAGATCCAGGAAGTCCAGGCGCTTGGTCGGTTCGATGCCCAGCACGACATTTTCCACCACCGAGAAGACCGGGACGAGCATGAAGTGCTGGTGCACCATGCCGATCCCGGCGGCGATCGCCTCGCCCGGACCCTTGAAGTGCACCGGCTGGCCGTCGATCAGGATCTCGCCCTCGTCCGGGGTGTAGAGGCCGCACAGCATGTTCATGAGGGTCGACTTGCCAGCGCCGTTTTCACCGAGCAGCCCAAGCACCTCCCCCGGCTTCAAGACCAGATCGACGGCCCGGTTGGCGACCACCGGGCCGAAGCGCTTGGTCAGGCCGCGCAGTTCGACCTGCATTACGAACCGTCGACGGGGATCGTGCCGTCGATGATGCCTTGCCGGATCTCGGCCAGCTCATCCTTCAGATCTTGCGGTACCAGCGCATCCATGTCGTGGAACGGCGCGATATCGACGCCGCCATTCTCAAGCTGGCCGACGATCACGCCACCCTCGAACGTGCCCTCCTGAGCGCGCCGGATCACTTCGAGCACGGTGGCATCCATCCGTTTTGTGATCGAGGTCAGGTAGACGTGGCCCTTTTCGGGATCAGTAAGAAAGAGATCGGCATCGACGCCGATGATCTTGAGCTGGTCGGTCCCCAGCTCGTCGGCCAGCGCAGCCGAGCCGAGGCCCACCGGGCCCGCGACGGGCAGCACGATGTCGGCGCCTTCGTCATAGAGGTTCTGCGCGAAGGCCCGCCCGTCATCGAGGGATTCAAAGTTGTTGGTGAAAAGCCCCTCGCCCACATCGGGATCCCAGCCCAGCACGGTGACATCTGTGCCTTTTTCGGCGTTGTGGTACGTCACGCCGCGATGAAAACCGTCCATGAAGATCGTCACGGGCGGGATGTTGATGCCGCCGAAGGTGCCGAGGATGCCGGTCTCCGTCATTCCAGCGGCGAGGTAGCCTGCCAGAAACGCCGCCTCGTCCGTGGCATAGACCTGACCCAGCACGTTCGGGATCGCCGGATCGTAGGAGAAGTCGACGATCGAGAACTTCTGATCGGGATTGGCCTGAGCCGCCTTCTGCGTGGCATCGCCGAGCAGGAAGCCCACGGTCACCATCAGGTCGCAGTCTCCGAGCAGCGAGTTGATGTTGGCCTCGTAATCGGTCTCGGCCTGGCTCTCCAGAAACCGGGCCTCAATGCCGAGTTCAGCCTCGGCGTCCTGAACGCCCTTCCAGGCCGTCTGGTTGAAGCTGTTGTCGTCAATCCCGCCTGTGTCGGTGACCTGGCAGGCGGTAAAGGCACCGGCTGCAGAGGCCGACGCGATTAGCGATGCGGCGGCCAGTCTTGTGATTAGCTTTACTGTCTGAAACGTCATCTTTCCCTCCCAGGAGTCCCGAACCGCAGAGCGGCGATAATCTCGGCCTTTCCAGAGTGGCGTATCAATTCTGCGAGGCCGGCTTGTTGACAGGCGTCAAATGGAGCCTGTCGGGAGAGGCGGCCCTATACGGGACGTCAATTTAACATGCTCTTCTGGAAGCTTGATGAACGCCCGTTATCGCGCCGAAGTCCGGCAGAGGATCCGATGTTGGTGCCCAATCTGCAGAGGCAAGCGTCCGTTTGACGGACGTCAAGATCCCCGGGGATGCGCGCGCTATGGTTCCCAACGGGAGGACAGGTCATGGGCTGGGCAGCGATCAGCAAGGATGCAGCCACGCGCGGAGCCGCAAACCTTACGGACGACGTCAGAGCAAGCTTCACCTGGGAGGACGCGCGCCAGATGCTGGAGGGTCTTCCTGGCGGAGGCCTCAACATCGCGCATGAGGCGCTTGATCGGCATGTGGCCGCGGGCCACGGGGATCAGGTGGCGCTTCGCTGGCTGGGCAAGACCGGCGACCGGCGCGATATCACCTACGCCGAACTGACCGGCATGGCCGCGCGGTTCGCCAATTTGCTGAAGGCACAAGGCCTGGGGCCCGGCACGCGGGTCTACGGATTGATGGGGCGTGTGCCCGAGCTTTATGCCGCAGCCCTTGGAACGCTGAAGGCGGGCATGACCTTCACCCCCCTCTTCGCCGCTTTTGGCCCCGAGCCCATCAAGGCGCGGCTTGAGATCGGGGAAGGCAACGTGCTGGTCACGACCGCCGGGCTGTACCGCAGGAAGGTTGCCGCCTGGCGCGACGAAGTTCCATCGCTGCGGCTTGTGCTGACCGTCGATCACGATGAGGCGCCCGAAGGTTGTGTCGCCCTCGGCCCGGAGCTTGAGAGGGCCGCCGACCAGTTCGAAACGGCGCCGACGATGCCCGACGACATGGCGCTGATCCACTTCACCTCCGGCACGACCGGAAGGCCCAAGGGTGCGGTTCATGTCCACGGCGCCGTCGTCGCCCATGCGGCGACCGGGCGCTTCGCGCTCGACCTGAAACCCGGCGACATCTACTGGTGCACCGCCGATCCGGGCTGGGTCACCGGCACCTCCTACGGCATCATCTCACCGCTCGTGAACCGGGTGACGATGATCGTCGACGAGGCCGAGTTCGACCTCGACCGCTGGTACTCCATCCTGCAGGACGAAGGCGTGCAGGTCTGGTACAGCGCGCCGACAGCGATCCGGATGCTGATGCGCGCAGGCAAGGAAGCGGCGCAAAGCTACGATTTCTCCAAGCTCCGGTTTCTCGCCAGCGTCGGCGAACCGCTCAACCCCGAGGCGGTCGTCTGGAGCAACGAGATTTTCGGCCGTCCGTTCCACGACAATTGGTGGCAGACCGAAACCGGCGGCATCATGATCGCCAACACGGCGGAAATGGACATCCAGCCGGGGTCGATGGGCAAGCCGCTGCCCGGGATCGAGGCGGGCATCGTTGCGCGCGACGATGGCGGCCTGCGAGACTGCAAGACAGGCGAGATCGGCGAACTGGCGCTGCGGCCGGGCTGGCCGTCGATGATGCGGGCCTACCTGCATGAGCAGGCGCGCTACGATAAGTGCTTTGTCGATGGCTGGTACCTCTCAGGCGATCTCGCGATGCGCGACAAGGACGGCTATTTCTGGTTTGTCGGGCGCGCCGACGACCTGATCAAGACGTCGGGGCACCTGATCGGCCCGTTCGAGGTCGAAAGCGCCCTGATCGAACATGATGCCGTCGCCGAGGCTGGCGTGATCGGCCTGCCGGACGAAACGGCGGGCGAGGTTGTCAGGGCCTATGTGACACTCAACCCCGGTTTTGAGCCGTCAGACACACTCGAACGCGAGGTGCGCGGGCATGCGCGCAAGGTGCTTGGGCCGGCGGTCGCGCCGCGGGAAGTCCTGTTCCGCACATCGCTGCCCAAGACCCGGTCGGGCAAGATCATGCGCCGGCTTCTGAAGGCGCGCGAACTGGGACTTCCCGAAGGCGACATTTCCACGCTGGAAAGTGATGAGACATGACCGTGACCCTCAAGCCAAAGCTCGACCGGACCCATGTGCTGGCGCTTTTGCGGGAGATGATCCGCATCCGCCGCTTCGAAGACAAATGCGCCGAGCTTTATACGCAGGAGAAGATCCGCGGCTTCCTGCACCTCTATGACGGGGAGGAAGCGGTGGCCGCCGGGGTTATCCCGGTGCTGGCCGATACGGACCGGGTCGTCGCCACCTACCGTGAACATGGTCATGCGCTGGCGCGCGGGGTGGGCATAGGCCCGATCCTGGCCGAGATGTACGGCAAGGCCGAAGGCTGCTCGGGCGGGCGCGGCGGGTCGATGCACCTGTTTGACGCGGCCACGAACTTCTACGGCGGCAACGCGATCGTCGGTGGTGGATTGCCGCTGGCGGGCGGGCTGGCACTTGCCGACCGGATGCTGGGGGAGACCAACGTCACCGCCTGCTTCTTCGGCGAGGGCGCCGTCGCGGAAGGCGAGTTCCACGAGACGATGAACCTCGCTGCGCTCTGGAAGCTCCCCGTGCTCTTCGTCTGCGAGAACAACGGCTACGCCATGGGCTCGGCCCTGGAGCGGACCGAATCCGAGATCGATGTTGCCGACAAGGCCAAGGCCTATCTGATCGAGGCCCAGAAGGTCGACGGGATGGATGTCGTCGCGGTCGAGGCGGCCGCGCGCAAGGCGATCGCCCGCATCCGCGAGACCGGCGCGCCGATGCTTCTGGAATGCATGACCTACCGCTTTCGGGCGCATTCCATGTTCGACGCCCAGCTTTACCGCGACAAGGCCGAGGTCGCGGAGTGGCGCGAGAAGGGCCCGATCCTCCGCTTTCAGGGCTGGCTTCTGGAGAACGGTCTGATCCACGACGAAGAGGTGGCCAAGATCGAGGCTGAGGTGGCCGCCGAGATTGCCGAGGCGGTCGCGTTTGCCGAGGCCGGCAGGTGGGAGCCGGTGGCGGATTTGACCACCCATGTGATGGGCGAGGCCCCTCCCCCGCCGGAGCCCGCCAAGCTGTCCGGCCAGACCGTCGAGATCACCTATCGCGAGGCGATGAAGCAGGCGATCCGCGAGGCGATGATCGGCGATGATCGCGTGTTCCTGATGGGTGAGGATGTCGGCGCCTATGGCGGTTGCTATGCCGTATCGAAGGGCCTGATGGAGGAATTCGGGGCTGACCGGATCCGCGACACGCCCCTTTCGGAATCGGGTTTCACCGGCGCCGGGATCGGCGCGGCGGCCGCGGGCATGCGGCCGATCGTCGAGTTGATGACGGTCAACTTCTCGCTTCTCGCGCTCGACCAGATCATGAATACCGCTGCCACGATCCGCCATATGTCGGGCGGACAGTTCGGCGTGCCGCTCGTGATCCGTATGGCGACCGGGGCAGGCAAGCAACTGGCCGCGCAGCACTCGCACAGCCTTGAAGGGTGGTACGCCCATATCCCGGGCCTCAAGGTGCTGGCCCCGGCGACGGTCGAGGATGCGCGCGGCATGCTCTGGACCGCGCTGCAGGATCCCGACCCGGTGCTGATCTTCGAGAACGTGATGCTCTACAACATGACCGGTCAGCTCGACGAGGTCGCAGGCCCTGTCGACATCGACAGGGCGGTCATTCGGCGCGAGGGGACCGACCTGACGCTCATTACTTATGGCGGTTCGCTCTGGAAGACGCTCGAGGCGGCGGAGGCGCTCGCCGCGGAGGGGATCGCGGCCGAGGTCATGGACCTCCGCACCCTCCGCCCGCTCGACGACGCGACGATCATGGCATCGGTCGCCAAAACCCGGCGCGCCGTCATCGTCGATGAGGGCTGGCGCACCGGATCGCTCTCGGCCGAGATCATGGCGCGGATCGTCGAGCAGGCGTTCTGGTCGCTCGACGCACCACTCGGCCGGGTCTGTTCGGCCGAGGTACCGATCCCCTACCCCAAACACCTTGAAGACGCCGCGATCCCGCAGGTGCCCGCCATCGTGGCGGCGGCCAAAGCGGCTCTGGGGCGCTAAGCGATGGGGCTCTTCGCCATGCCCTCGCTTGGTGCCGATATGGAGGCGGGGACGCTGGTCGAATGGCTGGTGCAACCGGGAGATACGGTGAAACGCGGCGACATCGTCGCGGTGGTTGAAACCCAGAAGGGCGCCATCGAGATCGAGTGCTTCGAGGAAGGCACGGTGAAAGAGCTGAAGGCAGAGCTCGGCCAGAAGCTCCCTGTCGGCGCGCCGCTTGCCTTGATTGGTGCAGAGGGCGAAGCCCCTCGGGAAGCAGCCCCGCCGCCTGTGGCTGAGCCTCCGGCCAGCCCGCCATCGGCCACGGCGGCGGAACCGCCACGGGCGCCCGGACGCACCATGCCGCCCGCGCCTGCAGTGGCACCGGTCACTCCGCCCGGGCAGGTCGCCGCCTCACCAGCCGCCCGCATCCGGGCGGAGGAACTTCAGCTCGACCTAGCAGAGGTCAAGGGAACAGGGCCGAACGGGGTCATCCTCCTTGGCGATATCGAGCGGGCCGCACCAGGTGCAAAGGGCGCCCCTAGACCCGCACAGGAGACGGCCCCGCCAAAGACCGGCAGCCAGATCGAGGAGATGCGCAAGGCGATCGCCGCCGCGATGACCCGGTCCAAGCAGACGATCCCGCACTTTTACCTCTCGCAAACAATCGACGTTCAGCCGGCGGTCGACTGGCTCGCCCGCCGAAACGCCGACCTGCCGCCTGACCAGCGCCTCCTCCTCGGTGCGCTCTTCGTGCGCGCCGCGACGCTGGCCGCGGCCCGGGTCGGCACCTCGAATGGTCATTTCACCGACGGCGTCTTCCGCCCCGCCGACACGGTCAATCCGGGCATCGCGATCGCGCTGCGCGGCGGCGGGCTCGTCGCGCCTGCGCTGATGGACGCGGCGGAGATGACACTTGATGAAACCATGGCCGCCATGCGCGATCTTGTCACCCGCGCCCGCGCGGGGCGTCTGCGCGGGTCGGAGATGACGGCGGGGACCATCACCGTTTCGAGCCTGGGCGAAACCGGGGCCGAGGGCATGGCCGGGGTCATTTTCCCGCCGCAGGTCGCCCTCGTCGGCCTCGGCGCGCCGCAGATCCGCCCCTGGGTTGTCGACGGCGCCGTCGAGCCGCGGACGGTCGTCACGCTCACCCTCTCGGTCGATCATCGCGTCAGCGACGCCCGGCAGGCCGCCCGCTACGTCGCCGAATTCGAAGACTACATCTCTGCACCGGAGTCCCTATGAAAGACGACGAGATCCGCGCGATCTTCCTCAATGAACTTGTCGGGGTCGCGCCCGATATCGATCCGAAGACCGTCTCTGACGACGACCATCTCCAGGACGATCTTGGGCTCGACTCCATGGATGTCCTCAATCTGGTCAGCGCACTTCACAAACGCCTCGACCTGAACATTCCCGAAGCGGATTACAGCCAGATCGCAACATTGAAGATGGCCGTGGGCTACATCTCCAAGCACGTTGGATAGCCGCGTCAGCGAGGATCATCTGTCAAGCAGGGATCAGGACAAAGAGGTCACGGTTCCGTCCAGATCCATGAGGATCAGTTCGACCTCCAGCCCGGGTTCGCGTGTGCGGACGTCGTCGGCAAGCGCCTCCATCACGCGCATATGAGTGACCAATTCGCCATCCGGATCGTCGGCGCAGTCGGGCCCGACGAACATCTTGCAGGCCCCGCAATCGCGGTGGTCGATCAGGATCAGCCGCTTGATCCCGTGCAGCTTGCGCGCCAGGGACAGATGCTGCCAGAACGTCCTGTCCCAGTCCGGGTGATCCTTCGCCATCACGCCCATCGCGCCGCCGGCAAGGATGATGTGGTCATAGCGCCCCGCAAGCCCGCGGGTGTCCATGTAGTCGGCCACCGCGCCGATCAGGCGGAAATCCATGCAACTGAGTACCAGCGCCTCGGCCTGATGGGCGGAGCTGTTGGTGTCAGCCGGTTGTGGATGTGCCAATCGCAGATTCACTCAAACCTCCCTCAGAGGCGGGCCGCCGGAAAGCAGCCCGCCCTGCCCTGTCAGAGCTGGTTGATCGGGATTTTCAGGTACGACACGCCGTTGTCTTCGGCCGGCGGCATCTCGCCCGCGCGGATATTCACCTGCACCGAGGGCAGGATGAGCGTCGGCATGTCGAGCGTCTTGTCGCGCGCCTCGCGCATGGCGACGAACTCATCCTCGGTCTTGCCCGCGCCGACATGGACGTTGCCCGCCTTTTCCTCGGCCACGGTGGTTTCCCACCGATATTCGTCGCGGCCGGGCGCCTTGTAGTCGTGGCACATGTAGAGCGTGGTCTTGTCGGGCAGCGCCAGGATCTTCTGGATCGAGCGGTACATCACCCGTGCGTCGCCGCCGGGGAAGTCGGCCCGCGCGGTGCCGTAATCGGGCATGAAGAGCGTGTCGCCGACAAAGGCGGCGTCGCCCACCACGTAGGTCATGCAGGCCGGGGTGTGGCCGGGGGTGTGCATCGCCTCGACCGTCATGCCGCCGATCTTGAACTTTTCGCCGTCCTTGAAGAGGCGTTCGAATTGGCTGCCATCGGTCTGGAAGCCCTTTTCGACGTTGAAGAGCTTGGCGAAGACGTCCTGCACGTCCTTGATATGCGCCCCGATGGCGGTAGTGCCGCCGAGCTGATCCTTGATGTAGGGCGCCGCACTCAGGTGGTCGGCATGGGCGTGGGTTTCGAGCAGCCATTCGACCTTGAGGTCGTTGTCTTTGACATGGGTGATGATTTCGTCGGCCGAGTCGGTGTTGGTCCGCCCCGACTTGGGGTCGAAGTCCAGCACGGAATCGATGATGGCGCAGCTTCTGCTGCCGGGATCCTTCACAACGTAGGAGACGGTAAAGGTCGCTTCGTCGAAGAAGGCTTTCACGTCAGGGGTCATGTCTTTTGTCCTCGCTTCGGTTGGCTCGGTCATAGCAGCCTGTCCGCCTTCCGCATTGATGCCCCGCAAGGCCCGGCCTTGATCGGGGTGCTAGGGAGGCATCGGGCCGCCTGTGCTCTTGACGAGATAGGAACATATTCTTATTTGCGCAAGTATGAATATGAAGTCTATGAACAATACGGCAGACGAGGTTTGCGAGATCATGACGCTGCTGTCGAACCGGAGCCGCCTGATGATCCTGTGCCTGCTGACCGAGGGGGAGAAATCCGTCGGCCAGCTGGCGGAGGCGATCGGCGCGCGGGATGCGGCCGTGTCGCAGCATCTGGCGGTTCTGCGCCGCGAGCGGATCGTCAAGGCCCGCCGCGAGGGGCAGACGATGTTCTACTGCGTCGTGCGCGAGGATGTCGGCCGTTTGCTGGGCTTTCTCTACGACACCTATTGCGGCAGCGCCGCATCCACCGAGGAGACGCGACCATGACCCTGAGAAAGATCGACGCCAAGACCGCCCATGCCTGGATGGAAGACGGCAAGGCCATCCTGATCGACGTGCGCGAGCCGGACGAATACATCAAGGAACACGTGCCCGAGGCCCATCTGGTGCCGCTGTCGGGCTTCAACCCAGAGGACTTTCCGAAGGATCACGACAAGATCGCCGTTTTCCATTGCCGCAGCGGCGGCCGGACGGAAGCCGCGGCCCCGCAGATCCTGCGCACCAGCTTTCGCGAGATCTATCAGCTGGAGGGCGGGATTCAGGGCTGGCGGAGCGCCGGGTTGCCGGTGAACGAGAACGCCAAAGCGCCGATCAGCATCATGCGCCAGGTTCAGATCACAGCGGGCAGCCTTGTTCTGCTGGGCGTCATCCTGGCCGTTTTGGTGAACCCCTGGTTCATGGCGCTCAGCGCCTTTGTCGGCGCGGGGCTGGCCCAGGCCGGGGTGACCGGCAATTGCGCCATGGCCTCGATGCTCAAGCACATGCCCTGGAACCGGGTGATCAAGAGCCAGCAGAGCCTGCCGAGCGCGGCCTGAGGAGGACGGGATGTCCGCGGCGCGGCTGGCACGGTTTCTGCCGATCCTCGATTGGCTTCCCGGCTATGACCGGCAGATGGCGGCGGGCGACGGGATCGCCGGCCTGATCGTCGCCATCATGCTGGTGCCGCAGGGCATGGCCTATGCGTTGCTGGCGGGGCTACCGCCGGAAGTGGGCCTTTACGCCAGTATCGTGCCGCTCGTCTTCTACGGCCTGCTCGGCAGCAGCCGGGCGCTGGCCGTCGGGCCGGTGGCCATCGTCTCGCTGATGGTGGCCACGACGCTGGGCGAGGTCGCGGAGACCGGCACGTCGGGTTATCTGGCGGGGGCCGTCCTGCTGGCCTTTCTGAGCGGCGCGATCCTGTTGGCGATGGGCCTTGCACGGCTGGGTTTCCTCGTCAATTTCCTGAGCCATCCGGTGATCTCCGGGTTCTCCAGCGCGGCGGCGCTGGTCATCGGCTTTTCCCAGCTGAAGCACCTCCTGGGCATCGACATTCCGCGCAGCCACCTGATCACCGAAACGATCGCCCACGCCGTCAGCCATATCGGTCAGGTCAATATCGCGACCTTTGCCCTCGCGATCACCTCATTCGCCATTCTTCTGATCTTCAAGGGACGGCTGGCCGCCTGGCTGAAGGCGATCGGCCTTGGCGAGGCCGTGGCGGGTGCCCTTGCGAAATCCGGCCCCCTCGTGGCCGTTCTGGCAACGACGCTCGCGGTCTGGTTGCTTGGCCTTAACGAGAGTGCGGGCGTTCGGATCGTCGCCGACATTCCCGCGGGCCTGCCACCCCTGACCCTGCCCGGTCTCGATATGGACCTTGTGCAGGCATTGCTGCCGTCGGCCGTTCTGATCGCGCTTGTGGGGTTCCTGGAAAGCGTCTCGGTCGCCAAGTCGCTGGCCAGTAAGCGCCGGCAGAAGATCGATGCCGATCAGGAGCTGATCGCGCTGGGCGCGGCGAATATCGGCGCCTCGTTGACCGGCGGCTATCCGGTGACCGGCGGGTTCAGCCGGTCGCTCGTCAACTTCACGGCTGGCGCCGTCACCCCGCTCGCCTCGATCATCACGGCCGGGCTGATCGCGCTGACGGTCGTCTTCTTCACGCCGCTGCTCTACTTCCTGCCGCAGGCGACGCTGGCCGCGATCATCATTGTGGCTGTCGCCAACCTGATCGATATCGATACCCTGCGCGAGGCCTGGGTCTACAACAAGGCCGATGCGGCCTCGCTGATCGCGACCTTCGGGGCCGTTCTGGCGCTGGGTATCGAAATCGGGATCGTGGCGGGAGCGGGTCTGTCGATCGCGCTTTACCTCTGGCGGACCAGCCGGCCGCATATGGCGGTCGTGGGCCGCGTCGGCGAGACCGAGCATTTCCGGAACGTCCTGCGCCACGAGGTGCGGACCCATCCCGAGATCCTGATCGTCCGGGTCGACGAGAGCCTCTATTTCGCAAACACGGCCTATCTGGAAGACGCCCTCCTCGCCCGGGTCGCGGATCACCCGCGGATCAAGCATCTGGTCCTGATCATGAGCGCCGTGAACTTCATCGATGCGAGCGCTCTCGAGACGCTCGAAACGTTGGCAGAGCGGCTGCGGGATGCGGGCGTGACCCTGCATCTGGCCGAGGTGAAAGGGCCGGTCATGGACCGCCTGAACCGCGTCGCCTTCGAAGAGACGCTAGGCGCCGGACGGGTCTATCTGAGCACCCACGAGGCGATGACCGATCTTGCGGGCCAGCTTTCGATCCGGGCGGCCTGAGAGATGCCAATGGTTTCAAACATATCGATGTATTGATATTATTTTCCCTTAGAACAGGGAGGGGATGATGGAACTCAGACGGCGCGATATCCTCAAGGGCGGCTTGCTGCTGACGACCCTTGGTCTTGCCGGTCGCGGATGGGCCGGTGGCCCGGAGCTGACGGTTCTGTCGGACGGTTTCCTGACGCTTCCGCCTGCTTTCCTCTATGGGCCTCTGTCGGAGGAAGAGGTTGCCGCGGCGATTGCCGAGAGCGGTTTCCCGGTGGATCCTCTGACGCCGCCCTGCAACGTCACCCTTCTGCGCGAAGCAGGCCGGACGGTTCTGTTCGATGCAGGCGCCGGGCCGGAATTCCTGCCGAGCACGGGTGATCTGCCCGGGGCGCTCGAGGCGGCCGGGATCGCACCGGACGAGGTCACCGATATCGTCCTGACCCATGCCCATCCCGACCACCTGTGGGGTGTTCTGGATGATTTTGGCGATCCGGCGTTTCCCGAGGCGGTGATCCATATCAGCGCCACTGAGCACGCCTATTGGAGCGATCCGGGCACCGTCGAGACGATCGGAGAGGCACGGCAAAGCTTTGCCGTCGGGGCCGCGCGGCGCCTGTCGGACGTGGCCGATCAGTTGCGGGTTTTCGAGGACGATGCTGAGGTTCTTCCCGGTATCACGGCCCTGCCAACGCCAGGCCACACGCCCGGGCACACGTCTTTCGCTGTTGGTGGGGGCGAGACGGTGATCGTCGGTGATGCCATTGCGAACGCGCATATCGCGATGGTGCGCCCCGGCGTGGAGACCGCAAACGATCAGGATCCGGCCCGTGCTGCGGCGACCCGCCCTGAATTCCTCGCCCGTCTGGCGCAGCCGACTACACGCGCCATCGGCTTTCACTGGCCGGCGGGCGGGATCGGCCGGGTCACGCAGGACGGTGACGGTTATCGCTTTCTGCCCGAGTAAAGGCGACTGTGCGGCCAGAGGCTGAGGGGCCTGCTGGCTCTGCATGATGCTCAGCCACTCTATCCCATCGGGCAATCGGCGAAAGGATCGCCGCCCCTCCCAAGAGGCGCAGGGGTCCCGATTAGAGAGTTCGACCGGCCGCGATCAGGCCTGAACGCCGAACATGTCGGCGGTGATCGAGGCGTACCAGCCCAAGGATTCCCTGTAGGTTTCGGCCCGCATGTCCGGGCTCTCATCCGTCTGGCTGATGAAGCCGTCCACCTTGGCGATTTTCTCGGGCGTCGCCTCATAGGTAGCGCCAACTTTTACCCCGTTCTCCCGGTCGATGAGCGACCAGCAGGTGTTCGAGAACCGGGCCGGGAAGACCCGGGCGTCGGTCAACGCGCCACGGATGGCATTGGCCGCGACCTTGGCCTGACTGTTGGCGGAAAACCCTGATTTCGGCATATCACCCTGACCCGCTGCATCACCCAGGATGTGCACGTTCGCATCCATGCGCGACGACAGGTCTTCGGCATTGACCGGCGCCCAGCCACCATCGGTCACACCGGCGTCATGGGCGATCTTGCCCGCCTGCATGGCCGGAATGACATTGCAGACATCGACCTTCTGTTCCTCCCCGTCGATCGAGATCGTCATGCCATCGGGGTTGACCTCGACATTCTCACCGCCGAAATCGGGGCCGATCCGCTCGATCATGCCGGGATAGGCAAGGTTCCAGCCTTGTTCGAACAAGCCCTGCTTAGAGAAAGTCTGTTTCGGATCGGCGATCAGGATCTTGGCCGTCGGGTTCGCCTCGCGCAGCATGTAGGCGATCATCGACACACGCTCGTAGGGGCCCGGCGGGCAGCGGTAGGGATTGGGCGGCGCGACCATAGCGAAGGTCCCCCCCTCGGGCATGTTCTGGATCTGCGCCTTCAAGAGCTCCGTCTGCGATCCGGCCTTGTAGGCGTGGGGCATCTTGTTCTGCGCCGTCACATCCCAGCCGGGGACCGCACCGTCGATGAAGTCGATGCCGGGTGACAGGACGAGCCGGTCGTAGGGGAAGGTATGTCCCATCGCTGTCGTCACCGTCCTGGTGGCGCGGTCAACGCCGACGGCCCAGTCATGCACGACGTTGACGCCGAATTCCGAGGCGAGCGCGCCGTAGGAATGGGCCAGATCTTCCATATCCCAGAACCCGCCCAAGGCGAGGTTCGAAAAGAAGCAGGTGTAGTACTTGCGCGTGGGTTCGATCAGCGTGACATCGATGGCACCCTCGCTGTCCTTGGCCAGATAGCGCGCGACGGTGGCGCCGCCCGCGCCGCCGCCGACAACCACGACGCGCGGTCTTCCGCTGCCTTGGGCCCAGACCGTGGGCGCGGCAAGCATGGCCGTTGCCGCTGCCGTCCCCATGAAGAGCCGTCTGTTGAGTTTCATGTCCGTCCTCCCTCTACGCGGCGCTCACTCCAGCGCGCCGAAATACGCGGCCAGCGCGGCGATCTCCTCGTCGCCAAGCCGGGCCGTTACCAGCTGCATGACCTGATGTTCGCGGGCCCCCGCACGATAGGCGTGCAGCTCCACCACGATGGTGTCGCGGTCCATGCCCGAGATGCGGGGAATGTCGCCCCCCGACGAGTGGCAGGCGGTGCATTCGCCGGCGAGATATTCACCATAGGCGGCGTCGCCCCTGATCGCGAGAGTCTCGGGCGCCACGTCGAAGCCGCTGGCCGCGTCGCGGGTGTCGGCCGCCATCAGAAAAGCGATCAGATCCGCACGGTCCTGTGCCTCCGTGATGCCGCGAAACGACATCCGCGTGCCGCGCACATAGCCGCGGGGATCGGCCAGAAAAGCGTCGAGTGTCTCGCTATTCCAGACAAGCCCCTCCTCCGCCAGGCGGCGCAAAGCCGTGGAATATCGAAATCCATCGGTGGCCGCTGCCGCCTTGCCCACGATCCCGTTCAGCGCTGGGCCCGACCGGTCCGCTGCCCCCGCGCCAATCTGGTGGCAGGCGGCACATCGCTCGAACAGCGCTTCGCCCCGCTTTGCATCCCCCTCGGCCGCGAGTGCCCCGGATGCGGCGGCGGTTGCCAAAGCCGCCAGGATTGCGGGGCTAAGCCTCATGGCGCGACGGTTTTGAGATAGGCGATGACCGCCGCGATCTCGCCGCCCGTGCCGTTGATGAGATAGGCCACCTGCTGCTGGCCGTAGCGTTCGGTTTCTTCGGCAAGGGCGGGGCTGGCCACGAGAGAGACCGGCATTGCGCAGAGCGCTTTCAGTCCGCGTGTCATTCTTCTGGTCCTCCCCTTCCCTCTTTTACTCGGCGACGGCTTCGGCGATGCGCGTCAGAAGATCGTTCACCGGGGCCATGCTTTCGGCCGCGTAGACTTTGTGGCCGACAACGACGTCATCGCCGATCTCGGCCACGAAGACCGCGTAGGGGCAGTGGCCGATATTCATCGGGTCGGCTTCCATCACCTCGCGGCTTATCGTGGCGGAGCAGAACAGGAATGCGCGGGCGCTGTCGCCGACCGGGGACGGCCCGAGGTCGAGATCGGCGCCGGTCCGGTCCATCATCTGGCCGATATAGCTGACGTAGTCGATGACGAGACCCTGCCCTTGGATCGCCGATTCGATGACGAAGGCCGCATCTTCTGCGGTGCCGTCGAACGGATAGGTGACGATTTCATCTGCCAGCGCCGGTCCGGCGGCAAGCAGCGCGGCAAAGGTCAGATTGCGCAGCATGGTGGCTCCTCCCCCCTATGGTCCGGGCGCCTTGCCCGGCAGATTTTGCAAGGGCCGGTCGCGGCTCCCACTATTCGCCGACGGAACGCAGGTATGCGATGACGGCATCGATCTCGTCGTCCGAGGCAAGTCCGCGGAAGGTCATCTTCGTCTTCGGCAGATATTCCTTCGGCGCGGCGAGGAAGGCGGCGAGTTCGTCCTCGGTCCAGACCAGCCCGCCTTCGGCGGCCTCGATCAGGGCCGGAGAGTAGCGGAACCCGTCGACGGCGCCGGCCGGATGGCCCAACACACGGTTGAGGGTCGGACCTGACCGGTTGCGCGCCCCGTCGCCGACCTGATGGCAGGCCGAGCATTTGCGGAACACACCCTCCCCTTCCGCGATCAGCTCTGGATCGGGACCTTCCGCGGCAGCCTCGTCGATGGCGGGCGCTTCGGCCACCGGCTCTTCCATCGCGGCATCCTCGGTCACCACGCCGGCGTCTGGCGTCACGTCGAGGACAGCTGCCCGCATGGTGATCTCGGCACTGTCCTTGCAGCTGTCCATGCAAGGCGCGGCACTGAACCGCGCCAGCTCGGTCTCGGCCCGGTCATCGAGGAAGAAGTTCTCCTGATTTGGGAGTTCGACCTCAGCGAAGTTTTCATGGCTCAGTTCGAAGTCGTCGTCGACGACGTCGTTAAGATAGAGCAGGTAGGCGGTGATCGCATAGACCTCGTCCGGGGTCAGCGACTGCGCCTCGCCGAAGGGCATGGCGCGATGAACATAGTCGAACACGGTCGAGAGGTAGGGCCAGTAGGACCCGATCGTCTTGACCGGCCGCTCGCTTTCAAGCGACCCCTGCCCCCCAGCAAGCACGGGCCAGCGCCCGACAGCCTCGCCGAAGTCGCCGTGGCAGGAGGCGCATTTGGCGACAAAGACCTCCTCCCCGGTCCAGACGTCGCCGGAGCCTTCGGGAAGGCCAGAACCATCGGGCCGAATGTCGATGTCCCAGGCCGCCACTTCTTCCGGCAGGGCAGCGCGGCCCAGGCCGTAGCCGCCCTCCGCCGCGGTGATGCGGCTTTCGGCGACCTGAACGATCTCTGGCTCGGCGGGCGCCTCCTGTGCGGTGGCGGGCGCCACCGCGATCGCCTCGCGCACCGGGGCGGGCATGTCGACCACGACCTGATCGGCGATCACATAGGCCAGTGCCAGGACGCTCGCGGCCCCGAACCCGGCCGGTGCAAAAATCTTAAGATACTTCGACATTTTCCGCGATCCCCTGTTCGCTGACTGCCCAGGTCTGGATGCCGTTATTGTGGTAGATCGAGTTTTCGCCGCGCAGCTCGCGCAGCATGTCCTTCGTTGGCTGGACGTAGCCTGTGGAATCGTGCGCCCGCGACTGCAGCAGGAGGGGCCGGCCATCCCAGTCGAACTCGTGGTAGAACCGGTGGAGCGACTTGGTCAGCGACGGCCCGGACATGCGCGCCTGGTGCCAGTTGACCCCGCCATCGAGGCTGACATCGACCCGCGGGATCGTACCGCGGCCCGACCAGGCAAGCCCGGTAACAACCGTGTGCCCCGGCCCGTGCGGGATTGGCGCCTGCGGGCTGGGCGAGGTGATGACCGACTTGGCATCCATCTCCCACGTGAAGCGCCGCGCGCGACCATCGGGAAGGAGGTCGGTGTATTTCGACGTCTCCTCGCGGTGGTGCCAGGGCTGATCGCCAACCTCGATCCGGCGCAGCCACTTGACCCACATGTTGCCTTCCCAGCCGGGCACGACAAGCCGCACCGGATAGCCCTGTTCGGGCCGCAGCGCCTCGCCATTCATCTTGAACGCCACGAGGCAGTCGTCCATCGCCTTCTCAAGCGGGATCGAACGCGTCATGGCAGAGGCATCGGCCCCTTCCGGCAGGACCCAGGCGGCCGAGCTTTTGACGCCCGCCTCTTCCAGGATCAGCCGCAGGGGCACACCGGTATACATGACGTTGTGGATCATCCCATGGGTGAACTGGCAGCCGTTGAGCTGCGCGCCGCGCCATTCCATCCCGGAATTTGCGGCACATTCGAGGAAGTAGACGTGGTTCTCGCGCGGGAAGCGGGCCAGATCCTCCATCGTGAAGACCAGCGGCGTGTCGACAAGGCCGTTGATCATCAGCCGGTGCTGGCTGGGATCGACTTCGGCGATGCCGGCATGGTGCCGCTCGAAGCAGAGTCCGTTGGGCGTGATGATCCCGTCAAGCTCGTGGATCGGTGTGAAGTTAACAGAGGAAACCGGATCGGCGGTCAGCCACTCGACGTTGCGCCGGACAACATGGGCCTCATGGGGCGAGGGCGTGCCGTAGGGATGGGCATCGACGCCCTCGCCGAGGTACTGCATCCAGGGCTGTTTCTCGACAATCGCGGGGTCCGGCCCCGTGGCGCCCACCCGCCCGGCGGCGGCGCCACCGGCTGCGGCGACGGCCATCCCCTTGAGAAATGAGCGTCGATTTGGCTTCGTACCCTTCACTCTGATCGGATCCTTCCTCATCCCGCTTCTCCTCAGCCGCCCGCGACGGCGACGCTTTCGTTGGGGGAAATCTCGACGACGCCTTCGGCGCGGATATGCGCCTCGACCACCTCCCAGATCGGGGGGCCTTCGGTGTCTTCGTTGACGCTGGCCCATCCTGCGACCACGTAGCTGCGTGCCGGATCGATCGCCTCCCCGGTCGACAGAAGCGTCATATCGGTGATCCGGCTGCCCTGGGGTTTGCCGATATCGATGCGGTAGCCGAGGCCGCCCACCCGCACCATGTCCCCGCCTTGCTGGTAATAGGGGTCGGGGTTGAACAGGTTGTCGGCGACATCTTCCAGAACGGTGTGCAGGAACTCCCCCGTCATCTCGGTCCGGTAGGCTTCGGGATAGGTCATGGCGGTGACGTTGAAGATATCCTCGCGCGTGATGTCTTGCCCCGGCAGGACGCTTGCCCCCCAACGGAAACCGGGGGAGAGGGCGATCTCGGCATCACGTTCCGAGATCAGCGCATTGCAGATCACATCGTCCCAGGTGCCGTTGAAATTGCCACGGCGGTAAAGGAGCGAGCCCGCGCTGCCCAGAACCTCGGCCATCTCGTCGGCGAACGGCGCGCGTTCGGCTTCGACCAAAGCGGCCATGTCGGAGTCCGGCGCGATCACGTCGGAGAAGATCGGGATCAGGCGATGGGTCAGGGCCTGCACACCGCCCTCGCGAACGTCGAGGTCGACGCGGCTGACGAACTTTCCATGCGAGCCGCTGGCGATCAGGTGGGTTTTTCCGACAACCACCGGTTCGGGCAGCGCGTCGTGGGTGTGGCCTGTCAGGATGACATCGATACCCTCGACCCGCGCGGCGAGCTTACGGTCGACGTCGAACCCGTTGTGGGAGAGCAGGACGACGGCGTCGGCGCCCTCCACCTCGCGCACTGTGGCTACGACCTCGGCCATGCGCTCCTCCCGGATGCCGAAGCTGAGTTCGGGGAACATCCAGCCAGGATTGGCGATCGGCATGTAAGGGAAGGCCTGCCCGATGACGGCGAAGCGGGCGCCGCCCCGATCGAACATGGTATAGGCGTCGAAGGCCGGCTCGTCCCATTCCGCGTCGAAGATGTTGGCGCCGAGGAAGGGGAAGGCCAGATGCTGTTCCACGATCTCGCGCACCCGGTCGATGCCCAGCGTGAATTCCCAGTGGGAGGTCATGGCGTCAGGCCCGAGAGCGGCCATCAGGTTGACCATATCCTGCCCGTCGGTGCGCAAGCACGGCAAGGACCCCTGCCAGGTATCGCCCCCGTCTAGGAGCAGGGCATCGGGCGCCTCGGCCCGGATCGCTTTGACCACCGTCGCGATCCGGTCGAGCCCGCCCATCCGGCCGTAGCTGCCTGCGAGCGCGGCGAAATCGTTATAGGTCAGCGCATAGTCGAGCGCCGAGCCCGCCTCGATCCCGTAAAGCTGACGGAAATCGGCCCCGGTCAGGTGCGGCGGCTTGCCGGTGACGTCGCCGACGCCAAGGTTGGTATCGGGTTCGCGGAACCAGACCGGCACTGTCTGCGCGTGGATATCCGTCAGGTGGATGAGCGTCACGTTGCCGGGCCCGCCGCTGCCGATCAGATCCTCCTGGCTGAGCCGCTGCTGGGCCGCCAGCCGCGACCAGTTCCCAAACCCGGAGGCACCGACCAAGGCGGATGCAGCCATGGCGGCCTGCAGGAAATGACGGCGAGGTATCATGCGATCTTCCGCTTCACATTGCGTTTCTTGAATATCTCTAGAGAGACGAAGGCCCGCCGTGGCAGTACCGTGGCGGGCCTCAGTAGTTCAGTTTCGGACGCTCGGACCTTCGACCGACAGGCCGTTCCCGCGCGAGGCAAGGTACAGCTCGAGCGCCACGAATTCGGGACTGCCCGGGGCAAATGTTTCGGCCCGCGTGTCGCGTACGCAGCCCTTGAACCGGGCATGCACCGCGTTCAGCTTGGCGTTCTTCAGCCGGTAGGTCGGGAAGCCGTTGATGTGGCCCTGGCTCAGATGGTCGGCGCGGATCATGTTCCCGTAATTCTGCTCGTGGCAGGACGCGCAGCTGAGTTCCAGCTGGCCGGTGCGGGTATAGTAGAGTTCCTCGCCCATCTCCCAGGTCGACTGGGCCGGCCCGTCGACGGCGACGTCGACCGGCATGCCGCGGCTGACCGACGAGATCAGCGCGACCATGTTCGTCATGTCGCCGCTCGTGTATCCAAGCGGATCGGCCCCCATTTGTTGGGTCAGGCATTCGTTGACCTGCATCTCGAGTGTCTGGACCTCGCCCGCCGCCTGATCCCATTTCGGGTAGACCGCCCGCACGCCGCGTAGCGCTTCGGGGTTTTCGTGGCACGAGGCGCAGGACTTGTCCTCGGATCCGATGACGGTGCCGAACATATCGCGGGCCTGATCGACGAAGATCATTCCGGGATTATCGAAGTCGTCCATCTGGAGCGCTTGCGTTTCGTCCGATCGGAACACCCAGCCCGAAATTACCTCTCGGATGCCATCGACATGGGGCGGCGCTTCGGCCCGCGTCACCATCTCAATCTCTCCATTGACCACCAGCTGGGCATCCTCATCTGCCGCCAGAGGCAGAACTGCCCCGACCGTCAGCGCAGCCCCCATAAGGGTCGTCGTCGCCTTTCTCATACTCTTCCTCCCTCGACCGGCGACGCTCAGGACACCTCGATGTCCTTGCTTTCGGTGTAAACCGAGCCGTCATCGTCGTACCAAGTGAACGTGAATGTCCCCGATTCCGGCACCACCGCTTCAAATTCGAAGAAGGGGTTGGTGCTGACTGCGGGCTCGATCGTGACGTCCATCACATTCTGGTCGTTGAAGTCGACCACGAAGCGATTGATGATCGACCGGGGAATGACGTTCCCGTCCTTGTCTTTCCGCTGGCCCGATTCCATCGGATGCGAGATCAGCGTCTTGATGGTCACCGCTTCGCCCGCCGAAGCGGTACCCGGCACACGGACGCGGGGTTTGACGTTCTCTGCCATGTTGGTATTTCCTCCCCTATCAGCCGCCACAGCCGCCGATGGTGACTTTCACTTCCTGCGACGCCTGCTGGAACGTGCCATCCGTCATCTTCGCGATGGCGATGACGTCCTGCGTCTCGGCCAGCCGAATGCGGGTCGACGCGAACTGAGATGCCGCGAGCGGACCGAAGTGGAAGGTTGCGACGTCCGGATTGGGGTTGCCAGCGGCAAGGATGATGATCGCCTCTGCGCCAGGAGCCACAACCTCGACAGGAACGGTGTTGCCGTTCTCGGCGATCTCGGGTGCGGTTAGCGTCACGCCACCTTCGCCGATCTCAGCGCCGCCGGTGAAAGCTGCGATCGCATCGTCAAGCGATGCGCTTGCCGCGAAGAGATCCCGCGGTAATGCGGCCAGAGCGGTCGCCGCGAGAGCCAGTGTCAGGGCTTGCCTGCGGTTCAGTTCCATATCGAAATCCTCATTCCTCCTTGAGGGTCACCAGGTAGGCGACCACGTCCTCGACCTCCTGCGCCGTCAGCAATGGTGGCAGCGGCTCGGCGCCTGCTTCGCCGGTGAAGGCATCGCCCGGGCGGATGTATCCGCTCGACTTGTAGAAGGCCGGCATCACCGTTTCCGGGAACACCCTCTTCGCGTTCGCGACGATCCCACGCAGATCGGCTTCCGTCCAACGGTCGGCCACTCCGTCGAGCGTCGGCCCGACCTCGCCATGGAAGGGGAACTCCTCCAGGTCGGTGATGGCATGGCAGGCGATGCAGTTGCCCTTGGCACGCGTCGCCATCAGAAGCCGGCCATTTTCCGAATCGCCCGGCGCACCCGTCAGAGAAGCAGCGACCGATCCGTAGTCATCGTAGTCAACCGCGGCGGGCAGTGTTTCCGCCCAGGCGGCCGGGGTCAACAAGAGCGCCGCAATAGCGGCAAATCGCAGTACCGTCATCTCTCCTCCCTCGAGCCTGACGTTCTCACATACCGTAGGACACCTCAGCATGATCAATCAAGACATATTCGACTATATGAATGTTTCTGCATCGCGGCGAAGTCGATCAGTCGAACGTTCCATCCGCCCGTTCCTGAATCCGGCGGGCATGGTAGCGCTGAAAGTCCTCTTCGGTCGTGTCGAGGTAACGCTCTTCATTGACCCAGGTCAGCAGATCGAGCGTCGTGCCCGCCCCGAAGGCCCCGGGCATCATGGCAACGGCAGCTTCGGACGCCGGAACCTCCGCCGCCTCCTGCGGCAGAAAGAGCAATGTCGGCGTAAACAGGACCCCCCACTTCTGCGCCATTGCCTTTTCCGACAGCACCTCTCCGTCGAGATCGGTAACCTCGAGATCCCCATGGAGATTGAGCTGCACGACGAAGTAGTTGTCGGTGATGTAGTCGGCGATTTCGGCCCGCGGGAACACATCCTCATGCATCTTTGTGCAGTAGATGCAGCCGCGCTGCTCGAAGATCACCAGCAGCCGCTTGCCCTCGGCATTCGCCTCCTCGAGATCCTCCTGCAGGTCCTTGAACGTATCGCGCATCCACGGCGTCTTGTGCAGGCCGTCATCGCCAAGCTCGACGGCAAAGGCGGGCACAGCAAGCGCGGCCGCAGCCACCCATCCCAGAAACATGCGTCTCAACATCTTGGTCTCTCCTCCTCCTAGATCCTCAGAAAAATCGGGAACGTCTCGAGCATCCAGGCCGCGATCTCGTTCACCGAATCGGTCGCGATGAGCACCGCGAAGGCCACCATGAGCACTCCCATCCCCTTCTCGACCCAGGGGAGCCAGCGCTTGAACCGGGCAACAAAGCGCAGGAACGG
Source organism: Aestuariibius violaceus (assembly GCF_040779325.2). NCBI lineage: Bacteria > Pseudomonadati > Pseudomonadota > Alphaproteobacteria > Rhodobacterales > Paracoccaceae > Aestuariibius > Aestuariibius violaceus. The sequence goes on from NZ_JBFONT020000002.1 coordinate 788,874, forward strand.
CCCGACGAAGAGCGCGGCGACCACGAAGGGCAGCGTCATAGCCACGCCGAAGACCAGCATTAGGGCGAGCCCGCGCGCCGCGGTCGCTTCCTGACTGGCTGTGAAGATCACCCCGGTCAGGACGCCACCGACGCAGGGCGTCCAGCCGGCGGCGAAGGCGAGCCCGACGAGGTAAGCGCCAGTCACCGACATCTTGCGCGTATCGCCCGCCTCGACCTGAAAGTTGCGGTTCAGAAAGGGGATCCGGATCAGCCCGAGAAAATGCAGCGCAATCAGGAAGACGATGGCCGCAGCGGCAAGTCGGAACTCTGTCTGGACCGATCGAAACGCCTGACTGAGGGAAAACGCAGCCGCCCCCAGAAGCACGAAGACCGTGATGATCCCGGCGGAAAACATCGTTGCGGCCGCGACGGCCCGTCGCCGTACGCCCGCTGCCAGGGTGCCGTCGGCGCGGATCTCCTCCATCCCGACACCCGCCATGTAGGACAAGTAGAACGGCACGATAGGCAGCACGCAGGGCGAGAAGAACACGATCAGCCCGCCGATCGCAGCACTGACAAATGAAACGTCGAGCATCTTGTTCCAGTCACCCATCGCAAGAAGTTTACAGACATATTCATATTATATGATATGAAAAGCAAATACATCCGAAGCCGGAGGCAGCATGACACGCCTTCTTGCCCTTCTTTTTCTTCTCGCCCTGCCGGCCGCCGCCGAGGACAAGCTGGCCCTCGTCATGGTCGAGCGGGAGGGCTGCGCCTATTGCGCCCGCTGGGATGCCGAGATCGCCCCGATCTGGCCGAAGACGGAGGTCGGCCAGGCGGCGCCACTTCGTCGCGTCGCCTTCGACGCCTTGCCAGGCGACCTGTCGCTTGAGGGCAAACCCCCCTTCACGCCGACCTTCATCCTGGTGCGGAACGGCGTCGAGCTGGATCGTCTCGAAGGCTATTCGGGGGAGCATTTCTTCTGGCCGCTCGTTGAGCGTATGGTGGCCGATGCGCAGCGGTCTGACGGGAATGATCCATGAAATACGGCCGTGCGGTTGAGAGGAGTGACTGATCGCACTAAGTGGCTTTGCCGGCTCGTATATGAATGTGAAGGAGTATCCGGTGTCTGCACTGCCCAGGATCGACAATACGCTCGATGATGCCGACATGGACCGGATGGTCGAAAACGCGACGGCTGCGGCGACCATGCTCAAGGCAATCGGTCACGAGGGTCGGCTGATGATCCTCTGCCATCTGGCGACCGGCGAAAAGAGCGTTACGGAGCTGGAGCGGCTTCTATCGGCCCGTCAGGCGGCGGTCAGCCAACAGCTCGCCCGTCTGCGCCTTGAAGGCCTCGTGACCCCACGCCGGGACGGCAAGACTATCTTCTACAGCCTCGCCGACGACCGGCCCCGCCGGATCATGGAGCTTGTCTACGAGCTCTTCTGCGAAAACGACGGCGGGTAACGCTACCGGACCTTGCGCGCCTGACCTCGCGGGCGCATCATCTTCGGCGCGCCTTGGAGGGAGGACCAGAGCGTGATTGAAGCGATTGGCGAAGGGCCGGCCGTCGTCCTGATTGGTGTGGCGAGCGGCATCTGCCTTGGACTGGCAGCGCGGCTTGGCCGTTTCTGCACGCTCGGCGCGATCGAGGATGTGGTCTATGCACGGGACGGCAAGCGAGCACGGATGTGGCTCGCGGCCCTAGGCACGGCCATCGCCCTGACATTTCTGCTGATGAGCGCGGGACGCCTCGACCCTGCGAGTGTCTTCTATCTGACAACGGCCTGGTCACCTGCGGCCTCCATCCTTGGCGGACTGACTTTTGGCTACGGCATGGCGCTGGCCGGCAATTGCGGCTTTGGTGCGCTTGCGCGACTGGGCGGCGGCGATCTGAGGTCGCTGGTCATCGTCCTTGTCATGGCAATCGCGACCTATGTGACGATCGCAGGGCCGCTTGCCCCTTTGCGTGTCATGCTCTTTCCGGAGGTGCAGACCGACCGGATCCAGGGGATCGCGCACGGACTTGGGGGGGCGACCGGCATCTCTCCCACCGCAATCGGCCTTACCGTTGCTTTCATCTGTCTTGCCGTCGCCGCCTATGGTGCTGGACGATGGACCGTCTTTGGGTGGGGTGCCCTTGCAGGTGTTGCTGTTGCCGGAGCTTGGGCAGGAACGGCTTGGGTCGCCGAGACCGGCTTCGAGGCGATCGCGCCGCAATCGCACAGCTTTGCGCGACCCTTGGGTGAAACGCTTCTCTGGCTGATGTCGTCGACCGGCCGGGAGGCCGGGTTCGGCGTCGGATCTGTCACCGGTGTGCTGATCGGCGCCCTCATGGGAAGCCTGATCAAGGGCCACTTCCGATGGGAGGCGTGCGATGATCCGCGCGAACTTCGCCGCCAGATGGCCGGAGCGGCCCTGATGGGCGTCGGCGCAGTTGTCGCGCTTGGCTGCAGTATAGGTCAGGGCCTATCGGCATTCTCGGTCCTCGCCATCTCTGCCCCCGTGACCGTGGTCAGCATTATCCTTGGGGCGAGCGTCGGTCTGCGGCAACTTGTAGAAGGCTTTGCGTTCATCCGCTGATGACCGGCGCACCTGCCCTTCAGACGATGCCTCTGACCACGGAACGCTTCTTGGCCCAGCGCGGCGGCCGAAGCTTGATCTACGTCAAGTAAAATTGACACTAGATATGTCATTTTTGACTTACACCTTACGGGAGACAAACATGCGTATTCTGTTCGTTCACCCGAATTACCGATCAGGCGGCGCTGAGATTGCGGGAACCTGGCCTCCGGCCTGGGTGGCCTATCTCACCGGGCATCTGCGTCAATCCGGTTTTGAGGACATCCACTTTATCGATGCGATGGCCGACAACCTGACGGATGCCGACCTAGCGCAAAGGATGCAGGCGCTTGCACCCGATGTAGTCGGGGTCACTGCAATCACGCCGTCGATCTACAGGGCTGAAGATGTTCTGAAGATCGCGCGCGACATCGTCCCGAACGCGGTCCGGGTCATGGGGGGCGTACATGCGACCTTCATGTACAAACAAGTGCTGACCGAGGCCCCTTGGGTGGATGTCATAGTGCGCGGCGAGGGCGAGGAAATCTGCACTGAGCTGATGCTGGCCATCGAAGACGGGCGTTTCCCGGCGGAGCGTCACAAGATAAGCGGCCTCGCCTTCACCGACGGCGACACGATCGTGGCCACGCAGGCCGCCTCCACCGTAAAGGACCTGAGCAAGATCAAGCCCGATTGGTCGGTGCTGGAGTGGTCGAAGTACAAATACATCCCCCTCGGCACACGTGTGGCAATCCCCAACCTGGCGCGCGGGTGCCCGTTCACCTGTTCCTTCTGCAGTCAGTGGAAGTTCTGGCGCGATTACCGCGTGCGCGACCCCAAGGATGTGGTTGATGAGATCGAGGACCTTGTCGACACACATGGCGTCGGCTTCTTTATCCTGGCGGATGAGGAACCCACGATTAACAAGAAGAAGTTCGTGGCCTTCTGTCAGGAGCTGATCGACCGCGGCCTGCCCAAGCGTGTCAAATGGGGGATCAATACCCGTGTGACGGACATCTACCGCGACAGGGACCTGCTGAAGTTCTACCGGAAGGCCGGTCTGGTGCATGTCAGCCTTGGGACGGAAGCCGCTGCGCAGATGAAGCTCGACCAGTTCAACAAGGAAACGAAAGTCGAAGAAAACAAGACGGCGATCCGGCTTCTGCGCGAGGCGGACATCCTGGTGGAAGCGCAGTTCATCGTGGGTCTCGACAACGAGACACCCGAGACGCTGGAAGAAACCTACCGGATGGCGTGGGATTGGCAGCCGGATCTGGCCAACTGGTCGATGTATACGCCCTGGCCTTTCACCACGCTCTTTCAAGAGTTGAAGGATCAGGTCGAGATCTACGACTTCTCGAAGTACAACTTCGTGACGCCCATCATGAAGCCCGCAGCAATGGAGCGGGGAGAGCTTCTGGATGGCGTCATGAACAATTACCGCCGGTTCTATTCGAAGAAGGCACTGTTTCACTATCCGTGGCGTGGCACCGGATTCCGCCGACGGTATCTGTTGGGCTGCCTCTATGCGTTTCTGAAGGCCGGGTTCCAGCGCACCTTCTACGACCTTGGCAAGGCGGGATACTGGGGACCGCAGACTAAGAAGTCGGTCGACTTCCATTTTGACGAAACCCGACAGATCGCCGAAGCCCAAATGGCAGATTGGGAGGCTTCCGCCGACAAGGCTGCCAAGGCCGCCGAACGCCGTGCGGCATTGCGCGCACAAGGCAAGGAACGGGCGGTCGAACGCAATCAGGCATTCAAGATGCCCAACGGCGCTGAAATCAAGGCCTGCGGCGGCGGCGATCAACAAATGGAGGATGTCTGAGGATGCCCAGCCCACATCCGGTCTGATCGGGCCGAATGCGGTTCTGCAGCTTCTGCCGGTTCTCGATCGCCTTGGCGGGCCTGATTGGCGGACGCAAATACTCGCAAAGGCGGGTATCGTCGAGGTCCCTGATGGCACGTGCATGATCCCGGAAACGGTTGCCGCCCGCCTTCACCATCAAGTGCGTCTGGAAGAGCCCGAGATGGCCCCCAGACTGGTGTCACTCGCCGGGTTTGAGACAGCCAACTACATCCTGAAGCAACGCATTCCATCGCGGGCCCAAAAGCTGCTCAAGGCGCTTCCAAGCTGGGCCGCGGCGCGTCTGTTGTCACGGGCGATCGCCCAACATGCCTGGACGTTCGTAGGGTCCGGGACGCTCCACGTCATCGATCCCTGGACATTCGAGATCGAAGACAATCCGCTGATCAAAGGCGAAGCGAGCGACACCTGCCTGTGCGATTGGCATGTCGGGGTCTTTGCACGGCTCTATCAATCGTTGGTCGCGCAGGACAGTATTTGCTCCGAAACACGGTGTGGCGCGCAACAGCCCGGTTACCGCTGCCGTTTCGAGTTGCATATCGGAGGATCACTCAGCGGGCATTCACCATAATACGACCAACTGCGATCCCATCTGTCTTTCCAATCCTGAAGGCCTCTCAAGCTCGGGGCATAGGCCACAGAGGAGGGTCGTGGTTACTTCAAGGTAAGATGGCGGAGCGGAAGGGATTCGAACCCTCGAGACGGTTTCCCGCCTACACACTTTCCAGGCGTGCGCCTTCGACCACTCGGCCACCGCTCCGCCGCGGGGTTTAGCAGGCTTTTGAAAGGTGGGGCAACCCGCTCTATGTGACAGGGAGGGGGATCGGGGGCCGGTCGCGGCAGCGCGATCCTTCCGCGGAAAAGACGGGCGTCCTGCCCGCCTCTCAGCCTATGGAGAGAGACCCATGCAGAGAAGACAGTTTCTTGCCGCTGCGGCGGCCACCCCGCTTGCCGGCGGGCTTTCGGTTGGTGCGGTGCAGGCCGCGTCCCACGAGGGGGCGGGCGTGTTGCCCGTGGCCCGGCGGTTTTCGGTCGGGGGTATTACGGTGACGGCGGTGTCGGACGGCTTTCTTCCGATCGATGCAAGTGTTCTGAACGGCATCGAGGAGGCCGAGTTTCAGGAGGCTCTGACGGCGGCCTATATCGACGGCGAGGTGCATCCGACCGGAGTGAACGCCTACGTCATCGAGACCGGCGACCGGCGGGTTCTGGTCGATGCGGGGACGGGCACGGCGATGGGGCCGGGGCTGGGTCAGCTTGGCGCCAATCTGGCGGCGACGGGGATCGAGCCGGGATCTGTCGATGCAATCGTCGCGACGCATCTGCATCCCGACCATGTGGGCGGCGCGGTCAACGAGAGTGGCGCGGTGTTTCCGAATGCGGAGCTGATCGTCTCGCAGGCCGATCTGGATTTCTGGACCGACGAGGCGATTTCCTCGGGTGCGCCGCAAGCGGTTCGGCCGTTCTTTGAGCTCGCCCAGGCGGCAGTAGATCTCTACAGCGACCGGCTGTCGGTTGTTTCGGGTGAGGCGGATCTGGGCGGCGGACTGACGGCGGTGCCGATGCCCGGGCATACGCCGGGCCATATAGGGGTGATGGTAGAGTCTGACGGCAAGCAGCTGCTGATCTGGGGCGATGTCATCCATGTGGGCGCGGTGCAGTTTGCGCGGCCCGAGGTGACGATCGCCTTCGACACCGATCAGGCACAGGCTGCGGAGACTCGAGCGCGGGTCTTTGACATGGCGGTCACCGACCGGCTGATGGTGGCCGGGATGCATGTGGACTTCCCCGGCATGGGGCATCTGGAGCAGGCCGGGGATGGGGTCCGCTGGATCGCTGCCGGATTTCCCTACGGCTGACGCTCAGACAAGGTGAAGGTTGATCCGGCGGTTCAGCCTTCCCTTCTTTTCGACCTTGCCGATGCGGAGCTCGCCGATCTCTCCGGTGGTGCGCACGTGGGTGCCGCCGCAGGGCTGCAGGTCGACGCTGTCGGGTTCCGGGCCGATGCGGACGAGCCGGACGCGGCCCGCGCCGGAGGGCGGTTTGACCGACATGGTCTTTACGAGGCCGGGATTGGCCTCAAGCTCCGCATCGGTGATCCATTCCTCGGTGACGGGCAGGTCGCGGGCGGCGAGTGCGTTCAGCTGATCCTCGAGTGCGGCCTTATCCTCGGGCGGGTTCTCCATGGCGAAGTCGAGGCGAGATTTCTCGGCACCGATGGCGCCGCCGGTGACCGGCAGGGGGACGATCACGGAGAGGAGGTGGAGCGCGGTGTGCATCCGCATGTGGCGGTGGCGCCTGTCCCAGTCGAGCCGCTGGGTTAGATCGGCACCTTCCGGCGGGAGCGTTGCGCTGTCGGCGGGCATCAGGACGACCGTGCCGCCCTCCCCTTTTCGCGCCGTTGCAATCGCGGTTTCGCCGCCCGCCCAGGCGAGCGTTCCGGCATCGCCGGGCTGGCCGCCGCCTTCGGCGTAGAAGATCGTCCGGTCGAGGATGATCCCGCCCTCGCGGGTGATCTGGGCGACGCGCCCGGGCGCCTCCTGCAAGTACGGATCGGTCATGAAGAGCTTTTCGGTCATGTGTCCCCTGCCCTGAGCGTTTCGGGATTGCGCAGCCAGATGTCGCGCTGGGCGAACGGGATCTCGATCCCTTCCTCAGCAAAGCGTTTCGCGATTTCGTGGCAGAGATCGGATTGGACAGACAGAACCCAGTTCACGTCGCGCAGGATCGCGCGGATCTCGAAATCGAGCGAGTCGCCGCCGAAGCCGCGCATCAGCACCGCGGGAGGCGGGTTGAGGAGGACCATCGGGTGCGCCTCTGCAATCTCGCGCAGAACCGCTTCGACCTTGCGGGTATCGGTGCCGTAGGCGACGCCCACAGGCACAATGACGCGGCCCACATTGTTGCCGTGGGTGTAATTCGTCACCGTGCCCGAGATGAGATCGGCATTAGGAACGATCACATCCGTGCGGTCGAAGGTCTCGATCCGGGTGGAGCGGACCGAGATGTTGCGGACATAGCCCATCTGGTCGCCGACCTTGATCCAATCGCCTTCGCGGATCGGACGCTCGATCAGCAGGATGATGCCCGAGATGAAGTTCGAGACGATGTTCTGCAGACCGAAACCAATACCCACGCCGAGCGCACCGGCGACGATGGCGAGGTTCGACAGGTCGATCCCTGCAGAGCTGATCGCGACGAGGGCGGCGACGAAGATACCGACATAGCCGGTGCCTGCGACGATCGCGTTGGTGCCGCCGATATCAAGCTTGGTGCGCGGCAGGATCGTCGTCTTGAGGGCGCTTTGCAACAGGCGGGTCAGGGTGTAGCCGATGGCGAAGACGACGACGAACCACAGGAAATCGGTGGGCCGGATGCGGGCGTCGCCGACCGCGAACCCCTCCTGGATCTGCGCCCAGAGCTCGGTCAGGTCGGTCCACCTGACGCCCCATATCAGGGCGAAGGGGATCAGCGAGAGCAGGACCACGAGGAAGGCGATGAGGACGGGGATTAGGGCATCGCGCGCGCCCGCCTCTGACCCCGAGATCAACGCATAGAGGTCATGGACGAAGCGGATCAGCACGATCAGGAGGCCGATCAGCGCGAGAGACACAACCGTTGGCGGCAGGATCGCATCGGCAGCGGCGCTGTAGCCGATCGCGGCGAGGATCGGCGCAAGGACGGCGACGACCATTGCGCCGCGGCCGATGGCCCGCACGAGCGTACGTTTGAGAGTGTTGTCCTCGCCTTCGCCGCCACCAGGTGCGAGGCGGAGGACGATCTGGCCGATGCGGAAGAGGATCAGCGCGATGAGCGCGAGAAACGGGAAACGCAGGACGGCGGTTTCGGCATCGCTGAAGCGGGCGGTCTGGCCCATCACGTCGACGAAGGCGATGCCCGCGATGAAGATACCAAGGATGTTGAGATAGCGCCGGATCTCCGCACCCAGACCGGGATCTAGGTTGAGGACGGGGATGTCATTGGTCTCGACCTCACGCCGGGGGAAGAGGACCCCGCCCAGCCAGTAGGCCATGATCGGGAAGAAGCCGATGCCGGGAAGGCTATCGACGATGGCCGTGCCGCGGGTGCCGAAGAGGCCGGTTTCGTCCAGCGCCGCGGCCACTGCGATCAGCCCGATCATTGGCAGGATGATCTGCCCCAGCGAGATGATGAAGCGCCAGACCCCGCGGCCACGGCTCGTGCGGGTGACGACGAGGCCCGCGATCCGCTCCATCCAGGCGCGGCCGCGGACGAGCAGCAAACCGGCCAGAACGAGGTAGAAGACGACGATGGGGATGCTGTCGCGGAAGCGCTGGTTTGTCGCAGGAGAGGCGTAGCTGGCGCGGACCTCGGCCGCGATGCCCGACAGGAAGGTGCCGACCGCCTCGGCCGCCTCCGGCCAGTGGGTGGGATTGAGCGGCGACGGCCCGAGTTCGAATAGGGCATCTGCCTGGCGTTCGCGGACGATGCGGTCAATCTCGCCGATCAGGCCGTCGGCGCGGATATAGGCCTCCTCCGCCTCGATCACCGGGGCACGGAGGCGGACGAGTTGCTGCTGAAGCTCCTGACGCCGCTGGGCGACCTCGTCGGGCTCGGTCTCGCCTTCGGCAGGTTCGGGGCCGAGGGCGCTGAGTTGTTCGCGGACGGTCTGGATACGGGCGTCGTTGACGTTCTGTGCCTCGAAGAACCGCTCCCGCTCGGTGGCGAGCTGGGCGCGCAGATCTTCCAGCGCCTCGGTCGAGGCTTCCGCGTTGGCAATGACGGTTTCGGCGCGGCTGGCCGTCTGATCCCATTCGGCAAGGCGGTCGGGGGTCAGTTGCTCCTGCGCTGTGGCGATCCCCGCGGCAAGCGACCAGCAGAGGATCAGGAGGCCGAGAAGGCGTTTCATGCGTCTTCGAAGACCTCTGGCAGGGCGGCCGGGCCGCGGTCGAGCCATTCGGGCACGGGCAGGTTCTTGCTACGCAGGAATTCGGGATTGAAGACCTTGGATTGGTAGCGGGTGCCGTAGTCACAAAGAATGGTCACGATGGTGTGGCCCGGCCCAAGTTCCTTCGCCATCCGGATCGCGCCCGCGATGTTGATGCCCGACGAACCGCCAAGGCAAAGCCCTTCGTCCTGGAGCAGGTCGAAGACGATCGGCAGTGCCTCGGCATCCGGGATCCGGTAGCTCATGTCGGGCGTGAACCCTTCGAGATTGGCGGTGATCCGGCCCTGGCCGATGCCCTCGGTGATGGAGGAGCCTTCGGAGGCAAGCGTGCCGGTCGTGTAATAGCTGTGGAGTGCCGCGCCTTCGGGATCGGCGAGTCCGACCTTCACGCCTTTGCCCTGCAGCGCCTCTGCCACGCCTGCAATCGTGCCACCCGAACCCACAGCGCAGATGAAGCCATCGACCTTGCCGTTCGTATCCGCCCAGATCTCGGGACCGGTCGTTTCGATATGGGCCTGGCGATTGGCGACGTTGTCGAACTGATTTGCCCAGATCGCCCCGTGTTCGGCGCTTTGCGCCAGCCGTTCGGCGAGGCGCCCGGAATAGCGGACGTAGTTGTTGGAGTTCTTGTAAGGTGCCGCGGGGACCTGGACGAGTTCGGCTCCGGCAAGGCGGATCATGTCCTTCTTTTCCTGGCTCTGGGTCTCGGGGATCACGATGACCGTCTTGAAGCCCATTGAGGCACCGACAAGGGCGAGGCCGATGCCGGTGTTCCCAGCGGTCCCTTCCACGATAGTGCCGCCCGGTTCGAGCAACCCGCGCTCGACCGCGTCACGGATGATGAAGAGCGCGGCGCGGTCCTTGACTGACTGGCCGGGGTTCATGAACTCCGCCTTGCCTAGGATCTCGCACCCCGTCGCCTCGGAGGGGCCCCGCAGGCGGATGAGCGGCGTATTTCCGACCGCGTCGGGCAGATCGCTGTGGACTGGCATTGGACACCTCCCGGGAGGCGGGTCGGGCCCGCCCTGTTCGCGTTGATTGGATGCCGGTGTAGGATCGTGCGCGGGCGAACTCAAGCAGTGCGGAGGCGCTCGCGGTTGCGCGCCAGCCAGTGGAGCATCATGGCAAGCGGGGCCACGTTGATGCGGCCGGTATCGACAAGTGCGATGGCATCGGCAAAGGACAGGCGGTGAGAGCGGATGTCCTCGCCCTCGTCCTTCTCCCCGCCGAGCCAGCTTTCGGCGGTATCGAGGGAACAGAAACCCAGATAGCAGTGGAAGAAGTCGGTAGCAGCGCCGGGGGAGGCGTAGGTGGCGGCGATGGGCTCCAGCCGATCGATGGTGAGGCCCGCCTCCTCCAGCGCTTCGCGCAGGGCGGTCTCGGACGGGTCTTCGCCGGGGTCGACCAGCCCGGCGATGGGCTCGTAGACCCAGGGAGCCGGATCGGACCGGGCGAAAGGGCCCATGCGGAACTGTTCGATCAACACGACCTCGTCGCGAACGGGATCATAGGGGAGGACGAGAGCGGCGTCGGAGCCGACGAAGACCTCGCGGGTGAGAAGACCGGACATGGAGCCATCGAACCGGCCGTGACGCAGGCGGTATTCGTCGAAGCGGAAGAAGCCTGCGTGTTTCCGGGTGTGTCCCTCGCTCTGGACCTCGCGGGTGGGGTTTGCGGTGGACAGATCACGTGTCCGGGCGAGGTGGCGCGACCAGGCGCGCGCCTCGATCATGCCGCGCATCCGAGGGAGGTTTTCGGCCCATGGGGTGCCGAGGTACGACATGACCTCCTTCGCGGCGCTTATCGCGAGCGGGGCATATCTATCAGTCCAATTGGCAAGGCTCCACTTTGCGGTCAGGGTAGGCGGGGTTCTGTCTGAGACGTAGGCCAGGTACGCTGTACCGGTTTCGCTGTATCCAATCTCTCGAGGCTTGTAGGAAAACGCTCTTTCGTAGTGGTCGAGGCGCTGACGATCCCTTTCGTCGACCCGAAGCAGCAGCCCCTCAGCCTGCATGGCTTCGTCCTCGGATAGGACTGGATAGGAAGCGCCGTCAGCTCGCGCTGCGTGCCAGCCGGCTATGCTGATAGGCTTTGCTTCTTGAGGGGTAACTGGTCGTCCGAGAACCGTCTGGAGGAGCTCCGGATGGCGCAGGGTTCCATACAGGAAGACTGTGTCAGGGATATCGTTGCCCGAACAATTCGGTGATGAGCCCCGCCGCGAGCGCGGCAATAACCGCTGCGATTACGTAGCTTTGTGTCAGCATGGGCTGGGCAAACTCCAGCATCAGGTCGAAGACGGCGACAACCGCTTCCATACCGCCATTATAGCTCACTTGAAGTGCGCGATCGATCATCTCGTTGAAAGCATGAACAAAGAGGCACCAAAAGATTACAGCGGCGGCTGTTGTCAGACCATAACCAATCGCAGATCGCGTGCCAGATCCGGCGCGCTTGCCTGCGATGACCCAGCCAACGAGCGCTCCAACGAGCGCGTTGATCTCGGACAAGCGGCCAGGATTTGCATCTTCCGGCATGAGCGGCTTGTAGAGTTCAGACAAGTAGAACGCCAAAGCGGCAAAGGCGATTGCGCCCATAAGGCGGCCGGCGGTAGGCATCGAAGAACGGCTCCTCTGCGACGGACCCGAACCCGATATCGCACGATTTTGGCGGAAATCTGGCGCGGTCAGGCGGGCCGTGTCACGGTGATCTGTGTTACGTCGCAGTTTCCGCTATGAAAGGTGGCCGCGCAAGAGCAGAGGTAGAAGTTCCACATCCTGCGGAAGCGATTGTCGAAACCGAGTGCGGCAATTTGGTCCCAGCTATCATTGAAGGTGTCGTACCAGCGGCGGAGCGTCTGGCTGTAGCTGTCGCCGAATTCGACGGAGTTGGCGATGCGCAGGCCCGCCTGCTCGATCTCTTCGCGCAGGACCCGCGGTGAGGGCAACATCCCGCCCGGGAAGATGTATTTCTGCACGAAATCGACGCCGCGGCGGTAGACCTCCCACCGCGCGTCCTGGACTGTGATGATCTGCAGCGTGGCCTTGGCGTCGGGCTTGAGGCAGCCATGCAGCGTGTCGAAATAGGTGGGCCAGTAGCGTTCGCCGACCGCTTCGAACATTTCGATCGACGCGATGCCGTCGTAACGGCCGCGTTCGTCGCGGTAATCCTGCATCCGGATCTCGACCTGATCTGAGAGGCCCGCGCGCTGGATGCGAGCGCGGGCGAAATCGTGCTGTTCGCGGCTGATCGTCAGCCCTGTGACCTTGAGGCCACGCTCACGGGCGGCATATTCGGCGAAACCGCCCCAGCCGCAGCCGATCTCGAGAATATGATCGCCGGGCTTCGCCCCCATCTCATCGACCATGGAGACGTATTTGGCGCGTTGCGCTGCCTCTAAGCTTTCCTGGCCAGTCTCGAACTTGGCGGAGGAATAGGTCATCGTGCGGTCGAGCCAGAGGCCGTAGAAGTCGTTTCCGAGATCGTAGTGGTGACTGATGTTTTTCTTCGCCTGCCGCTTGGTGTTCGATGCGAGCCAGAAGCGAAAGCGTTCGAGCGCGCGCGCGATCCCTTGGCCGGGGAAGCCGTCATAGACCCCCTGCCCCGCGACGTGGACGAGATCGAGGAAAGCCATCAGATCGGGCGTCGACCACCATTCATCGAGATAGGCTTCGCAAAAGCCGAGATCACCTTCGCGGATGGTCCGGGCGAAGAGCTCCTGATGGTGGACGGTGATTTCGGCGACGGGACCGGGCTCGCGCCCCTCGAGGCGAAAGCGGCGGCCATCTTCCAGCACGATGTCGAGACGCCCGCGCTCGAGGGTGCCGAGAACGGTGAATACCAGACCAAAATACCGCGGCAGATCCTTCTGCCCCGCTACACTCGTAAGAACTTCGCTCATTTAGGTCCCCGGATCGTCGTCGTTGCGGGGAAAGTAACCCGTTGTTCCGGATGAACAAGCGCGCGTTTACGCGCCGTCAGCACCGAAGTTGTGGAGCCGATCGCACCAGCGCCTGACCCCCGCCTCGCCAAGGCTGTCGACCCGGCCGATGAAAGTCTGGCGGATCGGCCCGACGCCCGAGACGCCAAGGATCGGACGGCGCAGGACCTTGGTGCCGGGTGCGCCGAAATAGGCGCGATAGAAAATTGCGGGCATACCCATGGTGACCACGATACGGCCCGTCTTGTGCTTGAGCATGCGCTTGTAGCCGTTTTCGGTCTTGGCCAGCGCGAAACCGTAGCGGAAGACCTGCTCGATCCACGCTTTCAATAAGGCGGGCATTGTTCCCATCCAGAGCGGAAAGAGAAAGACGAGATGATCGGCCCAGAGGATCGCCTCCTGCGCTTCTGTTGCATAGGCGGGCACGGTGCCACCCTCGAAATCAGCCTGGCTGCGGATGAAGGTGACCGGGGCGTCTGCGATGGCGATCTTGCGAACCTCGTGACCCGCGTCCCGGGCGCCGTCCGCGTAGGCGGTCGCGAGGGCATGGCCCAGATGCGTCTGGTTTGGGTCGGGATGGCCTTGTACGATCAGGATCTTCATCGGCACGCTCCACCAACAAATATCCCACAATTGTCTGTTAGGGCGCGCGCCGCGTTGACGGCACGCAAATCCCTGTCAGAAATCCCGGTTCTCGTAAGCGTTCAGCGCGCGTTTGCGCCCCTCATCCGCGGTCACGATCGGATCGAGATAAGGATCGTTCGGCGACATGTGCCAATGCTCGGGGATCGCCTGAAAATACTCCAGCGCCGTCTTTGACGGGCTGTCGTAGCCCTCAGCGATCCAAGCCGAAACATAGTCGCGGTTCTTGTCGAACTTGTCGAGCTGGGTGACCGGGTTGAAGACGCGGAAATAGGGCGTCGCGTCAGGACCCGATCCGGCCGACCATTGCCAGCCCAGCGCGTTCGACGCCGGATCCCAATCGATCAGATGCTCTTCGAACCAGTCGAGGCCAATTTTCCAGTGACAGAGCAGATGCTTTGTCAGGTAAGAGGCGACGATCATCCGGGCGCGGTTGTGCATGTGGCCCGTCACGTACATCTCGCGCATCGCGGCATCGACGAAGCGGATACCGGTGCGGCCCTGTTTCCACGCTTTCACCTCGGCCTTCCGCTCGTCCTCGTTCCAGGGGAAGGCATCCCAGTCCTCGCGCCAGTTGGCCGTGGTGATGCGCGGCGTATGGTAGACTAGGTGATAGGCGAATTCGCGCCAGACGAGCTCTTTCAGCCAGGTTTCGGCGCCGCCTTTGCCCTCTTCCCGGGCACGGATGCCAGAATGCCAGCAGGTGCGGGGGGAAATCTCGCCATAGGTCAGGTTTTCGCTGAGGTGCGACGTGCCTTCCTTCCATGGCAGATTGCGGGCCGTGTCGTAATCGGCGATGCCGTTCGCGATGAAGCTGCCGAGCCGGGAGGACGCCGCATCCTCGCCCACCGTGACGTAGCGGGCGACGATATCCGCCCCGCGGCGCATGTCCTTGGCAAGGTGCCAGTCGGCGAGATTGTCGCTGTCTGGCCAGGTGTCGGGCGCCGGGATCTTGCCGGGGCGTGAGAGCGGGGCGTCTATATCGGTGCCCTTCACCGCCTTCCACATGGGCGTATAGACCTTATAGAAGCCGCCGGTCTTGGTTTCGACCGTCCAGGGTTCGAACAACAGATGCCCCCGAAAGCTCTCGGCCTCGATCCCGTCCTCTTTCAGCGCTTCCTTGACCTTGGTGTCGCGATCTATCGCGTCGGGATCGTAGAGGCGCGACCAGTAGACCGCGCCCGCGCCCGTCTCCTCGATCAGCTTGCGGAGGGTCGGGAGGGCGTCGCCCCGGCGCAGGATCAGGCGCGAGCCCTTCTCCTCAAGGCTCTTGGCCAGACTTTCAACCGACAGGCCAAGCCGAAAGCGCGGGGCGGCCCCCTGCCCGTCCACCACCTCGTCATGAAGGAAAACCGGGATCACCGGCCCGCCGCGTTTGCAGGCGGCGGTCAGGGCAGGATTGTCGCCCAGCCGTAGGTCGCGGCGGAACCACATCAGAACGGGGCGGCGGTCACTCATTGTCACTCCTGTCGTCTTTGACAGGCTAACCTCGTGCGCGGCGCCGCAGAGGCAAGGGTCCTAACCGATCTTGACCACGACACGGCCCTTCACCTGCCCTTTGAGGATGTCAGCCCCGAGCTTGGGTAGATCGTCCAGCGTGGCAGGCTGAATCATCGCCTCGAGCTTGTCCATCGGCAGGTCTTTGGTGATCCGCTCCCACGCGCGGACACGGTTGTCGTAGGGCTGCATCACGCTGTCGATGCCGAGCAGGTTCACCCCGCGCAGAAGGAACGGGATGACCGTGGCCGGCAGCTGCGGGCCGCCGGCGAGGCCCACTGCCGCGACGCTGCCACCGTAGACAATCTGGGTCAGCACACGGGCCAGCATGGTGCCGCCCACCGCATCGATGCAGCCCGCCCAGGTTTCGCTGTCGAGCGGGCGTTTGGGCGCCTCGGCAAGGTCGTCGCGTGGGACGATCTGGGTCGCGCCGAGGTCTTCAAGATATCCCGCGTTGTCCGGCCGTCCGGTCACGGCGGCGACCTTGTAACCGAGATTGGCAAGGATCGCGGTCGCGACGGAGCCGACGCCGCCCGAGGCCCCCGTGACCAGCACCGGCTCCGGTTTGTCCGGTGACAGCCCGTGATCCTCCAGCGCCATGACCGCCAGCATCGCCGTGAAGCCCGCGGTACCGACCGCCATCGCCTGCCGGGTCGTCAGCCCCTCAGGCAGCGGGACAAGCCAGTCGGTTTTGACCCGCGCCTTTTCGGCGTAGCCGCCCCAATGCGCCTCGCCCACACGCCAGCCGGTCAGGATGACCTTGTCGCCGGGCTTGTAGCGGTCGTCATCGGACGCCTCGACGGTGCCCGCGAAGTCGATCCCTGGGACGTGGGGGTAATTACGGACGAGCCCGCCGCCGGAGCCGATGCAGAGGCCATCCTTGTAATTCACCGTGGAGTATTCGATCGCAACCATGACATCGGCATCGGGTAGGCGGCTTTCCTCGATATCCTGTACGGCGGCATGGGTCTTTCCGTCGTCGTCCTTTTCGACCAGCAGCGCTTTCATCTCGGTCCTCCCTCAGATCCAGAATTTGTCTTTGACGACGGCCTCGCGCTGGCCGTCCTGCGTTTCAACGGTCAGCCTGGTGTCCGGTTTCCAGTGGGTCATGCGGACCATACCGATGGCGACGCCGGTGCCGAAATCGGGCGATGTCGCCGCCGAGGTCACCTGACCCACACGCTCGTCGTCCGCCACAAGGGGCCAGATGCGGTCGCAGGGCGGAAGGGGCCCCATGATTTCGAGCGGGCGCACCTGCCGCACCGGCCCGTCCTTCGCGACCCTCAAAAGCGCATCGCGTCCGACACAGCCGATCGCCGTCTGGGTCGAGCAGAACCGGCCAAGGCCGCATTCATGCGGTGTATTCTCGCGCGTCATGTCGTTGCCGTAGCTGAGAAGCCCGCCTTCGATCCGCTCGATCAGGTTGGGGCACCCTGCCCTGACCTCCAGATCCCTGCCCGCCTCAAACAACGCGTTCCAGAGCGGCATCCCAAGGTCGGAGCCATTCAGATAGATCTCGAACCCGCCCTGTTTGGAGTAGCCCGACCGGGCCACCACCATCGACCGCCCTTCGAAATCAAACATGCCGAACCGAAAGAACCTGAGGTCCCGTACACTGTCGCCGAAAACCCGCGCCATCAGGTCGTCGGCCTTCGGGCCTTGCACGGCGAGCGGAGAAATATCGGGCTCGTCGATCAGAACATCCAGCCGGTAGCCGTAGGCGATCCCCTTGATCCAGAACAGCAAATCGCTGTCGGCGATCGACACCCAATAGCGGTCGTCGGCCAGCATCAGACCGACGGGATCGTTCAGCATCCCGCCGGTTTCGTCCACCATCGGCAGGTAGTAGCACATGCCGGGCAGCATCCCGCGCAGATCGCGGGGCGTGAGCATCTGCATCAGCTTACCCGCGTCGGGCCCGCGCAACTCCACCTGACGTTCGACGGCGACATCCCAGACCTGCACGGCGGACTTGAGGTGGCGGTAATCCTCTTCGGCGCTTTCGAAAACGGTGGGAAGGAGCATGTGGTTGTAGACAGTAAAGGCTTTGACGCCAGCCGCCTCGACACCGTCGGAGAACGGCGTGCGCCGCAACCGGCGCGAGGGAGAGAGGAGCGCCATGGTCAGTCGCCGTCAGGCGTGAAGGGCACGTCGGTGACATAGCCTTCTGCCCCGGCTGCGGTCAGCATCGCGTGGATCTGACCCCGATGGTGGGTCTGATGATTGAAAAGCTGAACAACGCAAAGAGCTTTGGTACGCGTGATCTCACGCCCGACCGAGCCGGAATACCACGTCAGATCCCCCTCGAGATCGTGATCCGATAGCTTTGCTGCCCATCCTGTAATGCGCTGATCCATCGCTTCCCGTGCCGGGCGCCAGTCTGACAGGTGCTCGGTCAGGCGTGGGCTGTCCGCAATGCTGCCGGAGGGGCGCTCGCCACCGTCAAATCGGGCAACCCAGACACCATCGGCCCACAGCAAATGATTGATCGTCGCAAAGATCGACCCAAAGAACGCTCCGCGGTCCCGGCCCAGCTCTCCCGGTGGCAGATCCTCAAGAGCGTCGATCAAGCTCTTGTTCTGCCACGCATTGTAGGCCGCCATCGTCCGGCAATATTCCGCCCCGATCACGGCTTCGGGCCTTGCCAGGAGATCGGGCAGACCTCGGCCGACATACCGCCAAAATCCCAGACCCGGCCATAGTCGCGCACCTTTGATTTCAGCCCCTTGGCCGCGAAGATGTCCGGCCCCATCCAGTATTTGGAGTTCGAGATCACCACGGGATGATCCGGGTCCTTTCCGTCGATCATCTCGATCTCGCCCTGGATCTTGCGACCGATATAGAGGCCGCGCTTGCGGCCATCGCGGACGATTTCAACCTTCTCGCGCTCGGCCCCGATGATCTCGGAAACGAGCATGGTGAAAAGGCCCGTCGTGCCCCCTGCGGCGCCCGAGAAGATCTTGAGGAGGCCGTTATAGGCTTTCTGGCTGGCGCGTTCGTCCACATAGGCCGCGACGCGCCAGTTCCCCTCGGCCATGCGGCCAGGGATATCGACCAGAAGACCGACATTCAGACCGGCGAGGCTTTCCCCCTCGAAATGGCCGTCATCGATGGCGATGGCCATCCAGGCGTGGCAGTGCCCTTCGGTCGGAGGGTGCGCACCCAGCGAGACGACACAAGGGCAGAAGATGGTGCAGGAGCAGTTGAGGAACAGCTCTCCCTCGATCTTCCAGTCGGTCGGCTGCAGCTTCCGGCGCTTGGGATTGTCCATCCGCTGGTCGATCCGCTGACTGATCGGCAGACGGTCGGCCGGTTTCGTCTTTGTCTTGGCCATCTTGCCCTCCCTAGACCAACGCGACGGCAACGCCGCCAGCGATAAGCGCCGCGCCGAGCGGCCTGAGTATCCTGTGCCCGATTTCGGGCAGTTTTTCGAGCACCATGAAGAACGTTGCGAGGCCCATCCAAAGAAAGCTCATCACCCCGCCAACGAACCCCAGCACCATGAAAGCCCAGCAGCAGCCCGCGCAGAATGCGCCGAGGGCGAGGCCCATCCGGAAGCCGCCCACTCCGCCAGGGCGCCAATGGCCGAGGAAGTAGATCGTCGGCGCATGGCAGACGCCATGGCAGATCTCCTTCGCACGGGTGAACTGAAAGAGGCCTCCAGCGATGAGCAACGCAGCCGCAAACCAGCGCGCGGTCGCACCGCCAAGATCATCGATCAGGCCCCAGCGAAGCAGCCCCGTCTGCAGAAGAGAGATCGCCGCGGCGACGCCGATCCAGACCGTCAGGTAGCCGCCGAGAAGCGCAAACCACCCGCCGCGAGAGCCATCGGCGCTGACCATCAGATCCTCGTAGGCGCGTAGGGTCGGCACCATGGTCGGCAGCATCATCGCGGCCATCATGATCGCCCACATCGGGAAGAGCGCACCAAAGGTTGTCATGGGCATCATGTTCATGCCGACGGGCCGCCCGAGCCAGTCGACGCCCGACATCTGAACCGACAGGAACATCACGGCCCAAGCGACCAGGATCGCTGCGAAAAACGCCAGCCACGCTGCCCCTCGCCACGATATCCGACCGCCTGCGATCATGCCGGCCGCCTCCTCCCTGTTTCGCGCCACCTGATCCGAACAGACGCGCCGGCGCAAGAGGAATGGAACACTGGCTTGCCCACATGTCTTGACGGCTTAGCTGTCAGAAAAGGCGGACGGAGCGGTCATGGACATCATCAACTACATTCTCGCAGCGCTCAGCATCGGGTTCGGAATGCTCGGCTGGCTTGCCACCGACTACACGCTCAAGGTCGTGGACTTGCAGGATGGCGGCTCGACCATGGGGCGGTCCGAGGTTCGCGCCGCCTCGGGGGCGCTGTTCGTGGGACTTGGCGTGGGGGCGCTGATCCTTGGGACGCCAGCGGCCTATATGATGATTGGTTTCGCTTGGGGCGGCGGCGCCGTCGGACGGCTGACATCGATCATAATCGATGGGCAAACCCCCAAGAAATGGGGCTTTTTCGCCTCGGAGGCTGCGGTCCTGATTATCGCCGTCTGGAACAATCTTTAGCGTTCTGCCCCTTTTCAGGCATGTTTTTGCAGCCTATATTCGGAATGTCCTTCGGGACTATGGACATAAACGCGCTCGTAATAAGCGGATCGGACCCGGGGGCGGTACCCGGCGGCTCCACCAACATCCTTCGTTTGGGGATCATGGGGCCGAAACAGGATCGACGAACGTCTAAAGGGGTTAGCTTTGTCCCGGTGAGTTACCACCGTTATCGGTACACCTAAGCTAGTTGCAAACGACAACAAAGCTCCGGTGGCCCTCGCAGCGTAAGCTGTGCGGAACATCGAAATCTAAGTCCTAGGGCTTTGCAGCTTTAGGCGGGGTTCGCAGGCACCTGGCAACAGAAGCCTGCATTTTCATTGTTTCCGGACGGTCTCTTGACGCTCGCGTTACGCTCTGCGACCCATCGCATGGGGTTCAGCGCGACGTCACCCCGTGAGGCGGATGCCCAAGGGTCGCATCCTTGATGCTATGAAGGATGCTTTGATGATGCCTCTCTCACCTTCCGGCCTTGCCGACCTTATCGCTTCGTCCGAGCCTATCACGGTGCTCGACCTCTGCCTGGCCGAGGATTTCGCGCTCGACCCCCGCCTGATCCCGACCGCGTCCCGCGTGGACTGGCAGGCGGTCGAGGGGGACGGGCGGGTGATCGTGGTTTGTAAGAAGGGGCTGAAGATCAGCCAGGGGGCGGCCGCGCTCCTCCGCACGCGGGGGGTAGAGGCAATGCATCTGGAAGGTGGTGCCGTGGCCTGGGCCGAGGCCGGTCACCCGATGGTGCCGGTGGCGGACCTGCCGGAAAGCGGCCTCTGGACGATGGCCGACGGGTTTGGCGCCGATGTCGCGGAATGGTTGCTATCGCGGTTCACAACCGGTCAGGTGATCCTGCGCGTGGCGCCTGAGAGCATGGCGGCGGTCGCCGACAGGTGGGCTGCACCCACGATTGAGGATCCCCGCGCCCTGGCCCGGCGCCTTGGCCTCGCCACGCCCGCCATCGAGGCGCTTCTGGATGCGGTGCTGGCCGCGGGAGACGCGCCCCTGAGCCTTCCCAGCCTGATCCGGCATAGCGCGCCGGGGGCCATCCTCGATGCCGCCTACCGCGCCCTTCGCGCACCGGGGGAGCTGTGATGGAGGCGCCCACCCTGCTCGACATAACGCGGGTCGGCCTTCGCATCGGCGTGCTGTCCTTCGGCGGCCCAACGGCGCAGATCGCGCTGATGCACAAGGAACTGGTCGAAGACCGGCCCTGGCTGACGGAGGAGCAATATCTGCGCGCCCTCTCCTTCTGCATGCTCCTGCCGGGACCCGAGGCAATGCAGCTCGCGACCTATGCGGGGTGGCGGCTCAGGGGCATTCCGGGTGGGCTGATCGCGGGGAGCCTCTTCGTCATTCCGGGGGCTGTCGTCATCATGGCGCTTGCGCTGCTCTATGCCCGCTTTGGCGAGGTGCCGCTGATCGAGGCGATGTTCCTTGGGATCAAGGCGGCGGTCGTGGTGATCGTCGCGCAGGCACTCGTCAAGATCGCCAGGCGGGCGCTGACGGGGACGGCGCAACGGCTGATGGCCGTGCTCGGCTTCATCGCGCTTTTCTTCTTTGACGTGCCGTTTCCCGCCGTGATCCTGATCGCCGGGATCGTCGGAGCATTCCTCGCCCGCGGCCAGACGCATGAGCCAACCGGTGCGGGTGTGTCGCCGGCGCGCACGCTCCGCGTCTTTCTGGTGGGCGGCGTGATCTGGGCCTTACCGCTGGTGCTTGCCCTTTCGCTGAACGCCGACCTGCTTGTGGCGGCCTGGACATTCTTCTCCAAACTCGCTGTCGTCACGTTCGGGGGAGCCTATGCTGTCCTCGCCTACATGACGCAGGAGGTGGTGCAGGACCTCGGCTGGCTCACAACGGAACAGATGATCGCGGCCCTTGGCCTGGCGGAGACCACGCCTGGCCCCCTGATCCTCGTGACCCAATTCGTCGCGGCGCTGACGGGCGTATCGCAGGGCGGGACCGGGCTGGCCTTCGCGATGGCAGGCATCACGCTCTGGGCGACCTTCGTGCCCTGCTTCATCTGGATCTTCGCAGGCGCACCCTACATCGACTGGCTCGCCGGGCGGCCAAAGCTGACAGGCGCGCTCACCATGATCACCGCGGCCGTTGTCGGGGTGATCGCGAACCTGTCGCTCTGGTTCGCGCTCCACGTCCTCTTCGCATCGAACGCGGTGGAAGAGGCCGGACCGCTGAGGGTCCTTGTCCCCGACCTCTCCAGCTTCAGCCCCACGGCGCTCGCGCTCACCGCGCTGGCCGCCCTTCTGCTGATGCGGTTCGGCTGGTCGATCCCGCTGGCGCTCGCCGTTCTGGCGGCGGCAGGCGGGGTTGCGGGCGCTCTCTGACCGCCCTCTTCCATCCCAATTCGAATCCCCTATGCTGAGACAACCAGCTGGGGAGCCGACATCGAATGTCACGCAGGATCGACTACGGCAATCTCATGCACCGCGCGATGCGCGGATTGATCCAGCAAGTCCTTGAGGACGTGCAGGAAAACGGCCTGCCTGGAAACCATCACTTTTTCATCACCTTCGACACGATGCACCCGGACGTGGAAATCGCCGACTGGCTGTCCGACCGCTATCCGGGCGAGATGACGGTGGTGATGCAGCATTGGTTCGAGAATCTCGATGTCACCGATGAAGGCTTCGCCGTGACGCTCAATTTCGGCGACCAGCCCGAGCCGCTTTACATTCCCTACGACGCGATCAAGACCTTTGTGGACCCGTCCGTCGAGTTTGGCCTGCGGTTCGAAACCCAGGAAGACGACGTACCCGAGATCGTCGAGGATACACCTGAGGATGAGGCCGCCGAGGAGGAAGAGCCTCACGACGCCGAGATTGTGAGCCTCGACAGCTTCCGGAAGTAGCCTCCCCGTTTTCGTCACAATCGGCCCCTAGGCTCCGCGCAATAGTGCGTAAAGGAGTATGCGATGGCCGAACCCGCTTATGTGACCTTGACACTACCGCTCAAGATCGGGCCGATCGAACGCGGTGATTTCTGGGAAGACCCTCTGTCGGAAAAGCTGGAAGAGCAGGGAATCGGTGCCGTGACCGGTGGCGGCACCATGATGTCTCAGGACGGCGGGATCGAGTTCGTGGATCTCGAGGTCGAGCTCGAGGCGATCGACGACGGGAAGCTCGACGCGCTTGTCGCCGCGATGGTGGCGATCGGGGCGCCGAAAGGCACAAAGATCGTCAATGATGACGGTGAGACGCTTCGTACCCTTGGTTCCATCTCTGTGGTCGGGATCGGTCTCGACGGCACGGGGCTGCCCGACAGCGCCTATGAAGGTTTCGACGCGGACGCGTTCAGTGACGAGATCGTGGCCCAGCTTGGCGAGGGATACAGTTATGGCGGGAGCCATGCCGGGGCGCGATACACGTTCTTCTATTATCACGGTGCAGATGCCGAACGCATAAAAGAGGGCCTAGGCAAGATCGCCGCCGAAAAGCCGATCGGCCAGGGCGCGAAGATCGAGCAGATCGCCTGACACCGGCGAGTTGCGCCCTCAATCTCCCCTCCCTATAGCTGCAGGCAACAGCGAGGGGAGACAGACCAGATGACGGAAACCCGCACCGAGACCGACAGCTTCGGCCCGCTCGAGGTACCAGTCGACCGCTACTGGGGCGCCCAGACCCAGCGGTCGCTGATGAACTTTCCCATCGGCTGGGAGAAGCAGCCCGTCGCGATCGTGCGTGCCCTTGGCGTCATCAAAAAGGCCTGTGCCCAGGCGAACAAGGCGCGCGGCAAGCTGGACGCGCGGCTGGCCGACGCGATTATCGAGGCGGCGGGGGAAGTCGTGGACGGCAAGCTCGACGATCACTTCCCGCTCGTTGTGTGGCAGACGGGATCCGGGACGCAATCGAACATGAACGCCAACGAGGTCATCGCGAACCGCGCGATTGAGATCCTCGGCGGAGAGATCGGGTCGAAGGATCCGGTGCATCCCAACGACCATTGCAACATGAGCCAGTCGTCGAACGACACCTTCCCCACCGCGATGCATATCGCAACGGCCATGACAGCCCGTGATGTCCTTCTCCCCGGCCTCAAGACACTCCACGAAGCCCTTGAAACCAAAGTCAAAGAGTTTGACGGCATCATCAAGATAGGCCGGACGCACACGATGGACGCGACCCCCCTTACGCTGGCGCAGGAGTTCTCAGGTTACGCACATCAGGTCGCAATGGGCATCAAGCGGATCGAAGCCGCCCTGCCCCGCATCTACGAGCTAGCGCAGGGCGGCACGGCAGTTGGCACCGGCCTGAATTCTCCCCAAGGCTGGGGAGAGGAGGTCGCTGCCAACATGGCTGAAATCGCAGGTCTGCCCTTCGTCACGGCGCCGAACAAGTTCGAGGCGCTCGCCGCCCATGACGCCATGGTCGAGATGTCCGGCGCCTTGAAAACCGTCGCCGCAAGCCTGTTCAAGATCGCCAACGACATCCGCCTTCTGGGTTCTGGCCCGCGTTGCGGGCTTGGGGAACTGATGCTGCCCGAGAACGAGCCCGGCTCTTCGATCATGCCCGGCAAGGTGAACCCGACCCAATGCGAGGCGCTGACGCAGGTCTGTGCCCATGTCTTCGGCAATGACGCCGCGGTGGGGTTTGCAGGCTCTCAAGGGCACTTCGAACTGAACGTTTACAAGCCAATGATGGCCTATAACGTGTTGCAATCCGTGCAGCTTTTGGGCGACGCGGCGGTTGCGTTCACCGATAATTGCGTCTCTGGCATCAAGGCGAATGAAGAACGGATCGACAAGCTGATGCGCGAAAGCCTGATGCTCGTCACCGCCCTGGCGCCAGAGATCGGCTACGATAACGCGACGACGGTCGCAAAGACGGCGCACAAGAACGGCACGACACTGCGGGAAGAGGCGATCGCTCTGGGCTTCGTCGATGAGGAGACCTTCGATCGGGTCGTCCGCCCCGAAGAGATGATCGGACCGAAGTGACCGGCAAGGTCATCAACCTGCGCCGGGCGCGCAAGGATCGCGCCCGCGCCGATAAGAAGGCGAAAGGGGATCAGTCCGCAGCCCTTCACGGCCGGGCGAAAGCCGAGCGGGACCTGACGCGGGCCGAGCGGGAAAAATCGGACGCCCATCTCGACGGTCACCGCCGCGACCTGGAATGAGTGGGCGGCCGGTCAAGCGCTCTCTCACCTTACGGGGGCATCGGACAAGCGTGTCGTTGGAAGATGCGTTCTGGACTGCTTTCAAAGAGATCGCGGAGCGTCAAGGAAAGACAATCAATGGCTTAGCTGCCGATATTGATGCGACCCGCGGCGATGTCGGCCTTGCCTCTGCGCTGCGGGTCTTTGTCCTTGACGAGGTTCGGAAGGTCGCACCCGATCAGCCGAGCGCGTAACCCGCCCCGCGCACCGTCCGCAGCGGGTCAGATCCGCCATGCTGCATCAGCGCTTTCCGCAAACGCCCCACATGGACGTCAACCGTCCGGGTATCGACATAGATGTCACGTCCCCAGACCCGGTCAAGCAGCAGATCCCGCGACCAGACACGACCGGGCTTTTCCATCAGCGTCGCCAGAAGGCGAAACTCGGTGGGCCCCAGCTTGATCTCAGACCCGTTACGACTGACGCGGTGGGTCTCGGAATCCAGCAGGATGTCCTCGAAACTCAGCACTTGGCCAACGGTTGCCGGGCGGACGCGGCGAAGCTGTGTCCGGACGCGCGCCATCAGTTCGACGACCGAATAGGGCTTCACGACGTAATCATCCGCGCCGGTTTCCAGCCCCCGCACCTTGTCAATCTCTTCCGACCGGGCCGACAGCATGATGATCGGGATCGACCGTGTCTCGGGCTTCTGCTTCATCCGGCGGCAAACCTCGATCCCCGACAGGTGCGGCAGCATCCAGTCCAGGACGATGACGTCAGGATGCTCTTCCTCGATCAGAAGCAAAGCCTCCTCGCCGTCCTCCGCCTTGCGGACGGCAAAGCCCTCGGCTTCGAGGTTGTAGGCCAGCACCTCCCGCTGTGCCGGCTCATCCTCGACGACAAGAACCTGGGGCTGGGGGCCGGTCATCAGACCCCTTCTTCCGTCACGAAGGGCGTGCGATCGCCCTTGGGACGGCCTTCCTCGGGATGCTCACCCGTGACCAGATAGATCACCTGTTCGGCAATATTGGTGACGTGGTCGCCCATCCGCTCCACGTTCTTGGCGATGAAATGAAGGTGCATGCAGGCGGTGATGTTGCGCGGATCCTCCATCATGAAGGTCAGGAACTCCCGGAACAGAGCGTTATACATCTGGTCGACATCAAGATCGCGGCTGCGCACATCCTCGGCCAATTGCACGTCGCGCCGGATGAAGGCGTCGAGGACGTCCTTCAGCATCTCCTGCACTTCCTTGGCCATGCGGCGCAGGCCGGCCTCCGACCCGTTCATGCGCGGCATCTCGGCCAGGACAGACGTCCGCTTGGCCATGTTCTTGGCGTAGTCGCCGACCCGCTCGAGGTTGGAGCTGATGCGCAGCACCGACAGGATGATGCGCAGATCGGTGGCCACCGGCGCGCGGCGCGCGATGATTGTCGTGGCCACATCGTTGATCTGCTCTTCCAGCGTGTCGATTCGCTTGTCGGCCTCGCGCACCTGTTCCGCCAATTCCAGATCGCGGGTTTCAAGCGATTTGGCTCCGTCGAGGATCGCCACCTCGACCAGCCCGCCCATTTTCACGATCAGCGCCGTGACCTGTTCGAGGTCGCGGTCGAAGGCCGAGGCAATGTGCTGCCCTTCTGTGGTGTTTGTCATGGCTAAACGCTCAGCCGATCTTACCGGAGATGTAGCTCTCGGTGCGGCTGTCCTTGGGATTGCTGAAGATAACGTCGGTGTCGTCGTATTCCACGAGATTGCCGAGGTGGAAGAAGGCCGTCTTCTGGCTGACCCGGGCCGCCTGCTGCATGGAGTGGGTGACGATCACGACAGAGTAGTTCTGGCGCAGATCATCGATCAGCTCCTCGACTTGTGCCGTCGCGATCGGGTCGAGCGCCGAACACGGCTCGTCCATCAGAAGCACCTCCGGCTCCGTGGCGACGGCGCGGGCAATGCAGAGGCGCTGCTGCTGACCGCCAGAAAGGCCGGTACCCGGCTCGTGCAGGCGATCCTTTGCCTCGTCCCAAAGGGCGCTGCGGCGCAGGGCCCGTTCCACGATGTCGTCCAGATCGGACTTGTTCTTGGCAAGCCCGTGGATCTTCGGCCCGTAGGCGACATTGTCGTAGATCGATTTGGGGAACGGGTTCGGTTTCTGGAATACCATCCCCACCTTGGCGCGAAGCTGCACGGGGTCGACGCGCCGGTCGTAGATATCCTCGTCATCGATCAGGATGTTGCCCTCGACCCGAGCAATGCTGATCGTGTCGTTCATGCGGTTGAAGCAGCGCAGGAATGTGGACTTCCCACAGCCGGACGGACCGATGAAGGCAGTGACCGTCCGATCGAGAATGTCGACGCTCACATCTTTGATCGCGTGGTTGTTGCCGTAATAGACCTGAACGTCTTTGGCCTTGATCTTGATGTCGTGCATGGTGTCGGTCGCCTGCGCAGTCACGTGCATGTCTTCCATTGGTCTGACCTCCTACCAGCGGCGTTCGAAGCGGCGGCGGAGGAAGATCGCCAGCGCATTCATCAGAAGAAGGAAAACAAGAAGGGTGATGATAGCGCCCGAGGCCCGTTCCACAAAGGCCGGATCGGCGCGCTGGGTAAAGTTATAGACCTGGACGGGAAGCGCGGTTGCCGGGTCCGTGAAGCCATCGAGACCGAGATCCGGATAATCCCGCACAAACGCAACCATCCCGATCAGCAGAAGCGGCGCAGTTTCGCCCAAAGCCTGGGCGAGGCCGATGATCGTGCCTGTCAGGATGCCCGGCGCTGCCAGCGGAAGAACATGGTGAAAGACCGTCTGCATCTTCGATGCGCCCACGCCAAGCGCCGCATCGCGGATCGAGGGTGGGACCGATTTCAGAGACGCCCGCGTCGCGATGATGATCGTCGGCAACGTCATCAGCGTCAGGACCAGCCCGCCGACCAGCGGCGAGGATTGCGGCAGGCCCGCGAAGTTGATGAAGATCGCGAGGCCGAGGATCCCGTAGACGATGGAAGGGACGGCCGCGAGGTTCGAGATATTAACCTCGATCAGATCGGTGAACCAGTTCTTCGGTGCAAACTCTTCAAGATAGATCGACGCCGCGACGCCAATCGGAAGGGCGAGGACCAGCACCACGATCATCATATAGAGCGAGCCGATGATAGCCACGCCAAGGCCCGCGGCCTCCGGCCGGTTCTCGGACGCGTCCGGGGCCGTGATAAAGCCCCAGTTGAACTGCTTGGCGACGACCCCCTGTTCGACCAGCGCGTCAGTGAGGCGCAGTTGATCAGGCGTCACATTCGCATCACGCTCTGCGCTTTCCATGGTGACCCGCTGAGGCTTCAGGAAACCGCCCTTGAGATACCCGTCGATCCGGCCGTTCGCGAGGATGCGGAACTCTGCGCTGTCGCCAATCCGGTCCGGGTTGTTTCGCACGAAGTCGAGGAACGTCGCTGGCGCCTCGCCCGAGATCATCGCGCCGATATCGCCATCCGACATGCCCTCCGGACGGACGCCAAGCTCATCGACCCGCGCAATGAACGCCTGTTCGAGCAGCGGTTTGATCGTGAAGGTCGTCACACGGTCAAGCTGCCCGTCTCCATCGCTGTCCAGCGTTTCGACCGGCAACGGCACGTCGATGGTGATGAAGGTCTGCTGGAAGGACGATAGGCCGTTGATCAGGATCGACGCAACGAGCGCCAGCAGTGCAGCAACGGCAATTCCGATGGCCGTCAGGCCGTAGATCTGGAACCGTCGCTCAGCCCGGTTACGGCGGCGGGTGCGCTGATCCTCACTAAGGAGGGATCCGGAAACGTCGGACGACGCCGGTGTCGCGGTCGCATCGGTCATTCGTACTGCTCCCGGTATCTGCGCACAATGTAGAGCGCGAAGACGTTCAGCCCCAGCGTCATGACGAAGAGCGTCAGGCCAAGCGCGAACGCCACAAGCGTCTCAGGCGAGTTGAAATCGGTGTCGCCAGTGAGCTGACTAACGATCTTGACCGTGACGGTTGTCATCGCCTCGAAGGGGTTTAGGAATTCCCCCGGCTCGGCGCCGAACTGCGCCGCGGCAGCCCCTGCGCCGAGGACCACGATCATCGTCTCGCCGATGGCCCGCGAGGCCGCCAGCAGGACCGCGCCGACGATGCCCGGAAGGGCCGCCGGGATGATGACCTGGCGGATGGTCTCGGAATGGGTCGCGCCGAGACCCAGCGAGCCATCCCGCATGGCCTGCGGCACGGCGTTGATGATGTCATCAGAGAGCGACGAGACGAACGGGATCAGCATGATCCCCATCACCAGCCCTGCCGTCATGACAGAGGAGGAGGAAGGTCCGAAATTGGGCCACCAGCCCGTAGCATCCTGAACTGTCAGAATTGCATCCCGGATCAAAGGCCCGACCGTGACGAGCGCGAAGAGCCCGTAGACGATGGTCGGAATCCCCGCGAGGATCTCGATCGCAGGCTTGGCCACCGACCGCAGTCGCGGGCCGGCATATTCCGAAAGATAGACCGCCGCGAAAAGCCCCACGGGCACGGCAACCAGAAGCGCGATCAGCGAGATGTAGAGCGTCCCCCAAAGGAGCGGCAGGACCCCAAGGTCTGAATTACCTCGGAAATTGGGTGCCCAACTGCCCGAGAGGAAGAAATCCTGCCACGGATAATCCCGGAAGAAATTCATCGTCTCGAAGAGAAGCGACAGAACGATCCCGATCGTGGTTAAAATCGCGATCGTTGAGGCAAGGATCAGAAGGATGCGAACGGTCGCCTCCACCGTATTTCGTGCCCGGAAATCCTTCTGAGACTGGGCATAAGACAGCGCCGCCCCACCAAGAGCCAGCGCGAGAACCAGCACCGTCATGACGGTGTCGTAGCGACTGCTCAGCGCGCGATACCGTTGGGCGGCGTTCAGGGTCGGACGATCGACGTTCGAGCCGAGCGCCACGCCCACCTCTGCCAACCTGTCGCGGACATTGGTGAACTCGCTGCGGATGTCCCGCGCCTCCGCCTCGGTCATCGCGCCCCGTTCGACCGCGACGTCCAGACCGTCGGCCACGCGGCGGACATCGCTCATCACCAGACTGCGGGTCGACCCGTCGCGGATCGCGTCGTCAGGCAGCGTGTTTGAAACCGCGCCGTTGATCAGGATCGGCTGAAGGATCAGCCAGAGGATCATCAGAAGAAGCGCCGGGACGGTCGCCAGGATGAAGGCGTTCGAGCCGTAATAGAACGGAAGGGAATGCAGGTTGCGCGCATCTCCCCCGGCCGAGGCCAGGGAGCGTCCGCGCGCAAGGAAGAACCCGACGACGCCCAAGGCAAGGACGATCAGAACGAGATAGAGCACAGGCATTCAGGCGCCTCGCGGATCGGAAGGACGTCAGGGAGGGACGGTCCGGCGCGCGCCTCTGCCGCGCCGGACCGGAAGCGATTACATCGCTTCGGACATGGTCACTTCGTTCTCGACCCGGTCCTGCGTCTCAGCAAGTTCGGGATCGGAGACGAGGCCGTACTGGGCCAGCGGACCGTTCGGGCCGGCGATCTCATTGGAGACGAAGAAGGATGCGAAGTCCTTCAGGCCCGGGATCACGCCGATATGCGCCTTCTTGATGTAGAAGTAGAGCGGGCGGGAGACCGGGTATTCGCCAGACGCGATCGTCTCGGTCGAGGGCGACACGCCGCCCATGGTGGCGACTTTCAGGGTGTCGGTGTTGTTCTCGTAGAATGCGAGGCCGAACACGCCGACACCGTTCGGGTTGCTGTCGATCCGGGCAAGCGTTTCGGTGTAGTCACCGTCGATATCGATCGAAGAGCCGTCGGTGCGGATCGCCATGCAGGCATCCTCGGCGGCATCTTCGTCCATGCCCATATCCATCATGGCCTGCATGGCGCCGGTGTCTTCACAGCCCTGAAGAACGACTTTCTCTTCAAAGACTTCGCGGGTGCCGTGCTTGGTGCCCGGAATAAAAGCCAGGATTTCAACATCCGGCAGGGAGCTGTCGACGTCTGACCAGGCGCTGTTCGGGTTGTCGACCATCTCGCCATCGACCGGGATTTGGGCCGCCATGGCCTGATACCACTGGGCCGGCTCGAACTCGGTGAATTCAGGGCCGTCGATCTGGCTGGCGAAGACGATGCCGTCATAGCCGATGCGCACTTCGATGATATCGGTCACGCCGGCTTCGGCGCAGGCCTGGATCTCGCTCTCGCGGATCGCGCGGGAGGCGTTCGCGATGTCGATCGTGTTCTCGCCGACACCCTCGCAGAAGCGCTTGAGGCCAGCCGAGGAGCCGCCCGATTCGACGACCGGCGTCGGGAAGTCGAAGTTCTCGCCGAAGGCTTCGGCGACGATCGAGGCATAGGGCAGAACCGTCGAGGACCCGGCGACCTGAACATTCTCGCGCGATTGGGCGAAAGCCGTCGTTGCACATGCTGCGATGGCCAGGGACGAAACGGTCAGTTTCGTGAAGGACATGTATCACTCCTGTCTGTCAGAACACGGCCGCGAGCAGGCAACCGTCTGGCGTCCGAATAGGGGCGCTCGGCTGCGCTTTTGTGACACTTATGTAAACCTTTTATGACAGCCAGCGATGACGTACCGTCAGAAGGTCAGCGGCAGGATGACGGAAAAGCGGCTGCCCTCGCCCTTTTCGCTCGAGATGCGCAGGCGCCCACGATGGCGATTGACGATGTGCTTGACGATCGCGAGGCCCAGCCCGGTCCCGCCCATCTCGCGCGACCGGTGGCTGTCGACACGATAGAAGCGCTCGGTCAGGCGGGCGATGTGGAAATGGTCGATCCCCTCGCCATCATCAATGACATCGACGCGCGCGCCCGGACCCCGCAACGAAGGATCGCGGTCCGAAGTCGTCAGCCGGACCGTGACGCAACCGCCGTCTTTGCCGTATTTGAGGCCGTTCTCGATCAGATTCACAAAGACCTGCCGCAATTGGTCCGCATCACCTGGTAAAAGCACCGGATCCTCAGGCAATTGAAGGTCAATCGTGCTGCCGACCTCCTCGCTGAACGGCTCCAACGCGCTGGCGGACCCCTCGATGATCGCCCGCAGATCCACCCGTTCGGTCGGGCGCACCCGTTCGTCCTGCTCGACCCGTGAGAGCGAAAGAAGATCCTGAACAAGCCGCGACATCCTCTCCGCCTCACGTCGCATGATGCCAAGGAACCGCGCCTGCGCCTCCGGATCGTTGCGGGCCGCGCCGGCCAGCGTTTCTATGAAACCGAGCAGCGCTGTCAGCGGCGTTCTCAACTCATGGCTTACATTCGCTACGAAGTCCCGACGCATCTGCCCGGCCTCTTCCTTGGCCGAGATATCCTCGAAGGTCAGAAACGTAACCGTTCCCTCCTCCAGGTCTACAGGCGCAACGGCGACGGACCACGTCGTTTCCCGTCCTGCCTCACTCGACAGGTAGCGGGCGGTGCGTTTTGATCGAGTTGTAATGGACTGCTCGATCGCGTCCAGCAGGCCAGGCTGGCGCAGGGCGGTGATATAATGCCGCCCGATCTCGGCCGATCCCAGCAAGGTGCGTGCGGGGCCGTTCAGCGTGACGATGCTCTCCGACGCGCCGATCACCACAATCGGGAGTGGAATTGCATCACACGCATTCTGCCAATCAGGCGTTGAGTTACGGTTCAAAATCGTTGTTTGCCCTGCAATTGTGACACATTGTAAGTCTATGAGACGTCAGCTATCGCGATCGTTAACGCATGGCTTCGGCTAGTCTTACGCCATAGCTCGGCAGCGCGCCGCAAGCGGGATAATTGAATGAGCTACGAAAGCAAGAGACGTGTCTGACAGGCCGGAAGGAGTGGACGAGCCAGTCATGCTTGTCGTTGGCGACCTTAAGGGCTGGCTCAAGGCCGGCCGTTCGCTCCCGGCCGGACCCGGTCTCCATTTCGTGGGATTTGACGACCTTGATGCCCGCCGTCTTGCCGAAGTTGCGCCGGACATTGTTCTTTCCGCCCTCCTCGCGCCGGATTTCGACGTGATCGACCTGGCGTTGCGGTTGGACGAACTTGATTTCACCGGACGCTACCGGGCGATCAGCGACGACATCCCCTCCCCCGGCGTCGTGGTGGCGGAGGTCCGGCAACACGCCCCGGGGGTCGATTTCGACGTCCTTCTGATCGGCACGATCGGGGCGACCGTGGATATCCACTAAGGCCTCGTTCCAACCAGCCTGCCTGCAATTCCGACCAGAATGTCCTCGAACGCTTCGGACATCGGGTGCGGAACGCCGCTGGGCGAGCGGAAGATGCCATAAGAAATCTCGGGCCCGTCGCCCCAGGACAGCAGGCACACGCGGCCGCCCAATTCCGGGTCCAGCGCCATCGCGTCAGCAAAGGTAAACCCAAGCCCTTCGGCGACCAGCCGGTACGCCGACGCACCGGTCGACACTTCATGGCGCTGGCGCAGAGTTATGCCTTGCTGGTGCAAGGTCGCCTCCACCCGGCGGCGCACCACGGTCGACCGGTCAAGGGCGATATAGTCCCGCGTCTCCAGATCACGCGTGTCTATCCGGGCCTGCGCCGCGAGCGGATCATCGGCTGGCAACAGGACCCCCAGCCGCACAGACGCGATTTTGCGCACATCGACATCAGGCGATGGCGCCGGAAGCGCCGAGACACAGATATCAAAGTGGTCCTGCAGCACCCTGCGCCCCAGATCCCGACGTGGCTGCACCTCCAGCTTGACGGGAACCGCCGGATGATCCCGCGAAAAGGCGGCAATGGCGGCCAAGACCAGCCCGTTGACGAGCCTCTGGTGGCAGATGATCCGCAAAGCTGGCGGCGCGTCCTCGCGAAGCTGCTCGAAAAAATCCGGCAGGGAATCGACCTGCGACAGCAGCCGGATCGCCTCGGGCAGGAACGCTTCGGCCTCGACAGTAGGCGTTAACGTCCGGCGGCTGCGCAAGAACAGCGCAACGCCGAACTCCTCCTCCAGCAAATGCAGCATTCGGCTTGCGGCAGACTGACTGGTATTCAACGCTTCCGCCGCCCGCGCCAGCGTGCCCAACTCCATGACCGAGACGAATATCCGAAGAGACCGAAGGTTCATATCTTCGACTTTCTGAAAGTGATATGCCAATAATTCTATTTTTTCGCATTGATGCAAGGCGCTAAGGTTCGCGAACAATAACGCACGCAAGCAACCTCGGCGTGCATCACGGGAGGTCACATGGATCGTAGAGCTTTTCTCTCTGCTTCGGCGGGGCTTTTGGTGGCCGGAACGGCCTTGCGGGCAGACTGGTCGCCACGGCGCCCGGTCAATGTCATTCTGCCCTACTCCGCGGGTGGCGGCACCGACGCTTTCGCACGCGCTGTCGCGGCGGCGGCTGACGGGATGCTGCCGGTTCCGATGGTGGTGAACAACGTCTCCGGCGCAGGCGGCATCACCGGCGCAATCGAAGCGTCGCGCTCACGACCCGATGGCAGCACGATCATGATCACGTCGGCCGGATCCTTCCTTCTGACGTCGATGCTGCGCGAGACAGAGGTTACCCCGTTGGACGACTTCGAAATCATCGCCCAGATCGGCGACCTCGACCCGGCAATCCTCGTCCCTGCCAGCAGCCCGTTCCAGACGCTGGCCGATCTTGTCGACTTCGCCCGGGCCAATCCGGGGCAGTTGCGCTGGGCGCATAATGGCCGGGGCGGCGCCCACCATGTAGCGGGGCAGAGCTTTCTCAACGCAAACGGGATCGAGGCAACGGATGTGCCCTTTAAAGGCGGCGGACCTACGCGGGCTGCGGTGATCGGCGCACAGGTCGATTTTGCCACCGTCGGCATCCAGCAGGCGGCCGGTTTCGAGAATGAGCTGCGGGTGCTGGCGCTGCTCGCGCCCGAACGGGACGGCATCGCCAGCGACGTCCCGACGGCAGTCGAGCAGGGCTTCGATTATGTCGAGGTCAGCTCTCCCATCATCGCCTTCGCACCACTTGGAACCGACCCCGAGATCGTTGCCAATATGCAAGACCTCTTCCGCAACGTCGCCGGGTCCGACGCCTTCCGCGACACGATGCGCGAACGTGGCAATATCCCTGAATTCCTCCCCGGAGATGAGGCGCGAGCGCGCCTGGAACGCCTGCGCGACGACACGACAGACGTCATCGCTGCCCTCCGCGCGGAGGGTTAGGCGGAATGCGTGCCCCGGTCTGGGGCGTCGGCGCGGTCGTTCTCTCCCTCGGCCTTGCCGCCGCCCTGTCAGCTTTGGCCATTCCTCTCGGTCCGGACGGGGACTGGGGCGCGCGTTTGTTTCCCTTACTCGCTGCGGCGGCCTTGATACTTGCCGGACTCAGCGAGTTTCGCTCTGACCAACGCGGAATGCCATCAGAAGGCGGGGACAGCCGAAAGGTCATCACGCTCGCCGCGCTCGGTGTTCTGTATATCTGGCTCATCTTCCAGGTCGGCTATCTCTTGGCCAGCCCGCCAGTAATCGCCGCCACCCTCTATCTCTTTGGCGTCCGAAAGCGGACGACGCTAATCGTGGCCGCCATCATCGTCCCGCTGGCGCTCCATCTCTTCTTCTTCCGTCTGTTGGGTGCCTTCCCGCCACTCGGCGACCGGTTCGATATACTCGACCACCTGACGTTTCTCTGATGGATATCTTCGCCGGGCTTCTGACGGTCGTGACGACCCCATCGCTCCTCGGTTGGGTGCTGCTGGCAGCCGTAACCGGCATGGTCGCGGGCGCGATCCCGGGGCTCACGGCCTCGGCCGCGATCGCGATGCTGCTGCCACTGACCTATTACATGGACCCGCTCGCCGCCCTCGCCTTTCTCTACGTGATCGGCAAATCCGGCCGCTACGGCGGCTCCATCGCGGCGATCCTCTTCAACACGCCGGGCACCGCCGCCAGCGCCGCGACCCAGCTCGACGGCTACCCCCTCGCCCGCAAGGGGTTGGCCGGGAAGGCGATGAAGACCGCGACGATCTCTTCGGTTATCGGGGATTTCACCGGCGATATCATGCTGATCCTCGGCGTCGGCTGGATTGCGATGCTCGCCCTAAGGCTCGGCCCGCCAGAGCTGTTCGGGATCTACTTCGCCGCCTTTATCGTGATCGGATCGGTGATCGGCAAGTCGGTCTCGCGCGGCCTTGCCTCCGCCGCCCTCGGAATGTTGGTCAGCATGGTCGGCTTCGACCCGATCACGGGGCTCGAGCGGTTTACCTATGGATCGTTCGATCTGACCAATGGCCTGCACCTCGTCCCCCTGATGATCGGCATCTTCGTGATGGGAGAGGTCTTTGCCCAGCTTGACCAAGGCCTGCAAAGCGCCCGCCCCTCCGGACATCCGCCCGACGACAAGGCCAAGAACCGCCTGACCTGGCAGGACTACCGCCATTGCCTGCCCCATGTGGCCCGATCCTCCGTGATCGGTGCCTTCATCGGCATGCTGCCCGGCCTCGGATCGGCCATCGCGGCCTTTGTCGCCTATGGCGAAGGCAAACGCCGCGCCCGCAATCCCGAGGAATGGGGCAAAGGCGCCCTCGAAGGCATCGCCGCACCAGAAGCGGCAAACAACGCGGTCAGCGGGCCGTCCATGGCGCCGCTGCTGACCCTCGGCATCCCGGGCTCCACCATCGGTGCCATCCTTATGGGCGTCTTCCTGATCCATGGCATCCAGATCGGCCCGACGCTGTTTCTGACTTCGCGCGATCTCATCTATTCGCTCTTCGCCTGCGGCCTGATAGGCATCGCGCTCTACGGCCTGATCGGCTATTTCGGCGCAGCGACGATCGGGCGGTACATCATCCGCATCCCGGCGCAGGTCCTCTACCCGGTCATCTTCATGATCTCGTTTCTCGCCGCCTTCACTGCGCGCGGAAATCTCTTCGATGTCTATGTGATGCTCGCCGCCGGCGTCCTCGGCTGGGCTATGCGCAAGTACAACTTCAACCCGGCCGCCTTCGTGATCGCCTTCGTTCTCGCCGGCGGCGCCGAAGAGGCGTTCCGCCAATCGCTCCGCCTCTCCGATGGCGGCATTATGATCTACCTCGAACGGCCCGCAGCCCTTCTCTTCATCGGCCTGGGCCTCGCCGCCCTCGCCTTTCGGGTCCGCAGCCTCAACCGGGCAGCCCGCAACGCCGCATTGGAGGATGCATGACCCGACCCTTCCACGGATTACGCGTCATCGACTTCACCCATGTCCTCGCCGGTCCGGCCTGCGCCTTCTATCTAGGCCTCCTCGGGGCCGAGGTCATCAAGGTCGAATCCCCCGGACGGGGCGATGCGATGCGCCACAGGGGCGGCACCGATCCCGATCGCGCGGCGGCAGGTATGAGCACCGCCTATCTGACGCAAGCAGCTGGCAAACACTCGGTCGCGCTCGACCTCGACGACAAGGACGACCGGCAGGCTTTCGACGACCTGCTGGCAACAGCCGA
Source organism: Aestuariibius violaceus (assembly GCF_040779325.2). NCBI lineage: Bacteria > Pseudomonadati > Pseudomonadota > Alphaproteobacteria > Rhodobacterales > Paracoccaceae > Aestuariibius > Aestuariibius violaceus. The sequence continues at coordinate 826,387 of NZ_JBFONT020000002.1, forward strand.
TATCCTCGTCGAAAACCACCGTCCCAGCACGCTCAAGCGCCTCGGCCTGACATGGGACTTTCTGCACGCTCAGAACCCGCGCCTGATCCACTGCGCCATGACGGGCTACGGCCGCGGCGGCCCGCGCGAGGATGCGCCCGCCTATGATGTGAATATCCAGGCCGCGAGCGGCCTCATGACGCTCACCGGTACAGCCGAGACCGGCCCGATGCGCACCGGCGCGCCGATCATCGACTATTCCGTGGCCCTCGCCGCCGCCTTCGCAATCTCCACTGCGCTCTACGAGCGCGAGAGGACCGGCAAAGGCCAATTCATCGACGTCTCGATGCTCGACACGGCCCTGCTCCTTATGAGCTCGAACATCACCGACTACCGTCTCACCGGCCACGAACCCCGACCCCGCGGCAACGCCGCCAACAGCCGCAGCCCGTCTGCGGGAACCTTTCCCTGCAAGGACGGTCAGATCGTCCTCGGTGTCAACGAAGACCACCAGTTCCGCGCCCTCGCCCATGTGCTCGACCGCGCGGGTTGGCTCACCGATCCGCGCTTCGCAGACCCACAAAGCCGCGTGTCTCACGGCCAAGACCTGTCGGAAGCGCTGACCGAAGCACTCAGCACGCGCAGCGCCGGAGACTGGGAGGAGCTGCTGCTGGCCAACGACGTCCCAGCTGCCCGGATCCGAACCTTGCCAGAGGCGCTGGCCGATCCCCACCTGAACGCCCGTGGCTTCCTCAGAAGCGTCGAGGATCTTGGCCCGGCCACCGTCCCCGGCCTGCCTTTCCGCTACGGAGTCCGCTCGGATCACCAAGCCCTGCCGGCGGCAGAACAGCTTGGCGCGTCCCAGAGCAGGGCCAAGACACCAACGATCCTTCGAAAACAGAAGGCCTGATGGCGCACCCGAGAGGATTCGAACCTCTGGCCTCTGCCTTCGGAGCTGGTTTAAGGACCCATCCGAATTGCACGATAGGGTACGCCAGAGCACGCTAACATCCTGGAATATATTGCTTTTCAGAAACGAAGCTCCGAAGTCTCTATCCGAGAATACGCCTTGATTTCCTTCCGCGTGCTTACGTGGTGCTTACTCGAAATCGGGGCTTCCGAAGGACGGGAGCATGACCAAACTGACCAAACGGTTTGTAGAGGCAGTCGAGCCGCAGAGCAAAGGCCACGTTGTCTGGGACGACGAGCTGCCGGGTTTCGGTCTTCGTGTCTATCCCTCAGGGAAGCGTAGCTACCTCATCCAGTATAGAGCGAAAGGTCGCTCGCGGCGCTACACGATCGGCATCCATGGCGTCTGGACACCGGACACTGCGCGTCGGGAAGCGAAGGCACTGCTTGGCCAGATCGCTCAGGGAGAAGACCCCGCTGCCGAGCGTGAGGAGGAGCGCCGCGCAGTGACCGTTCGGGAGCTCTGCGAGCAGTACATCGCCGATATGGAGGCAGGCTTGGTTCTCGGAAAAGGAGGCCGCCCAAAGAAGGCGACCACCGTCGCGACCGATGTCGGTCGCATCCGCCGTCACATCATCCCCTTGCTCGGCACGCGGAGGATCAAGGACATCACCAAACCGGACATGAACAATTTGATGAAGGACATCATCGCCGGAAAGACGCGCGTCGTGATGAAGACGGAGAAGCTTCGTGGCAAAGCGATCGTGCGCGGCGGACGTGGCACGGCCATCCGCACCATGGGCCTCCTCGGCGGTATCTTCACCTACGCAATCGAAGCCGGGATCATCGACCAGAACCCGACCCACGGCCTGAAGAAGCCGCGATACAAGGTGCGGGACCGACGACTGAGTGAAGCGGAGTACCGGTCGCTGGGTCGCATTCTTAAGGACGTGCGGCATGACAGCCACTTCGGCATCCACGCCGAGATCCTCCGCCTCATCGCCCTGACCGGCTGTAGGCGTGGCGAGATCATTAGTCTGCGGTGGAGCGAGGTCGACATCGAAGGCAGCTGCCTACGTCTGAAGGACAGCAAAGAAGGCGCATCTGTCCGGCCGGTCGGCTTGCCGGTCATCGACTATCTTGAGGCCGCGCGCTTGAAACGGGATGGGACGTTTGTCTTCCCCGGTCAGGGTGAGGACAACGCCGTCGGGAACTTTCCGCAAAGCTGGAAGAAGCTCTTCGCGGACACGCCGCTCTGGGACGTGACACCCCACGTCCTGCGGCACAGCTTCGCCAGCATCGCCAATGACCTCGGCTTTACCGAGATTACTATAGCTGCGTTAATCGGACACGCCAAAGGATCCGTTACAAGCAAATACGTCCACACGCTTGACTCAACGCTGATCATGGCTGCGGATACGGTATCGGGCTACGTCACGGCTCTGCTCGAAGGGATCGAGTTCAGACGGAACACTTATACGCTGGACCGGCAATCCCGTCAGAACGCAATCAACCAGCTACTCGTCGATGCCCTTAAGTAGCTCGAGCGGCCTCCTGTTGGAAATTGAGGCCGCTGGTTACCGCACGCTTTCGGTTGATTGGCCTTCGGCGCGTTTTGATGTTGGCAAAAAGAGCTATTTCAGGCTAAATGGCGCAAACGGGGCATAACGGATTCAGCTATGAAAACCATGTCTGCGCGGGAAGCGAAAAATGCTTTCGGCTTGATGATCGATACCGCTCGCGCGGAGCCAGTATGCATTGAGAAGCATGGACGCGGTGTTGTGGTCGTTGTCTCGGTGGAAGAGTATGAGCGGCTTTGCGCGCAGGAGAAGCGTACCAACCAAACGACAACTGAGCTTGGGGGTGGTGGGAATGCAGGGGCTTAGTGAACGCGACATCTGCAGCAAGTTCATCACGCCCGCTCTAACCGCCGCAGGATGGAATCTGCACACTCAAATTCGCGAGGAAGTGAGCCTTACGGCAGGCCGCATCATCGTCCGCGGAAAGCTCACCTCGCGCGGAAAACAGAAGCGAGCCGACTACATCCTCTACCACAAACCGAACATTCCGGTCGCCGTTGTCGAGGCAAAAGATGCGACGCATTCCGTAGGTTCGGGTATGCAGCAAGCGCTCGAATATGCCGAGATGATCGATGTTCCCTTTGCGTTTTCGACAAACGGAAAAGGCCTCCTGATGCACGACAGATCGGCTTCAGGGGACACTGTTGAGCGCGAGATTTCATTCGCGGAAATGCCGTCGCCGGATCAGCTTTGGCAACGCTATGCGGCCTGGAAGGGCATCGCGTCCGCAGAAAACCCGGTCGTCAATCAGGACTACTTCGACGACGGTTCCGGCAAGGCGCCGCGCTACTATCAGACGCTTGCAGTCAACCGAGTGATCGAGGAAACGACGAAAGGCCGCGACCGCCTGCTGCTCGTCATGGCGACAGGAACGGGGAAGACCTACACCGCTTTCCAGATCATCTGGCGGCTTTGGAAGGCAGGTGCAAAGAAGCGCATCCTCTTCCTCGCCGACCGCAACATCCTCGTCGACCAGACCAAGACGAACGACTTCAAACCGTTCGGCGGCGCGATGACGAAGATTACCAACCGTCAAGCCGACAAGTCCTACGAGATTTATCTTTCGCTCTACCAGGCTGTGACCGGAACCGACGAAGCTGCAAACATCTACAAGCAGTTTTCACGCGACTTCTTCGATCTGGTCATCATTGATGAATGCCATCGGGGGAGTGCCGCAGCGGACTCAGCCTGGCGCGAAATCCTCGAGTACTTCTCCAGCGCTACGCAGATCGGCATGACCGCCACGCCGAAGGAAACGACAGACGTTTCCAATATCGATTACTTCGGTGAGCCGGTTTACACCTATTCGCTGCGGCAAGGCATCGAAGACGGCTTCCTGGCTCCCTACAAGGTCATCCGCTACGACCTTGATAAGGACCTGACCGGCTACCGGCCGGAAGCAGGAACGCGCGACCGATATGGCCATGAAGTAGAGGACCGCATCTATAATCAGCGCGATTTTGACCGATCGCTGGTCCTGGATAAACGCACAAAGCTAGTCGCGGCTAAGATCACAGAATTCCTGAAGGTCACAAACCGTTTCGACAAGACAATCGTGTTCTGCGAGGACACAGAGCACGCCGAACGCATGCGCCAAGCGCTCGCCAATGCGAACGCCGATCTCGTTGCTGAAAATCACCGATATGTCATGCGGATTACGGGCGATGATGCCCAAGGCAAGGCGGAACTCGACAACTTCATAGACCCGAAGGCACGCTACCCGGTCATCGCGACGACATCCAAGCTATTGACGACTGGCGTCGACGCAAAGACCTGCAAACTGATCGTGCTGGATCAGCGCATCCTGTCCATGACCGAGTTCAAGCAGATCATCGGGCGCGGTACGCGCATCGATGAAGAACACGGCAAGCAATATTTTACGATCATGGACTTCAAGCGGGCGACAGAGCTCTTCGCCGATCCGGACTTCGATGGCGAACCGGTGCAGATTTATGAGCCAGGTACTGATGATCCCCCACTGCCACCAGACGATGACAAGGAAACAGACACTTCAAGCGGCTTCGACGATGACGAGCTGGAGACCACCGACGGCGTCCTGGGTGATCCGTTTGGTGATGATCCGCTGCCGCGAAAATTCTATGTCGATGGCGTCGAGGTGAATGTGCTGTCCAAGCGCGTCCAGTATCTTGGACCAGATGGCAAGCTGATCACGGAGTCGCTGCGCTCCTATGCCAAAAAGACGCTGCAGAAGGATTACAAAACGCTAGATGAATTTCTACGCCGATGGACCGACGCTGCAAAGAAACAGGCGATCATCGAGGAGCTGGAAGCTCTCGGTGTATCGCTGGATGGCCTGCGCGACGAAGTAAAGAACGGTGAGGATTTCAGCGCTTTCGACCTCCTCTGCCATGTGGCCTATGGCCAACCGCCGCTGACGCGCAAGGAGCGTGCCGAACAGGTCAAAAAGCGCAACTACTTTACCAAGTTCGAAGGTAAGGCGCGAATCGTGCTGGAAGCGCTCCTCGACAAATACGCCGACGAGGATTTTGGGCCGCTGGAGAACGCCAAGGTTTTGCAGCTCAAACCCTTCGACGAGATCGGCACACCCGTGGAGATCGTGAGAGGCGTCTTTGGCGGCAAGTCTGCCTATGAAGCTGCGGTGATGGAACTGCAGCAAGAGTTGTATCGGGAGGGTGTGTAAGGCGTGTCGAATGTATCGGGAGTGATCAAGTCCATTCAGGACATCATGCGCAAGGATGCGGGTGTTGACGGCGACGCTCAGCGCATCGGCCAATTGGTCTGGATGTTCTTCCTTAAAATTCTGGACGATCAGGAAGAGTCGCTCTCGCTGCTCAGCGACGATTACAAGTCCCCAATTCCCGCTCATTTACGGTGGTCTGCTTGGGCGGCGAACCCGGAAGGAATTACCGGCGAAGCGCTACTCGACTTCATCAACAATCAGTTGTTCCCAAAGTTAAAGAACCTGCCAATCGAAGGCGATGAGCGAAGCCGGGCCATTGTCATCCGTGCCGCCTTTGAAGACGCCTACAACTACATGAAGAATGGCACGCTAATCCGGCAAGTCATCAACAAAATCAATGAGATCGATTTCAATAGCACGGGTGACAAGCACGCTTTTGGCGATGTCTACGAACAAATTCTGAAGGACCTTCAAAGCGCGGGCAACTCTGGCGAGTTCTACACCCCTCGCTCCGTCACTCAGTTTATGGTCGAAATGCTCGATCCTAAGTTGGACGAAATGGTGCTTGATCCAGCCTGCGGAACGGGCGGATTTTTGGCCCATGTGATGGACCACAAGTCGGATCATTACGTTCAATCGACCGATGATGCCGAAACGGTTCAGAAGACTATTTTTGGCGTCGAGAAGAAGGCCCTGCCGCACCTGCTCTGCGTCACCAACATGATGCTGCATGGTATCGAAGCACCGACCAACATTGCCCATGACAACACGCTATCTTCGCCACTCAAGGATCACCGATGGCGCGGCAAGGTCGATGTGATCGTCACGAACCCGCCCTTCGGCGGGATGGAGGAGGACGGTATCGAAAAGAACGTGCCGCAAGCCTTCCAGACCCGCGAAACAGCTGATCTGTTCTTGGTGCTGATCATCGAACTCTTGAAGGACGGCGGGCGCGCTGCGGTGGTGCTGCCAGATGGCACGCTGTTCGGTGAAGGCATCAAGACGCGCATCAAGGAAAAGCTGATGACGGAGTGCAACCTGCATACCATCGTCCGCCTGCCGAACGGCGTCTTCAACCCCTATACGGGCATTAAGACGAACCTGCTGTTCTTCGAAAAGGGTAAGCCGACCGAGGAGGTCTGGTTCTACGAGCATCCTTATCCCGAGGGCTACAAGAGCTATTCCAAAACCAAGCCCATGCGCATCGCGGAGTTCGAAGGCGAGGGCAGCGAGAAGGCCTGGTGGGGTGACCTGAAAACGCGGGAAGGTCGGAAGGAGAATGACCGCGCCTGGAAGGTCAGCGCGGAAGAGATCAAGGCCAACGGCTACAATCTCGACATCACCAACCCGCACCGCGAGGACGAAGGCCATAAGGACCCGGCGGAACTGATCATTGCATGGCAAGAGAACCGCAAAGCGCTGGCCGAAACGCAGGAAGAGCTCAAAGCCGTGCTCGCCGAGGCACTGACCAAGACGACAGCCGCCTGATGCACGCAGAGACCTTTCTCAGAGAGTTTGCACCGCTCGCCAACGGTCCCGGCGGGGTTCAGAAGTTGCGGGAACTGGTGCTGCAATTGGCAGTGCGGGGGAAGTTGGTGCCGCAGATCGCCGGGGATGGCGACGCTGAAGATTTGTTATCGAAACTCAAAAAGCGCTTTTTGCAAGAGAACAAGAAATCCAAATACCCAGAGGCAGAACCACTCTTCAGCACCCCGAGAACTTGGCGATGGACAACCATGTCTGGGGTTGGGCGCATTGTTGGTGGTGGCACGCCAAAGAGTAACTTTTCAGCCTACTTTGCAGAATCTGGCATTCCATGGCTAACACCTGCAGATCTCTACGGATTCCGCGAAAAATTCATCACTCGCGGCAAGCGATCGATCTCCGAACTGGGCCTAGCCGAAAGCTCCGCACGGTTGTTACCTGAAGGCTCTGTCCTGTTTTCCAGCCGCGCGCCTATTGGCTACACTGCCATCGCTGCAAATCCGCTGGCAACCAATCAAGGTTTCAAGTCATGCGTACCTTATGTGGATGGAATGTCTGAGTACATTCTCATCTATCTGCGCGCTTCAATCGCAGAATTTGAAGCAAGGGCATCCGGCACCACATTTATGGAAGTTTCCGGGAAAGTTGTTTCGGCAGTTCCCATCCCCCTACCACCCCTTGTCGAGCAGAAGCGGATTGTCGCCAAGGTCGATGAGCTAATGGCGCTGTGCGACGCATTGGAGGCACGGCAGGTTGAGGAAACCGGACTGAAGCGCGCCGTAGCCGCCTCCGCCTTGCACAACCTGACGGAAGCTAAAGGCCCACAGGAAATTGCCAACGGTTGGCCAGCAGTCGCTGAAAACTTTAGTCGGTTATTTGACGACGTTGAGAATATCAAAGAGCTGCGAAGTGCTGTTCTTGAGCAAGCCTATTTAGGTGCTTTCAACGATGAGAAACCGGCATACACACCACTAGAAGAAATCCTTGCTTTTGGACCGAGAAATGGTTTCTCCCCCAAACCGGCGAGAAGCGCAACAGATATACGATCAATAACTCTATCTGCCGTTACACGAGGCAAATTTGATCAGTCCAAGTTCAAGTATATTGATGAAGTAATAGGCGAAGACAGTCATTTGTGGCTCGCCGAGAATGACCTGCTAATTCAAAGAGCGAACTCTCTTGAACATGTTGGCTCTTCAACAGTCGTGCAAGGACTGTCGGGACGTTATATTTATCCTGACCTAATTATGAAAATGCAGTTGCTTGAAGGATTTGATCCGCAGTACATCCTTTATAGTCTTCAATCACCCTCACTTAGAACTCACTTTCGGAGAAATGCTACTGGAACGTCGGGGAGCATGCCGAAGATCAACCAAAAGGTTGTGAAGTCAGCGCTCATACCGATCGTTAGCAGCCAGGCACAATGCACAACAGTCAATCGTATAAGCAATTTGATGGCTCTATGTGACCGGCTGGAGGAACAGGTGCGTGAGGGCGAGCAGTTAAACGCTGAGCTGATGGCGTCGCTGATCCACGCCCTGACCGAGACCGACCCGGATGGTGGCGGCGCTACGAAAGCCATGGGTTTATTCGAGGGCGTGCCCGAAACCGCCCCACCAGAGCAAGGCGACAAGGGTACGGCCAAAACACCAGTGACCAAAGGTGTCTTGGTCCACTCAAACCCGGAGCCGGAAGTCGAAGGCGCCCCGGTTCGGCCACCGAACGTCGATACCAAGTTCCAAGAAGCCGTGCTGGTCGCGGCCATCGTCAACACCTTCTTCGAGACTGGCGGTGAACCCATCGGCAATTTCCGCCTGCAGAAGGCCGTCTACTTCGCCCGCCGCAAAATGGGCGAGCATGTGGGCGAGATGGCGTACCTCAAGAAAGCGGCCGGACCCTATAACCCGTCCATGAAGTACTCCGGCGGCATCGCCATCGCTAAGCGGAAGAGCTGGCTGCGTGAAGCACGTGGCCGCTTCGGCTTTGGCCATGTACCAGGAGCAGAGGTCACCGACGCGGCCGAGTGGATCGAAACCTATGGCTATGGCGAGCCTGCCCGCTGGGTGGCCGACCACTTCCGCTACAAGAAGAACGACGAATGGGAAACGCTGGCAACGGTCGACTATGCCGTGGAGCACCTGCGGTCGCTGGACATCGACCCCGACGCCGAACAAATCCTGCAATACATCACCAGCGACCCGGAGTGGCATCCAAAGATCGAAAAACTCAGACTGACAGAGATGTCGATCGGGACGGCCGTGCTTGAGGTAACGGCGCTCTTCAACCCGGAAGGCGAGGATGAATCGGTTTGATCATATCGCCTCTGGAACACGCGCACGATTTTCAGAAAGTCTTGGAGCTAGCGAGGCTCGCGGCCACGATCGACAAGGCAGAGCGGGCGCTGGAAACCCTCGAACCCGAAGCAATCGACTACTGCAAATGCGTGATCGAGATCATTTGCAAACACATCCTCGCTGAGCGTGATATTCCTTATGAAGACCTGAAACTACCGAAGTTGGTCAAGCAGGCCTTATCGGCTTGTGGCTTCGACAATGACGGGATTGCTGGGAACCTATCCGGGATCGTCGGCGCGCTGGCAGAAATTCGCAACCGCACAGGCATTGCGGGACATGGCCAGCACGATAGCCAGGACATGCCGTCGCAAACGGACATCCGGATTTTTGTATCGATCTTCGAAAGCGTCATCAGCCTGCTCTGGCATGCTTTCAACCGGTTCAATATCGATCTGACTCTGACCAAGCTCCGTTTCGATCTGATCGAACAACGTCTGGAACTTGCGTCATTCAATGAAGTCTTGGATGCATCAACCTCGATCACCTACGATCAGGAAGAGGGCCGCATTTATATCAATGGCAAAGAGGTTCGCCCCTCGGAGCTGCTGTTCATTTTCGACCGGAACTCATACTCCGAAGAGCTCAAGAAGTTTCAGATTTCTGAGGTCGTTGCTGAACCAGATGAGGAGGCATCGGCCACATGACCACGCATCTCACCGCCCGCATCGCCTGGCATGACGACGGATGGAACGGGCGCATCTGCTCGAAGCCAGAACTCAACACCTACTGCGTTGGCCTGAAGTCCTATCCTGGAGACGTGATCCACCGGGAGCGGGATTTGGAGAGAGAAACGGCTTGCGCTGGCCAGGCGGTCTGCAAGCTCAAGGGTGACGATGTGCCGCCCTGCATATACAGCATCAATGCCTTTGGACCCGACGCTATCCGGGGTTACTCCAATCCACCAGACTTCTTCTACGATGGTGCTGATCGGGAAGAATGGGATATCCCGCCGTCGACCGTCTGCGTCTGGCCTTATGAAGCTATGTATGGCGATGAGGTTTATACTGACGGCCGGCTCGACAACGATAAGCGACGCAAAGGCGCGGACGAATTTTTCGCCGAACTGGATGATGGCGAAAGCCTGATCTTCTATTACGCCAACCACTCCAACCCGTTCACCGAAGAGAACGACCCAAAATATGTGATCGTCGGTGTCTCGCGAGTGAAACAGGTCGGCAAACCGCTTTTTTATCCGAACGCCACGGACGACATCAAAAAGCGCTTCGCTCAGGGCATGGTGTGGGCGCGCAATGTGACGTCCTACTACCCTGACGAAGGTTTCCGCATTCCCTATCACGCCTATCGCGACAAACCAGAAATTCTCGAGAAGATCTTTGTCACACCTGAGAATCCCGCCACGTGCAAATACGGTGCGCGTCACCTCACCGATGACACGGCCATCGGGATGCTGGAGCAACTGCTCGATGCCATCGGCCGACTGAAAGAGATCGGAGACGCCCAGGAAGATTGGGACCTTCGCGAGAAATGGGTACAGGCGCAAATCGGCAAGCTCTGGCAGCGGCGCGGCCTATACCCTGGGCTGCTTACCGTGATGGATCTACTCGACGTGGAAGCCAGCATCAACAATGCTAAATGGTATTGCGACAGGAGGGAGGAGAAAAAGGCCTACGAGCTTTTCTTCGACGCTCTCGAAAGCGGAAAGGATTGCCCCGAACTGAATCTGACGGGTCTCGTGGCGAAACGTGTCTCGCGTTCCTGGCAGTTGCTGGAAGACGATGTGCGTATGTTCCTCAAAACAGTGGCGGTGCGCGTCGACCTCTATCTCGATCAGCTTGAAAGCATTGTTGGCCAGAAGCGTACCGCGCATGGCCTGCCTGAAGACCTGAGGGAAATTGTCGAAGATCCCTATCTGCTAAGTGAGATCTTTGTCGGAGATGCGCCCGAAGACGTTATCCCGTGGAGTACGATTGATCGCGGGGTTTTTCCGTCACCGGAACTCGGCGGTGATGTGCTATGCGACATGCTCCTTGATGATCCTCGCCGGCTTCGTTCGCTGTGCGTGGAGCAATTGCATCGCGAGCCCAACCAGACCTTCCGTCCGGCGGATATCATTCTGAAGGAAATCAATGCCCGAATGGATAGGATGCCGGAATGGAAACGGCATAATTTCAGCCTGAGATATTTTGAGGTTGACCGAGATCCGCTCGAAAAAGCCTTGGTGCTAAAAAAAGAAGACGAGCGCCTCTACCTCTATCTGAAACAGGTATTTCAGGATGAGCGTAGGGTCGAAACGGCGCTAACAGAGCTTTTCGACCGGCCCGCCATCGCTCTGTCCCGCCCGCTCTCGGATGGATTTTGGATGCGAGCTGTTTCCGATGATGAATCGACCCTTTCAAAGAAAGGTGGCGAGGAATACCAGAACGCGGTGGCAGCCCAAGCAGAGCAATGCGCTCAGATATTTAGGCTGCCTCTTTCGGTTGTGTCCGGTCGTGCGGGCACCGGCAAGACAACCATCATCCGCGCCATAGTCAAAGGCATCCGGCAGGTCGAAGGAGTTGGCGCGCCGATCCATGTGATGACGCCGACCGGAAAGGCAACGGACCGTGTACGCGCCGTGTTCGAACGTCACAAGATAGCTGGTGTCGACGTGTCGACGATCCACTCCTTCTTGGCTTCAAACGGCTGGCTCAATGACAATCTGACTTTCAAGAGATGGGGTGGAAAACGGTCTGATCTCGAAGGCACGATCGTCATCGACGAAACATCCATGCTTGATCTTGCGCTCGCCGCCACATTCTTCCGGTCAATCGAATGGCAAAACGTGAAGCGTCTGATCCTCGTTGGCGATCACAATCAACTTCCTCCGATCGGCAGGGGACGCGTATTCTCGGATATCATCGAATGGCTGCGCGAAGCCGAAACGCATAATCTGGCGGTGCTTGAGACTAACATGCGTCAGATGGAAAATAGGCTCGACGGAAAAGGTCAAGGCATCCTCGATCTGGCGGAGCTATTTCTGGTCGATTCCTCCGTACAAAGCGAACAAACGACGCCCGAGGCAGAGCAATTCCTTCAGAAGGTGCACCAGGGCGGGAAGATCGACGAAGATTTGGATGTTGCCTATTGGAACTCAGCCGATGACCTCGTAGCTAGTTTGGTGTCAGACCTAGTCTCCGTCCTGCCTCGGGAAGAGGCGGACTCGCCAGTTTATAAATTGTGGCGCAATGAGATTATCCAGAACAGCCCGGAACGCTTACAGGTCTTAACTCCACACCGCGGGGAGCTTCATGGCGTCGAGGCGCTGAATATTGAGCTTCAGTCTGTTTTGACAAATGACCTGATCGATCGGGTGGGAGCAGTTGATGGCATCACGTTGAACGACAAGGTCATCCAGATCCAGAACAGAACATCTCGGCGGGGACTGTGGGCATTTGATTTCTCTGTCGGAAAAGCCCGCCAAGTTGAGCTATTTAATGGAGAAATAGGGTATGTCGAACCTCATAATTTCGACCGGGCGAACCTTAAAAAGGTCTTCGCGGGATACAGCAAAAAGCGCCTGAAACGATTTCAGGTCAAATTCGCACGAAAAGAGAAGATTTGCGTAAACTACGGTCGCGAAATCCCAACAGCGACAAAGGGTAGGTTTACGTCCGAGAGCGTCGAGAATAATCTCGAACTCGCTTACGCAATCTCGATTCACAAGTCTCAAGGAAGCGAGTTCGAGCAGACATTCGTTGTCCTCCCTGCGTCTCGACGACCGCTAAGTGCGGAACTTCTCTATACCGCATTAACACGCGCCCAAGGCCATTGCAGGTTGTACGTCCAGGGCAATCTCTCACCATTGTTGGATGCCAGGCGAAAAGAGAACGCACAGAGCGTGCTCGTTTCGTCATCGCTTTTCGGCCATTTCAGGACCGTTGATGATCGGCTGTTGGTTAGAAGCGACTGGTATGAAAGCGGCAAGATCCATGAAGCACTCAGCGGCGACATGGTGCGGTCGAAATCCGAGGTGATAATCGCAAACCTGCTCCATCAAGCAGGCATCCCGTTTACTTATGAAGAGCCACTCTACGCTGGAGACGGCAGTTTTTTTCTGCCGGATTTCACGCTTCGGGTGGGTGGGGAAAAATACTTTTGGGAGCACTGGGGAATGTTGTCAGACGAGGGATATTCGGTGCATCGCGATCAAAAGAAGAGTTGGTACGAGGCCAATTTTCCAAATCGTCTGATTGAAACATTGGAGAGCAGTCAACTCAGCTTCAAGGCAAATCAACTGATTGAGGGGATCAAACGCAGATAGCATGTTGGCGCATAGTCCTGCACCTTGCTTGCTGGTCATTAACTATGGCGTTGATTGAGAACTTTCAGCTCTCCTGCGCATGCTTGGTCTCGTCATGCTCGAAGGCATCGGCGTAGCTTTGCACCTCCGTTGTGGAACAGCCTTCATTCCGCAAAGCCTGTTTCCAGTTGTTCGCAATCGTTTCGGCCATCTGAAAAGCCTGCTGCCGCGCGTCATCGAGTGTAAGGTCGAAGAACTCACACGCCTCAAGCGCGATCTCCAGCGACGCCTCAAATGACCCACCCTGAATGATCCCCGTTTCCAGAACGCGATGCCGGGAGGGGGATGGATTAATGTCGAATGCCGGAGACAGCCGCCACCGGTCGCCCCCGACATAGATGAACCCGTGGTTTTTCAGGTGATCGTCCTTATTCGAAACAAGGATGGTGAACACGATCCGACGCCAGAGTTCGTGCAGGTCCTCCACCGGTTTGCTGGAAATCTGACGGATCACCTCGGCGATGTCCGTGTAGAACGCGCCTTCCTCGCTTTGCCAATCCAGTGCGGTGCGAGCCGAAATATAGGGGATGCGCGTGTCGCCGCGGCGGTCGAACCGGCGGATCAGGGCAATCGGGCTATCGCTGTCGCGCAGTTCGAGCCGCGCATCGGCCACGCGCAGACCGCACATGCGCGCCAGTTTCAGCGTCGCCACTTCGGCGCGCTCGACCGGCTTGGTGTCCTGAGCGGAAGTGAACTTGGCAATCCAGAGATGCCCATCGCCTTCGACATTGGCTTTGGGGCGCGCACCACCAAGAGAACCGGCGACACCAGCAAGATCGCGCGCCTCCTCTTCCGCGCCGCCCGGATCCCGTTCGAAGCGCTGCGCCAATGCGCGCAAGCGTTCCAACTCGACCAGCCGGGGAATGGGCGGCGTGAGGTCCGACAGTGGCTCCATATCCTCGCCGAGGAACCGCAAAGCGCCTTGCCGTGTTCGATCGTCTGACAGAACAAGATAGTCGAACTCGCTGAGGCCGCCGCCAAGCGCCCGGGTCATGAGCGCCCGACCCCATGAGTCCGGCGCAGCGTCCGCGAAACATCCTGGCAATGCCGAACGTTTGTCGTCCTTGCCGCTTGAAAAATGACTGCCTTCGCGCAGTGGCAATCCCGGCGACAGCGCGAAGCGATCGTCAGCGCCAAGCCATTCGTCGGCATATTCGAACTGCGAATGCTGGCGGCGCCCGTCGCTTTCAAAGCGCAGGCGTCCGACAATCCGTTTTCCTTCGCCAAGCGCGACGATGGCCTCGGGCATCAGAAACCGACCCCTTCCTCGTCATCCCCATCGGCAATCGGATCAGCCTTGTCCTGACCGCTGCTCGGCGACCTCGGCTTGCGCTTGCGATCGATCCGCTTGGGCAGGCTTTCCCGGTCGAGCAGCAATCCCGTGTCATCCGTGCCCGCGTCGAGGAACTCGGAGATGCGGTCGATTTCGCCAAGGACAAGGCATGCCATGGCGAGCGTGCCGATGCTCACGCCGTCATCGCCTTTCTCAAGGCGAGCCACGGTGCTTTCGGACACGCCGATCCGTTCCGCAAAGCCCTTCACGGAAATTCGCCGCTTCAGCCGCGCCGTCTTGATATTTGCGCCCAGCGCCTCCAGGGCTCGGCGCGCGCTCACAGAATTCACTTTAACCGCCATATCTGACGTCCAAACTAGATTTAACCGTCAAATATGACTGATAGAGCAAAATGAGGTGTAAAGCAACCTCATGCTATGGGGATGGCCGAAGGCCAGGCAATGTCCGAAATATGTAGCATGCTTCAGACAGGTCTTGCCGGGCATTGCGCAGGGGTGCGCAAAACCAGAGGTTCGATGCTGTCGACCATGGACCATGCCCCCGAATGAGGGGCAAGTGCCGAAGATCTGCAGCTGCAAATCATATTCCCAAGTCCGCGCCTAGCGCGGACATCGCAACATGATTCTGCAAGACCACGTGTGAGACCACGCATCCGCCTCCGACCGCCTGAAAGTCTACCTCCGACCGATTGAAAGCCTGAACCTCGCCGCTCAGGGAACCGCGAGATACCAATCCTCCCACTTCACGGCCTGAAGCTGGAGGTTTTGTATCGCCGAGAAGCGCAGGTGGGCGTCGCCCTGCGGGCCGGGCTGTCGGCAGAGCGGAAGCCCCGATGGGTCTTCCCCCTTTCGGGCGTCCATCCCTGACGCGGGCGGTATGGTCCTTCGTCGATCACGCCGTGATATTGAACGGCAAAGAAGAGTGAGAGGCCTGCGGCTGTCGTCGTGACGGGTTTGGAGGTCGAGAGAAAGGCTCTCGAACCGCCCGTCATGGAGAATAGCCATGACAGCAATCGAGATCATGAACGAGCGGCCCGAGAGCGGCGGCTACAAGGTGGATGTGTCCCGTGGTGGGCATAACGGGCGCGTGTCGTCTGAATGGTTTTCCCGGCCCGACGATGAGAAGTATCTCTCGCTCTCTGACCTCTACGCCTCGGTGAAGGGCCGCGCCGAGCGCAGCCGCACGCGGACGGTCGAGAGCGCGGCGATCCGCGTCGAGGCGCATCGCAACGATCCGGAAAACCTGGCGCTGATCCTGCCCGACGCCGCAGCGCCGGTCGCGCCGACCCATTGGAGCTTCGGCCAGCTCGCCAGCCTTGTCGGCGCACCCGCGGCCTATCTGCGCCAGCTTCCGGCGCCGCTCGCGGGCATCAACCTGCAATACGGCCTCACCAACCACCGCGCCGAGCAGGTGAAGACAATGGAAGTCGCCGATGGCCGAACGGAACTGCGCGCCGTCACCGGCCCGGACTATGGCCGGATCTACGATCACGAACTCGTTTCCGCCGTCCAGCGCATTGCAGGCGACGGTGTCGGCGACACGCGCTGGAAAGTGCCGGGCGTGCTCGACTGGTCGACGGGCATCTACAACCCGATGGTCGATGTCACCAAGGACACGACCACACTCTACGCCTCGGATCGCGATGTCTTCCTCTTCCTGGTCGACGATTTGAACCCGATCGAGGCGGGCACGCTACCTGACGGATCGCCCGACCTCTTCTTCCGGGGATTCTATTGCTGGAACTCGGAGGTTGGCGCGAAGACGCTGGGCATTGCCAGCTTCTATCTTCGCGCCGTGTGCCAGAACCGCAATCTCTGGGGCGTCGAAGACTTTCAGGAGATCACGATCCGGCATTCCAAATACGCCGCCAACCGCTTCGCGCATGAGGCAGCACCAGCGCTGGCGAATTTTGCCGACTCCTCGCCGCAGCCCTTCGTTCAGGGCATCCGATCCGCTCGCGAACGGATCGTCGCGCGCAGCGACAAGGACCGCATCGACTTTCTGCGCAAGCGCGGGTTCTCGAAGGCGGAGACCGGCAAGATCGTCGAGACCGTCCTCGCCGAAGAAGGTCGCCCGCCCGAAAGCGTCTTCGATTTCGTTCAGGGCATTACCGCCGTCGCGCGGGGCAAGCCACAGCAGGACGCGCGGCTCAGCATGGAAACCCGCGCCAAGAAGCTGCTCGAACAGGCGGCCTAGTCGTCTGATCTCCCGATCCCGCCTCCGACCGAGAGGCGGGATACAGGCTGAACCGCCATCGGGTGCCATGGTATGGGTGGATCATGGAGCACATGCCTGACATTCTGATCGTAGCACTTGCCTTGGCCGGACCGCCGCTCATCGCCGTCTACGGAACGCGGACGTCTGCACGACCGGCGGCCCTGTCGACCAACCTATTGTGCCAGGCAATGCTCCTCGGCCTCGTAGCGCTTGTCCTGGTATTTTTCAGCTTTGGTGGCAGGTACTCCCTGAGCTTGATCGGTTTTCAGACACCAGACCTGGGGACGCTTCTCTGGGCAGCTGGCATGGCCGCCTTCTTCATCCTCGCGCTCGGTCCGTTTCTCATGCGGCTCCCGCATTGGCTTGGCCTCTCGGGCTTCGAAGCGACACTCTCCGATCTTTCGCGCCTTCCAGTCTGGTATCTGTTCATTGCAGTTCTGATCGGCGGCGCTGCCGAAGAAATCCTCTATCGAGGAGTGGCACTCGCCATCCTCACATCTTTGCTTGGCGATGCTTATGTGGCGGCTGCCGTCATCGTTCTCGCTTTCGGGCTGGCGCATCTTCCGTTGTGGGGGCCTGGCCCTGCGCTGACGACGGTGATCTCCGGCGCTGCCCTGACCGTCTTCTTCCTCTGGCATGGCGATCTCTTCGCCAACATCATTGCCCATGTTGCAACCGACTTCGTGGGGATCGTCCTCGGGCCGCTCCGGGAGGCGTTGCGAAGACGAGAGTGAGAGGGAGGCGGAATTTTTCGTGACGGGTTTGGAGGTCAGAGAGAGTCTCTTGACCGCCCGTCGCGGAGAAATCCCATGACTAGTCCCAAGAAAATCACCCTCAGCGCCTCGCGCGACATCCCCTTCAACAAGCTGGTGCTCAGCCAGTCCAACGTTCGCAAGGTCAAGGCCGGCGTCTCGATCGAAGAGCTCGCCGAGGACATCGCCCGGCGTACGCTCCTGTCGTCGATTACGGTGCGCCCGGTCCTCGACGACGAAGGCGCGGAAACCGGCATATTCGAGATCCCGGCCGGCGGTCGTCGCTACCGCGCGCTCGAACTGCTCGTGAAGCAGCGTCGGCTCAACAAGACCGCGCCGGTGCCCTGTATCGTGCGCACTGACGGGCTCGCCGAAGAGGACAGCCTCGCGGAGAACATCCAGCGCGCACCACTCCATCCGCTCGACCAGTTTCGCGCCTTCCAGGCGATGTGCGAGAAAGGCAAATCCGAGGAAGAGATCGCCGCAGCCTTCTTCGTCTCAGCCAGCGTCGTCAAGCAGCGCCTCAAGCTGGCCGCCGTCTCGGCGACACTGCTGGACGCCTATGCCGAGGAGGAGATGACGCTCGACCAGCTCATGGCCTTCACGGTCAATCCCGATCACGAACGCCAGGAACAGGTCTGGGAGGCGCTGAAGCAGCACTACTCGAAACAGCCTTACGAAATCCGCCGCATGCTGACCGAAGGCGCCGTGCGCGCTTCCGACCGGCGGGCGCAATTCGTGGGTCTCGACAACTACGTCGAGGCGGACGGCGAAGTGCTGCGCGACTTGTTCCAGACCGACGACGGCGGCTGGCTGCAGGACGCAGCGCTCTTGGAGACCATGGTCACCGAGAAGCTGAACGAGGAGGCCGAAGCGATCCGCGCCGAAGGCTGGAAGTGGATCGAGCTGTGCACCGACTTCCCTTATGGCCACACCTACGACCTGCGGCACATTCGCGGCGAGGCCGAGCCGATGAGCGAGGAGGAAGAGCAAACCTACACCGCGCTCAAGGCCGAGTATGAGAAGCTCGAAGACGACTATGCCAAGGTGGACGAACTCCCCGAGGAGATCGACGAACGGCTCGGCAAGATCGAAACGGCGATGGAAGCGCTGCAGGATCGGCCCATCCGGTTCGAAGCTGGGGACTATGCGATCGCGGGCGCGTTCGTCAGCATCGACAGTTCCGGCGGTCTGCGCGTCGAACGCGGCTATGTTCGGCCCGAGGATGAGCCGGTGGTGGAGACCGACGTCGACCCCGAGAACGACGGCGCTGATCCGATGAGTCATGACGAGGCCGTCGACGGCACTGGCCAGGCCACCGATCTGGAAAAAGATGAGGATGATGACGGCACCAAGCCGCTGTCGGACCGCCTCGTCTGCGACTTGACCGTCCATCGCACAATGGCATTGCGCAATGCGCTGGCGAGTGATCCCGAACTCGCCCGGCTCGCCTGTCTCCACGCGATGGTCCTGTCGCTCTTCTATCATTACGGCCAGGACAGCTGCGTCGAGATCACGCCCAAGAGCACACAGTTTGGCGCGCAGGCGGAAGGTCTCGCGGACATGCCCTATGTGCAGTCGATCGATCTGGGCATCGAGACCTGGGCGGGCAATCTGCCGAAGGAGCCGGAAGACCTCTGGGAGGTGTTGGCTGAATGGGACAGCGACAGCCGCGACGCGCTCTTCGCCCATTGCGTGGCAATGACGGTCAACGCGGTGCAGGAGCCGCATTACCGGAAACCGCGCCAGATCGCCCATGCGGACGTGCTGGCGGGCACGCTCGGTCTCGACATGGCCAAAGCGGGCTGGACGCCGACGGCGGACAGCTATCTTGGCCGCGTGACCAAGGCGCAGATCCTCGCCGCCGTGCGTGAGGCAAAGGGCGACAAGGACGCCGACCGGATCGCCGGGTTCAAGAAGCCCGACATGGTCGAGGCTGCCGAAGAACTGCTGGCCGGGAGCGACTGGCTGCCCGAGCCGCTGCGCACACCGCCGCTGGTCGAACAGCCCGATGAGCCGGAGTTCGAGATCGTCGATGATGGCGACATTGCGCCGGATGCAGAACCGGCGGACGACAAGGCAGTCGCCCTCGAAGCTGCAGAGTAGTCGCATAGCGACAGGTGTCCGGCGGCCCTCGGTCGATGGTGGATTTCAGCCGATTGGGCGATGATCTGACTGTCGCCGGGGCCGCCTTCGCCCGACCTTCTCGGAAACCAGCGATCACAAACCGAGGGATGTCTTCCCCCCAAACTCCCTCGACCTGGGGCCTGTCGGACGCGGCAGGCCCTTTTTTGTCGCAAGCACTGGAGGCGTCCATGGACAGTCCGGCATCATCCCTGGCGCAGAAGCTCAGCCGCGAGGCGGAAAGTGTCTGCCGTCACTATCTCCCGAACGGCAGGAAGAATGGTCGCTATTGGCTGGTCGGTGACGTCCAGAACACGCCGGGGCGCAGTCTCTATGTCCGGCTCACCGGACCTTCATCCGGCCCCGGCGCCGCAGGAAAATGGACCGATGCCGCCACAGGCGAGCACGGCGATCTGCTGGACCTCATTGCCGCCAACCTCAATCTCTCGACCCTTCGAGATACGCTCGACGAAGCGCGACGGTTTCTCAGCCTGCCGAGACCTGATCCTCCTCGGCACGAGACACTGCCGCCCGTACCGACGGGCTCACCAGAGGCGGCACGACGGCTCTGGGCTATCTCTTCACCGATCACAAACACATTGGCCGAGCGATATCTTAATCAACGCGGCATCGCAGACTTGCAGGGACTACCAATGCTCCGGTTCCATCCCCGGTGCTACTATCAATTGCCTGCCACTGCAGAACAGCTTGGGCGTCAGATGTGGCCAGCGCTCATTGCCAAGATCACCGACACGGACGGAACGCTTACCGGGTTGCACCGGACCTGGCTCGATCCTGACACGGCCACGAAAGCTCCGCTCGATCCGAACCGCAAGGCGATGGGCAATCTACTCGGAAACGCCGTGCATATGGGTCCACCCTGCGGCGTGATCGCCGCTGGAGAAGGTCTCGAGACCATGCTGTCGCTGCGGCAGGTTTTGCCGAGAATGTCAGTCGCAGCGGCGCTCTCCGGCAATCATCTTGCGGCCTACCAGCCCGCAGCTTGGGTGCAGCGCCTGTACATCGCCGTCGACGCCGACAAGGCAGGTCGCATTGCCGCGAACAGGCTGCGCGACAGGGCGTCCGAAGCGGGTATCGAGACGATCATGCTGCGGCCCGCACTGGGCGATTTCAACGACGATCTCCGCGCACTCGGCATCGACCGGCTGCGCAATAATCTCAGCGCGCAACTGGAGAGCAGCGACACTCCAGAGCGAGTGCCTGAGCGCACCGGCTGATCTCAACGGGAACAAGCCGTTCGAGCCAAAGGAGCATCGCTCGCCTTGCAGCAAGAGCCGCGCCCACGGCCTTCCGAGAGGGACGAGACGGAGCGCAGACCGCCCGGTCCGGCAATGGCTGCGGCGCCCCCGTTTTCCGCCGCCGGACAAGCCCGGCTTTGCATCGCGAGTCAAAACGGCGCCGCCTTCGCCATCCTCCGCTGACGCTCCGGTCCCGCGAACGCGGGATGCAGGCCCGATCGGCCTCCGCTTGCCCGTCGCCCATGAAGGCCGCGCGAGGCGCGATCAGACAGCGAAGGAGACCAACCCCATGACCTTGCACGAACCGCAAGCCCGCTCGACAACCGCCCTGGTGCTCGACGAACTTCAGCTCTTCGGACATCGGCCCTTCTCGGACGAACCCGATCCCAGACCATTGCCTGAACCGGACACCGTCCAAGCCGCCATGACGGACATCTTCGACGCCTTCGTGGTCGCCCTCGGAGACACTCGGCTGGAACCCGATCTTGAAGACCTGCTCTGGTCTACGACCAACGTCTTCCACCGCATGGCCACTCGGATCGACCGGAAGCTTGACGACAATGAGCAAGCCCAGAAGCGCGGCCAAAGCAGCCAGGATGGGTCCGAAGTTCGGTCGGTTGAGCTGGAGCAATTGGTCGCCGAAGGGCTCACACTCACCGAACAACGCAACGCCTACGAGAGCATGCGCGATCTCGCTGCCGAGCACTTCGAGGCCCATCTCGGGCAGACCTGGCACCCACACTCGGGCTCGCAGGTCAACCGCAAGCATATGACTGCCGCTCTGATCGACAGCCGCGACTACCTGGATGCCAAGCGGAAGGCAGATCTTGAACCGCTGATGCCAACCGGCACCAAGATCGCCTTCACCGGCGGGCAGGACGTCACCGACACAACGGCTATCTGGGCTGCGCTCGACCGGGTCCGTGCCAAGCACGAGGACATGGTGCTCCTCCACGGCGGTTCGCCCAAGGGCGCGGAACGCATTGCCGCTTGCTGGGCCGACAATCGCAAGTGTCAGCAGATCGTCTTCAAGCCGAATTGGACCCGCCACGGCAAGGCCGCGCCGTTCAAACGAAATGACCAGCTCCTTGAGACCTTGCCCATCGGGCTTATCGTCTTCCCGGGCTCAGGCATCTCCGACAATCTCGCTGACAAGGCCAAGGCGCTCGGCATTCCGCTCTACGATTTCCGGCACAAGAAAGGCGGGTCGTCATGACCCGTGATGCGCATGTCGCATCGCGTTGTGCGGACCAGGAATATTCCGAGAACAGCGCAATTGTGCTAAGCTCTGCCAGCGCCATGGCGGTGGTGGCGGCGCAATCCATGAGAGGAGACCGCCCATGATTCTGTCCGCACTTCTGAGCATCATTGGACTGGGCGTCCTCGTCTACGTCCTGTTCAGTCTTGCCGTTTACGCGCTGCCTTTCTTCGTCGCCATGACCGTCGGCCTGTATTTCTATGGCACCGAAACCGGTCTCATCGTGGCGATCCTTGTGGGCTTGTTCGCGGGCGTCTTCACGCTCCTGATCGGACAAGTCGTTTTCGCCAAAGTGCAGTCCGTTCCGATCCGTCTCGCCATTGGCGCGCTTTATGCCGCGCCGGCCAGCGTTGCAGGATTCTCCGCGATCAGAGGTCTCTCCGAGATCGGCGGGGCGAGCGAAAGCTGGACGCTCGTCTTTGCAATCATCGGCGGTGTCATCGTCGCTGGTACCGCCTGGGTGCGGATCGCAAGCCTCGCCGGTCCCCCGGGAGCGGATGATGTATTGCACCCAAAAGCACATCAGTCCGCACCATTCGCGAATGACCGGTGAGCGGGACGATACGGACATTGGACCGGGCAGCGATAACGACCACTTCAGAAAAATCGACGAACCTGCAGGTACAGGTCGTACGACCTGACCTCACATCGTCGCACCACCGTTTACCAGCATGTGCTGGCCGGTGATCCACGCGCCGCTATCGCTCGCCAGAAACGAAACAACCTCAGCAGTATCTTGCGGTGCACCGAGGCGTCCAAGAGGCGAAGCGGCGGCGGCCACCTCGCGCAGATCCGGCCCGGCAAAGCTGAACATGCCCGGTATCGTCGGGCCGGGCGAGACGGCATTCACGGTGATCTGTCGCGACCCTAATTCCTCTGCCAACACCTTTGCCCAGGTGCGGACGATGGCCTTGCTGCCAGCATAGGTCGCCATGCCAGTGCTGGGAAAATCGACAAGCGAGGATGAGATGGCAATGATCCTGCCATGATCAGCAACTGTTTTTGCTGCCTGTCGCAATACTTTGAACGTCGCCTTGACGTTGGTGTCGAGAGCCGCGTCCAAATCCTCGTCGGTGATGTCCTGAAAAGCGGCGGCGGGTGCCCCTGCGCCGGCATTCGCCACGATGACATCCAATTGACCAAAGCGGTTCAGCACGGTCTGGAACAGGGCCTCCACCTGTTCGGTTTGACGCAGGTCAGCCTGAACGGAAATGGCTGTCCCGCCGCTCTTTTCGATGGCGGCGATACAGTCGTCGGCGCCGGCCTGGTTCGTACTCCAATGGACAGCCACCACCATCCCATCCGCTGCGAGTTTCTGCGCGATGGCGCTGCCGATGGCGCCACTGGCCCCGGTCACGAGGGCGACGCGCGCCACTCCCGTTTTCGCTTTCCTCGACTGTTCCATATCAGGAATCAACCGGAATCGCGCCGACCTGCTGCATCAGGCCAAGAGCATCCACGAACACGTTGTCTTCGGCGATCTTTCCGTCGCGCAGCCGGTAGAGGTGCATGACGTTCCAGAACAGCGGCTTGTGGGTCGCCTCGAACGGTCCCAGCGGTCCCTCGTGCGTTCCGCCAAAGCGGTCATAGACCATCACGATGTCGCCTTCCGCGATCATGTCGAGCGTTTCTGCTTTGACGTCGGGGATGCCCTTGTAGAAACCCTCGTAGACGGAGCGCATGCCCTCGGGCCCATAGGCTTCTTCGGGTGGAAATGCCGCTAGCGGCTTCAATACGAAGTCCTGCGTCAATAACTCGGGCAGGAGGTCGAGATTGTGGCCATTGAATACCTCCTCCAACAGGCGGGTGACCACGGCTTTGTTGGCTTCGAGTGCTGTGTTGGTCATTGGTCTTCTCCATTTGCTGTGGTGTGAAGAAGATATGGACCATTTGACTAATCGTGATAATCTAGCATTGTTATGAATGACTATCCAGAATTCTGAACAATGAGACCCCCCTGTTATGAGTGACCTCCGCGACAGACGCGCGTTCTGCCGGGTGGCTGAGCTGACATCCTTCGCCGCCGCCGCTCGCGATCTCGGCCTGCCGACGGCGACGGTCTCCGCCGCAGTCAAGCGGCTTGAAGATACGCTTGGTGTTCGGCTGCTTGAGCGCACCACACGCAAGGTCTCGGTTACTGAGGACGGGCGCGCCTATTATGACCAGATTGCCCCCTTGTTGGATGACATCACTGATGTCGAGGCGCGGGTGCACAGCCGCGCCGCCACCGTATCGGGCCGGGTCAGGATCGCGGCACCCAGACATCTGGCCAGCGCCCTGCTGGTGCCGAACATCGCGAGCCTTGTGCGCCAGCACCCGGAGATCGAACTGGATTTCACACTGGCCGACGCCGCCGTGGACATGGTGGGCGAAGCCGTCGATATCGCCGTCCGAATTGGCCCACTGGCGGATACCTCCACAAGTGCGATCCGTCTCGGTGCATTCGAACAGGTACTCTGCGCCGCTCCGCCATGGATTGAGGCGCATGGCACCATCGCACGTCCAGATGAAATACCTTATCCACTTCCAATGGCCTACCGGTTCCCGGGATCAGCGCGTGGCTACCCTTGGGCGTTTACCAAGGACGACGAAACGATCGAGATTAACCCTCACGCTACCATCCGTTTTGACGATCTTGACGCCTATGTGGAAGCCGGGCGCGCCGGACTTGGGCCGATCTGCGTCCTGTCGTTCCAGGCGGCGAGCTATCTGGCCGGTGGAGACCTCATTCATATGCTGACGGACTGGCGTGGGGCAACCATCGACGTCCATGCACTCACTCCCGAACGTCGCCATAGATCCCGACGCGTCGAAGTTGTGCTCGATTGGTTGAGACTATGCGTTGCAGTCTGAAGCTGATGCCTCACCGCTTTGGACGGTCACTCGACGAGGAGGCCCGCTCGAAAGCTGGCGCTTGATTCCGTCAGTTTCGGTATGTCGCGTCTAGTTTTGTTCGAAACCATCGACCGGGTTCGATTTCCGCCCTACCGCCAACACTCGCAATCGGGAGCGTTTTCGCATTCCCTTGGACGTCTGGCGATAAGCCCGCTCCCGCCTTTCTGCACGAAGCTGCCTGTCTTCACACGACAAACGGCGCCGGTGGATTGCTGGAAACGAACGCGGCTGTCATTTCTCTTCCCAATGCCCTCATCACCCGCGTCCGATGCGGTCTCTCCATGGGCTGATCTGACCGGGATCGGCTGACGCCTCGACCGCCTCAGCCGCAACGCCGGGGCCGCACTTTCTTCCCCTGGGCTTCGCCCATTCCTCGCGAATGACCCCCTGGGTCCAAGAAAGCCCGGCCCCGGCGTCCTCCGCTGCGCTGCGGGCCACAGGGGCTGCGTCGGCGGTCGTCCCGGTCCGGACGATCGCCATCGAGACCGCGACGGGCGCGGGATCGAAAACCAAAGGAGAAATGACATGGCCACCATCGGAACCTTCAAGAAGACCGGCAACGAGTACGTCGGAGAAATCGTCACCCTCAACGTACAGGCGCAGAACGTCCGCATCGTCCCCGAGGACAGCGCCCCTGGCGAAAACGCTCCCTCCCACCGGGTTTTCGTCGGCCGCGCCGAAATCGGCGCCGCCTGGTCGAAACGCTCGAACGAGGATCGCGACTATCTGAGCCTCAAGCTGGACGATCCGAGCTTCACCCAGCCGATCTACGCCAACCTCTTCGACGACACCGTCGTCGAAGGCGGCGAAGAGACCTTCAGCCTCATCTGGTCTCGGGCTCGCCGCAAGAACGGCGAGTGAGGATCATCAGACACGCCTCGCCCGGTCAACCGGGCGGGGCGTTCTTGGTCTACCTTTGATCCTGCCACCAGAAGTGGCTTCGATTCCCCAAAAATCTTGACCATTGCCGCCCGGCCAAAGCCCGCTCGCGAGCCTTCGCATTCACTTGTTTTCTGCCACTTAAGCGGCAGAGTTCAGCGACTTCATAGCATTCTCGACCGTGTCGGTCGTGAGATGCTCATGCACGATCCGCCATCCGTCGCCTTCGCGCACCCAGACATGTGTGCCGTGCTGTGCTGCCGACACTTTGTCACCGCTAGTGGAGATACCCTCACCTGCAAAAGCGAATGTCACAACGGCGAGGTCGCCCGATATGCGGATCTGGGGCTCTCCGATGGGCGCGATGGACCAGCTGCGGAACCCCGACAAGGTCCAAGTGCGCGCGTATTCATCGAAGCTTTTCAGGACAACGACCTTGTCGTCGAAATTGTCAACGACATGGATCTCGCCGGTCGAGAACAGCGGGCGCAGCTTCTCGACGTCAAAGGGATTGGTGCCGATGTTCCAGGCCGCGAACCATGTGTTCATGCCTTCGGTGATTTGTGCGTGCGGTGTCATAGTTTCAGTCCCTTCAATGGCGGATTGTCCTGGCCAGCTTCGACCCAGTGGCCGAAGCGCGCCATCAGATGCGGCATAATGAGAAAGTTCAGAAGCGGGACGACGATCAACGTCAGAACCAGCGTTCTTGCAATCAGCGGCCAGTCCCCGATGACCGGCCCGGTGAGGGCCAGCACCAGAGTGATGAGGGGGAAGACGGCTGCCCATAGAAGGACAGCGCGCCGTACGGATGGTCTGTCGATGAGAATACGAACAGTCATTATCCTGCTCCTCATTGACCATCGTCGCTGATCAGCGACTGCGTGGTTTCGAGATCCGGGAACGGAACAGCCGACGAGCCGTGCTCGTGGATGATCAGCCAATCGCCGTCGTCCTGTTGCTCGAAGATCAATGTCACACGTGCTTCGGGAAAAGCAATGGGATCCCCGTTGGGCATGGTGCCCGATCCCGACAGCGATACGGTGGTCCAGGCGATGTCGCCTCTAACCGTGACGCGCATGTCGTCCGCCGGGACAAGCGTCCATTCCGCAGGCAGCGCCATGAAGCCTTCATAGTAGCGCGATGCGGCTTCCCAGCCTTCTACACCGTTGTGCGGGCGGCCGAAGTCGTAGGAAAACAGTCGTTCGTCTTTCACATAGAGATCAGCGATCTGATCAATGGAAAAGGGCTCGTCCGGACTGGTGCTCCAGCCCGCAACCCAGGTGCTGGTCAGGTCGCGCAGCTCTGCTTCGTCAGCGGTGTCCTGTGCCAGGACCGTACCCGCGGTGCTCAGTGCGAGGAGGGATGCAAGGGCGGTTGTTTTGAGAAAGTGTGTCATTGTCTTACTCCTTTGAAAGGGTTTCAAGCGGCTGCGGACGCAGCGCTCTTGTTTGTCAGTTGAGCTGCCACTTCCGAAAGTGTTTGCGCCGCGGCGGCCTGCCGGTCAGGCAGGTTGTCCTTGTCGACTGCTGTCAACTCGACCGCCACCTGTGTGACGTCCTGCACACCGACGAACTTGAGCGCATAGTCCAGGTACCGCGCCTGAAAGTCCCAGTCTTCCACCCCGCTTCCCGGAGCAACTGTCCCGCCGCGCGCGGTGATAACCACGGCAGACTTGCCGCTGAGCAGCCCCCAGTTCTCATAGGGAGCATCCGCACGGGGCTGATAGGTGTAGCCGGGTTGTGCGATGATATCGATCAGATGCTTGAGGACATAGGGCACGCCGAAGTTCCACATCGGGGTCGAGATCACGATCAGGTCCGCATCGGCGATGCGATCGATGACCTGCGTCACGCTTTTCCAGGCACGCGCCTGATCTGAGGTCGGGTCCTCGCCATTCAGCAGGGCATATTTGGCATCGATCAGCGCACCGTTGAACGCGGGCAAGTCCGTGGCCCACAGGTCCATCCGGTCGATTTCGACGTCAGGATTTGCAGTCTGGATGCCGGCCAGGAATTGCGTGGCCAAGGCGATCGAATGCGAGCGTTCCTTGCGTGGCGAGGCTTCGATATAGATGATCTTGTTGAGCGGTTTCATGGTTGGGTTCTCCGTTTTGATCTGTTGTCTGGTCCTGACAAACATCGCGCTGCCGGGCCTTGATTGCCAATTCGAATGGCCCGTTCTGTGA
Source organism: Aestuariibius violaceus (assembly GCF_040779325.2). Lineage (NCBI taxonomy): Bacteria > Pseudomonadati > Pseudomonadota > Alphaproteobacteria > Rhodobacterales > Paracoccaceae > Aestuariibius > Aestuariibius violaceus. Next base: position 854,519 of record NZ_JBFONT020000002.1, read on the forward strand.
TAGGCATTGCTTATTAAAGGCCGCTCTGGCAAATTTGGTTCATGTCAGGGTTCAGGAGATACGAGTGTTTTGTGGCGGTCGCCGAGACGCTGCATTTTCGCAAGGCGGCCGAGCAGGTCGCGATGACGCAGCCCGCGCTCAGTCAGCAGATCGCGGCGCTTGAAAAATCCCTGGGTGCCAAGCTCTTTGATCGGGATCGGCGCAAGGTCAGCCTCACAAAGGCAGGCAAGGTTTTATTGCCTGCTGCCCGGGGCGCATTGGCGCAACTGCAGGCGGCGGAAGCTGAGATCAAGCGTCTGTCTGCGCAGGAGGACAACCTGCTGCGGATCGCATTTCTGGAGTATCTGAAGGTCCCGCATCTGAGCCAGATTCTGGGTGATCTGATGCAGAAACACACAGACATCGACGTGCAAATGTCAGAGCTACATTCCGATGCTGTGGTTCATGCTTTGGTCGCGCGGGACATCGAAGTCGGTGTTGGGTTTTTGCCCCCTGACCATCCCGATTTGGCGGCGCGTGAGACTATGAACGGCGTCTGGATGGCCGCGATACCTGAGGATCATGTCCTGTCGGAGTTCGCGGAGATACCTTTGGACCGGCTTGCCGCAGAAAGTGTGATTACCTTCGCCCGACACCTCAATCCACCGCTCTATGATCGATGCCTGCGCGTGATGCAGACTGCAAACCCGGAAGCGCGCATCGCCTACCATGTGTCCCAACCGTCAACAGGTCCGGAATATGTGCGCGATGGCTTGGGCTGCTTTCTGCATGCATCCTATGTCTTGCCCGATGTACCAGCAGGCGTGACGCGCCGACCTGTCAGTGGCTTCGATCCGATCTCCATCGGCTTGATCTGGAGGTCGGATCGGAAGACGAAGGCTGTTAAGGCCTTTCTGGACGTGCACAAGCATTGGATCGCAGAGAACGTTTGACGCCTATTCGCTCAGGCCCGCCGCTTTTTCAACGATGTACCAGCTGCCTTCGTTCCAGGTGATGGTCTGGACCATCTTGGTGATCTTCCAGCCGGTTTCCGTGCGCACCAGCCAATTGTCATAGTACCCGATCATGGTCTGCACCGGGCCGCCCCTTGCGTTGGGCAGGTAGTGCTGGGCGTGCAGCATTGAGCGGACATAGGCCCACAGGCAACTTAGTTCGCAATGCAATCTTCAAGATTGGGCATGAGCCACAAAACGCAGTTTAATCGGTCGTCTTATCTTCGAGCAGCTTGTTCGGCGCCACATCCAGCGCCAGGGCCGCATGCCAAAGTGTAATGATCGTGACGTTCTGCTGGCCGCGCTCCATTGAGCTAACATGCGCGCGATCGACACCCATCTTCACGGCGAGCGCCGCTTGGCTCATGTCCGCTAAAGCCCTGTAGTGTTTGAGATTGTTACCAAAAGTCTGCCGGATATCCATCCGAAGACAAAGGACTATCGCGTATTTTAGTGCGACGTATTATAATACTCACTATGACAGTGCCATCCAGACAACCGAACGCAAAAATGCGGTCCCTCTGCTGTGCCACCGTTGCGGAAGGCCCTGCAAATAGGGCATTAACTATTCGGGCGCAGCGACGCCCGCTGGGGGATTAGATGGGCAATCAAATAAGGAAAAAGCTTACGGATACTCCCCCGCATAGCGACACGCTGACAGACTATGATCGCGCGCAGTTGAAACTGTATGCACGATTGCTCGACGCTGAAGCCGAGGGCGCGGCGCTGTCGGAAGTCGCCCAACATCTCTTCGGAATCGATGTTGATGACGAACCGGAACGCGCCCGCCGCGTGCATGACAGCCATCTGGTTCGAGCGCATTGGATTGCGGAACACGGTTACCGTGAGCTTCTGAGATAGGCACCAGCAGGCGCGATGCTGACGCCAAGGTGATGCTTTTCACGCATCACCTTATGCCGCTGACTCCTCTACGAATTCCCGCTTAACGCGAGCATATTGCTGTGTCCTCAGCGTCTAACGCTCGGCGCGTAGCAGTGGGAGAGCGAATATGCCGACGAATTGGCGAGACGAAACCAACTACGACTACATCGAAAACCTCGATGCGTCCGGGCTGGCCTGGGAATGTCTCAGGCGCAATCCCGACTACCGCGCCGCATTTCCAAACATGACCGAGAACGAGGCGGCCGCATGGGGGTTACGATTTCCCCGTCGATCCCGAGCTCAGGGCGACGGCCGCTAAGCTCTACTGGAGGCCATCCGTTGCACCGGCCGTCACAACACTGATGACGGATACGGCGCTTAGCAACGCAGACCCAACCGACTTTCGCCGCGTGATCATCGACGTCCGAAGAGGTGCGCAAGGCCGGTATTGGACGTGCATCCGCAGCGGTCTGATCATTGTCTCAAACGACGCTTTATCACCCGACCGGCCGCGCGCCATCGTCATTCCGATCGCTCCCGACTGGTCAATCAGGATGCTTGCAGCGGAGCGCCTGAGAGCCGTATGGCGCGGTCAGACCCCGCCAGCCTTGTTCACCCTTCAGCGACGCCGCCGCATCGGTCATGCGCTACGCACTGACGATGCGCGGCAGTCCGGTGCGCCGCTGCGCGATATCGCAGTCGCCTATTTCGGCGCACACCGAGTCGCTGCCGAACCATGGAAGACCAGCGCTTTGAAAGCGCAGATCGCGCGACTTGCAGCATACGGAAGAACGCTCGTCGGTGATGGCTATCGGCAATTGCTTCGAGGGAAATCAGCGGCCCGATCGCGTCGTTAGCAGCCGTAGTCGCCTAGCCTCGCGCAAGATCTGGCAAAAACTGCACCCCAGTAGGGGGTGACGATTTCTTCGATGAATCTTCGTCATCCCTCCCGGGGACCCTTCTCCGCTTCTCTGACCATCAGCCGTCCTTCGCATCCCGCGAGGAACCCGCGATGACCAGAGGAGCCCCAAATGCCCGATCCCAATGCCGGCCTGCCGCCGCGCTATCTCAGAACCCCTGAAGCCGCCCGATTTCTTGGCCTCTCCGGTCGAACGCTGGAGAAGCACCGCACCTACGGAACCGGTCCGAAGTATTCCAAAATCGGTGGGCGTGTCGTCTACGCGGTCGATGATCTGCAAGCCTGGGTCAGCCGCGGCGAGAAACGCTCGACCTCCGACGACACCGGCGACACCGTGCTTCCCGCCAAGCGCCATGCGGCGGTCTCGCCCGCCTATAGCGGCGAGAAGCGCTCATGAGTGCGCGCACGACCATCGAACTGACGTGGATCGAAGGCCGCATCGAACGCTGGTTGCGCTTCGGTCGGATCGTTCAGGAGAAGATTCAAAGCCGCACCGTCCGCACCGTCAGTGTCGATCCCGGCAGCATCTTCGCGTTCGTCCGGTGGGCGGCCAACGATTACGGCACCGTCGACAGCCGGATCGATATCCTGCAAGCCGTAAGCCCCGGCGAGCGCTATTCGACCGTGCCTCATGTGACGCCCGGCGGGGTCAGCCTTCTGCGCCTCACGGGCTGGCCAAAGGTCGAAGCTTTGTTGCTCGCTGTCGATCAGGTCGAGGCTGAGAACATCGCGCCCGAAGACGTCTGCCCCGACCACTGGCGGCACGTCCACAATCGCCTCAGCTGCAATCTGGAACCGCGTTCCTATACGCCGTTTCGGCATGAGGCCTGGCTCAAACGACAGGCGCTGGCCGCATGAAACACGGCCACAAAACACTCATCACCAGCACTGGCGCAATCGGCCTGATCGCCTTCTCGGCACTCCTTCATGCCACCCCGATCCTCATTTGGAACGCCTCCGCGAGCGTCTCCATCGGCTTCTATGCGGTGCAACCCATCGACATGCCGAAGGTCGGTGATCTGGTTGTCTTGGAACCGCCGTCATCGCTCGGTGACTGGCTTCTGGAGCGCGGCTATATCGGCGCGGATGTCCCGCTCATCAAGCATGTCGCGGCGCTGCCCGGGCGACGCGTGTGCCGCATCGGAGTGACGATCAGCATCGACGGTAACACCGTCGCGACCGCCAAGACGCGTGACCGCTTCGATCGCCCGCTACCCGTCTGGCAGGGCTGTCACCTGCTCACCGACGATCAGGTATTCTTCCTCAACCCTGACACCGATGCGAGCCTCGACGGGCGGTATTTCGGACCGCTGCCGCGCGACACAATAGTCGGTCTCGCGGTTCCGCTCTGGACGCGGGAGGCCTGACGCGATGGCCTTTCTTCTGCCTTCCGGCCGTCGTCTCATCGCCGCTTCCGCGATCCTGACCGCGCTTTCCGGTTGCGCCAATCCGCCCGCCGCTGAGGCGCAGGATACGGTCTCGCGCTCCGCGGAGACCTACGCTCCAACGTCCGACATCGATGCGTATATCACAGAAGCTGCGGAGCGCTTCCGCATCCCCGAGCGTTGGATACGCGCTGTCATGCAGGCCGAAAGTGCCGGCAATGCGCGCGCCGTCAGCAACGCCGGTGCGATGGGTCTGATGCAGATCATGCCCGGCACTTGGGCCGAACTGCGCGCAGCGCATGGGTTTGGTTCCGATCCGTTCGACCACCGCGAGAATATCCTCGCCGGTGCCGCCTATCTGCGCCAGATGTACGACCAGTTCGGCGCGCCGGGGTTTCTCGCGGCCTACAATGCTGGCCCCGGGCGGTACGCCGAGCACCTTCGCACGGGCCGCACCTTGCCGCGTGAGACCCGTCGCTACGTTGCAGTCCTTTCGCAGGAACTCGGATTTTCAGATGCAGTGCTGTTGCAGCCGGTGCGCACCGTTTCTGCCGATCGATGGCAGACTGCACCGCTCTTTGCGCCCGTTTCGGCTTCGCGAGAAGCGCGGCTGAGTGCAGAGCCTGACCGCAAATCTACCGATCCGCAGACCGCAGAAAGCCCGACCCAGGCGCGTTCACACAACAGCCAACCAAACGCGCTTTTCGTCTCCAGAACTGGGAAGCCAGAGCGATGATCGCAGCGACCTGGCTCCGCCCCGTTCCGTCGTGCAGCTTCGTATGGAATGCGGCAGACGGAGGATTGCACCCGATATCAACGACGGGAGGGCAAGATAAAAGGCCGGACGCGCGGGGGCGCTACGGCGTTGTTGTTGTTGGGGTTTTTGCGTGCTGCGCACTTGGTCACAGTGCTGCGCCCACAGCTACCGCTTTGATTCTACTCAGCTTTCACCGTGCCATGCCTGACTTTGGGAGCGCACGAGCATGAGCCAGCGCGATAACGACATCCGCATCAAACCGGGTCACATCCGTGACAAAGGCCCCTCGGCCAAACGGGCGAAAAGCTTCGTCGGACAGGTCATGCGCGCCGCGAAGAAGGCAGGGCATACCGGCAAGCATTTCAGAACGAGCGGCGGTCGCGCCGGCCGGTCGACCTTCGGGCGAGGCCGTTTCGTGAGGGTCTCACGCGGCCTCGCGCGAACGCAGCGCCGGGTCGTCGTGAATGCGCGCATCGTCCGACATCGCGGTCAGACATGCCTATCCGCACCGCTCGCCAAGCATCTCAATTATCTGAAACGCGAGGGCGTCACCAAGGACGGCCGAGATGCGGCGATGTTCGACAAGGAGCACGACCAGGCCGACGACCGCGTTTTTGCCGCCAGCACCGAGGACGATCGGCACCATTTTCGCTTCATCGTCTCGCCGGAAGACGCCGGGCAAATGGAGGATCTGCGCGCCTTCACCCGCGATCTTATGGCCCAAGCCGAGCGCGATCTCGGCACCGAACTCGATTGGGTCGCGGCCGATCATTGGAACACCGACAATCCGCATGTTCATGTGCTGGTGCGCGGCAAGGCCGATGACGGGAAAGACCTCGTGATCTCGCGCGACTACATCAGCCGCGGTTTGCGGGGCCGCGCAGAGGAACTCGTCGAGCTCGAACTCGGACCACGCAGCGAGAAGGAAATCGCCGCCGGTCTCGATGCGGAGGTGAAGGCCGAGCGCTGGACTGGCCTGGACCGGGCGCTGCGGTCCTATGCGGGGGACACACTCGGCATTGCGGATATGCGGCCGGGCGCACCCGATCTCGACGACACAGACCTCAAGCGCCGGATGATCGGGCGCGCGCAGACGTTGGAACGGTTCGGGCTCGCCGAAAAGCTCGCGCCCTCGGTCTGGCAGCTCAAGCCCGGCATGGAAGACACGCTGCGCGAGATGGCCGTGCGCGGCGACATCATCAAGACGATGCATCGGACGATGGGTGGTCAGGCTCGCGCACAAACCGACTTCGCCATCGAAGGACAGCCGGACACTCCCATCCTCGGCAAGCTGGTCGACCGAGGCCTGCACAATGAACTCTCGGGCGAAGCTTACGCGGTCATCGACGGGGTCGATGGCCGTCTCCATCATCTGCGCTTTCGCGATCTCGATCTCACCGGCGACACACCCGTCGGTGGGATCGTCGAGACGCGGAGCTGGTCCGGGAAGGATGGAGCAGCGAAACGGTTGGCGCTAGTTGGCCGGTCGGACGTGGCGCTCGACAAACAGATCGGCGCGGACGGTGCGACCTGGGCCGACCGATTGGCGCTCGCCAAGACCCGCGCGCCGCTGGCGCAGAGCGGGTTCGGAGCCGAGGTCCGCGACGCTCTGGAAAACCGAGCCGAGCATTTGGTCGGTCAAGGTCTGGCGACGCGCCAAGGTCAGCGCGTCACCTTCGCGCGCGATCTTCTAAAGACGCTGCGCCAGCGCGATCTCGATAGAGCCGCAAGCAAGATCGCCAACGACACCGGCCTGTTCTTCCGAAAGTCCGGTGACGGCGAGCCCATTGCGGGCATCTACAAGCAACGCCTCGATCTCGCGTCGGGCCGCTTCGCCATGATCGATGACGGGATGGGCTTCGAACTCGTCCCCTGGAAACCCCAGCTCGAAAAGCATCTCGGCCAGACCGTCTCAGGGACCGTCACGGCAGGCGGCGGCATCGACTGGTCGCTCGGCCGCAAGCGTGGCCTGTCGATCTGACCCGGAGAACTCTATGACCTCGAAGAAACACGCATCACCGGCCACTGCCATCCTCTGGGGCCAGATTCTCATCGTCACGGGTGTAGCGCTGCTCTTCGTTTGGGCCGCGACGCAATGGGTGGCCTTCCGGCTCGGCTTCCAATCCGAACTGGGAGACCCGCTAACGACCATCTTGGGCCTACCGATCTACCCGCCATGGAACGTCTTCGTTTGGTGGTACTGGTACGACGCCTATGCACCGCGCGTCTTCATGGAAGGCGCGATCATCGCAGGGGCCGGTGGTATCGCTGCCGTCGGTGTCGCGATCTTCCTCTCCGTCCTGCGCGCCCGCGAAGCGAACAATGTGACGACCTACGGCTCCGCTCGCTGGGGGACAGAGAAAGATATGCGCGAGGCGGGATTGTTCGTTGACGATGGCGTGGTGCTCGGCCGCTACCAGTCCCGCTATCTCCGACACGATGGCCCAGAGCACGTGCTGTGCTTTGCGCCGACGCGATCCGGCAAGGGAGTCGGATTGGTCGTACCCTCACTTCTAACCTGGCCGGGCTCGGCGATCGTCCACGATATCAAGGGTGAGAACTGGCAGCTCACGGCGAATTACCGCTCCCGCTTCAGCCGGGTGCTGCTCTTCGACCCAACCGATGCAAAATCGGCGGCCTACAACCCGCTACTCGAAGTGCGGCGCGGCGACAGTGAAGTGCGCGACGTCCAGAACGTCGCCGATATCCTGGTCGACCCCGAAGGGCTGCTCGAACGGCGGAACCATTGGGAGAAAACCAGCCACTCGCTTCTGGTCGGTGCGATCCTGCACGTTCTCTACGCCGAAGCCGACAAAACGTTGGCGGGCGTCGCGGCGTTTCTGTCCGATCCAAAGCGGCCGATCGAGTCGACCCTAGCCGCCATGATGCGGACGCCGCATCTCGGAGATCACCCGCATCCTGTTGTCGCGCAGGCCGCGCGCGAACTCCTGAACAAATCCGAGAACGAACGATCAGGCGTCCTCTCGACGGCGATGAGTTTCCTCGGGCTCTATCGCGATCCGGTCGTGGCTAAGGTAACGCGCCGCTGCGACTGGCGGATCGACGATCTCGTGACCGGCGACAGGCCGGTGACGCTCTATCTCGTCGTGCCGCCATCCGACATCTCGCGCACCAAGCCGCTCATCCGGCTCGTGCTCAATCAGATCGGCAGAAGGCTCACCGAAGACCTGCACGCCAAGCGCAGTCACCGCATGCTGCTGATGCTGGACGAATTCCCGGCGCTCGGCCGGCTCGACTTCTTCGAAAGCCAGCTCGCCTTCATGGCGGGCTACGGCATCAAGGCGTTCCTGATCGCCCAGTCGCTCAATCAGATCGAGAAGGCCTACGGGCAAAACAACGCCATCCTCGACAATTGCCATGTGCGCGTCGCCTTCGCAACAAACGACGAGCGCACGGCCAAGCGCGTATCAGACGCGCTCGGGACAGCGACCGAGATGCGCGCGATGAAGAACTATGCCGGACATCGGCTGTCCCCCTGGCTTGGGCATCTGATGGTCTCGCGCCAAGAGACGGCGCGGCCGCTGCTCACCCCCGGCGAAATGATGCAACTGCCGCCGACCGAAGAGATCGTGCTGGTCTCAGGTTCGCCGCCGGTGCGTGCGGAGAAAGCGCGCTACTATACCGATCCCCAGTTCAAGGCTCGGATTGCGCCGCCGCCGGATCGCACTGCCAGCGATGACTCAGTTAGCAGCACGGCAGACGATTGGAGCGGCCGCGAACCGATCGCTGCGCCGCCACCGAAGAAGCGAAAGTCAACAACGGACGACACCGATGGTGGTGTCCGTCGCGAACCTGACTTGCCGGAACATGAAGACATCGCGCCCGAACCGGCTCCGGCACGCAGCGAGTTCGCCGATCTCGATGACGAACCGGAGGATGATGCACAGCGGGCCAAGGCCATGCGTGACCGGTTCGGCACGGTAGCACGTCAGGCCTCGCTTGATCCCGATGACGGGATCGAGCTCTAGGACATGGCCGTGAAGAAGGAGCGCCTGAATGTATATTTTGATCCGGCTTTGTCGGGTGAGTTGGGGGCGTTGGCCGCTCGCCGGAAGGTTTCGAAGTCGCAGATCGTGGAGGCGGCGCTCGCGGCTTTTCTTTCGCCTGATGGAGCTGATCAGCGGGAGGCCGCCATCGTGCGGCGTCTGGATCGACTTACCCGCGCGGTCGAGCGATTGGAGCGAGATGTGTCGATCGGCAACGAGGCGATGGCGCTCTTCGTGAAGTTCTGGCTGACGACCACGCCGCCACTGCCCGACGAATTGCGCGAGGCCGCTCAGGCGTCAGGCAAGGAGCGCTATGACGGGTTCGTTGAGGCACTTGGGCGGCGACTCGCAAAGGGGAAAGCGCTTTCCAAGGAAGTCTCGGAGGACATCCCAGACAGAAAATCCACCGTCTGACACGATCCTAGCTTCATGCGAACTACGCTTGTCCCTGCCTCTCTACGCCTCTGCACTACTACGCCGCCAAACCTGTTGCGAATGATCCTTTAGCGGTCTTCTTGATCGACCCCGTAACCAGATGCGGGGCCGCGAATGACCGTCCACACTCTCAAATCAGCAGCGATCGAGCGCGGTTCCCGCATGCTCCGCACGGCGCTTGGCAGCGATATCGCGGCCTGGCTCGACGAAGACGCTGTCGTTGAGGTGATGCTCAATCCGTGCGGTCGGCTCTGGGTCGACCGGCTCGGCGATGGCCTCTGCGATACGGGGACCAGTCTTTCGCCAGAAGATGGCGAACGCATCGTCCGCCTTGTTGCCCACCATGTCGGTGCCGAAGTCCATGCCGACGCGCCGCGGGTTTCGGCCGAACTCCCCGGAACGGGCGAGCGCTTCGAAGGGCTCCTGCCGCCGGTAGTCTCGGCTCCGACCTTTGCGATCCGCAAGCCCGCCATCGCGGTCTTCACCCTCGAAGATTACGTCAGCGCCGGGATCATGGATGAGGCCGCAGCCAACGCACTTCGCAAGGCGGTCGCATCGCGCGCCAACATCCTCGTTGCCGGCGGCACCTCGACCGGCAAAACAACGCTCACCAACGCATTGCTCGCAGAAGTCGCCAAGACCTCCGACCGCGTCGTCCTCATCGAAGACACCCGCGAGTTGCAATGCACGACGCCCAATCTGGTCGCGCTGCGCACCAAAGACGGCGTCGCGACGCTATCCGATCTCGTCCGCTCCTCGCTCCGCCTGCGTCCGGATCGTATCCCGATCGGCGAGGTGCGCGGGCCCGAAGCGCTCGATCTCCTCAAAGCCTGGGGCACCGGCCATCCCGGCGGCATCGGCACAATACATGCCGGTTCGGCCATCGGCGCGCTGCGCCGCCTCGAACAGCTCATCCAGGAAGCCGTCGTCACCGTCCCGCGAGCCCTGATCGCAGAGACCATCGACGTGCTCGCCGTCCTGCAAGGACGCGGCAGCGATCGCCACCTCGCAGACCTCTCGCGCGTCACGGGTCTGACCACCGACGGCGATTACGCGCTCCAATCCCTTCTCACCAACCTGAAAGGAACCGCCACATGACCAGCCGACTCAATCTCCTTTGTCCCCGCTGGCCCATCTACGTCAGCGCCGCAGCGATCGCCTTCCTGCTCGCCGCCGGTCAGGCCGAAGCAGCCGGTTCCGGCATGCCCTGGGAAGCACCGCTTCAAGCGATCCTCGAGTCGATCGAAGGCCCGGTCGCCAAGATCGTCGCGGTGATGATTATCATCATTACCGGTCTGACGCTCGCCTTCGGTGATACGTCCGGTGGCGCGCGTCGGCTCGTGCAGATCGTTTTCGGTCTTTCGATCGCCTTCGCCGCGTCCAGCTTCTTCCTCTCGTTCTTCTCCTTCGGTGGCGGCGTACTCGTATGAGCGATCCCACCGACATTCCAGGCTTTACCGCGCCTGTGCATCGCGCACTCACCGAACCGATCCTGCTCGGTGGCGCTCCGCGCACCATCGCGATCGCGAACGGAACGATCGCCGCCGCTGTTGGTCTGGGCTTGCGCCTTTGGCTTGTCGGGCTCGTTCTTTGGGCCATCGGCCACATGCTCGCGGTCTATGCTGCCAAGCATGACGCGCAGATCGCAGACGTCGCGCGCCGCCACCTCCGTTATCCGACCTGGATGGGGGTGTGACCCGATGATGCGCCTCGCCGAATACCGTTCCAAAGCCGCGCTGCTGTCGGATTTCCTGCCTTGGGCCGCGTTGATTGCTGACGGCGTCATCCTCAACAAGGATGGCAGCTTCCAACGGACGGCAGCGTTCCGGGGACCGGACCTCGACTCCGCGACGCCATCGGAATTGGTCTCGACTGCGGCCCGCCTCAACAGCGCGCTTCGACGCCTGGGGTCGGGCTGGGCCGTGTTCGTCGAAGCACAGCGCATCCCGGCACGCGAGTATCCGCTCTCCGAGTTTCCTGATCCGGTCTCGGCGCTGGTCGATGCAGAGCGCCGCGCGCAATTCGAAGAGGCATCATCGCATTACGAGAGCCGCTATTTCCTGACGCTGACCTGGATGCCCCCGGCCGATGAGGCAAGCCGGGCGAGTGGATGGCTGTTCGAGGACGCCCCGAGCAAGGGCGCGAACCCGCGCGAGCATCTCGCCGCGTTCAGGTCCCGCAGCGATCGGCTGCTCGACCTCTTCGAAGGTTTCATGCCGGAAGCCGCTTGGCTCACCGACGAGGAGACGCTGAGCTATCTGCATTCAACGATCTCGACGCGGCGGCAGACCGTCCGCGTGCCCGAGACGCCCATGCATCTCGATGCCTACCTCGCCAACGAACCGCTCGTTGGCGGGCTCGCGCCGCGCCTGGGCGACGGGCATCTGCGCACGCTGTCCATCGTCGGCTTCCCGACCGCGACCTGGCCCGGCCTGCTTGACGAGCTCAATGCCCAGGCCTTCGAGTATCGCTGGGCCACCCGCGCCATCTGCCTCGACAAGACCGAAGCGACGAAACTCATGACGCGCATCCGCCGCCAATGGTTCGCCAAGCGCAAATCCGTCGCAGCGATCCTCAAGGAAGTGATGACCAACGAGGCCTCGACGCTTCTGGACTCAGATGCCGACAACAAGGCGCTCGATGCCGATGAGGCGCTGCAGGAACTCGGTTCCGATATCGTCGGGGCCGCCTATGTTACCGCGACGATCACCGTCTGGGACGAAGACGGGCGCGCGGCAGACGCCAAGATCAAGATGGCCGAAAAGGTCGTGCAGGGCCGCGATTTCACCTGCATCCCTGAGACTTTGAACGCGGTGGAAGCATGGCTCGGTTCGCTGCCCGGGCACCTTTACGCCAATGTCCGTCAGCCACCGATCTCGACGCTCAATCTCGCGCACATGATCCCGATCTCGGCGGTCTGGGCTGGACCGGCGCGCAACGATCATCTGGACGGACCGCCGCTGTTCTACGCGGAGACGCAAGGCGCGACGCCGTTCCGCTTCTCGACTCATGTGGGCGATGTCGGCCACACGCTAGTCGTCGGACCGACCGGAGCGGGCAAGTCGGTACTGCTCGCACTGATGGCGCTGCAGTTCCGACGCTATCCCGGCGCGCAGGTATTCGCCTTCGACTTCGGCGGCTCGATACGCTGTGCCACCATCGCCTGCGGCGGCGACTGGGAGGATCTCGGGCTCGCACTGTCGGACGATGAGGGCGCGGTCCAGCTGCAGCCACTCGCTAGGATCGATGATCCGGCGGAGCGCGCCTGGGCACAGGACTGGCTTGCCGGGCTGCTGGCCCGTGAAGGCGTGACGGTTGATCCCGTCGCGCGCGATCATCTCTGGTCTGCGCTCACGTCACTCGCCTCTGCACCGGTCGAAGAGCGCACACTGACCGGCCTCTCAGTTCTCCTCCAATCGAACAATCTCAAGCGCGCGCTCGCGCCGTTTTGCCTCGGCGGACCTTTCGGCCGACTGCTGGATGCCGAGAACGAAGCGCTCGGCAGCGCAGACTTTCAGGCGTTCGAGACAGAGGGCCTGATCGGGTCCGCCGCCGCGCCAGTGGTGCTTGCCTATCTCTTCCATCGGATCGAAGCCCGGCTCAACGGGCGGCCTAGCCTGATCATCGTTGACGAGGGTTGGTTGGCCCTGGATGACGCCACCTTCGGTAGCCAACTGCGCGAATGGCTGAAGACGCTGCGGAAGAAGAATGCCAGCGTCGTCTTCGCCACTCAGTCGCTCGCCGATATCGACGGCTCCGACATCGCGCCCGCGATCGTTGAGAGTTGCCCGACGAGGATCTTCCTACCCAACGAGCGGGCCTTCGAGCCGCAAATCGCCACAACCTATCGCAGCTTCGGGCTGAATGACCGCCAGATTGAGATCGTGGCGCGCAGTACCCCCAAGCGTGACTATTATTGCCAGTCGCGGCGCGGCAACCGGCTCTTCTCTTTGGGTCTCGGCGCGGTCGCGCTGGCCTTCACCGCGGCTTCCTCAAAAGCCGATCACGCCGTCATCGATGCGATCCTCGCGGAGCATGGGCGGGACGGCTTTGCCGCTGCCTGGCTCGCCGGGCGCGGCCTCGACTGGGCGGTCGAACTGCTCGGGCCTTCCGATGCAGTGATCGACGCCACCCCATCCCCCACCACCGACAAGGAGATTGATAATGTTCAGAACCAAGAAACGTAAACTCGCGGGCCGCGCGGCAGCCGCCTTGCTGCTGTCGAGCGCGATCGCGTTCTCACCGGGCACCGCGCCGCCTGCCCATGCACTCTTCGGCGGCGGGTTTGGCGGGATCGTCTACGACCCGACCAATCATGCCGAGAACCTGCTGACCGCCGCCCGGACACTGGAACAGATCAACAACCAGATCGCCCAGCTCCAAAACGAAGCACAGATGCTGATCAATCAGGCGCGCAATCTCGCCAGCCTCCCTTACTCGTCGCTATCGCGCCTGCAGTCCTCTGTGCAGCAGACGCAGCAGCTCCTCAATCAGGCACAGCGGATTGCCCACGACGTCGCAACGATCGACGAGGCCTTCACGCAGGATTACGGCGCGGCAGCCGCGCGGGGAGACTTCGACGACATGATTGCCGGCGCGCAGGACCGTTGGCGGACCTCGGTCGCAGGGTTCGAGGATGCACTGAAGGTCCAGGCCGGTGTCGTTGGCAATATCGAGACCGCTCGCACCGAGATGCAGGCGCTCGTCGGTCGGAGCCAGGCCGCGACGGGTGCATTGCAGGCCACTCAGGCTGGCAACCAGCTCCTCGCACTCCAGAGCCAGCAGATCTCCGACCTGACAGCGGCGATCGCCGCGCAGAACCGGGCGCAGTCGCTCGAAGCTGCGCGCGTGGCTTCTGCCGAGGCGCAGGCGCGCGAGAACTTGAACCGCTTCCTCGATTACGGCTCCGGCTACGAGCCGACCACCGTTCGGATGTTCCGGTAGGCGGCCATGAAACTGAGCGCCGAGACCACCCTCAAAGGGATCGCCATCGCCATGGGCGCCATCGCAGCGCTCATGGTGGCAGTCGAGTTCCAGACTGCCCTTGAGACGGAGCATGCCGAACGCTCCGCTGCCGTGATCTCGGACGATCCGCTGCGGGGGATCCTGCAACGCTGCCGGACTCTCACACCGGAAGCTCTCAAGACCGATACGACCTGTCAGGCCGCGTGGGAAGAGAACCGGCGGCGCTTCTTTAGCCTTACGCCCGACGATCAGGACGCGGAGTAGGCCATGGGCGATGTCGGCGTCATCGATCGGTTCCTGGAGGTCTTCACCACCTATATCGACAGCGGCTTCGGTCTGCTCGGCGGCGACGTCGCTTTCCTCGCCACGACCCTGATCGTCATCGACGTTACGCTGGCCGCACTCTTTTGGGCCTGGGGCGCCGACGACGATATCATCGGGCGGCTCGTCAAGAAAACGCTCTTTGTTGGCGTCTTCGCCTATATCATCAGCAATTGGAACACGCTCGCGCGGATCATCTTCGAGAGCTTCGCCGGACTGGGTCTTGTCGCCACCGGCGGCGCTCTTGGTGCGGGCGAACTGTTACAGCCCGGTCGCATCGCGGCGGTCGGGCTTGAAGCAGGACAGCCGATCCTGGAATCCGTCGCCGACCTGATGGGCTTCGTCGCCTTCTTCGACAACTTCGTCCAGATCATGATCCTGCTCTTCGCCTGGATCATCGTGCTGCTGTCCTTCTTCATCCTCGCGATCCAGCTCTTCGTGACCCTTATCGAGTTCAAGCTGGCAACGCTGGCGGGCTTCATCCTCGTCCCCTTCGGTCTCTTCAACAAGACCGCCTTCATGGCCGAGCGCGTCCTCGGCCTCGTCATCTCCTCGGGCGTCAAGGTGCTCGTGCTCGCTGTGATCGTCGGGATCGGCTCGACCATATTCAGTGAGTTCACCACCGGCTTTGTTGGCGAACCAACCATCGGTGACGCTATGGCCGTCGTACTGGCAGCCCTCTCCATCCTCGCGCTCGGCATCTTCGGCCCAGGCATCGCCAATGGCATCGTCTCTGGCGGTCCGCAGCTTGGTGCGGGCGCCGCCGTTGGTGCGGGTTTGGCCGCGGGCGGTGTCGTCGCCGGAGGCCTCGCGGGTGCGAAGATGGCTGGTGCTGTCGGAGGCGCAGCCTTGCGTGGCGGTTCTGCTGTCGCGGGCGGTGCCTCCACCGCGTTCAAAATCGGCGCTGCATCGGGAACGACGACTGCCGGAAAAGCCGCAGGCGGCATGGCGGCCGTCGGACAGGCTGGAGCATCCACCGCCATCAATCCGCTTAAGCGTGCCGTCGGCGACAGCTATCGCTCCGGCTCGCGCGCCGCATTCGAGGCCACCGGCGGCAAGTTCAGCAATTCCCCGGCCAACCTGCCGACCCCCGCAAACAACGGTCCGCCCGCTTGGGCGCGCCGCATGAAGCGCCAGCAATCATTGCACCACGGCGCCATGACCACTGCCCACGCGCTGCGCTCAGGCGATGGCGGCGGCGCGGGCACGTCCATCAGCCTTTCGGAGAGATCATGAGATTCAAGCGACCGAGCGTGCGATACGCCAAGACACCGGAACCGACGACACCCTATCAGAAAGCCGCTCAGGCTTGGGATGAGCGCATGGGGGCCGCCCGCGTTCAGGCACGTAACTGGCGCTTCATGGCGCTCGGCTGCCTCGCGACCACGGCCACCTTCGGCCTCGCGCTGGTCTGGCAATCCACCCAGGGCACCATCGTGCCCTACGTGGTCGAGGTCGATCGGCTCGGTGCGGCGCAGGCCGTCGCACCCGCCACGGCAAACTATCGTCCGACCGATCCGCAGATCGCCTTCCACCTCGCGCGCTTTATCGAGAATGTGCGCCAGGTCCCGGCCGATCCCATCGTCCTGCGTGAGAACTGGCTGCGTGCTTACGACTTCACCACCGATCGCGGGGCCGTCGCCCTGAACGACTTCGCCCGCGAGAACGACCCCTTCGCCCAAGTCGGTGAGGTGCAGATCGCGGCCGAAATCTCCAGCGTCATCCGCGCCTCCGACACCAGCTTCCGTGTCGCTTGGATCGAGCGCCGCTACGTGAACGGCCAACTCGCCGGGACCGAACGTTGGACCGGCATCCTTTCCGTCGTCGTGCAGCCACCGCGAGATGCGGAGCGACTGCGTAAAAACCCCCTCGGCGTCTTCGTCCACGCCATCAACTGGTCACGGGAGAACGCCCAATGAGTGATTGCATCACACGCCAAATCTGCATATCCGCCAAACTGTCCTTCACCGCCTTGCTCGCAACTTCGATGCTTGCCGGATGCGCCACCTTCAAGCCGCCCGAGATCAGCTATGACGATCCCGTCGCCGCGACACTCGTCGCAGACCCGCCCGGACCCGTTCAGATCGTCGAGCGGCCCGAACCCTTGCCACTTCCCGGCCAGCTCATGCGGGTCGATGCGGATGATCGGCCTGAAGAAGCAGCAGAACCGACCGACCGCGTCACCAACGCAAACGCCGCTGCGCGGATCGAGCCGGTGCGCGACGGTTTCATCAACGCAATCCAGCTCTATCCCTACAGCTCCGGCGCGCTCTATCAG
Organism: Aestuariibius violaceus; assembly: GCF_040779325.2. Taxonomy (NCBI): domain Bacteria; kingdom Pseudomonadati; phylum Pseudomonadota; class Alphaproteobacteria; order Rhodobacterales; family Paracoccaceae; genus Aestuariibius; species Aestuariibius violaceus. Next base: position 871,460 of record NZ_JBFONT020000002.1, read on the forward strand.
GTCTATACCTCGCCGGGACAGGTAACCGACATCGCCTTACAGGCAGGCGAGAGCCTCGTCGGATCGGGTCCCATCGCAGCAGGCGATACCGCCCGCTGGATCATTGGCGACACCGAGAGCGGGTCCGGAGACAACCGCCGCATCCATGTGCTCGTCAAACCGACACGGCCCGATCTGGTGACCAATCTCGTCATCAACACCGATCGGCGCACCTACCACCTCGAACTGCGCGCGACGCCGCAGGCCTATATGGCCTCCGTCTCCTGGCAGTATCCGGAGGACGAACTGATCGCACTGCGCCGTCAGAACGACCGCGCGGAAGCGAGCCTTCCTATCGGACGGAACGTCGCGCTCGAAGATCTCAATTTTCGCTACCGCATAACCGGTGACCGCGCGCCCTGGCGGCCGCGCCGCGCCTTCGACGATGGGCGGCAGGTCTTCATCGAATTCCCGCGCGGGATCGGCCAGGGCGAGATGCCGCCGCTCTTCGTGATAGGGCCGGAAGGGGATGGCCAGCTCGTCAATTACCGCATCCGACGCAATTACATGATCGTCGATAGGCTCTTCGCCGCCGCCGAGCTGCGGCTTGGCGACCGCCAGCGCGTCGTCCGGATCGTCCGGACCGACGGCGTGCGCCGGAGTGCGAAGCGGGAGGAGCGTGTAGTCTCCGCGTGGCGCCAGGACGATGACCGGTGAGCGACATGAGTGATCGTGAAGCAGACCGGAATGGGGCTGGCGGCGAAACCGAGCCGCGGTCCGAGCAGGAGATCGCCAAGGACCTGCGGCTGCGCCCGGACCCGCCGCGCGTGATGAGACTATCGCGTAGAGCGATCACGGTCATTACCGTGGCGGGCGGGCTGGGGATCGGTGCAATCCTAATCGTCGCGTTTCAAGGCCCAGATCGGGGGGACGGGCCGTCGGAGCTTTTCTCCACCGAGCGTGTTCAGGAGGCGGAGGGCCTATCGCTACTGCCACGAGACTATGGATCGATCCCGCAGCTTGGGCCGCCGCTGCCGGGCGAGTTGGGTCGTCCAGTCTTGTCCGCCCAGCGGCGCGGTGAGGCGGTGCCGGTCGTGCCCGCCACTGGACCCGCCGTCGATCCGGTCGAACAGCTGCGGCTCCAGGAGGCAGAGGCCGCACGGCTCGCGACGCTCTTTGCCGATGCGCAGACCAGCAGCACGACTGCCAGCTCTCAACCGGCAAGGCCAGGGTCGCCGCAAGCGTCGGGATTACAGGGGCTCTTTCCAACCGCAACGGGAGCGACGGATCGGCCCGATGCTGTCGATCGCCGTGAAGCGTTTCTGGACAGAGAGGTCGATCGTCGCACGACGGCGGTAGATCGCTTGCAGCCGCCAGCAAGCCCCTACATCCTGCAGGCTGGGTCCGTGATCGAGGCCGCACTGCTCACTGGTTTGCGGTCCGATCTGCCGGGCCAAATCAGCGCCCAGGTTACCGCCAATGTCTATGACAGCCCGACCGGACAGTTCCTCCTTATCCCGCAAGGAGCGCGGCTCCTCGGAGAATATGACAGCCGTGTCGCGACAGGCCAGCGGCGCCTGCTGCTCGTTTGGACACGGCTCATCCTGCCCGACGGCCGCTCGATCGTCCTCGAACGCGAACCGGGAACGGACGGGGCTGGCTATGCCGGCCTTGAGGACGGTGTCGACAACCACTGGGGATCGTTGTTCCTCGCTGCAGGACTCGCGACGATCCTCAATATCGGCTTGGAAACTGGCGAAGATAATGGTGACGAGATCGCCGAGGCCATCCGCGACGGCACTCAGGACACCATCGGACGCGCAGGCGAAGCCATCGTCCAACGCCAACTCGGTATCCCACCGACACTCACGATCCGTCCGGGATTTCCGGTGCGCGTGATGGTCACGCGCGATCTGATTCTCGAGCCACGAGGAGCCACCCAATGACGAAGCTGAAACTTGGAAACATCCGAGATGATAAGCCGGTGAAGCTAAACGTAGAACTGCCTGCGCACGTGCATCGCGATCTGACGGCCTATGCAGAGATCCTTGGCGCTGAAAACGGAGAAACGCTTGAGCCGGCCAAGTTGGTAGCCCCGATGCTGGAACGATTCATGAAAACCGATCGTGGTTTTTCGAAGCTCAGGAAGGATCACCGTTCTTCTTCGCCTCGATCCGCGCAAGAGAGATGAAGCGGCGAAGCGCCGGATTGTCGTTTTCTGGGCGCCAAACCAAGGAAAACGGGATTTGATCGGCCTCATCACGAATTGGTACGAAGGTCACATTCGGGTACGATAGGCCTCGCCAGTGATCAGTGACCAAGCTAACTCCAAGACCAAGGCCAACTAGGCTCATGATGCCCTCGCGTCCTAGCCTATGCCGTCGCACTTTTACCGAGCGCCCGAGATCGCTCAGTTGGCGGATTACGTAGTCATGAATTTCCGGACCGGGCTCGCGGGCGCTAACGATAAAACGCTGTCCCGATAATGTAGACCAAGCCAATGCAGTCTGAATCGCCAAGGGATGATCACTAGCAACCCCCAGAAACACTTGTTCCTTCGCGAGGATCAATTTGTCAAAGTCATCATAGTCGGGCTCCCCTGAAACACATACCAGATCAATCCGACGATGACTTAGCATCGTCATCAACTCACTGCGATCGGTTTCCAGCAGACAAATTTCCACCTGCGGATGCCTCTCGACAAATCTTTGCAGCAACGTTCGAATTGGGCCTGCTGAAAGCGACGCGATAATGCCGATCTGTAAATGACCGTTCTTGGCGATGCCGGCTGACCTTGCGGCATCGACTGCAAAGTTAACCTCATCCATGATCAGTCTGGCACGAAGCGCAAAACACTCGCCAGCGACAGTTAGCCTAGCACCAGAAGGACGCCGCTCGAAGAGTGACACGCCCAAAGTGTCCTCAAGCTTTTGAATGCGTCGGCTGATCGCAGATTGTCCAATGTCAAGCGCAGCCGCAGCGCGGTGAAAGCTGCCCGCTTCCGCGACAGTGAGAAAGTATGACAACTGTGCTGTTTGAACATCTGGCCACATGCGACATGTCATACATTAGGCTCGGAAAAGTCTCCTCCAGATTCCGAACTCAGTTTTATAGAATACGGATATTCCGTTAGATCAACGACTAGTCACTGACATGAGTTTCCTGCTTTATGCTCCGCGAAGCCATTTCGCGAAATTGATTGTTCAAGGGACCATATCGCTTTCGACAAAGAGCGGTTTTGCGGCTCTCGCGATATCGCGAACGCGCGAAACAGACAGAACCAAATACTACGTTTTCGGGGTCCGTATTAGCACAGTCGCAGGCCAGGTTCCTTTAAGACCTTCGCCCCTTGGGTCTAGCTCCAGTTAGGAGCCAGTTTTAGGTACAATTCACCTTTCCCTCAGCAATTCTTCAGCGATAGCTTGAGCATTGAGACGCATAAAATCAGGAATCGGCGCAACAGGCTCTTGACCGGGATGTAGCAGTTCGAATTCCTCGGCGACTTCGGTTGCCTCTTCATCCGTAAATACACCATCTTCGATACGAACGCGAACGAGGCCATGCATATCCGTGATCCATACAGCCTGTTCTTCCGCCAGTTTGGAGAGAGGAGCTTGGGCGCCGTGACCCGGGTACGCAATTGTTTGATCGCGCCCATATTTCTGGGTGACGTAATCCAGTTGCCGGAGCCACTGAGTTGTGCGTTGCTCGAGCAGAAAGCCTTTCTTGTCATTATCCGTTAAGTCACCCACGAAGACTGCGCCGTTCTGCTGATCGTAGAAGATCGTCATGGCGATGGACTCGCCCGCTCCGATATCGTCAACCGTGAGCGCAATATCTCCAAAGCGTAGAACCTCCCGATCGACCACAACCCGAGTGACGGCGGCAAGCTGCGTCGGATAAGCGTCGCCATTCACGCGGCGCGCGAAGGCGAACATCCCCAGGCTATCGCTTTGCATCTCATCGGCGGTGGCTTGGAGCGCAACGACTGGGGTGTCGGGAAAGGCTTGCAGTATAGATGGGATCCCTCCGACATGGTCTGGATGCGGATGGGTGATTAGGATGGCGAGAAGCGGCTTGCCGGTTGCCTCGATGCGCTCCGCCACGTCCTGGCCGGCTTGAATGGTCCGCTGGCCATCGATCAAAACGACGCCGTCCTCGCCTTCGAGTATCCATGTATTCACACTGCCGGGTCCCGGCTCGTGGAACCGCTCGATCTCATACGCCCATGCGGGAATGGCCAGCGTCATGATTAATGTGACTGCTCCGACGAAGCGGGCTGCGAATGGCGAGGTCTTCATGGTCTATTTCCTTTCGAAAAAGTTTCGGCCAGTTGTTCTTTCATTTAGATCGCTTCCGACGGTGATTTGGCGGCCGCGCGCGATGCATCAGACATCCATCGTGGTAGGGCCGATAAGAGTGTGCGGTAGATCGGTGGGTCGTGATGCCGCCTTTTGAGCCTTCTTCCGCCCTGCGCCAATCCAGTGGACCACACGCGGTTCACTCTCTTCTTGCAAGGTCGCACGAAGCATCTGCTCCAACTCAACCGCTTCGGCTGACTGCCGACTGCGTTGTCTCAGGTGGTCGTCCCAGGTTGCTACCAGGTTCACTTCCATGAAGCGTCTTGGCTCGCCGCCGTGTTCGAACAAGTCCCAGGTCACTGTCCCGCTGGCACGACGCGTGCTTGCGATGCGGCATATGATTTCGTGGAATCGGTCCTCCATGCCTTGCCGAACAGCATATTGCACTGTCACGAGGACCGGGCCGTCAGTAGGGACGATGTCGGCATTGATGTTGGGTTCTGGCCAAACGGCGGCTCGGGTCGTGCTTGACGGCGCCTTGGCTTTCGGCATGGGCCACGCAAACATTACGGCGGTTCCGACAAGCTGCAAAACGCCGGCCGAGACAAGAGCTGCGGTGAGGTCGATAATATCGGCCAAGGCGCCCCACAGCAGGCTTCCCGCGCCCATACCGACAGCGAAAACCATCATGAACAAAGAGGTTGCGCGGCCTCTGATCCAACCAGGAACCGCGACCTGCACCCCCGCCGTTAGCAGCGCCATGCAGATCATCCAGCCCATTCCAGCCAAGATCATGGCGGGAACCGCTAAAGCAGGCGCGAGTGCGAGGAGGCCAATCGCAGCGCCGAGGAATACGCCAGCCATCCCGACCAGATGCGCATCATCGGCCCGCTTACGCATGGCCGCCAGCGCAACACCAGCGATGAGCGAGCCGATCCCGACAGCGGCCAGAAGCAAACCATACACTTCAGGTCCAGCTTGCAGGTCACGCCGGGCGACCAGTGGTAAAAGCGCCCAAAGCGCGCTAGCCGGAACGGAAAAGAGGGCCGTTCGCATGAGCAGGCTGCGCAGGCTGGGTGCGTTGCGGGCATAGCGCAGACCGGCACGCAGCGCCGCCAAAGCCCGTTCGCGTCCGATCTGGAGTTCTTCCAGAGCAGCTTGCGCGCTCGCAGCTTTCGCAAAGAAGAGTACGCCAACGACACCAGCGAAGCTTACCGCGTTGAGCAGGAAAACCGCGCCCGGACCAATCGCAGCGACCAGGACGCCGCCGAGCGCTGGACCAACGGCGCGGGCGAGGTTGAAGGAAATGCCGTTGAGAACGAGCGCCTGCGTTAAATCACTCTCGCCGACAATGTCAGCAATCATGGCTTGAAAGGTGGGCAGCGAAAATGCCGCAGCAGCCGCTAGCGCGAAGGTCAGCCCCAAGAGAAGGGTCGGCGTCATCGCGCCCGATATCGTCACCAGGCCGAGCACGACCGTGACCAGCAGCATCGCGATCTGAGCGCCGAGCAGGAGCCGCCGCCGGTCATAGAGGTCCGCCATCACTCCGGCGGGCAAAACCAGGAGCGCCATTGCTGCCATCGCAGCAGATTGCACGAGTGCGACAAGAGTGGCACTCGGCGTAAGTTCGGTCATGAGCCAGGCGCGCCCGACATCTTGAACCCAGGTTCCAAAATTCGAGACCGTAGTGGCGATGAAGAGGGCCGCAAAGAGGCGGTTGCGCAGCGGAGCGAGCGCTGAACCCGTCTCGTGTCCCGTAGGCTCTAATTCGGTAGATGTTTGAGACCCGGTGCCGACCGGCGACGCTTCGTCCGCACTTGTTTGATCGGCTTCGCCAGGCATTCTACGGGGTCCGCGCTGCAGCTACAGCGAAGGTGTTCTCGAAGAACTGACCGCCCGCAATCCGCCCACCCTTCATATCGAAGCGGGCGCACCAATCGCTGTCGGCAAGCTTGCCTGTTTGCTTATGACGGAACAGGAAATGCCCTTCGACGTAGACCCGCTCTCCCGCTTCGGCGAAGGAATGCGGCGTGAATTCCTCGACGTCGAACTCACCGAAGAGCTTGCTGTATAGTTCGGCGTAACCTTCTTCACCTTCATGGACGTATCCGGCCCAGGGGATTGCGGCGCGCAACTCATCGTTCCCAGCTGAGCCCGTAACGAAGCGAAAGTCGTCGTGACCGTAAAGCCGGAACCCTTCATCCGCTCTGCCAGCATATTGCAGTTCGAAGAAATGCCGGACCTTCTCAACATTTGATTGCTCACTGCCGCTCATTGGTCCGTTTCCATGTGATGCCGGACCAGCGCCCAGTCACGTCCAGTCCGGCCAGTCCCTGTAAGGTTGATCCAGATCATCGCGAAGGCCTCAAGCAGGTGGGATTGCCGTATGGAGCCGAGGTATTGTGGGTCGAAGCCAGCATCACTGACGACCTGCTCGGCGATGCTGCGGCTTTCGCCATCGGGGCCGGCAATGAGCATGAAGGGCTTGGCTCCGCCGAAGGAGTCTGGCTCGGCCAGCACCTCGACGCCCACCTGATTGAAGCTCTTGTAGACATCGGCTGCCTCGGCCCAGGTAGCGATATTCTCACCTGCAGACTGTCCCGGCTTCAAAGCAATGCGCGGACCCTCGTCGCCCATGTCGACGGCGTTGGTTGCATCGATGAGAACCTTGCCGGTCAGATCGCCCGCCGCCGCGATGACCGGCTCGGCTGCGGAGTACGGGACCGCAAGAAGTACGACAGCTGCATCCGATACGGCATCAGCGAACGACATCTCGCCATTCTTCGGTGCACGCACGCCATAGACGACCTCGTGTCCGGCTGTGGCAAGTATGCCGCCAATGCCTCGTCCGACGCCGCCAGCGCCCAAAACTGCAATCTTCATGATGCTACCTCCGGTCGGAATTCTTGCGCGAAATCCTCGGAGAAGTCTCTGAATGATCGTGCAGGACGACCGGTCAAACGTTTCACACTGTCGCTGACTGTGCCCAGTTCTCCCGCCTTCAGCTCGGCGTCGAGTTCGAGCTCCGCGTTGGCATAGGCTTCGCTCTGTCCAAAGGAGAGCAATCGCCGCTTGTGCTCTTCAGGCGTAATATCCTCATGGTGTATCCGGCGACCTAGAACGTCAGATAAAACGTCGGCTTGCTGCTGGAACGACAGGGCCTCCGGGCCGGTCAAGAGATAGGCCTGACCGTCATGCCTGTCTTCGGACAAAACAGCTGCAGCGCAAGCGGCGATATCTCGCGTGTCAATAACGCTGACATTCGCGTCGCCTACCGGGAGGCCGAATACGCCGTCTGACTTGATCGGGTCAGTAAACCAGAACAGATTCTGCATGAACACGTTCGGTCGCAAGAACGTCCAGGCCAGACCGGACGCGCGGATTGCCTCCTCGACCGGCCGGTGCCAGTGGCCAAAACCGAAAGTCGGTTCGTGGTCGGCGGCGATGACCGAAAATTTTACAATCCGTTCGATGTCTGCATCCTTTGCGGCCTGGACCGCCGCCAGCTCCCGGTCCGGCAGGGCCGGATCGGCCGAAGAAATGAGCATAAGCGTCTGCGCGCCGCGCATGGCTGGCGCGAGCGTTTCTGGTGCGTCAAAGTCTCCCCGAACCAATTCGACAGCGGCAGGTAACCGACCGCGAGCCCGCTCGGGGTCACGAACCATACCCCGAACCGATGCTCCGCGCTCGTTCAGAAGGCGGACAATCTCTGATCCATTGCCGCCAGTGGCGCCAGTCACAACAATCATTGTCCTGTCTCCTCGTCCGTCTCAATCGGGGTGAGCGGCAAACGGACGAGCGTCGCCTCTCCGGTGCCGCCTATGAACACACCGCCCGTTCCCAATGCGTAAAGCGTGGTGCCGTCCGGCGTGAGTTCGACCGCCGTCGCCCCATCGACGTCTTTATCTAGCACTGGCTCCACGCTGCCATTGCGCGCGCGGACCAGTACCACATCGGTATGCGGCGCGAAGAATAACCTTCCGTCGGCAGCATATTTGAAATCGTCAATTCCGGGCAAATTTGCGACCCGTTCGAGATCGCCCGAAGGCGCGCTATCCGCGCCTATGCCGATCCGGCTGAGCGATGCATCGGCGGAATTCGCAAGATAGAGCGCGCCGTCATGGATCTGAAGGCCATTGAGCCCGAAACCCGCCGGATCTTCTGGGGCCAGGCTCGGGTCCTCGAACCAAACCGAAGCAAGGCCGGATTCCAGATTGACTTGCCAGACCCGACCCGTTGCAGAGTCACCCAGAAGGGCAACAGTCTGGGACAATAGGGCCATGCCATTAAGGGCTGCGGCTTGTGGTAGTTCGATAGTTTCGCGGATCTCGCCATCATATGCGACGATCATCACGACGTTGCCGAGACCATCTGCGGTCGGTGCCGCCATCGACCCACGATGCGCGAGCACAACGAAATCGCTGTCCCGAGCGACGACATTCATCGCATGCGCTCCGAGATCAATCGGCGTCTGCAAGCCGTCGCCCGGGCGCCAGATCTCGAGGCGCTTCGCGGTGTAATTGGTGAAGACCACGTCGCCATTCGGTGCGATCTCGAGATTCTCGAGGAAAGTTCCAGGTGCGAAACGGGCGAGCACCTCGGAATTTGCGACGGGCTCGACTGGGGTTTCCGCCTCAGAAGCGCCGCCCGAGCAGGCTATTAGGAGCGCGATCCCCGTCATGCAGCCCGCCGCTCGTCGCCAACCAGTCACGCATCGCGCAGAGATGACATCAAAACTCATCCGACCATTCCTTCGATCTCGGAACCGTCCACGGCATGCATCAGCCGCGGCCAGATAAGCCACTGCCACCAAGTGTGCGCTATCGCAAAGAGGCTTCCGTGGTGCTCGCTTCCGTCCGCAATACGCTCATCGGCCGGATCCGTGGGCAGCACCAGAATGTGCGCGTTTGTTTCTTCGATCGCGCGAACATGAAGGTCAGGATGAAATGTACCGCACATCTCGGCCTCGAGGGCTTCCCGTGGCGCTGATAAAAGAGCAGCCCGCCATTCAGGATCCGTCCAGCTCCGCCCAATAATCTGGACATTGAGCGCGCCGAGGAAGGGGTCGACCACCTCGCCGTGCTCGCGGCGCATCCACCAGTAAAAGCCGTGCGCAAGCATCCACCAGTCGGAGATTTGCTCATAGCGATACCAGAGCTCAGCTTTGGGCGGGATACGCGGAACGACGAAGATGAATTCATCGGTCGCCTTGTCAACGATCCGAAGGTCCATGCCTTCAGGTTCTGGCAGCCCTGTCAGCTCGAAATAGGTCTTCGGGCTCTCGACCAGCTTTTGTCGAAGCGTGGCATCTTTCCACGTGAGATGACCCAACTCGGCTGCGAGAGACTCGCGGTAGGGACCGAAGGGGCGAACATCAATGCCGCTCCAAGTGCGCTTGGTTTGCAGTTGCTGGGTCATGGCAATTCAGTTCCTTTTTCTAATTGCGGCCGATTGCACCTTCGTCTCTGCCGCACGCTCTCCGAATTGGGCGCCGGTAACGAGGGCACTGATGCCTGCGATGTTTATGCGCCGTTCTCCGGCACAGTCCGTGGCGGCACGCCGGGCGCCCCATTGTCGATTGTCCACGATCCAGCCGTCCGAAAGGCATTGGCGATGGCGAAGGTGTCCTCGTAGAAGTGATAGGATGCGATCTTTCCTTCGCGCACCACAGCATGCATGGCGAAGTCGCTATCGGCGGCGTGTCCGGTGGATTTCGCCACAAAGCGGAGCGTGCCGAACACCGCGACCTGCTCGCCGTCGACGATGAACGTGTGATCATCGAAGCCGCGAACTTCAAAGTTCGCATTCAGAAGTTCCTGAAAGGCGATGATCTCGGCGATGCCGGTCCACGTCCCGGCCCAGGGAATGGCTTGTTTGGTTTCGGGTGACATCTGCTCGCTGGCAAAGTTCAGATAGACCGCATCTTCCGTGAAGAGGTCGGGAATGAGGTCGCGCCAATTGGCCTCGCGAAAGCTGGCATAATACGCGCGTACGGTCGCTTCGGGGGAGCGTGTCATCTTGTGATCCTCTTCATATCCGTCCGCTTCTGTTGCGGGCTCCTGAAGGCTGGTCGCATCACCATGGCAGCGCGCCTTCCCTGTTGCGAAAACTTCCATCCGGCGCATCGACGCCGCCGCTCGCAATGCCGAGCGCGAGGTCTGCCGCATCCTCGGGCGTATTGGGAGCATCCGGCCCGCCAATGTCGGTTTGCGTCCAACCCGGACACATGGCGTGTACGGTAACGGACGTGTCTTTCAGTGCCTTTGAAAGCAACGCGGTGACGCCGTTCAACACCATCTTCGACAAGCGGTACGAGCCCGCCTTCATCAGCGCATAGTCGTTTTCCGGATCGAGCGTCGCGGCGATCGACCCAGCTTCGGAGGAGACGTTGATGATGCTGGCACCATCCTTTGATGCTTCCAGCAGAGGCAGCAAGACCCGCGATATGCGCAAGGGGCCAATCGCGTTGATCGCAAGAGAGGCTTCTATATCCTCATAAGACGCGGCAATAATGTCGTGCTCCTGGCCAACATTTATTCCGGCATTGTTGATCAGAACGGATATGCTCGAATGGGCCTTGGCGAGCGCATCTGCCGCAGCGTCTATTGATGCGGGGGCGGTCACATCGAGCGGCATGGCTTCGGCGGTACCGCCCTTCGCTGCTATAGCTTCCCTGACCTCTTCTGCTTGCGCCGCGTCGCGCGCACCGATCACGACGTGGTATCCTGCATCGGCGAACCGGAGCGCGGTGGCACGGCCGATGCCGCGATTGGCGCCGGTGATGACTGCGACCTTTGCCCCTCTCATGATGCGGCCTCCGCGATGGAAGGCAGCCAGATGGATTTGGTCTGGGTATAATTCTCCAGCGCCTGTCGTCCGCACTCGCGGCCAAAGCCGGATTGCTTGACACCGCCGAAAGGCACGGAAACGTCGAAATAATTGTAACTGTTGATCCAGCAAGTGCCGGCTTTGAGGGCGTTCGCGACGCGTAGGGCCTTGGCCATGTCCGTCGTCTGCACGCCCGAGGCGAGACCGAACGTGGTATCATTGGCGATGCGGATCGCTTCGGCCTCGTCATCGAAAGGAATGACCGCCAGGACCGGCCCGAAGATTTCCTCCTGAGCGATGGCCATGTCGTTTGTGCCAAGAAAAATCGTCGGTTGGTGGAACCAGCCTTTGCCGCCCAATCCTTCAGGCTCGGCCCGCTCGCCGCCATAGCGCAGGTCAGCACCGGCTTCGCGGCCCTTGCGGACATAGCTCTCGACCTTCTTCAACTGGCCCTCGTCGGCCATCGGCCCAAGGAACGTCGCGGCATCAAGCGGATCGCCGATGACGAGTGCACTCGCAGCCGCGACCAGTGCCGCCAAAACCTCTTCGAGAGCCGAGCGTTCCACCAGAAGACGCGATCCCGCGGTGCAAATTTCGCCTTTGTTGTAAAAGATGCCAAAGATGGCGTTTTGCACCGCGCTATTCATGTCCGCATCCGCGAAAATGATATGGGCCGACTTGCCGCCCAGCTCCATCGTCACCTTCTTCACTGTGTCGGCGCTCTTCGCGATGATCCCTTTGCCGACACCGGTTGAGCCAGTGAAGGCGATCTTGTCGACATCAGAGTGTGTCACCAGCGTGTCGCCAATCTCCGATCCAGGTCCGGTCACGAGGTTGTAGACCCCTGCGGGTACGCCCGCTTCCTCGAACGCCATGGCGAGGCGCACGGCGGACAGCGGCGTGGCCGAGGCCGGCTTGTGGACAATCGTGTTCCCAGCCGCCATGGCTGGCGCGATCTTGGTCGCCGAGAGCAGTAGGGGGAAGTTGAAGGGTGTGATGGCCGCCACAACGCCGACCGGCTCGCGCACGGACATGACCTGACGTGCTGCATGGTCGGGGGGCGGTGAGACGGTGCGCGCGTCACCATCCGGATCAGCTGCCGCTGCGCCAAAGAAACGGAACAAATCTGCAAGAAGGACGGCATCGATGCTGCGGGCGAACTGGATGGGCTTGCCCATATCGAGCGTCTCGCAGCGCGCGAAATCGTCAGCATGGCGCTCGACAATATCGGCGACCGTCATCATCAGACCTTGGCGCTCTGGCGCGGGCATGCGGGCCCATTCTGCATCGTCGGCGCGTCGCCGCGCCGCTGCGATGGCCGCTTCAACATCATCCTTGCCTCCCTTGGCGACAGTGGTGACGACAGACTCGGTCGTCGGGTCGACTGTTTCCATGCGATCACCTGAGGCACTCTCGCGCCAAGTGCCGTCGATATAGAGCTGACAGTCCTCGACGGGAGACGTTCGGGTGTCGGTTGCGCAAGTTGCTGCGTTCTGCATGGTCAGTCATCCTCCATTGCACGACCAGAATTCGATCGATAAATGATGATAGCCGACGGGAACGGCCGTGTTTTCTACCGGACGCGCATGCCTTTACACGATACCAACATCTAGCGGATCAACTGGCTCGGCTTGCTCCATTCGCTCGTTTGATGCGAACAAGCCCGATCAAAAACGAAACCGCCCCAGGAATTGGAGCCGCGACGCATCGGTCTGCTCGCCGGATTGTGTTTCGCGCGCTCCGATGACTATTTCCGCGCCCAGATCGACCATGGCAACCGGCGACCAGACAAGATTTACGGTACCGATCTGCAACATTCGTGGATCGTCATCATCAAGGCTCTGCGTTCGGCCAACCACAATGAGCCCGTAGGTCGCCGTGCTTCGCAGCGTGTCGGACCACCAATGCTGATAGCCGGCATGTGCCGTCCATGTTGGGACGGTCTGCAGCGTTCCGTCGGCACTCACGGTTCCGTCAAGACCGTCGAATGCCAGTTCGAGATGATAGCGCCCAATGCTCTCACCGCCGCCAACTCCGAACACCAGATTGTCTTGGTCTTCAAGGAAGGGCAGGTCGATACGCCCGGTCATATTCAGGCCCCATCCAATCTCGCTGTCGGAACGGGTCTCACCATTGATCTCTGTACGCGCTCGCAGCGCGCGTACCAAACCCACCAGGCGTATTCGGCCCCAGTCGCGTTCCAGGGTCACCCCGGCAAGCAGATCGGGCCAGTTGTCGAGGCTCTCGCTGGACTGGGGCCCCGAAAACCGGCTCGCGGGATTTTCCATGGCTATTGCATAGGATAGGCCTGCCGACAGATCGCCGACGTACCGCACGCCCACTTGCCTCACCAGAGGCTTGCCCGATGGCGATGTGGGATTGAGCGTTTCGGGAAACGATTCAACATCCGAGAACAGCGACCAATATTGGCCCGCATAGAGATTGCCGAGCTGGCCATAGGCGTGAAGAAGCCGCAGTCCATCGCTATTGGTGGTCAGAGAATTTCCCTCCGCACCGTTGAAATCCGCTTCGATGAAGGTCCTGAACAAGCCGAGTTCGGTGTCGCCGCGAACATCCACATTGAAACGGCTGCCATCGGCAAGAAATGCCGTACGCGAAACATCGGTATCGGACAGCGGGATCAAGCTCGGCAGGAACAGGCCATCGGCGGCTTGATCTCCGAAAGACCGGTTGAGGTTCACCTGCGCAAACCCACCGATCTTGAGCGCGAGGATGCTACCTGGGATGCGGATCGAATTGTCGAAGCTGCCCGGCCTCACAATCGTATCATCCGGAAATCGGCCTATTTCGCTATTGCTGCGGCCAGGATTGTCGAGCGGTTGCGTATCTGCACCGTTGCCACTCGCAGGAGTTCGCGCTGGGGGCGCTTCGGCTTCGTTAGGGTACTCCGCGAATGTCGAAATCGGCACCTCATCGTCTAACGCCCGTTCGTCCAGCCGCCGCTCCAGGTGGTCGATTCGTTCGCCTTGCCGACGGATCAACTCTTCTTGCTGCTCGATGATCGCGATGAGATCGGACAGCGTGGGCTCTGATTGTGCCGCTGCTGGCGGGGCGGGTAAGCAGACGCAAAACAGCGCCATCGCAAGGGTGGACACGAGTGGCGATCCCAGTTTCGCCCTATCCGAAAGATCACGCGGCAAGTTCGATGAGACGCTCACCTGCCGCGCGAGAGCTCATCCGGCCAGGCGATCGAGCCAGGCATCGCATCGAAGGGCACTGCGTCGCAGCTGCTGTAAACCCCCTCTATTAAGTAGGGTGAACTTTCCATTATCCCCTCAGCGCGCGCTTCGTCTAAACCGTGCATAAAATAGAGCCGAGCCGTCAGCTCCGCTTCCCGCCCATCTCCGTAGACCTCTCCGGCGAAAGCGATCCGCGCGATGTTGAGCTTGAGGAAGCGGTCGTAGTCAGGCGCGACGGCCCGTCGCCTTTCATCCGATCCGGGCACGGTCATGCAACGCACCATCGTCATCCGGGCAGCCGGTTCCATATTCGGATAGTCGATATGCGAGAAGCTCGCTTCAAGCGACAGGCCCGGCTCGTCCGTACCAATGGCAACGACATTTGCTGGTGCAGGATTTTCTGGATCGAGGTAAAATCCGCCATCCCCAACGACATAAAGCGTGTTTCGGTCCTCGGCCCGGCGCCCGAACGCCGCTGCCGTCGATCCCGCAACGCCTTGCTCGGTCTTGGCGACAGTCGTGACCGATCCATCCTGCTCGATCCGGACCACGCTGTCGAATATATGCGTGGTGCCGTAGATGGTCCCGTCGGCGGCAATTGCGAGATCGTCGAACGAGATATCCTGCAAAATGACCTCTGGACTCCCTGCACGATAGTCCAGCCCGATAGCAGGAATGCGCAAGAGGGTCGTACGGCTTGAATTGGTGGCGTACACGGCGCCGTCGAAGACCTTTAGCCCATTCACGCCCGGCAGCAGAGGGCTGCGATCCGGGTGAACTCCGAGACTTTCATCGGACGACCAGATCCGCGACTCTTCTGACTCTATATCGACATGAATTATTAGTCCGCCTCCAGAATCAGCGACGAGCAGCTGACCCGGAGCGACAAAAGCGACGCCGTTCAGAAACTGTGCGCCTTCGATGAGGATGGTCCGGTCAAGCGCGCCATCGTCCTTGAATGTGAAAATCGCCGCATTGCCATCGGCGGTGCTGCCGGACAACACAATCTGGCCATCAATATCGACGGCCAGACCGACCGGTTGGATATCGGATTGATGGAACGGCGCGCGCGCTCCGCTCGGATCCACTCGCCAGATGGTTCGGCTTTGAATCTCTGTGATGAGCAGATCCCCGCTCGAAAGCACAATTACGCTTTCGAGAAAATTACCCTCCTCAAAGCTGGCAATGATGTTGGATGATAAGGGCTCAAACGCGCCGACTTGGTGCGGCACTGCCGAAAGATCGATCCGCGGCTGTGCCGTAGCGGGGGCAGCAAAAGCGACAGCAGCGGCAATGAAGGCAGCGGCGCCATTCCATATCTTGAACCGAACCATTGTGAACATCATGCACCTCTTATCGTTGGTGCTTTCGCGCCGGACGCGGGCGGCGATGGTAAAACTGTGTCGAGTGACCGCGACGCGAGGAAAAAGCACTTCCGACCAACATGAACTTGGCCGATGCATTTGATGATAACCTAACAGAGACGTCCTGTTTGCTATGATTGAAACGTACCGTTGCACAATTAGGACGAGATCGCGCTTAAACCTTAGGTGCAATGGAACCCATTGCGTGCCGCTGCTGGGGTACCCCCGAAAGCCTCCTTAAAGCACCGTGTCAGGTGGCCTTGGTTGGCGAAGCCACAGCGATAGGCGATTTCGGCGATCGAAACGCTTGTCGTCAGCAACATCTCCTTCGCTCTCTCGCACCGACGGCGCGTGACATAGGCCCAAACCGGAACGCCCATTGCTGTCTTGAAAGTCCGGGAGAAATGGCCGGGCGAAAGACAGGCAACGCCGGCAAGCTCTGCAATCGTCAGCGCGTCGCCGTAATGAGTCTCGATGTAATCGACACTGCGCGCTATGCGGTGATCAAGGCGATCCAAGAGGTCCAATCGCTCCTGCTGGGCGCGCACGCGCGACGCAACGAGAAGCTCGATTACGCTCAACATCGGGTCAATAATCTCGCTCGCGGTATAGGATGAGCCCCAAGCCCTGCGCAGAAGCTGTCCGATCAGCCGGTCACCTACGCGTTGCGGAATCGGCGGTGCGGGAAGATTATCCATCCGCGCGCTCAAGACACGGCCTCTCACGCAAGCGCTGGTGCCGTCCCCCACAGGCAAGAGAACGAGTTCACCAACGCTCAGCCTGCCGCGCAGATCTGTCAGACTGAACTCTTTCGCTTGGCAGTCGAGCACCAAGACGATTTCGCACTGCTCACGCTCAGGCCATACTTCTCCACGCCGGAAGGTGATAAGGCGCAGGCGCTGATCAGCTGTCGTGTTTGCTGAATCCTGGAGATTGAATTCGGACTGCTTCATGCAGATCAGAAAGCAAATTCGCCTAAGCCTGTATTCCGTGCAGATGTTGATTCCAGAATTGGAAATCTAGAACGTTCGACAATTCTGAAAAAATTTCAGTTTAGCCTTGGATACGCAGCGCCATGCTCATCCCGTGCGGCCAGTTCTTCGTGGATCAAGAGCCGGACTAGCGCCAAAGACGTCTCTGCGACTTCATCGGAACTGCGCCAGGCACGTGAGCAGAGTAAACCGATCAGTACCTCGGATAGAGGCCCGACGTACTCCGTGACCACAAGCCCCGGAAGCACCACGCGAAGTGCCCTCAAATGGCCCGTGATTGATAACGTTTCTCCCGGTGGCAGGAGAATGGCAGCGCCTGACCGGTCTCGGCCGTTCGTTCCTGACCACAGGGCGCGGCCGCGCCCAGCGTTACGCAAGAAAATCTCGAAATCGTCACCGGCCACAACAGTCTCGCCCTTGCTCAGCATGACATAGCAGATGCTGCCAGTGCTCAGGTCGCGCCGGATCCCGTCGCTGGAACTGACCACAGGTGGCGGTTTGGAGGATCCGAAGGTCATTCTAGAAAGGTCGCACCAATTAGCGCGCAGGTATTCCACATTCGTCGGCCGACGAAGTCTGAATTCTCGACGATTACAGAATACTGGATAGCTTTGTGCTATATAGTGTTTTGAAGTTCTGGCCAATTGCACGCGAAAGGAGGCGGAAAAAATGACGCAGTGCACCGCATCCTCGTTGGCGGAATTCTACTCTGATCCGTCCAGTCCCTACGCGGCGTTCCCTCAGGAACATCGTGATGGCGGGTCCATGCCTGTAACGTTGCTTCGCGCCGAGCAGCAGCCATTTGAAGGCACGGACCCAGCTGTACCGGAGCTGGGCCTGATCCTGGCGACGCGCGCTGACATGCCATTTCGTTGGAACGTCGGTGATGGCCTTACCGACGAAAAAACCTCTCGAAGTGGTGATCTCAGCGTTGTTCCGGCGCAGACGGCTATCGACTTCTACTGCTACGGTGAGCATGAACTCATAGATATTCGTCTTCCCGCAGGTGAGATTGAAGCGCTGGTTGAGGATTATGGTGCCGGTAGACTATCGGACTTGAATTCTCTGACCGGAGCCACACTTTTCCGAGACGAAACGCTGCGCCGCACCGTCATGCAAATGTGGGCGGAGAGCGCGCGGACAGGCGGCACCAGCGACCTTCTAATGGACGGGCTGACCCAAGTCCTGATCGCGCGGCTGTTCGACAAGGCGGGTGCGTTGCGCCGTCCTCAGCCGATCCTTCCGCTCAGCCCTGCCGAGATCACACGCATCGACACGCTGGTCGAGCACCGGCTTGCCGAACGGCTCACTGTCGCAGACCTCGCCCGTGCACTCGACATGCCCCGCTGGATCTTCGCCGACGCCTTCAAGGCCACCACCGGCGACACGCCGCACGCCTATGTCACCGGCAAACGTCTGGACAAAGCCTGCGAACTCCTGCGCCTTGGCGACATGCCACTCGCTGAAATCGCCTACGCCACCGGCTTCGCCTCCCAGAGTCACATGACAGATACGTTTCGCAGGATACTAGGAACGACACCGGGAAAGTGGCGACGCGAGGTGCGGCAATGAGTGGGGCAGTGCAGCAAACCGCGTCCTCGCTGGCAGAGTTCTACACCGACCCAGCCTCGACCTATGCTGCGTGCCCGCAGGAGCATCGCTCCGGCGGGTCGATGCCGGTGAAGATGATCCGTGTGGAACAGAGCGAGTTCAGCCATACGCAAGCTCCCCGAACCGATGTGGTGGTGGGCGTCGTGCTGCGATCTGAGACGACGCTGAGGTGGGACATGGGAGACGGCTGGACTACCGAGCGAGAATTGCGCGTGGGCGACCTTCATCTGCTACCCGCCGACACTGAGGCTAGCTATGAGTGTCGTGCGCTGCATGTTCCGTTGTTCATAGGTTTTCCGGCCGCCAGCACAGCCGCGATTCTTGATGATCACCGCGTCAGCGATCTCTCGTCATTCGACGCGCTTACCAGCGCCGTCATATTCCGCGACGAAACCATCCGCCGCACCGCCATGCAAATGTGGGCGGAGAGCGCGCGCACCGGTGGCACCAGCGACCTTCTAATGGACGGGCTTACGCAGGTGCTGATCGCCCGGCTCCTTGACAAGGCTGGCACCCTACGCCGTCCTCAGCCGATCCTTCCGCTCAGTCCAGCCGAGATCACACGCATCGACACGCTGGTCGAGCACCGGCTTGCCGAACGGCTCACTGTCGAAGACCTCGCCCGTGCACTCGACATGCCCCGCTGGATCTTCGCCGACGCCTTCAAGGTTACCACCGGCGATACGCCACACGCCTATGTCACCGGCAAACGTCTGGACAAAGCCTGCGAACTCCTGCGCCTTGGCGACATGCCACTCGCTGAAATCGCCTACGCCACCGGCTTCGCCTCCCAGAGTCACATGACAGATACGTTTCGCAGGATACTAGGAACGACACCGGGAAAGTGGCGACGCGAGGTGCGGCAGTAGAGCCTCCGGCTGCCGTCCGGCGCCATCGCTATCCGCCGTATTGTGCGAGCGAACTGGTCGTAGGCCGCTGCCAGCCGAGCGTAGCGCGACTGCTTAGGAATAGTTCGCATCTCATCGCGGGTTGGCATTCGCACCGTCGGTGGTCATTTCGCATCAAGGAGTACTCACTGGCACGGCAGCGAACCATTTCTCACGTGGTGGGGCGCGTGAGATTCGAATTTACCGCAAAACCGACTGACTTAGTTGGCGATATCGCTCCAGCACGCCATAATTGCCTGATTGTCTACGCAAAATCGCCGCGTAAGCACCACGTAAGCAGCAAAGCTCCGAGGCGCCGCTTTCTAAGATATTGATTTATTGAGAGAAATGGCGCACCCGACAGGATTCGAACCTGTGACCTTCGGCTTCGGAGGCCGACACTCTATCCAGCTGAGCTACGGGTGCTCTATTTCTTCCTACTGCTTACGCAGTGCTTACTCGAAACACTGACTCGTTTGAATAGCGGTTCCGACATCCGCTCAAGCCATTGTTTCGCAAACTTATTCTTCCAGTTCCCTTAGCAACCGCCAGACTTGACTTCCGCCTTCGGAGGGCAGCGCTCTATCCAGCTGAGCTACGGGTGCCTGACGCTCTGATTAGCGGCGCTCCCCTGGCTTCGCAAGCCCGGTTCTTGCTCGCTACCCGAGGTCGCCCCGGCATGTACCCAAACTCAGAGGCCGGGCTGCCTCCCTACTGCGGGTTCGGAGCCCCGGTCGGATCGCGGCCGGGATCGCGAGGATCCTGCGGATCCGGACGGCGCTCGGGATCATCATCGTCGCGCGGGCGGTCGGGATTACCGCACTCCTCGATCACGCTGCCATCGGCGTTGTACGTCTCCACGCAATCGTCTCCCGGCGGGGTGCATTGCACCGCCTGGGACCCGTCGGCCAGGATCACCTCCTCGCATTCACCCGCAGGGACACAGCGCGCCTGTTCCGGAACTGCGCCCGGGACGTAAATGTATCCCGGTACGCAGCTTCCACCACCGAACTTGTTAAACACAGGCTCGGGCGTGATGCGTGGCTGCGGGTCCTGGCGAGGGGCGCAGCCCGCGAGTGCAATCATCCCGAGCACGACGAGCGACCGTGAAAATACCATCTCAAATTCCCTTCCTTACAAAGACTTTCGTCAAGAAATCCCGTCCCGGCCCCCACCGGCCCGGATAGGGTATCTCTACAGGGTATCGACTTGAAAGCAGAATAATTGCAGCTTAATCAGGCAAAAATGCAGGTATGGCGAGTATGAACTGGAGCCATCTGGAAACCTTCATCGCCATTGCCCGCGCCGGATCGCTGACCGGGGCGGCGCATCTGCTTGGAACCGACCAGACGACGGTGGGGCGCCGGCTCAATACGCTGGAGGCGGATCTCAGGCAGAAGCTCTTCAAGCGCTCGAAGGCCGGCTTCCTTCTGACCGAAGCCGGGGAGCGGGTCCTGACCGACGCGCAGGCCGTCAACACCCGGCTCTCCCGCATGATCGACGATCTGGCCGATCCCGACCGGGGGGCGGAAGGCATCGTCCGGCTTTTCGGGAACACCTGGACGCTCGCTCGCCTCGCCTCCCGCGGGCTCGACGCGCTGACCGCCCGCCATCCGGGGCTGGAGCTGCGGATGTCCGGCCGCCTGCCCCCTGCCCCGCTGCACGGCGAGACGACGCTGGCGCTCTGGTTCGATGCGGCCGCCCGGCGTCCCGACATCGCCTATCCCCTAGCCAACGTCCCTTACGCGGCCTATTGCGCGGCGGATCGAACGGTGACCCACGACCGATGGGTGATGTTTCGCGACGACGATGCCGACGGCCCGTCCTTCGCGCGGGTGGTCGAGCGGCATATCGGTGTGGACCGGCGGATCGTTCTCACCGCCACCGACGCTTCGATCCTTGCCGAGGCGATCCGAGGCGGGGCAGGCATCGGAATGCTTCCCACCGCGGTCGGCGACGCGACCCGGGGGATCGTCCGCGACGACAGCTGCGCCAACCCGATCGAGCGTGTCCTGCACCTGCATCTCGACCCGGCCATCGCCGATCTCCGTCGGGCGCAGGTTGTGGCGCGCTGGCTGCTCGACGCGGTCGAACCTGCGCTCGCCGCAACACCAATCAGGGCGGACCTGCCCGCCTAGGCGAAAAGCTCGTGGCACAGCTCCAGCGCGTCGACCAAGGCATCGACCTCTTCGCGCGTGTTGTAGAGGCCAAAGCTCGCCCGGCAGGTCGCGGGCACGCCCAGATGATCCATCAGCGGCTGCGCGCAATGGTGCCCCGCGCGGACCGCCACGCCCTTCTTGTCGAGCACAGTCGAGATATCGTGGGCATGGGCCGCCCCTTCCAGCGTGAAAGAGAAGATCGCCGCCTTGTCCGGCATCGTCCCCTGCAGGTTCAGCCAGTTCAGCCCGCCCAGCCGCTCCATCGCGTAGTCGCGCAGGCTGTCCTCATGGGCGGCGATCGCCTCCATCCCGAGGCTTTCCATATAATCGATCGCAGCCCCCAGCCCGATCGTCTGCACGATGCCGGGCGTGCCCGCCTCGAACTTCATCGGCGGGTCGTTCCAGCTCACGTGATCTTTCGCCACCTCGCGGATCATGTCGCCGCCGCCCATGAAGGGCTGCATCTCGTCCATCCGCTCCTGCCGGATATAGATCGCGCCGGACCCCGACGGCCCATAGAGCTTGTGGCCCGTGATCGCGTAGAAATCGCAGCCCAGGTCGCTGACATCCACCTTGTGGTGCACCGCCGATTGCGACCCGTCGACCAGCACCGGCACACCCTTGGCATGCGCCGCCTCGACAATCGCCTTCACGTCGACCTTCGTGCCCAGCACGTTCGACAGATGCGAGATCGCGACCAGCTTTGTCCGCGGCCCGATCGCATCGATCACCCTCTCGGGGTCAAGCCCGCCGCGCGCGTCGATATCGACCCATTTCAGTACCACCCCCTGCCGTTCCCGCAGGAAGTGCCAGGGCACGATATTGGCGTGGTGCTCCATCACCGACAGCACGATCTCGTCGCCCGCCTCCATCCGGGGCGCCGCCCAGCCGTAGGAGACGAGGTTGATCCCCTCTGTCGTGCCGCTGTTGAATACGATCTCGCGCTCGGACCCGGCACCCAGGAACCGGGCGAGCTTGCCCCGCACGGCCTCGTAATTCTCGGTCGCGAGGTTCGACAGGTAATGCAGCCCGCGATGGACGTTCGAATATTCCATCGAATAGGCCTGCGTGACCGCATCGATCACCGCCTGCGGCTTCTGGGCCGACGCGCCGTTATCCAGATAGACCAAGGGCTTGCCGTTCACCTCTCGCGAGAGGATCGGGAAATCCTTCCGGATCGTGGCAACGTCGTATGTCATACTCTTCGTTCCATCGGCAGGGCTCATGCTGGCACCTCCGCGCGTTCCGTTTCAACCAGACCGGACAGCCATATCCACAGGAAACCGCCGAGCCATACAAGCCCCGTCAGATCCACCGCGTCGAAACGCCCCGGATCGTTCGACAAGAGGCCCGAGGTCAGCCCATAGAGCACCGTCGCGGGCGCCAGCGCCAGAACCGCCCAGAACAGCGACAGGCGTGCGCCGAACCAGCTCCCCTGCCCGCCCATCGCCATGGCGGCAAGACGCGAGAGGGCCGCGAGCCCATAAAGCGCCAGCGGCCAGACGATCAGCCAGCTCAGGAATTCATACCCCGCCAGCCGCGCCACATCCCCGTCGCTCAGATGCGCCGTCCGGGCGAGCCGGGGAAGCTGCGAGACGAAGATGATGAAGCAGCCGACCATCAGATAGCCGATCGCACGATCCTCCCGCTTGCCCTGCATCAGCAGGTCGCGGACGACAGCGCGCGGCTGCCGCCAGCTTCGGAAGATCTCGTGCGTCACCGCCATCCGTCAGCCCCGCCGCCGCGCCAGCCACGCCTCGAGCCGCGCGCGCAGATCCTCGGCCAGCGCCTCGTCGGCGATCTCGTCCAGCGCCTCGGCGAGGAAGGCGAGCGTCAGCAGATCCTGCGCCGCCTTCTCCGGCACCCCGCGCGAGCGCAGGTAGAACAGCGCGGTATCGTCGATCGCCCCGCTGGTGGAGCCATGGGAGCACGCCACATCGTCGGCATAGATCTCAAGCTCCGGCTTGGCGAGGAACTGGCTGTCATCATCGAGCAGCAGCGACTGGCTGATCTGGTAGCCGTCCGTCTTCTGCGCGCCGGGCTTAACCAGGATTTTGCCCTGGAACACGCCCACCGCGCCGTTGCGCAGCACCTTCTTGTAGACCTGACGGCTTTCGCAATTCACCGCGTCATGGGTGACGAAGACCGTGTCGTCGTGGTGGAAATCCTTCCCGTCGCCCACGGCCGCGCCGGCCACATGGGCGCTGGCATTGTCGCCCGCCATCTCGATGACGCATTCGTTGCGCGTCAGCACCCCGTTCGCGGTCAGCGTGAACGACTTGAACTGGCTCTCCTCCCCCAGCCGCGCGAAGGTCCCCGTCACCGCGCGTCGCTGATGATCGCGCCCCTGCGCCCGGACGTGGTGGAACGCCGCGCGATCGGCCACTTCGACCTCCATCGCCTTGTTGAACCGCGCCGCCGCCGGGCCGTTCTCAAGCAGCGTCAGCTCCGCGCCCTCTTCCAGCTTGATCAGGTGGTGCAGGATCGCATCCGAGGTCTCGTCGCGGTGGTGGTACATCAGGCTGACAGGCTTAGCCGCCTTGCCGGTGACACGGATCACCACGCCATCGGTGGCAAAGGCCGTGTTCAGCGCCGCGAAGGGCCGCTCAACCGGATCCTGCCCGCGCTCTTCCAGCTTGCCGTAAAGGTCCTTGGCCCAGTGGATGTCACGGGTGAAGACATCGGAAAGCCTGTGGATCTCCACGCCCTCCAACGCCAGATCGTCCGAGGCTTCCGCGTCGAACACCCCGTCGACGAAGACGATCTTCAGCCGGTCGACCTCGTGGAAGAGCGGCAGCTCATCCGTCTCGAACAGCGCCGCCGCATCCGGCGCGCTCTGAACGAGCGAGGCCGGATTGGTGAACTTCCAGTATTCGTCCCGCCGGTGCGGCAATCCCATCCGCACGACCCGATCCCGCGCCGCCTCACGGGCCGCATTGGCCCAGGCCGCGCCGTCCTCGAACCGCAGGGCGGCCAGCCGCTCTTCGGTCGCGTTCTGCTTCAGCTCCCGGATTGCCGACATCACACGGCCTCCGCCAGCAGATCTCCGTAGCCGTTATTCTCGACCTCAAGCGCCAGCTCCGGGCCGCCGGTCTTCACAATCTTGCCGTCCGCCATGATATGGACGACATCCGGTTTGATGTGATCGAGCAGCCGCTGGTAATGCGTGATCACCAGGAACGCCCGCCCCGCATCGCGCAGCGCGTTCACCCCTTCCGACACCAGCTTCATCGCATCCACATCCAGCCCGGAATCCGTCTCGTCCAGAATGCACATCCGCGGCTCCAGAACCGCCATCTGCAGGATCTCGTTCCGCTTCTTCTCCCCGCCCGAGAAGCCGACATTCACCGGCCGCTTCAGCATATCCGCGTCGATCTTCAACGCCTTCGCCTTCTCGCGAATGAGCTTAAGGAACTCGGCCGCCGACATCTCGTCCTCGCCGCGCGCCTTGCGCTGCGCATTCAGCGCCGTGCGCAGGAAGGTCATGTTGCCGACGCCGGGGATCTCCACCGGGTACTGGAACGCCAGGAACAAGCCAGCGGCGGCACGCTCTTCGGGGTCCATCTCCAGGATGTCCTCGCCTTCCAGCGTCGCTGACCCGTCCGTTACCTCATAGCCGTCACGGCCCGACAGCACGTAGGACAGCGTCGACTTGCCCGACCCGTTCGGCCCCATGATGGCGTGCACTTCGCCCGCCTTCACCTCAAGGTCGACCCCTTTCAGGATCTGCTTTTCCTCTTCCTCGAGGCTCACCTTCAACCCGTCGATCTTCAGCATCTCTTTCTCCTGTCTGCCTCCGCCGGCCCCTCAGACCAGCACGCGAAAACGCCCCGCTTCCGGGGTATCTCCCGGGCGAGGCGCCTTCAGTTTCGGTTGTGCGAATGCAGGGGCCCGCGCCCCCGCGTCTCTCAGAACGTGTAGGTGAAGAAGGTTCCCACCCGCACGCTGCGGAATTCCGTGTCTGCCTGCATCGTGGCGACCCATTCCTCGGGGAAGACCTTGGTCAGGTACTCCTGCGGCACCACATGCACGGCGTTGTGGATTGTAAAGCTCAGCGCCACGATCAGGACCACCTGGAACAGGAACGACCCGATCCCACCTTGCGCGAAGAGCCAGCGCAACGCGATCAGTACGACGATCGGTGCGCCCAGGCTCACGCCCAGCGCGATCTCGGGGCTCAACCCGGCCAAAGCCTCGCTGAACGTGTTCACCGACAGATAGAACGTCACGGCAAAGGCAAGCAGCGCGGCGACGACCGCCATGATGGGCGACGGCTTCACCCGGTCCGACCCGGCAATGGCGCCCTTGCGCCGATGCTTGTGCATCTTGATGCCCGTTTCCGGGTCGGTCCAGGTCTTGTTGCGGGGATTGTTGATCCGCTTCACGCGGTCGTTGAAAATCTTCTGCTGATCGAGAATGGATCCTGACGACATGATAACCACACCTCTTGCCTTCCGCTTCTTGACGTAGCGGCGCGCCATGGCGAAAAAGCGGCGCGGCAGCGGCGGCGGCACGGCCCTTTTCGCGCATTTTTGGCGAAGGTGAGGTCATCGGCAGAGGCATCACAGATCCTCGCCGTCCCAATAATCGGTCTGGCTCTCCCGGCGGCCCACATAGCGCAGATGGGCATCGAAAAAGCTCGTCCCCGGAGCGATCGCCAGGGCCGCGAATTTGCCGCTATCGGGGTACTCCACCACATCCGGATCGTTGCTGGTCGAGATACCGACATAGCGCAACGGCCCGTCACCGGTATTGATGATCTGATGCGCCGTCTCGGGCCCGCCCCGCGGCGCAACGCAGACATCGCCCGCCTTGATCACATGCTCTTCGGAACCAAACCGATAGGTCCCTTCCCCCTCCAGGATCACGAAGATCTCGTCATTGCCCAGATGGTTATGCAGCGGAAAGCCCCGCTTGCCGGGCTGGACCGTGATGAACATCGCCCCCAGCCCTTTCAGCCCGGCCTCCGACCCGAAAGAGGCAACCTCCGCCCCGAACTTCTCCGACCCCTGCTGCGGCGCCATCGGAAAGGCATCAAGCTCATCAAGATGAATAACGGGGATGGCCATGGTCAGCTCTCCTTTGCTCAGGAAATCGTCACAGCGGTCCCGGAGGCCGAGACCATCAGCGTGTTGTTGACGACCTCGCAATCCAGATCCACGCCGACCAGAGAGTTCTCGTTCGGAAGCTCCTGATCAAAAGTGATATCGCGACCGACAAAGATCGCGCGGCTTTGCTGAGTTGGGCGTATCGTGCTGATCATCTGTCTTTCCTACTCGCTGGCAAGCGTGACCAAGTCTGAAACGTGATATGGACCAAAACCATCATTCATCACTCCGCGCCGCGACAGGATCCGCCAGCACCTCAGGCGGCAGCATGTCAACGTAGGTCGATGGGAGCTTTCTGGTCACTTCCCCACGCGCGACCAGGATGTCGAGGCACATAAGCACCAGATCGGGGCTTTCAAAAACGCTGTCCGCGCAAAGCGCCAGATGTTTGATCTGATCCGATGTCAGGTCCTCGGGCTCTTCCATGTTTCGGATCCAAACAGCATCTCCGTCGATCGACTGGCTCGCGGCGCGCCGGCGATGCAGTCGCTTTGATTGACTTGACGGCAGCAGTGCTGGTTTCTGGAAAAGGATCTTGTGAAGAACGAAGCCCTGTCTTTCCATCTCTTGATCGATATCGCGCATCAGGGGCTGCCCATCATAAATGCGATAGAAGGCGACTTCAGGCATGATGGCCACGGCTTTCGAAAGCTTCTGCCTGCCGCCCTCGAGGATTGCCAGTTCGGCACCCTGGGCATCCATCTTCAGGAAATCGATCGGCGGAACATCTTCGAGGCGATCAAGCTGATGAAGATCCATCTCGATCTCGTCCACTCTGCGCCTGATCCAGTGCATCTTGCCCATGAACCTCGCGGCTGCGGGCCGGAACGGAAAAAGTGACGAGAGGGAATTGATCTGGTGCGCCCGGAAGACATAACGCCCTTCCGGGCCAATGGCATATGGTAGATATGTGCGATCCCCGTTTGCAGCCTCTTTCTGAAGAGCCTCAAACGCAGCCGGATCAGGCTCGAATCCAACCAGTCGTCCAGCACCGACCCTAAGCAGGTTTTCATAGCTGGGAGTATTGATCGGATTGGCTCCGACATCGACCACAGCCATAGGACGAGGCAGGTTCAGTGCACGTGCAAGCTGCCGCAAACGTCTGCGTTTCGGCACTCGCGCCGGCGGGGTTTCCACGTTGAGGTTAGACATCAGGGCTTCAACATGACAGGTGACCGGGAGACCACGCGCTCCCCTCCTTTGCTCATGTAACGGTGACAGCGGTCCCGGAGGCCGAGACCATCAGCATATTATTGACCACCTCGTAATCCAGATCGACGCCGACGACAGCGTTGGCCCCTGCCGCCACAGCCCGCTCCTCCAGCTCGCGCAGAGCGGTCTCCCGCGCCTCCTGCAACGATTTCTCGTAGGCGCCCGACCGTCCGCCGACGATATCGGTGATCTGCGCGAAGACGTCCCGGAACACATTCGCCCCAAGGATCGCCTCACCCACGACAATCCCGTGGTAGCGGGAGATCGTACGGCCTTCGATGGTCGGCGTAGTTGTGGTGATCATTCGAACGCTCCCTTCCGCTCCATCTCTTCGACGCACTCGGACGTGACGAGCCTGCGAGCGATGTCCCCGAACCTAAGCACTTTAAGAAGCCCCTCACGGTTTCCACTCTCAAACTCTGCCGCTACGACCGCAGCTTGCTCATCCGTCAAACTGTACTTTCGCTTCAACCAGTTTGTCGCTCCGTAGCCGTCGTCAGATCGAGCGCGTCGCACGCTCCACTGTTCGTAAGCGAACCTGATGTTGAATTGCTCGGACGCAATCCACATGCCCTTTGCGGCACGACGCGAGTATCCGAAATACCGTTCGAGTCCGGTATACTTACGAATACCTGCTTCATTGAGCCGCTCAGTATAATCTCGTGCAGTCTCGCCATCGAGGGGAACGAGGGATTGGTCGTTGGCCTCGTCAGCCAACGCTCCCCTCCAGCGAGATCGCGACAAGCTGCTGCGCCTCCATGGCGAATTCCATCGGCAGCGCCTGAAGCACTTCCTTGCAGAACCCGTTGACCACAAGCGCCACCGCCTCTTCCTCGTCCATGCCGCGGCTCCGGCAATAGAAGAGCTGGTCGTCATCCACCTTCGACGTCGTCGCCTCGTGCTCCACCCGGCTCGAGTTGTTCTTCACCTCGATATACGGAACCGTATGCGCCCCGCACTTGTCGCCGATCAGCAGGCTGTCGCACTGGGTGTAGTTCCGCGAGTTCTTCGCCTTCGGGTGCATGGAAACAAGCCCGCGATAGGTGTTCTGCGCCTTGCCCGCGCTGATCCCCTTCGAGACGATGCGGCTCTTCGTGTTCTTGCCCAGATGCACCATCTTCGTGCCGGTATCGGCCTGCTGCATGTTGTTGGTGATCGCGATCGAATAGAACTCGCCCTGGCTGTCGTCGCCCCGCAGGATGCAGGACGGGTACTTCCAGGTCACGGCCGAGCCGGTCTCGACCTGGGTCCACATCACCTTCGACCGGTCGCCCCGGCAATCGGCGCGCTTGGTGACGAAATTGTAGATGCCGCCCTTGCCGTCCTCGTCGCCGGGATACCAGTTCTGGACGGTCGAATACTTGATCTCCGCATCGTCGAGCGCCACCAGCTCCACGCAGGCCGCATGCAGCTGCGCTGTGTCGCGTTGCGGCGCGGTGCAGCCCTCCAGATAGGACACATAGGAGCCCTTGTCGGCGATGATCAGCGTCCGCTCGAACTGGCCGGTATTCTCCGCATTGATCCGGAAATAGGTGCTCAGCTCCATCGGGCAGCGTACGCCCTCGGGCACGTAGACGAACGACCCGTCCGAGAACACGGCCGCGTTCAGCGTCGCATAATAATTGTCCGATTGCGGAATGACCGAGCCGAGGTATTTCTTCACCAGCTCGGGATGCTCCTGGATCGCCTCCGAGATCGAGCAGAAGATGACGCCCGCCTTCTTCAGCTCTGCCTGGAACGTTGTCCCGACCGACACCGAATCGAACACCGCATCGACGGCCACCTTCCGGCCCAACGCCTCCTCCGCGCCCTCGACACCGGCCAGAAGCGCCTGCTCCTTCAGCGGGATCCCCAGCTTCTCGTAGGTCGCCAGAAGCTTCGGATCGACGTCATCGAGCGATTTCGGCTTGGTCTCGAACGACTTCGGCCGCGCATAGTAATACTGGTCCTGAAAATCGATCTCGGGGTAATCGACCATCGCCCATTCGGGCTCTTCCATCTGAAGCCACCGCCGATACGCCTCGAGCCGCCACTCCAGCATCCATTCCGGCTCGCCGTTCTTCTCGGAGATCAGCCGCACGATATCTTCAGAGAGGCCCTTGGGCGCGAACTCCATCTCGATATCGGTGTCCCAGCCATGCTTGTAGGTGCCCGAAAGCTTGGCGACCGCATCCACGGTCTCCTGATCGACTCCGTCCTTGACGTCCAGCTGGTCCATCGCGTTCATGCCGCCTTCCTCCATCTCAGGCCGCCCGGGCCCGGTGTTTTTCACAGGCTGCCGTCCACACATCCGCGAACCGCAGCACCTCGTCTTCCGTCGTTGTGGGCCCCAGCGACACGCGCACCGCGCTTGCCGCCTCCGCCTCGCTATACCCCATCGCGCTGAGCACCCGGCTCGCCCGCACCTTTCCGCTTGAACAGGCCGAGCCTGCGCTGATCGCGAACCCGGCCAGATCCATCGCCATCACCTGCGTCTCGCCCTTCCACCCGGGCGCGATCATGCACGACGTGTTCGGCAACCGCTCAACATCTTTCCCGACAAAAATAGTCTCTGGCGCGCGCGCCTCAATGGTCTTTTCTAGAATATTTCTAAATTCGGCAACCCGATCCCAGACGCCCGCCTCAAGATCTCGTGCTGCCGCCTCCGCCGCAGCCCCAAATCCAGCGATCCCGATGACGTTCTCCGTCCCCGACCGCCGCCCCATCTCCTGCCCGCCGCCTTTCAGCTGCGCGGCGACATCCAGACCACGCTTGACGATCAACGCACCGACGCCTTTCGGACCGCCGAACTTGTGGGCCGAGACCAGCGCCATATCGGCACGGCTCCGATCGAACCGCCACGCTATCTTGCCGATCGCCTGTACGGCATCCGAAACAAGCAACGGTCGCGGAATTGTCCTATCAAGCGCAGCGGCAAACTTGTCGACCGGCTGCAGAACGCCGGTTTCACTGTTCGCGGCCTGGACAGCGACGATAACCCGGGCGTGTTCGGCCAGCGTCAGATTGGCGACCTGCTTCCAATTGATCCGCCCGTTTTTCCAGGGCTTCAGCGTCAACCAGCGCCCCCGCCAAGCTGCCACGCAATCGTGCTCGATCTCGCTCGAGATCACGGTTTGCGGCACATTGGCCAGCGTTGACACATGCCACGGGCGACCATCGGCATCCGGGGCATCCTTTTCCGGATCAACGTCCCGGTGTCCTGCCAAGGCAAGCGCCGCCGCCTCCGTCGCGCTTGACACAAAGATCACGTCATCGTCTTCCGCACCCACAAGCCGCGCCACCTGCGCCCGCGCCCGCTCGACGATCGCCTTCGCCGCCCGCCCTTCCGAATGGACCGAAGACGGATTGCCCACGACATCCATCGCCGCGATCATCGCCTCCCGCACCTCCGCCCGCAAAGGCGCCGTCGCATTCCAGTCGAGATAGACCCGCTCTCTCACGCGGCCCTCTCCTCTTTGCCTTCCAAATATCCCGGGGGTTTGGGGGCAGCGCCCCCAAGGCCTGCGCGGCCCGAGCGCAAAGGCATCGCGCGCGGCGCAGCCGCACCGATAAGCTCAGCCCCGGCAGGCTCAGTCATCCACCACCTCCAGCAGCGCCGGCACAGCCGGGCACGGCATCAGGTCGTTGGCCACCACATCCGACAACCGCGTCTGGTGCAGGAACACGTAGACATGGGCCGACAGCCCCTCCCACAACCGGTTCGTCAGGGACTGCGCCTTCGACCCGGAGAGCCCGCCAGAGGCGCCCGCCCCCTTGTGCATCGCGCTCACCGTCTCGTCGACGGCGGACAGGATATCGACCACCCGGATCTCAGACGTGGGCCGCGCCAGCCGGTAGCCGCCCCCCGGGCCCCGCACGCTCTCAACCAGCCCCGCCTTGCGCAGCTTCACGAAAAGCTGCTCCAGATAGGGCAGCGAAATGTCCTGCCGCTTGGAAATCTCGCCCAGCGACACCAGTGCCTCCCCCGGCTGGATCGCCAGATCCGCCAGCGCGACCATCGCGTATCGTCCCTTCGTGCTGAGCTTCATCGTACGCGCCCCCAAAAAATGCCGCATATTGACGCCGCACCGCCCCCCCATTAACTGCCATGCAGCCCGTGGGAGACGCCGCCTCTTCTTAGAACCGTTCTAAAGAACCTGAGCGAAGCCGTCAACAATCCCCACCCGGATACGTAGTCGCGAAGGACGCTTATGCCCGAAGTCATCTTCCCCGGCCCCGAGGGCCGCCTCGAAGGCCGCTACCACCCTCAGAAAGCCAACGACGCCCCGATCGCGATCATCCTGCATCCGCACCCGCAATTCGGCGGCACGATGAACAACCGCGTCGTCTACAACCTGCATTATGCGTTCTACAACATGGGCTTCACCGTCCTGCGCTTCAATTTCCGCGGCGTCGGCCGGTCCCAGGGCGAATACGACCAGGGCGTGGGCGAACTCTCTGACGCCGCCTCCGCCCTCGACTACCTGCAATCCATGAACGCGAACTCCAAGCATTGCTGGGTCGCGGGCTTCTCCTTCGGTGCGTGGATCGGGATGCAGCTTCTGATGCGCCGGCCCGAGATCACGGGCTTCATCTCGGTCTCGCCGCCCGCCAACATGTACGACTTCTCGTTCCTCGCCCCCTGCCCGTCCTCGGGCCTGATCCTCTCGGGCACCGCCGACCGCGTCGCGCCGCCCCAGGATACCCACAATCTCGTCAACAAACTGCACGAGCAGAAGGGCATCACCATCACCCATACCGAGATCGAAGGCGCCGGGCACTTCTTCGAAGACCCCTATATGGAGCCGATGATCGACACGGTGACGGAATACGTTCAGCGGCGCCTGACCGAAAACACGCGCTGAACCGGCAACGAGTGATGTAGGACGATGGGTGTTCTTGATGACATAGCCGACGATCTCGCGATGCGCGCCCTGCGCGCCGCGGACAAGACCGGAAATGAAGAGCTTGTCGATCAGCTGGTCGCGGTCCTCGGCGCCTCGTCCCAGACGCTCGAAGAGGCCTACAAGACCTCCGTCCGTGTCCGCCGGGCCGAGCTGCTCGCGCGCGAGATGCTGGGCGAGCCACGCGTCAACCTCGACACCCGCGGCCAGGTCACCGTCGCCATGGCCCCCGGCGCCGTCCCCGCTGCACCCGCAGCCCCTGCCGTGGCCGCCGCCGCCGAAGCGCTCCCCCCGCTCGAGGTTCCGCCCGCCCCGGCGGCCCAGGCGGCCCCGGACCTGCCGCCCGCGGATATCGAGCTCTGGCCCGACGAGGTCACCCTCGAAGGCGACCTCGTCAAACTCGTCCCCCTCGAGCTCTCCCATGCCGAAGGCCTCGCCGAAGCCGTGCAGGACGGCGCCATCCACCAGCTCGAACTGACGACCGTCGCCGCCCCCGGCGAGATGGAGGACGAGATCCGCCGCCGCCTCTCCCTCCGCGCGCGCGGCACGATGCTGCCCTTCGCCACGCTCACGCCCGAGGACAAGCCGGTCGGCATGACGACCTACATGAACATCGACGCCGAGAACCGCCGCGTCGAAATCGGCTCCACCTGGCTCGCCAAATCCGCCCAGCGCACGGGCATCAACACCGAAGCCAAGAAGCTGATGCTCGAACACGCCTTCGAAACGCTGGAGTGCATCGCCGTCGAATTCCGCACCCACCGCGACAACCGCCAGAGCCGCACCGCCATAGAACGCCTCGGCGCCCGCCTCGACGGCATCCTGCGGGCGCATATGAGAATGCCTGACGGCTCGCTCCGCGATTCCGCCGTCTACTCCATCACCGCCGAGGAATGGCCCGCCGTCCAGGGCCAGCTGCGCAGCCTGCTCAACCGGTAAGGGCTGCCGCCACGGCGTTTGGATCAATCGCGCACTCAAACCTCGGACAAGATGACATCAGCCGAATGGCCTAATGTCTTGTGCCCAAAGGGGGGCCATTTCTGCTTGGCCGCCTCATGATCCGGAACTCAGGCAGCCTTGCGATTGGCCGCAGACCTGCTCAGACGGCCGATCATAAGCAGCCTTCTCAGATCGGGATGCGCCCCCTGAATCAGTGCCAAGACATCGGCATATCCTTCATGCGCAGCCAGAAGCCGAAGTGACCTGTTGTCCGGGAAAACCAATTTGACCCCTGTTGCCGGGTTCTTGCCTGCCGGTTCCACTTTCGCAACCTCACTAAGAAGGAAGTGCCGAGGCCTGCGAAACAAGCGCCTGAGGACGATGTCCTCTGACGAGACCTCAATCCGTGTGAACGCTGTCGCGAGAAGCGCCAGACCCAGGATGGAAAACCCACACAACCCCGCAAAGACAGACCAGTTCTTGAATGTCTGCTCTTCCGGATCCGGCAGGACTGCGAACCAGTAGAACACCGCTCCGCCCCCGAAGAAGAGCAAGTTCCAGAAGGCAATCGAAAGAATTCGGCGCGGCGGCTTCATGACGGCCACTTCACGCGTGCCGATCCCCGTTTGGTGTCGACGATTGGCGGTGCCCGCGCCTGTGTCCCAGCCAGTCATCGACGCAGCTGCCTGCTTTCTCAGGATGCGGTTGAAGATCCGGCTATTTATCCAATAGAGGATCGCGGCAAAGGCCAACGCAACAAGCAGCCAAACAGGATTGGCGACCAGAAATCCGATGGCCGAGATTCTTTCCTGAAGCCAGCTCTGCATCCGCCAGACCTTTTTGCAAGGGAACGCCAGGCAGGCGGCATAATTGGAAAGACGACCGGATGCCAGCCATCGTAGCCCCACCGGCACCGTCAGCCCTTCACCGCACCACCCACCGTAGGATGGGTGATTTCACCCATCATTCCACCCGGAAACTATCCCGCCCACGGTCCAAACCGTGGCGCCGCGCCGCAGCAGCATCGTGGGATCGGCAATCTGCCCACCACCTCACCGAATGATCAACCGCAACCCGCCAGCATCGTTTCCGGCCGTTGCCCCGCAAACTCACCGCACGCTCCGGTAACGGCGCTCAATCCGCCCATCCCCTCCGACGTAATGCCGACGCGATGCCGACCGGATGCCGCAGGGCCGTTTTCCTCAATTAACTAGGAAAACAGGCCCGATTCGCACAGATGCCGCGCTCCCCCCGGATCGCCCCCGGTCCCAGCCGCTCACGATCCGTTCATTCCTGTGGCACCCCCCTCCGGCCGCCTGACTGCTCCCTTGAAATTACCTCAAATCCGCCGCGCTCTGGTAACCCGCTGTTAAGGCTCTGAGGTGAGACTGATCCGCGGTAGGGTAACGAGTGCGAATGGCGCCCGGTTTGCTGAAGACACGGATCGGGCGCCTTTTCTTACCCCCTGGCCGAGGCAATTCGGCATACCGCAGCATACCGCCTTCCCCCCCGGTCCCTTATGCGCTATGCGCGCCGCAAATCATCAGCCGAAGGGACGCATTCCATGTCGAAGATCAAGGTCGAAAACCCCGTCGTCGAACTCGACGGCGACGAGATGACCCGCATCATCTGGGATTTCATCAAGCAGAAACTGATCCTGCCCTATCTCGACGTGGATCTGCTCTACTACGATCTCGGGATTGAAGAGCGGGACCGCACCGAAGACCAGATCACCATAGACGCGGCCGAGAAGATCAAGGAAATCGGCGTCGGCGTGAAATGCGCCACGATCACTCCGGACGAGGCCCGGGTCGAGGAATTCGGCCTCAAGAAGATGTGGCGCTCCCCCAACGGCACGATCCGCAATATCCTGGGCGGCGTCGTCTTCCGCGAGCCGATCATCTGCAAGAACGTCCCCCGCCTCGTCCCCGGCTGGACCCAGCCCATCGTGATCGGCCGTCACGCCTTCGGCGACCAGTACCGCGCCACCGACATGAAATTCCCGGGGCCCGGCAAGCTGACCATGAAGTTCGTCGGCGAAGACGGCACGGTTGAGGAGCACGAGGTCTTCGATGCCCCCTCCTCCGGTGTCTTCATGTCGATGTACAACCTCGACGCCTCGATCATCGACTTCGCCCGCGCGTCCTTCAACTACGGCCTCAAGCGTGGCTACCCGGTCTATCTCTCGACCAAGAACACGATCATGAAGCAGTATGACGGCCAGTTCATGATCCTCTTCCAGAAGGTCTTTGACGAGGAATTCGCCGACAAGTTCAAGGAAGCGGGCCTGACCTACGAACACCGCCTGATCGACGATATGGTGGCGTCCGCCATGAAGTGGTCCGGCGGCTATGTCTGGGCCTGCAAGAACTACGACGGCGACGTCCAGTCCGACACGGTGGCCCAGGGCTTCGGCTCGCTGGGGCTGATGACCTCGCAGCTGATGACGCCCGACGGCAAGATCGTCGAGGCCGAGGCGGCGCACGGCACCGTCACCCGCCACTACCGCCAGCATCAGAAGGGCGAGGCGACGTCGACCAACTCCATCGCGTCCATCTACGCCTGGACCGGCGGCCTCAAGCACCGCGCCAAGCTCGACGGCAACGACGCGCTGAGGAACTTCGCCGAGACGCTCGAGAAGGTCGTCGTCGACACCGTCGAAAGCGGCTCCATGACCAAGGACCTCGCCCTCCTCGTCGGCCCCGACCAGAAATGGCTGACGACCCAGGGCTTCCTCGACAAGATCGACGAGAACCTGAACAAGGCTCTTGCCTGACCCAAATGCCGGTCCCGGATCGCCGGGACCGGCACTTCCCTCCGCCGCTGGGCAAGCGCCTGACCAAAAGCCAGCGCAGGAACGCCGTGGCGGCGCTCAACAGCAGCCAAGCTCATTCCTTAGTTGGAAAAGAGTGCTCCGATCCAAAAAGCGCGGCCGCCCGGCCAGTCGAGCGCCCCTGCGAGCAGCGTCGGTGCCGCTCGGCTCCGGACGATCTGGCAAATTCTCGGATGACCGCAAGGGGCCCATGTTACTGGCTGCTCCGCTGCGAGCGGATGTCAGCTTTAGACCTCAATGAACGGTCTCGGATGTCGATCTTGCGCCGGCTTCTTCCCCGCTTTGGGGTCCCGTCGCCAGGATCGAACCAGCCAAAGCCTCAACGTCTTTCATCGGAGGCAGCCCGAATTGCCTGCGATACTCCCGGCTGAACTGTGACGGGCTTTCATAACCGACGGAAAATGCGGCCTGCGCAGCTGTCTGGTCTTCAAAGAGCATGAGCCTGCGCGCTTCCTGAAGTCGAAGGCGCTTGTGATACTGAAGGGGCGACATGAGTGTCACGGCCTTGAAATGCTGGTGCAGCGCCGAAGGCTGCAGATGGGCGTCTTCGGCCAGCCGGGCCATCTCGAACGGTTCG
This sequence comes from Aestuariibius violaceus, assembly GCF_040779325.2. Classification (NCBI taxonomy): domain Bacteria; kingdom Pseudomonadati; phylum Pseudomonadota; class Alphaproteobacteria; order Rhodobacterales; family Paracoccaceae; genus Aestuariibius; species Aestuariibius violaceus. The sequence continues at coordinate 908,333 of NZ_JBFONT020000002.1, forward strand.
CGATAGGTCTTCTTGATCAAGGCGATGACCCGCGCGATCTGCTTTCCTTGTCCCGGCCCATAGACGCTCCGCAACACGGCGCGGCCGCCCGGCGCGCGGATGATCCGGTAGAGCAGTTCACGCTCGTACAGTTTCGCAAGCGCTGGAATATCGTCGGGCGCTTCGATCAGTCGGACCAGCCGCGTGGCCGCATTCAGGATGTCCGGTGTGGTCTCCCCCAGAAGCAGCCCCGGACCCTTCGGCGATAGCTCGTCGTCCCATGGCATGTCGACGGCGAGATCGGACAGGACGCCCGCGTCGATGCCAAAGCGGATACAAAGATACGGCTCGGCCAGGCTGGCGGACGTGATCTGGCCGATGATGGGTAAGTCGAAAGACACGACCAGGTATTTTGCGGGGTCGTAGTCATAGATATGATCGGCAAGCATGACCCGCTTCGCGCCCTGAACAACAAGACACAGCGCCGGCTCGTGAACGGTATGCAGATCCTGGGTTTGCCGGGTGCTGCGGATCAGGTCCAGGCGAGGGACGGCAGTTGTATGAATGCCGTCCGATCGCGCAAATCGGGCAACCATAGCCGCCAGATCATGAACCGTTTCTGCCATCACAACTCCTTTGCGCATTCGGCAAACCGCGCGGTTGCATTGCATATCAGCTAGGCTCCGATAATCCCTTTTCCCGCCTTGGCGGAGGATTAGGCAATGATCTCGTGGGATCGTGCTACCGCCAGAAACACAGGACATCCACATATCCGCTGCATAAGGGCGGCTTCGATCACACGGCCGCCGATAAATCGGAGGTCGATATGACGGATGACAGAAAAGTATGGTTCATAACCGGCGCATCGCGCGGTCTGGGTCTTGAGATCGCAAAGGCCGCATTGAGCGCAGGCGACCGCGTTGTCGCCACCGGGCGGAATGCCGATGCAGTGGCAAAGGCACTGCCGGAGACAGACGACGCGGTGGCCTTGCAGCTGGACGTCACCGACGCCGGGCAGGCCGACGCTGCCGCAGCCAAAGCCGTGGACCATTTCGGACGGATCGACGTTCTTGTGAACAATGCAGGCTACGGGCAACTTGGCGTGTTCGAGGAGATCGAGCACGACAAGATCGTCCGCCAATTCGACACCAACGTGCATGGCACGCTGCATGTCACCCGCGCCGTCCTGCCGACCATGCGGGCGCAGAAAGCAGGCCATATCTTTAACCTCTCGTCCATCGGCGGCGCGCTCGGCTTCGATATCGCGTCGATCTACTGCGCCACGAAATTCGCGGTCGAAGGGTTCTCGGAATGTCTCGCACTGGAGGTGAAGCCGTTCAATATCGGTGTCACCATCGTGCAGCCCGGCTTCTTCCGCACCGATTTCCTCGATGACAGCTCGATCCGGTTCGCAGATCGGCCCATCAGCGACTACGCCGAATACGCCAAGGCGACACAGGGGTTCTACCAGTCCCAGAACCACGCGCAGGCCGGAGATCCCGCAAAGCTCGGGGCGGCGCTGGTGCGTCTGTCGCGTGAAGACGAGGCGCCTCTGCGCTACGCCGCCGGTTCCGATGCCTTTGAGTATCTGAGCAGCGCCTACGACGCCCGAAAGGACGAGCTCTCCAAATGGCAGGACCTCTCCAAATCGACGGACCGCGAAGCCGCGTCTGCCGCCTGATCAGACAGCCGTCCCCGACCTGAGGGCCTTCGAGGCCGGATGCCCTCCAGAGATCAACACAAGTTCAAAGGACCATCACCATGCACATAATGACCGCGCCCGCTGTCGCACTCGCGATCAGCGTCTCGATATCGCCCGTGGCCGCACAGACGGATGAAGGAGGCACAATGCCGGAGACCACCCAGGAGCGGCTTCGGCTCGGGGCTGACGTCATCCTGAGACTGAACAACGGTGTGCCGCAGACGACGCTGAAAAACATGCGCGAGGAATTCCCGTTCCTGGCCGACGCCACCCAGGCCTACGCGCTCGGCGATGTCTGGACGCGGCCCGGTCTCGATGACCGCACGCGCCAGCTTGCCGCCGTCGCGGCCTTCGCCGCCATGGGCGAACGCGGGTTGATGAAGATCCATGCGGGCTATGCCCTCAACGTTGGTGTCACGGAAGATGAGTTGAAAGAGATCGTCTACATGATCACCGTGCCAGCAGGCTTTCCGAAGGCCATCCTCGCCTCCCAGACCATGTCGGAGTTGTTCGAAGAGCGGCGCAATGCGATCGGCGGAAGCGGCCAGTGAGGAGGAGACATGGACTTTCCGCAAGGATCATCAGCGCCGCGTTGGGCATCGCCATGACCGGATCCGCAGTGCAGGGACAGCTCGTCACCACGGACTTTCCGCCGTCTCCACGCCCCGAGGCCCCCACCGAGCCGCAGACGCATGACTTCGTCGGCATGTGGGTGACGGAAGACCGTCACATCCGCCACAATCTCCTGCCGAACGGGCGTTATGACGAGGCGCGCGGCAACCGGGAAAGCGCCTATCAGGGGCGCTATCACGTCACCGGCGACATCATCCAGTATTGGGACGACACCGGCTTTTATGCCGACGGGCAGTTCCGCGTTGGTGTCCTCTATCACGGCGGATACATCTTCTACCGAGAGGAATAGCGTTTCCCTGGCACCCAGCATGTCAAGGTCAGGCGGGCAATCGCCCGGCCATGTCTCACTCACGAGGCCTGTATCATCCGATCAAGGGTCTCGATGATGCGCAAAACCAACCCCTCGAACTGCGCTGCTTCCTCATCGCTCAGACCGGACAGCGCCTCTCGATTGCCCGCCATCAGGGCGTCGATCGTCAGTGGCATACGCTCCACCGCCATAGGTGTCGGCGATATCTTCTGACTGCGGCCATCCCGGGGATCTGGCTTGCGCTCGATCAAACCATCCCGCTCCATCCGGTTGAGTATCTGCGCCATGGGCGGCCGCTCTATCCTGGCAAAGCGCGCAAGGTCACGCTGCGTGTCCGCATGACCGTCTCGCAGGGCCATAAGAACCGGCAAATGACCTCGCGCAAAGCCCAATGGTGACGAAGGATCGGCGATCATCTTCTATCTCGATGCGGCAGAGCGGGATCCGGTCACCAACAATCTCGCTGTTTTGCGCCTGCGGTGAATGCCCACTATCGCGGGCGCAAGCGTAGCATTGCAAGAGGGTGATGAATGCCTCTTAGGGGCCGTCCGTGTCGCTTGCAGATGGCACAGCAACACGGATGCTGCATCCGAGGTCAGATCCCACCCCGTAGTGAATGTTCGCTCCGTCAGGTTTCCAAAAGCTTAACACTCCACTCAAATGCATAAAGCGAACATAGCTTTTGGATCTCTTCATTTGGCACGAGGCGCGGTGGCATCGGGCGTTGCAGAACTTCATCGGAGGCCAAAAGCAGGGCGGCTCCTTGGCTTGTTCCAGTTGTGCTGTCCATGGGCATGACGGGTGAAGAAGATGCCGCCCCGAGCATCGTAAGGTATGCAATATTCCGGGCGAACGGGCCCTCGACGATAAGAGGGCCTTCATGCCCGATAAGGCCAAGACACCGCACTGTCACCAAGGCGAGGTAGAAGCCGACTGCCGCGCCCCTTTGTCCCGATCCCTGCGGTGGTTCCTGACCATGCCAACGCGCTTGCGCGCCAGCGAATGGACCGGTTTCGGGCACCACGGCAGGCAAGAGCATGTTCCGACGCGTCAAAACCTCCAGCATGTCTGCTTCGTCCACCTCTACTGCTGATCCGTCCAGAACGAGGTCGTGTTCTCGCCCGCCCATGAAACGCGCCGATGGGACTGCATCACCGAAGCAGTTGACGTTGACCAGCGTGTCGAACGCGGGGTTGAGCGTGACTGGCCTGCCGCCCACCGCCATGGCGATCACCCAGGTGCCTGTCGAAACCACGCTGAAGGGAGGCTTGCGCACCGCGAGATGCGACAGCAGCGACGCATTCGAGTCGTGGATGCCGCAGAGCACAGGCGTCTCCGTGGGCATCCCGGTACGCCTGGCGACCTCATCGGTGACCGTTCCCAGAACGTCACCGGGCTTGCGCGGCGGGGCGATTTTCCCGGCGATGCCGAGTGCCTCCGGCAGGGACGAAAACCGACCTTCATGAGGGTTCCAGAGATCCGTGTGGCACCCCAGCGACGTCACGTCCGTGGCAAAGACGCCCGTCAGGCGATGCGCCCAGAACTGCGGATAGGTCACAACGTGAGAGACGCGGTCCCTGAGATCGGGGTCGGACGCGAACTGCCAATAGAGCTGCGCGCCGAGGTTCAGACCCGCCGACAGACGCGGCGAGCCCGTTTCGGAGAACGGCGGCCGGATTGTGTCATAGGTGCTTGCGCACGCGTCTGGACCAGTATGCTCGTAGTCGAGGATCGGCGCCGCGAGCGAGCCGTCTTTGGCGATCAGCGCACCTGCGGCGCCGTGCGTTGTGACCGTGATCGCCTCGATGCCGAACTCTGCCTGGACGCGCGAGAGACGGTCCAGAATGAACGCCCAATGTCCTTCCACGTCGAAATGCGGATAGGGTGGACCGGGCAAGACGGTGTTCGGGCGCGTGACCACCGCGATCTCCGACAAATCGGACATGCGAACAAGCGCCAGCTTTGCATTCGTCTTGCCGATATCGATGACCGCAACGTGCCCGCTGGTCATGGCATGTGAAAGACAGGTGTCAGCGGCACGGCGACCGGTTCATTGTCATCGTGGGTTTCCATGATATCGGCCATGTGCGCCCACCACTTTCTCATGATCTCATGGGCCGGCAGACCGTCCATTCCATGATCGTCCGTGCGCCAGAGGACGCCGAAAAGGATGTTTGTTTCCTCATCGAGGTGGATCGAATAATCCGATATCCCGGCGTCTTTCAGGAGTGCCACGAGCTCGGGCCAGATCTCGTTGTGGCGCCGCCTATATTCATCCTTTCCCCCGGGGTTGAGGCGCATCTTGAAAGCGTATTTCTCCATTACGCGCTCCATTTCTGCCAAAGGCGCGGCAAGGCGATGACGCTGATCAGAAGCGCACCGATTACGATCGACATCACGATGCCCGGCACGTTGAGAAGGCCAAGGCCGAACGTCACCAGCCCCATGACAAACGCCGCGATGACCACGCCAGGGATCGAGCCTGAGCCGCCAAGAATGCTGACGCCGCCAAGGACGACCATGGTGACGATTTCCAGTTCCCATCCGAACGCGATCGACGGACGGGTCGAGGCAAGCCGCGAGGTCAGGCAGATCGCAGCCACGCCGGACATGAGTCCCGTGAGCAGGAAGAGGATGAATTTCACGCGGGCGACCCGGATGCCCGAGAATTCGGCCCCGACCGGGTTGTTGCCGATGGCATAGACGGTCCGGCCGAAGTTCGTCTTGTGAAGCATGATGAAGTAGATCAGGGCGAGAACGGCAAAAAGCACGAACTCGAACGAGATCACCCAGAACACGTAGCCTTGTCCGAAGAAGGCGAAGTCAGAGGGGTAACCGCGATAGGCCTGATCGCCGAGAATGATGTAGCTGATCCCGCGGAAGAGGCTCATCGTGCCGATGGTGACGACGATGGAGGGAAGGCCCATTCGGGTGACGAGGACGCCGTTGAAGGCACCGCAAAGCAGGCCGACACCAAGCCCGATCAGCACCAGTCCCGGCGTGCCGACGCCGACTTGCACGGCGGCTCCCATGGCTGTCGAGGCCAGTGCGATGATCGAGGCCACGGACAGATCGATTTCGCCCGCGATGATCAGAAGCGCCATCGCGAAGGCGATCATCGCCTTTTCCGTGAAGTTGAACGTCATGTCGCTGAGATTCCACGCGTTCAGGAAATAGGGCGACGTGAAGCTGTTCACGATGAAGATCGCGACGGCGACGGCCAGGAGGAGCGACTCCCAGCTCTTGAGGCGCCGCTCCAGCGGGGATTGCAGACGGTCCGGAATGGAACGGGTCGTATCGGTCATGTTGCATGCTCCGCGCGTCTGAGGATGATCCGTCCCTTCTTGCGGCTGGCCTGGGCGTTCAGCGCGACCGCGATGATGATCGCGCCGCCAGAGATCGCCAATTGCCAGAACGGGGAGATGTCCACGACGGGCAGCGCGTTCCGGATGATACCGAGGAAGAGTGCCCCGAGCATTGCGCCGACCACGGTGCCGATGCCGCCCATGATGGCCACGCCGCCGATCACGCACGCCGCCACCACGTCGAGTTCGAACCCCCCGGCGAGGTCCACAAAGGCGACCGCAAAGCGCGACACCCACAGATATCCCGTCAGGCCCGCCAGGGCGCCGGAGATCGTGAAGGCCCGGAACTGGGTCCTGCCTACGTCGATCCCGGCATAGGTGGCGGCGTGCGGGTTGCCGCCCGCAGCGTAGAACGCACGGCCAAGGGCGGTTCGGGTCATCACGAGGCTGAACAGAATGACGGCAGAAATGGCCATCCAGCTCATCACCGGCAGGCCAAGAAGCTCTGTGCGCGGGAAAGCCTTGAACGGATCGCTCAGTTCGTGGGCGTTGATCCATCGCCCCTCGGACAAAAGGAAGATCGTCCCGCGGAAAATCGTCATCGTTCCGAGGGTCACGACGATCGGTGGGATGGCGAGCTTCCAGACAAGAACGCCGTTGAACATCCCCAGAAGCGCGCCGAACGCGACGGCGATGACGATGATCACCGGCACCGGCAGCCCCGGTAGGGCGACGTTGATCATTGCGACGACCATGCCAGTCAGCGCGAGGTTCGCCGCAACGCTAAGATCGATGCAACGGGTCAGGATCACGATCATCTGGCCGATGGCCAGCAGGATCAGGGGGGCTGTGTCGTTGAAGACATTCACCAGGTTTGCAGGCTGGATGAAGGCGGGAAACCGCGACGCGATGATTGCCAGAAGCACTACGATCGCGCCGGTCAGGAGGACTTCGCGAGACATGAGAGACTGTTTTGACATGGTTCGTCTTCCTCAGATCCCGGCCGCGTGCCGCACGAGCGTCTCGGGCATCATCTCGTCGCCCGACAGTTCCGCCACGATCCGGCCTTCGCGCATCACGATGACCCTGTCCGACATGCCCAGAACTTCCGGTATTTCCGAGCTGACCATGATCACGGCCAGGCCCTGTGCGGCCAGTTCGGCCATGAATTCGTGCACAGCGGCCTTGGAGCCGATGTCGATGCCCTTGGTGGGTTCATCAAGGATGATCACCTTTGGCTGTGTGGCCAGCCATTTGGCGATGACGACCTTCTGCTGATTGCCGCCCGAAAGGTTACCGACATCAGTGTCCAGGGAGGCCGCGCGAAGGTCGAGCCGTTCGGTGTATTCGCGTGCCAGTTCGAACTCTTTGGCCAACTGCAGAAATCCATTGCGCGATGTACGGCCAAGCGAGGGCAGCGTCACGTTCTGGAAGATCGGGAGCGCCGTGATTGCCCCCTGTTTGCCGCGGTCTTCGGGCACATAGACGATGCCCTTGTCGACCGCATCGGCAGGGGATCGGATGACAGCCCTGTCACCGTCGATACGTACCTCTCCTGCAGAAGGGCGGGTGATCCCGAAAAGCGACTGCATGAATTCGGAACGGCCTGCGCCGACAAGGCCGTAGAAGCCCAGGATCTCTCCTCGGCGCAGCACGAAGCTGATATCCGCGAATTCGGTCGGGTGCTCGTAGCCCTCGACCACCAAGATCTCATCGCCGACGTTATGGTCCCGATCAGGGAAGATCTGGCTGACATCCCGGCCCACCATCATTTTCACCAGCTCGGCCTCGGACACATTTTCGATGGGTCCGCTGCCGACGAATGCGCCATCCCGGAAGACCGTGTAGTTGTCCGCGATCCGGAAAATCTCGTCGAACTTGTGACTGATGAAGAGGATGGCCTTGCCCTGGCCCTTCAGCTCTTCAACAAGTTCATAGAGCTCTTCGATCTCTTTTTGGCTGAGCGCCGCGGTGGGCTCATCCATGATCACGACCCGCGCATCGATCGACAAAGCGCGCGCGATCGCTACGAGATGCTTGTTCGCGATCCCAAGGTCTTTCAGCTTGTTCCGGGGGTCGATATTGGCGCCGATCCCCTCGAGAATCTCCCTCGCCTTCTCGACCATCGCCTTGGTGTCGATCAGACCGAACCGCCCTCGGGGCGCATGGCCTAGAAACACGTTTTCTGCGACTGACAACTCGTCAAACAGAACGGTCTCTTGGTGGATCGCGGTGATGCCCGCATTGCTGGCATCCTGAGCGGTCGGAAATCGGATCGGCGTGTCGGCGATCTCGATCTGTCCGCCGTCCGGCTGATAGATGCCGGTCAGGATTTTTACGACTGTCGATTTCCCCGCTCCGTTCTCTCCGACAAGGGCCGTAACCTGGCCGGGAAAAAGCTCAAGAGACACCTCCGACAAGGCGGTGACGCCGGGGAACTTCTTCGTCACCCGGTTCAGCGACAGGATCGGTGTTGCGGTCGCAGTCCTGACGGGGTCGGATCTCTGATCGGGGTCCATCAACATCGGATTTCGCTGCCAAGCGGTAGGGTGTCGGCGCAGCGCGAACGCTGCTCCGGCCTCACTCAACGATCAGAAGATGTCCTTGAACTGATCGATGTTCGAGGCGTCATAGGTGAACGGGTCCGACATCGCAGCCGCATTCGTGTCGTCGAGCGTCACAGAGCCCATCCGGCCCGTCGGGATTTCCGCGCCCGGCTCTGCGGTCGCGGCGCCCGAGGCAAGAGCGTGGGCAATCATCGTCGCGGAGTAGCCGAGGTCAATCGGGTTCCAGATGGCGAAGCTTTCCGTGGCACCGGATTCCACACAGCCCGCCATCTCGGACGGCAGGCCAAGACCGGTCACGTTGATCTCGCCGATCTTCCCTGCGTCGGAGACAGCCTGACAGGACGCAAGAATGCCGACGGTCGTCGGCGCGATGATGGCCTTCAGGTCCGGATAGGACGCCATGAGGCCCTGCGCTTCGCGGTAGGATTTGTCGGAAAGGTCGTCGCCGTAGACCGTCGCAACGAGTTCGATGCCAGGATAATTCGGGAGGACGTCTTCCGCGGCTGCAATCCAAGCGTTCTGGTTGGTGGCCGTGGCCGATGCTGACAGGATCGCCACCTGTCCGCCGTCCGGCATGTGATCGGCAGCCAGCTTGATAATGGTGTTCCCGATCAACTCCGTCGAAGACGGGTTCAGGTGCATCATCCGGCCTTCTTCTGCGACCCCGGAATCCCACGAGATCACGGTGATGCCACGCTGCATCGCGCGGCTGAGGGCCGGCGCGATCGCATCGGGGTCGTTGGCCGAGATCGCGATGGCGTCAACGCCCTGAGCGATCAGCGAGTTAATGACCTCGATCTGGCCTTCTGCGGTGGTATCGGTCGGGCCGGTATAGATAATCTCGACGTTGCCAAGCTCGGCAGCCGCTTCCTCGGCGCCTTCGGCAGCAGCTTCGAAGAACCCGATGCCGAGTGCCTTTACCACAAGCGCGATGCGCATGTTGTCCTGCGCCATGGCGCTGGTGCCCATAAGGCCAGCCGCGAGGCTGATGCCCGCGATCAGCGATGTAAATGTCCGACGTTTCATGTCGTGTCCTCCCAAAGACAATTGTATTTGGCCATTTCATGAGGCGGCCACGTCCTCTTGAGCGCCGCCGGACTGGGCGACGATCAGTTTCACGTCCGCAGCGTCCAGCATGGCTGCCGCCTTGTCCGAGATTCCTTCGTCGGTAATCAGGGTGGAGATGCGATCGAGGCCGCACAGCACGAGGCTGGACCGCTGGTCGAACTTGGTGCTGTCAACGAGCACCACAAGCTCATCGGCCTGACCCATCAGCTTTTCCTCAGCCCGGATCAGCAGGGGGTCGGCCTCCATAAGGCCCAGCGGACCGACGCCCTGCGCGCCCATGAACATGCGGCGGGCATAGAAGTTGCGCGTCACGTCGTTCTCGAACGGCGACAGGATGATGTTCTGCTCGCGATAGATCGCACCGCCCGACACCATCACCGTGTTCTTCGAATGCTTCAGAAGGTGTTCGGCGATGGGAAAGGAGTTTGTGAACACCTGGCAACGCCGGTTCGCCAGCGGGTGCACCATCTGAAATGTCGTCGTCCCGCCGTTGATGATGATCGGTTCACCGTCTTTGCAAAGATCCACAGCCGCCCGCGCGATGGCCTGCTTTTCTTTGATCCGAAGCGTTTCGTTGACTGCGAAGGTGCGGCCGGCAAGGCCTACGAATTGGGGAGGATGGAGCGCCTCCACGCCACCCCGCACACGGCGGACCTTCTGCTGCACGTGGAGGGTCGAGATATCCCGGCGTATTGTAGCCTCAGACGCCCCCGTCAGATTGCACAGATCGACCACGGTCACCACAGCCCGATCCTGGACGGCGGACAGAATGACCCTGTGGCGCTCTGACTCGTGCATGAAGACCTCCCTAGCAGCAGAAGGTGCCCAGATTTTCAGGATCGGTCAATCAAAAACAATCACCAGCAATCATTCTGCACTGCAGAATGATTGAAAATGACTGGAATCGATTGACAAAGCGTCGCGCCAACCTCACGCTGCGCGACAAGTGAGCTGCGGCTTGGTCCATCTGTACGGGAGCGCATCATATTGAAATCGTTCGATAATCCGCTGCTTGATAATCGCTGGGACGATGCCGCAGCAAAAGGCATGAGCGAGTCGGAACTGCTTCTCTATCGCTCGAACATCCTCGGATCCGACAAGCGCGTAACCAACTACGGCGGAGGCAACACCTCGGCCAAGGTGATGGAGACGGATCCGCTGACGGGCGAAGAGGTCGAGGTTCTATGGGTGAAGGGCTCTGGCGGCGATATCGGCTCCATCAAGATGGACGGTTTCGCGACGCTCTACATGGACAAGCTCAACGCCCTGAAATCGCTCTATCGCGGTGTCGAATACGAAGACGAAATGGTCGGCTACTTGCCTCATTGCACCTTCGGGCTGAACCCGCGTGCCGCCTCCATCGACACGCCGCTTCACGCCTACGTACCGCGCAAACACGTCGATCACGTCCACGCGGACGCGATCATCGCCATTGCCGCGTCGAAGAATTCGAAAGAACTGACGCAAGAAATCTTCGGCGATCGCATCGGCTGGCTTCCCTGGAAGCGTCCAGGCTATGAATTGGGCCTCTGGCTTGAGAAATTCTGCCATGACAACCCTGACGCTGATGGTGTCGTCCTGGAGAGCCACGGGCTGTTCACTTGGGCCGACACGGCCAAAGAGTGCTATGACACCACCATCGACGTGATCAATCGCGCGACCGAGTGGCTGCACGAGCGGACCTCGGGCATGCCCGCCTTCGGCGGCGCCAAGCACGACTCTTTGGACAAAACCGAACGTCGCAACGTGGTCGCGCGCCTGATGCCTGCAATTCGTGGCTTCGTGAGTGGCAACCAACACATGGTGGGCCATTTCGACGACAGCCCTGCGGTTCTGGAATTCGTGAATTCGCAGAACATGGAAGACCTTGCGGTGTTGGGCACGTCTTGTCCCGATCACTTCCTGCGCACGAAGATCCGCCCGCTTGTCGTGGACTTCAACCCGGCTAAGGGCAATCTCGACGAGGTCCTGACCGGTCTGCCAGCGCAAATCGAATCCTACCGCGAGGATTACGCGGCCTATTACGAGCGCTGCAAACACGATGACAGCCCGGCCCTTCGCGATCCCAACGCTGTTGTCTACCTCGTTCCGGGCGTCGGAATGATCACCTTTGCAAAGGACAAGGCAACAGCGCGCATATCGGGGGAGTTCTACGTCAACGCGATCAACGTGATGCGCGAAGCATCGGCCGTCAGCGAATACCAGGGCCTGCCTGAGCAGGAGGCCTTTGATATCGAATACTGGCTACTCGAAGAGGCCAAGCTGCAACGTATGCCCAAGCCGAAGTCGCTTGCGAGCCGCGTCGCGCTGGTGACCGGCGGCGCTGGCGGCATCGGGGCTGCGACTGCCCAGCGCTACCTGTCCGAAGGGGCCTGTGTGGTCCTTGCGGACATCGACGCCGACAACTTGAAAGTCGCGCAAGACAGTCTCACCCAGTCCTACGGGAAGGATGTGGTGCGGTCCGTGGTTATGGACGTCACCAACGAAGAGGCCGTGGCGAAAGCTTTCGCAGAGGCGGCCGTCGAGTTCGGCGGAATTGACATCCTCGTGTCAAATGCCGGGATCGCGTCCTCGGCGCCCGTCGAAGAAACGTCGCTGGCGCTCTGGAACAAGAACATGGAGATCCTCAGCACCGGCTATTTCCTTGTCAGCCGCGAAGCGTTCAGGCTGATGCGGGCGCAAAGCATGGGCGGGTCCATCGTCTTTGTCGCCTCCAAGAATGGCCTGGCCGCTTCGCCGAACGCGTCTGCCTACTGCACCGCGAAGGCGTCGGAGATCCACCTGGCGCGCTGCCTTGCGCTCGAAGGGGCTGAGGCCGGCATTCGCGTCAATGTCGTCAACCCTGACGCCGTTCTTCGCGGATCGAAGATCTGGGAAGGCGAGTGGCTGGATCAGCGCGCGTCGACCTACGGCACCGATAAGGATGGCCTGGAAGAGATGTATCGCGAACGCTCGATGCTGAAGCGGTCGGTCTTGCCAGAAGACGTAGCCGAAGCCTGCTATTTCTTTGCGGCTGAGACCTCGTCCAAATCCACTGGCAACATCCTCAACGTCGATGCTGGCAACGTGCAGGCGTTCACGCGCTGAGTAGAGAAGATGGAGAGTCGGGCATGAGCTACCAGACCGCCAAGGCAGCCTTCGCGGAATGGGGGGTGGATACGGAAGCGGCGCTTGCGCGTCTGGCGACGGTCCCGATCTCGATGCATTGCTGGCAGGGCGACGACGTCGTGGGTTTCGAAAAGCAGACCGGGTCGTCCGGCGGTGGCATCCAGGCGACCGGCAACCATCCTGGCCGCGCGCGCACGCCCGAAGAGCTGCGCGCCGATCTGCAATTCGCCTACGCCATGATCCCCGGAAGGCACCGGCTCAACCTGCACGCCATGTACATGGATACCGAAGAGACCCCCGACCGTGATGAGATCGAGTACAGGCATTTCGAGCCCTGGGTCGATTGGGCAAAGGCACAGGGCATCGGGCTTGACTTCAACCCGACGTTCTTTGCCCACGCCAAGGCCGACGACAACCTGACGCTCTCGCATCCCGATGCGGGTATTCGCGACTTCTGGATCGAACATGGAAAGCGCACCCGGGACATCGCCGCGCGCATCGGCTTGGAGCTTGGCAGCGCTTGCGTCAACAACATCTGGGTGCCGGACGGCTACAAGGACATTCCGGTCGACCGCATGGCCGCCAGGGCGCGGCTCGAGGCGTCGCTCGACACAATGCTCGCGCCTGCGCAAGAACCGGCCCAGATGCTCGACGCGGTCGAGTCGAAGCTGTTCGGTATCGGCGTCGAGGCCTGCACCGTGGGGAGCCACGAGTTCTACATGGGCTACGCGATCCGCAAGGGCACGCTTCTTTGCCTCGACATGGGGCACTTCCACCCCACCGAGAACATCGCCGACAAGCTGAGCGCCGTGGCCCTGTCGCTGCCGCAGATCCTGCTGCACGTCTCGCGCCCGATGCGGTGGGACAGCGACCACGTCATCCTTCTGAACGACGACATCCTCGCCATGGCCTATGAGCTGGTCAGCGCCGACTTGCTGCATCGCACTTTCATCGGTCTTGATTTCTTTGACGCAACGATCAGCCGGACAGCTGCCTGGGTGATCGGGACGAGGAATATGCAGAAGGCGCTGCTGCGCGCACTTCTCGCACCTTGGGATCGGTTGCGAGCGGCAGAAGACAGCCTCGATTTTACGGCACGGCTCACTTTGACGGAAGAGTTCAGAGATCTTCCGTTCGGCGAGGTATGGGCTGAGTTCTGCAAACGCCTGGACACGCCTTCCGGACTTACCTTGATCAGCGAGCTCGATGCCTATCAGGCAAGTGTTGCAGTGCGGGCTTAATCGGCAAGGCCGCTCCGAACAGAGACCTTAGGTCTTTCCAACGTGCAGACAGTTGCAGCCTTGGTTTTAAAGACAAGCTTGTCGAACCCGATGCGAAGAGAGGATTAGCCCCTCAGACCTGCGTTTTGGCCTTTTGTCCGCCAGAACCCCGCACGGCCTACGAATGGCCGCTCTGGTGACACTGTGCGGCGGCGTGTGATCGCAAAGTCGATGTCCCCGATGGGCCGTCCGCGAAGACAGCCCGTCGGCACTAGATTTCGATGGCTTCCGCGATTGCCAATGCATCCTCAAGTTCAACACCAAGATAGCTTACCGTGCTGTCCATCTTGGTATGGCCGAGCAGAAGCTGGACGGCTCTTAGATTGCCCGTCTTCTTGTATATCTGGGTAACCTTCGTCCGCCGCATGGAATGCGTCCCATAGGCACTCGCCTCGAGCCCGATGGATGTCACCCAGTCCCGGACAATACGCGCATATTGGCGGGTCGAGATGTGCAGACGCTCATGGAACCGACCTGGCCAAAGGTACTCTGAGCCAACCATCAGCTCATCCTCCATCCACTTCTCGACAGAAGCACGCGTCCCTTCGGATATCTCGAAGCGCACAGGTTTCTGCGTTTTGCTCTGCAACACCGATGCCCGTTCCTTCATCTGACCGGACGCCATGACGTCGACGACCTTCATCTTCACCAGGTCACAGCCGCGGAGCTTGCTGTCGATAGCCATGTTGAACAATGCAAGGTCGCGATGGTTCTCGGCCAATTCAAGTCGCACGCGGATTGCCCAGACATGTTTCGGTTTCAGTGGCCGCTTCTGACCAACGATGCGGCCCTTGTTCCAGGCGGGGCGAAGGGCGCGAATGGCAGGTAAGTTTGGTGTTTCCATGACTGATCCTCCGATCCGCCACGCCCTCCGCAACGACAACCCGACATTGACCGACGCAACATATCACAGGATGCTGCGGTGGCTCCGAGGTCAGATCGGAGTCCATCCCGTATGTTCACACTTTCTCGCTGCGCGCACTCGCAGCACGAGGAATGCTGCAACGGCCCGAAAACTATCGCTGCTGTTCTGCGAGAACATCGGTCGTTGGTGTCGGCTGCAGCAAAACCGGTGTGATCAATTCTGAAGTCGCCCGACAGGTTTTCCGTCCGAGCGTCCACGATGGGTCACATCTCTTTATCGCAGAACACCGACGCGCAATCGACGATATGACGGTTCAATCCGAGATCAAGACCGCCCCGTTGTCATGGCTCTTATCGGAAACCTTTCCGGCGAGATACGCGGCAACGCTCAACCGCGAGATTGCGCTAGGCTCTTCGATGCCGTCAAAGGACGTGAACTCTCGCAGGTTCGTATTCTTCGGGCCATCTGTCAGCTCGGCGGGGCGCACAATAACCCACTCGGGCAAGCCACTTTCACGCACGACACGTTCCTGTGCGGTCCGGTCTCTCATTATGCGACCAAGAAGGACAGGCTTGATCACGTTTCTAAAAGGCCAGCTGCCGTGTCCGGACGAATTGCCCGCACCAATGGATGTCATGGCCACCAGACGCGGCACCTGAGCGGCCTGCATCGCGGTGATCACGGCTCTTGTGCCAGTCTCGCAGACATCGGTTCCGACAAGAACGGTCTTCCAGTTCAATGGCGCTCCAAAAGTCAGAATAACGGCATCATGGCTTGGCATGACCGCAGCAAGGTCCTGTGCATTCGTGACATCGCCTTTGACTATCGTAAGGCGCTCGAAGGGTTCGATCCGACTAACGCTTCTACCAAAAGCTGTAACGTCATGGCCAAGGGCTACAACCTCGGCAAGCGTATGACGGCCGATTTTTCCAGTCGCGCCGATAATCAGGACTTTCATGATGTTTCCTCGCTTTCCATGGAGATAGCACACCATCCGTGCGACGGACGAACGAGAACCGCAGCCCTCTGCCAAGCCAAAGAAACTAAAGCGCTCTCAGAGCAGATATGTTTTTCCACAACCAGCGTGCCGGGAAAAAGGCAACGACGGCTCCAAAAATCACCATCATTAACGACATGAATATCGGCATATCCATCGCTGACCCAATCACGAATGCCGAATACGCGAAATAGAGCCCGATGCCGATGAACGCAGCAATGCCTAATGCTGCGGCACCTTGTAACACCATCGGCGCCCAGTCGGCGCCCGTGTCTAGCGACCGGGCGGTATAAAGGATGGAACCGCCTGCGATCAGCTTTATGGCCGCGAAAATCAGGGAATACTGAATGTTGGCAAAGACCCCGGCAAACAGCGCCGTGATCTCCTCGGGCATCGGCTCATCGCCCATGTAGCTCTGCATCGGGGCCAGAAGTTCCTCGGGGGGTATGCTTGCCAATTGTGAAGATACCAAAGGCTGCGCAACAGAGGCCACCAACAGGACACTGCCTATGATCGTCCAGTAGAGAACGAGGCGATCGCGCGCGATAAAGCTCTTTGGGTTGGTGTTTGTAACAGTCATTGATCTGAACCTTTCAGTAAGTGGTTCGCAAAAGCGCAGTGACAGACGTCACGACCTTGGGGGCTGATCGATTTTGCAGTTTCAGTCTGTGGTATTGGTTTTGGCAGCGTCGGCTCTGGCAAGCTGCGCCGGCTTGACCGGGTCAGGCGCACAGGATGTCGGTCTATCGTATCATTGCCCTGCAAAAGCTGATTGTTCAGCCAAGCTTTGTCTTCTTTGGAAATGACCGGGCTGCCTTGTGGGGAACAGGGACATGGCAGCCCGGTTGCCGGGGTTTATCCGATCACTCGGCCGCCATCGGCGCGTCTTCCGACAGGATCATCGGAATGGGCGGATGTCCGGTCAGACCAACCCCTTTCTTGATCTCCTCAGCATTCTCAGCCACGCCAAGGAAGGTGTTCATCGCGGCCTGATACTGGCCCATATGCTCGCTCAGAAGCATGCCGATATGGCGGCCGTTGACTTGGGTGTTGTTGGCAATCTCGGCCAGAACGGCGACCCAGGTTGTCACGACGGCACCCGCAGCGGCCAGACGTGTCATCGTTACCTGTGTGATCAGCGGGTTGAAGTCCGCCGATGCGTCGATGACCACATAGACCTCATATCCGTCACGCAAGGCCGCAATCGCCGGAAACGCCGCGCAAACCTCGGTCGCAAGGCCCGAGATCACCAGCTTCTTTCGGCCTGTCGCTTCGACCGCTGCCTTGGAGGCTGGATCGTTCCAGAAGTTCACGTAAGGGCGGTCAATGACCTCAACTTCCGGGAAAATCGCCTTGAGCTCTGGCATAGTCGGGCCATTCGGGCCCTGCGGCCAGCTGGTGCCCATGATCACGGGAATACCGAACGCCTTGGCCGATTTGGCATGGCCGAGGATGTTGTTTTTCATCTGCATCGGATCGGTCGAGGTGAGGAATTGCATCAGACCGACCTGATGGTCGATCATCAGGAAGACGCAGTTGTCGGGGGTCAGTTCGCTTTCGGGAAGGGCCATGGCAGATCTCCTGTTGGGGTGGATTGAACGACTTGCCCGACCACTCTCTCCGGTCCGCTCGCGATCCTATTTCAGATATTGATAAATCCCGTATGAAATTGTTTTTGTTTCGTAATTTTTGCAGTCCATGCGCAAAATCAACTGGCGCCAAGGCGAATCCTGAAATCGCGACAGGTGACCCGCCGGATCCTGCCGAAGGCATCAGAGAATCCTGAAAGACCCACACAGACACCAATGCAAGAGTGTCTGGGATCATTCAGGAAAGAAGGTGCCATGCACGCACAGTATTCGCCCGCCATCGAAGACCGTCTGAATTGCTGCTTCGTGCTGACATCGGCTCTTTATTTCCGCATGGTCGCCGTCGATCCCGCAGGGCAGGATCAGAGGTTTGCGCGCTGGTACGGCGCGCTGCACGACGCGGCGCGGGACCTTGCGGGGTTGTCGGAAGGCCGCTCCAGATCCGGCCTTGGCGCGCAACAGATACGCGATGGCCTGAACGATATCCTTCACAGCCTGCGGGATATTGCTGATCTGGCAAAGAAGGAAGGGGCCGTGCCTTTGCACGATGAGGTGCTGAGCTACCTTACAAAGCTGGAGGCCGAGATCGCGACATGACCCTGATTGTGGATAATGCCGGCAAAGCTAAGCCGGACACGCGATTGCCGGAAATGCCCCATGAGATTGATCTGGGGCAATTGCGGTTGGTGTTGCTGCCGCCGGGCGAATACATCTTTCATCACAAACTCGACTTCAATTTGTTTGACGTGAACCTACCGCGGATACCCCATGACATGGCAGTCAACTCCGATAACCTGGAAATGGGAGTGGTCCCGTCAGAATCCATCGCATTTATTCCAAGCGGAACGGAGTTCCAGTTGCGCGTCACCAATCCTCTTCCGGGGTGTTGCCTTGAAGTCAGCGATGATCTGCTAGCAGACTGGATGGAGCAAGGCGAGGTGCAGCAGGCTGCAGGCCAATCGTTTCGCAATTATTTGTCGGATGGTGTCGCAGCCGAATTCGCTCGCACCGGGATCCGCCATCTGGCGCGCAGCCACAAATCCAACACGCCCTGCGACCGTCTGACGGTCGAGGCACTGGCCCTTGGCATCGCCGCACGCGGCATGGCACAGATCGGCAGCCCGGATGGCGACATCACCGCCGAGATTTCCCGCTGGAGCTATCGCGCCCGCCCCGGTGCCGTCGAACGCGCCATCGAGCTTCTGGAGACCAGATTGTGCGAGTCGGACCTGACCATCTCCGAGCTGGCCCGGGCCGCCGGCATGTCGTCATCGCATTTCGCCTCGGTCTTCAAATCCGCCACCGGCCAGACGCCCTATGCTTTCATCCTGCGCCGCCGCGCCGATTTCGCCCGCGACCTGATCATCGGCACAAGCGAGCCGCTGTCATGGATCGCCTATGAGGCCGGGTTTTCCAGCCAGGCCCACATGACCACCGTCCTGCGCAACCTGCACGGCACGACCCCCGCCGCGATGCGGAACTGAATGAACAAAGTGAGTCTGGATAATCGCGGTTCGTCCCCGTTGCTCACACTGCGACAGATGACGGAAACCAGTCGTCAAACGCAGCGATCTGCCTTCGCTGTAACGGCAGCGAAGGTCCAGCTAGACCGCGACCCGCATGCCGGATCTCGGCAGCGGCGAAGCCACCATTCGCAATTCTCGATTCAAGCAGACGTTCAATGACCGCTCTGACGGTTTGGCAGCGACGCGGTGATGAGCAGGCCGCAGCCACGAGTTTTTTTGCGTCAGCATTACCTGCCTGTGCACATGTCGGTTTGTGTGGATTGCGATGCGGACGCGGCATGGTGTTCCGGTTGGGTTAGACCTGCTCACCTCAGCGTTCCTAAATCGGGAAAGGACGTTGTCGAAACGGCTGATGCGTCCAAGCCAGGCGCTCCATATGAGCGCATCTGGCGGGACAACCACCGATGCCGAGTGGTAAGGCGCCTCAGCCCCAGTTTCGGTGGAGCGGGATCCTTCGTTATGACGCGCGACTGTCGCCTGCCCATGCCGTAGGTCTGCGCGTACGCAGCCGCACATAGCCGAAATAGCCCCCACATGCAGCACCCCTGTGCCAAGGATAGCCAATTCGGGCGCGCCGGGGCGCGGCACATGGAGGCCGGCGACAAGAGCCAACCTGACCGGGAGGAGCATGACGACGGCCGTCAGGCTCAGCCCCTCCATCACTTGGAAAGGACCCATCGCCTCTGGTTTGCATCGCGCGATAAAGACGTTCTCGCCGGCATAGGCGGTCGCGGCCAGGATCGGCAAGGCGATCCAGAGCGTCGCGCCTGCGGGCAGGCTTGCCTCGGGCAGGGCGATCAGCCCCATTGCGGTCGACCCCATGACAAGACCAAGGATGCGGCGTATCGTGACGGCCTCCAGGCCCGCTGCGGTCACGATCCCCATAGTGAGGATCGGGATGCCGGCGAAGCACAGCGACATGATCCCCACCGGCTGGTGACGGTAGGCGTCGAACGAGGCGACGTTCGGAACGATGGTACTTTGAAGACCACAGATCGCGAAGAAGCGCAGATACTGGGCCGTGGGACGCAGCCGGCCGCCCCGGGCCGACAGCGTTGCGTTGAACGCGGTCGCGCCGATTAGCGCGGTCCAGAACGTCACACCCACGGGATGATGACCGCTCGACATGGCGAGCTTGGGGAGTGGTGCCGTCGTCCCCCAAGGCGGCTCCGGCAGCAATCAGTAAGAGCCGCGGCCACCGTCCAGGCATCTCGGCACAAGTGCGCGTCGCTTGAGTTTCGGATCGTTGCATGAGCAGATCGTGCAAGATCGTGGGCGTGCGGTCCATGTCACGATCCGGGATTTCGCACGACCCGGATCATGCGTGAAACGCTAGCTTGCAACATAAATGGAGGGGGAAGAGTGCAGACGACCGCTTCATCCCGGTCAATCGCGACAAAGCGACTGATCCTCCGGCCTCACGAGGCAGCCGACTTCCCGGACGTCCGTGCGATGTGGGCCGACCCTGCCGTGGTCGAACATATCTATGGCCGTGCCCAGACGGACGCGGAGTCTTGGTTCCGGCTGCTACGTTATAGGGGCCACTGGGCCCTTCTCGGTTTCGGGTACTGGGCGGTTATCGACCGCGAAGACCGGAGATATCTCGGCGAGGTCGGGTTCGCGGACTACCGCCGCGAGATCGACCCGCCCTTCGACGGAACCCCGGAAGCCGGATGGGTGATGACCTCCGGCACGCACGGCCACGGGCTGGCGCGCGAGGCAATGGAAGCCGCCCTGGGATGGTTCGACATGAACGTCGCGGCCGAGCGAACGGTCGCGATGATCACGCCCGAAAACGCAGCCTCAATACGGCTGGCCGGAGCACTTGGATACGAACTGCGACGGACTAGTCCATACAACGGAAAAACCCGGTTCATCTACGAACGGCCACGCTACCGGACAAGAACTGAGCGTGGAGCGATCCCAGGCACGAACGGGTAGTATCTTGGCAGAGCGACCCCGCGATACGGACGGTTCATAAGACCTCCCGCAAGGAACACTCCAACTGAACCGGACGTTCGAGCAGCTCGCGGCGAAAGCTCCCAAAGTCCCGCAGTCCAAACCTCTGCCACTGCCAAACTCGAACACGTGCAGCGAATGACCGGAATGCGGGCTGCGGCCGTAGTATATTGAATGGCAGTCGACGGTCCGCAATGGGCCGGTCTCGAGCGCATCCACGGCGCACACGACGCGTCCGTCCCGCCCCCCAAATGCCTTCGCGAAGCAGCGTGCGCACCTTAACGCCTATCGCCATGTTGCAGCAGTCGCCCTAGCCGATGACGGCGCTATATCCCGGACTGAAAGGCAAGCGGCGGTCGCCCATGTCGAGGTCGCCCTTCTCAATCATGCTCACGTCACTCTCGTGGGTCAGGCCGATCTGACGGTCTCAACCTCGACCGGCAGACGGGCAAGTAAGGCTCGGTGGGGCAAAAAAGCCCTGCCTTTCCATCGCCGCCACAGCAACGGGAGCACTGCCATGACGCGATTTACCCTCAACGGCGAGCCCACCGAGAGCATGGCCCCGCCGGACACGCCGCTTCTGTGGGTCATCCGCGAGGAGCTGGGCCTGACCGGGACCAAGTTCGGCTGTGGCGTCGCGCAATGTGGGGCCTGCACCGTGCATGTGGACGGGTTCGCGACATTCTCCTGCGTCACACCCGTCGACAGCGTCGAAGGCTCGGAGGTGACGACCATCGAGGGCCTGTCCCCCGACGGGACCCATCCCGTCCAGCGCGCTTGGGTCGCGGAGCAGGTGGCGCAATGCGGCTACTGCCAGTCCGGTCAGATCATGCAGGCCGCGGCGCTGCTGGCCGACGTGCCGCAGCCAACCGACGAGGACATCCAGGCCGCGATGGCCGGCAATCTCTGCCGTTGCGGCACTTATGGACGGATCGCCCGCGCCATCCGGCGCGCCGCTGAGGAGGCATGAGATGAAGGATATCGCCCCCCTCAGCCGCCGCACATTCCTCACCTCCTCAGGCGCGCTCGTCCTCGCCGTGGCGGCCAACGGTTCCGTCTCGGTCGCCCGCGCGCAGGAGGCCGATGCCGCCGCTTGGGTCCGGATCGAACCGGACGGCACGACCCGCATCCTCTTTCCTTCGACCGAGATGGGTCAGGGCAGCTCCACCGCTCTGCCTATGATACTCGCCGAGGAGATGGACGCCGATTGGGACGCCGTCGTGATCGAGCAGCTGAACGAGGACGACCGCCGCTTCGGCAACCCGGCCTTCGGCGGCGTGCTCTATACCGCCGGAAGCTCGGGCGTATACGGCTACTACGACACCCTGCGGCAGGCGGGCGCGAATGCGCGCGCCGTACTGATCGGCCGTGCGGCGGAGCGGCTGGGCGTAGATGCCTCGGAGCTATCCTCCGAGCCGGGCGCCGTCGTCCATGCCGGGAGCGGCCAGCGCCTGACCTACGGGGAACTGGCCGAGGGCAGCGGCCTGGACCGTGCCGAGGGCGCGCCGCTCAAGGACCAGGCCGACTTCCGTCTGATCGGCAGCGACACCCCTCGCCGTGACGTCCCTGCCAAGTCTACCGGGATCGAGACCTATGCCATCGACGTGCGCCTGCCGGGGATGCTCCATGCCGTTGTCCGTCGTGCGCCCGTCGAGGGCGAGAGCGTCGCCGCGCTGGACGCCACCGAGGCCGAGGCGCATCCTGGCGTCGTGCAGATCGTGACCTTGCCCGACGGAGTGGCCGTGGTGGCCGAGACGATCTGGGCGGCGATGGCTGCGCGCGACCTGCTCGACGTGACTTGGACCGAGACTGCCCCGGCCCGCGCCTGGGATGACGAGAGCACGCTGGCTGACTACGCCGCCACCGCCGAAGATCTGGAGACCGAGGCCGCGACCTGGCGGGCCGAGGGTGACGCTCCCGGCGCAATCGCGGGCGCGGCTCGCACGGTCTCTGCCACCTATCTCTCGGACTACGCCTACCACGCACAGCTGGAACCCATGGCCGTCGTCGCCCGCGTGGACGAGGAAGGCGCCGAGCTTTGGGCCGGGACCCAGACGCAAAGCTGGACGACGGACACTGTCCGCGAGGTTCTGGGCCTGCCGCCCGAGCGCATGCGCCTGCACATGATGACAATGGGCGGCAGCTTCGGCCGCCGAACGGAGCGCATGCAGGACTATGTGCGCGACGCGCTGCTCTGCGCCCGCGAGACAGGCCGCCCCGTCAAGGTGACCTGGACGCGAGAGGACGACGTCAAGCACGGCGGCTTCCGCCCCGCCGCGGCCCAACACCTTCAGGCGGGCCTGACGGAGGACGGCCGCGTGCAGGGCTGGCGCCACCGGGTCGGCACGCCCTCCGTCATCGCCTATTTCAACCCGGGCCGCTGGGCGCAGGTGGAGCCGCAGGACGTGATCTCCATGCTGGGCTCCGAAGCGCGGTTCTACGCCATGCCCGACATGGCCGCCGAACACGTCATGACAGAACGCCGCGCCCGCGTTCTGCCGTGGCGCGGCATCGGCGCGGCCTACACCGCCTTCGCTGCGGAGTCCTTTGTCGACGAGCTGGCCGAAGCGGCCGGTCAGGATCCCTTCGCCTTCCGCCGCGCGCTGATCGGTGACGACGCCCGCAGCCTTTCGCTGCTCGATCGGGTGCGCGAGATGTCAGACTGGGATCGCCCGCGGGAGGGCACCGCGCTCGGCCTGTCCTTCGCAGGCTACGGCGACACGCGGGTCGCGGGCGTCGCCGAGGTCTCGGTCGATCCGGAATCGGGCCGCATTGCCGTACCGCGCATCTGGGCAGCGGTCGATGCAGGCCAGATCGTGTCGCCGGACAACGCACTGAACCAGATCGAGGGCGGCATCGTCTTCGGCGTCTCCTCCGCGCTGCTGGAGCGGATCACGATCCGAGGCGGCGAGGTGCAGCAGGAGAACTTTTACGACTATGACGTTTTGCGCCACGACGCCCTGCCGCAGATCGAAATCCACCTGGCTGAGAGCGACGCACCCCCCTCCGCCGTCGGCGAAGCCGGCACCCCCATGGTTGCCGCCGCCATCGCCAATGCGGTCCATGCCCTGAACGGCACCCGTCTGCGTCACATGCCGTTCATTCCCGACCGGGTGCTTGCGGCGATGGGGTAAGAAGACTGACGATCGGCCGATAGAACGTTTCGCGCGCTATGCCCCAGTCAATCAAAACTTCATGCCGTTCGAAGCGAAGTTCGGATTTATGTGCTGCTTCGACCTCTAAGGGCTGCGAATGTTGCGAAGCATGAACGATAGCTTTGAGCTGATTCCGTTGAAAAACTCTTTGATATTGGCACCTCGGTTTGTGCTATCGCTTTGAATTTTTTGGGATGTGGAAGTCGTACCCGCTTTTTCATCCTATGGCGGGGACCATCGGCTTGAGCTTGGCCAGTTTCCTGAGGTTTTGGGCGGTGGCTGCGAGGGTAAACTCGTCTTGAACGCCGCAGGGCCCTCGTAATCTGAGGCGACCCAGCCCGAGGATGCGTTTGAGGTGGGCGAAGAGCATCTCGACTTTCTTGCGCCGCCGCTGGGCAGTTGGATTGAACTCTGAGGCCGTGCATTGGCGGGCGAAGTCTCGGACGTTCTCGTACTTCTCGCGATGAATCGCGCGTGCTTCTGAGTTGGGGCAGCATTTGACCGTTAGAGCACATCTCGAGCAATCGGACTTCAACGCCCGATACTTGCGGGCGCGCCAACTCGGGGCATTCCGCTTTGGATCGGAATAGGTCCGCCAAGTATGTCGCATCTCCTTGCCGCCCGAACAGATGTAGCGGTCGTTCTCATCATCCCATGTGAAGTCGGATCGCGAGAAGGTTCCGTCGGTCCGTTCGCCCTTGTCGAAGACAGGGATGAAGGGGAGGATTTGGCGCTTCAGAGCCAGCCAGACCAGATTGTCGGACGACCCGTTGGCCGTGTCAGCGGCGATCCAATCAGGCTTCAAGCGAAACCAGTCTTCGGTGCGGTCGAGCATCTTTCGCATCGCACCGACCTCTGCGGTCTTGTTAGACCGGCTGGCGTCCAAATCGACAATGATCCCGTGGTCCGTGTCGATCAGGTAGTTGTCAGAATAGGCAAAGAACGCAGGGCCTTTACGCGCTGCTGTCCATTGGCTGGCAGGGTCAGCATGCGCGGTGAACTTGGGCTTGGCCGTTGTAGCTGCGCCAAAAGCCTCATCATCCAGCGTGTCGAGGTACTCGCGCACTGCGCGGGGCGCATCATTCGGATCAATCTCGCGGGCCGCCCAGTCCTCGGGATTGCTCGAGTTCTGCTTCTGAACATCGGCGCTGACCAAACTGGCGTCGACCGCGAAGCCCTGACCACCAACCAAGCCTTCCTTCATGCAGCAAGCAACCGTCGTCTCGAATACATGTCGCAGCAGATCGCTTTCGCGGAACCGACCATGACGGTTCTTGGAAAAGGTCGAGTGATCCGGGATGCGATCCGTCAAATCGAGGCGGCAAAACCAGCGGTAAGCAAGGTTCAGATGCACTTCTTCACAGAGCCGCCGTTCCGATCGAATACCGAAGCAATACCCAACCAAAAGCATTCTGAACAGCAACTCGGGATCAACCGAAGGACGCCCTGTGTGGCTGTAGAAATCCGCCAGATGTGCGCGGACGCTGGTCGGATCAACGAACCGATCAATCGACCGCAGCAAGTGATCTTGCGGGACGTGATCTTCGAGCGAGAACTCGTAGAACAACGCGGATTGCGCTTCCTGCCGCGGTCCCATCATAGCCAATCCTACCACTGGATGAGAGAATTGAATCAGCGACTTGCGACACGATCAAGTACGAGTTTTTCAACGGAATCAGCCCAAAACAACGGATGCTGCAGGGTCGACGAACGTCCCCTATTTTGCCAATCGCAATTCAGTTTGATGGATTGAGGAAGGCATAGGCCGTAAGCGCCATACCAAGCAAGAAGAGCAATGCAATCAAGAGGTATGTGCCCGTGCCGGCGGCCAACTGCTGGGCAGTTGGGAAAAACATACGGAAGGCTCCGGCGAAAATGAGAAGCCATCCGGACAAGGTGACCAGCAGACGGAAGTCCAGTGACCAAAGGTTGTGGCTGGTGATAATAACCAAACGGCCAATGAGAAAGAGCAGCCCGTTTAGATAAACGACCGCGGGATGTACATCGGCCCAAATCCTCAAATTCAGATGTCGTTACCACTACCAAGGTGGGCCCTGGTAGTGGTAACAATGCGACTAGAGGTGTCCATGGGGCGGGATCCCTTTTTCGGAAGGCGACCTCATGATCCGTGGATATGTAGCGCTAGTCCTGCATGCAATTTGCTCCTGCCAACATACGGATCAGTGTCATGAAAACAGACTTACTGGTCGCGGTCCGATTGACCGTTTCGTCCGCGAACTGCGAGTTGGCTTGAACCCTGATTTTGCGGTCGCAGCGAATGGCAGCTCTAACGGGCAGCACCGCAGCATAGAAGCGAAATGATCAAGGGCTGGTTCGGGCCGTGACCTGATCTGTGCATCAAAGCCGTCAGACGCGGTCGGAATTCTGCGCCGCCTAACAATTGGGCGCCTCGCCACCTTTTGATGCCGCATTGCAGAATTTTATTGCTGCGCCCGCAGCATGGCCCCATGCTGATCTGATGTCCAAGCCGCTTTCGATCATCGTCGCAGAGCCAGATCGCGACAGAGCGCTCATGATCGTCGACAGCCTGCGCGAGGCCGGCGACAACGACATTCGGGTGATATCTGAGATATCGGGTCTTTCTCGGCAGATTACCGAGATACAGCCCGACATTGTCATCGTGGACATAACCAGCCCGACACGCGACATGATCGAAGAACTGACGCTGGCGACGTCTCCTCTGGAGCGTCCTGTCGCGGTCTTCACTGACAGAAGCGACGATAGCATGACGAAGGCCGCGATCGAGGCGGGGGTGTCGGCATATGTCGTTGACGACCTGCGACCGGAACGATTGCGACCGGTGATCGCCGCCGCGATCGCCCGGTTCAACATGTTCCGTCGGATGCGGGACGAACTGAATGAAACGAAACGCGCGCTTGAAGAACGAAAGACCATCGACCGCGCGAAGGGTCTGCTGATGAAAGCGCGGGGGATCGGCGAGGACGAGGCATATGCGCTTCTGCGGAAGACAGCCATGAACCAGGGCAAGAAGATTTCCGACGTGGCCCAGGCGCTGGTGACGGCAGCGGATCTTCTGTCGTGACTTTGGCACGCCTATCCGTTGCCTTTATTCCTCTGACCGATGCCGCGTCACTCATTGCGGCGAAGGAAATGGGGTTTGCGCATGAGGAAGGGCTGGCGCTTGATCTGGTCCGGGCGCCGTCTTGGTCTTCCTTGCGAGACATGCTGGCCTTCGGGGCCGTGGAGGCCGCGCATCTTCTTGCACCGGTTCCCGTCGCCATGGCTCTTGGCGTCGGCGGCGTTGCGGCCGACGTTTCCGCGCTCATGGTCATGTCGGTCAATGGCACGGTTGTCGGGGTCTCCAACAAGCTTGCGGATCGCCTGAGGGATGCTGCCGAGCCGTTGGACTTTTCCGACGCGACCGCTGCGGGGAAAGTCCTGACCTCGGCAGGAGAAGAGCTCAGGGTCGGAGTTCCGTTCCCGTTTTCCATGCATGCGGAGCTTCTCTACTATTGGCTGGCGGCCTCGGGTCTGCCGGCATCCCAAGGGCTTGTCATCCGAACGGTACCGCCGCCTCTCATGGCCGAGGCTCTCGCGGCAGGTGAAATCGATGCGTTCTGCGTCGGTGA
Organism: Aestuariibius violaceus; assembly: GCF_040779325.2. Classification (NCBI taxonomy): domain Bacteria; kingdom Pseudomonadati; phylum Pseudomonadota; class Alphaproteobacteria; order Rhodobacterales; family Paracoccaceae; genus Aestuariibius; species Aestuariibius violaceus. Next base: position 935,987 of record NZ_JBFONT020000002.1, read on the forward strand.
ACCTTGGGGATCGAAATCCGTCGAAAGCGGCGTGGGCACTCTGCTTTTGCCCGGACGCGCGATCTGGAGCTTCGCACCCGAAAAGGTGCTGGCAGTCCGCTCGATCTGGGCGGCGGAAAATGCTGACCTGACGGGACGACTGATGCGGGCGGTCTGGAAAGCTTCGCGGTGGCTTGGAACAGGCGGGGCCCTGACGACCGCGGCCGAACTCCTTTCGCGGGAAAGCTACCTGGATCTGGCACCGGAAATCATAGATCGCGCCCTCACGGGTCAGTTTGTGGTGAACGGGCGCGGAGAAACCCGGGAATGCGCCGGTTTCATCGAATTTCACCGGGGTGCCGCCAATTTTCCGTGGCGAAGCCAGGCGGCTTGGATCGGGGGGCAGATTGCCGGGCGTCTTGGTATCGACAGGCGTCACGCCATGGATGCCGCCCGCGCAACGTTTCGAACCGATCTCTATCGACAGCACCTTGGCGACACGGGGGCCATCCTGCCGGGCGCATCGGAAAAAATCGAGGGGGGAATCGTCGAGGGAACGGCCGTCGCTGCCGACAACGGTCGGCTCATCCTTCCCGAAAACCGGTTCTTCGACGGCAAGATTTTTGATCCGACGGATGGTCTCTGATCAAAAATCAGGCGCTTTTGCCGGGTGAAATGCGGCAGCGCAGAAAAATCCGCTTGGATTCGACACGCGGCGTTGCGCCGGCCTCGCGTCCTGTGAAGCATCAGCTCTGAGAGCAACGGCGCTCTCCCTTCTTACCCATGACAGGGCAATCCGAGCACAGCCGCTCGACCGTTCCCGACGCCAGGCGTCCGGGATGGTCTGGCGGCTTTTTTGTTTTGCGCGGACCACGCGCATCTAAAGACAGGGGGACACCCGATGAAATACCTACTGAGCGCCGCTGCTGCGGCCCTGACCGTCACCAGCGCATCGGCCCAGATGCTGGAGCTGGAAAAGGACGAACTGACCTTCGGTTTCATCAAACTCACTGACATGGCCCCGCTCGCGGTCGCCTATGAACAGGGCTATTTCCTCGATGAGGGTCTTTTCGTCACGCTCGAAGCGCAGGCCAACTGGAAGGTGCTTCTCGACGGTGTCATCGACGGCCAGCTTGACGGCGCCCACATGCTTGCCGGTCAGCCACTGGCTGCGACGATAGGGTACGGCACCGAGGCGCACATCATCACGCCCTTCTCGATGGACCTGAACGGCAACGGCATTACCGTGTCGAACGAGGTCTGGGACCTGATGCGGCCGCATATCCCGTCGATGGAGGACGGTCGCCCCCAGCATCCGATCAGCGCCGAGGCCCTCGCTCCGGTCGTCGAGCAGTTCCGTGACGAGGGCAAGCCCTTCAACATGGGCATGGTCTTCCCGGTCTCGACCCACAATTACGAGCTGCGCTACTGGCTTGCCGCCGGTGGCCTGCACCCGGGCTATTACAGCCCGGAGAACATCAGCGGCCAGATCGCCGCGGACGTCTTCCTGTCCGTGACGCCGCCGCCGCAGATGCCCGCCACGCTCGAAGCCGGCACCATCTATGGCTACTGCGTGGGCGAGCCATGGAACCAGCAGGCCGTCTTCAAGGGCATCGGCGTCCCGGTCATCACCGACTACCAGATCTGGAAGAACAACCCGGAAAAGGTTTTCGGCATCACCAATGAGTTCGCCGCGCAATACCCGAACACGACGCTTGCCGTCACAAAGGCGCTTATCCGCGCGGCCATCTGGCTGGATGAGAACGACAACGCCAACCGCCCCGAGGCCGTCGAAATCCTGTCGCGCCCGGAATATGTCGGCGCGGATTACGACGTCATCGCCAACTCGATGACCGGTTTCTTCGAGTTCGAGAAGGGCGACAAGCGGGACATCCCCGACTTCAACGTGTTCTTCCGCTACAACGCGACCTATCCGTTCTATTCGGATGCCGTCTGGTACCTGACCCAGATGCGCCGCTGGGGCCAGATCCCCGAGGCGAAGTCCGACGCCTGGTACGACGAGGTGGCAAGAAAGGTCTACAAGCCCGAGATCTATCTCGAAGCGGCCCGCCTGCTGGTCGACGAGGGCTTCGCCAACGAGGCGGACTTCCCATGGGACAGCGACGGCTACAAGGCACCGACGCCGGCCGCCGACATCATCGACGGCATCCCCTATGACGGCCGTGCGCCCAACGCCTACCTCGAAAGCCTGCCCATCGGGCTGAAGGCCGATCAGATCGTGGTCGGTTCCGAAGTTCAGGGCTGACGCCAGACCGGGCCGCTCGTCCACCTTTCTGAGCGGCCCGAACCGCGATCCTTCCATTCCTTGAGGCAGGGGCAGACCCATGACCGCAGTTGACCCGAATTTCGCCACCGACGCCGCGCGCGAAGCCCGTCGCGCCGTCTGGTTCACCCGCATCAACAAAGCCGACAAGTGGTTCACCGTCCTCGGTCTTTCCTGGCTGACACCGATGCTCAAGGCCGCGGCGGGCGACAACCCGCGCGCGCAATTGGGCGAGGTCTGGCGCCTTCTGGGCGTGCCGCTTCTCGCCATCGTCGGCTTCCTCGCGCTCTGGGCGACACTGGCGCCGCAGGTCCAGACCTCCCTCGGCGCGGTCCCGGGTCCGGCGCAGGTGTGGGAACAGGCGGTCAATCTCCACGAAGACGCCGTGCGCAAAGGCGAAAGCCGCGCCAAGTTTCAGGCCCAGGTCGCAACGCTCAACGAACGCCGCATCGCCAACGGGCAAGACCCCGTCGAGCGCGCCTATACCGGTGCACCGACCTACTACCAGCAGATCGGCACTTCCATCGCGACCGTCTTCTTCGGCTTCCTGATCGCCACTGTCGTCGCGGTGCCGCTTGGCATTGCCGCGGGCCTGTCGAAGACCGCGAATGCCGCGCTGAACCCGCTGATCCAGATCTTCAAACCGGTCTCGCCGCTTGCCTGGCTCCCCATCGTGACGATGATCGTCTCGGCGGTCTATGCGACGAATGACGGCTTCTTTGCCAAATCGTTCCTGATCTCGGCCATTACGGTGACGCTCTGCTCGCTCTGGCCGACGCTCATCAACACCGCGCTCGGCGTGGCGAGCATCGACAAGGACCTCGTCAATGTCTCGAAGGTGCTGAAAATGGGCACCTGGACCAAGATCACCAAGCTGGTCCTGCCCTCCGCCCTGCCGCTGATTTTTACCGGCCTCCGCCTGTCGCTCGGCGTCGGCTGGATGGTGCTGATCGCAGCGGAGATGCTCGCGCAGAACCCGGGCCTCGGCAAGTTCGTCTGGGACGAGTTCCAGAATGGCTCCAGCCAGTCGCTCGCCAGGATCATGGTCGCGGTGCTGACCATCGGCGTGATCGGGTTCCTCCTCGACCGGCTGATGTACGCGATCCAGGCGGCCTTCACCTTCACGAACCACCGGTGAGCGCGATGAGCATCCTGAAACTCGAAAACGTCTCGAAGAGCTATGGCACGGGCATCCATGCCGCGCCGGTGCTGAGCGGGATCGACCTTGAGGTGAAGGAGGGCGAGTTCCTCGTTCTCCTCGGCTTCTCCGGCACCGGCAAGACGACGCTCATCAACCTTCTTGCGGGACTTGAGACGCCCACGAGCGGTTCGGCCACCTTCAAGGGCGCCCCGATCACGGGGCCTGGACCGGAACGCGGTGTCATTTTCCAAAGCTATTCGCTCATGCCGTGGCTTACGGTCTCCGGCAACGTAAGGCTCGCTGTCGATACGATCTTTCCGGGCCTCTCCCGCAAGGAGCGCGCCGAGAAGGTCGATCATTACGTCCGCATGGTCGGCCTGTCCCACGCCGCCACCCGCCGCCCGGCAGAGCTATCGGGCGGGATGCGCCAGCGCGTCAACGTGGCCCGCGCGCTCGCCATGAACCCCGAGGTGCTGCTTCTCGACGAACCGCTTTCGGCGCTCGATGCGCTCACCCGCGCCAACCTCGCCGACGAGATTGAGGCGATCTGGGAAGAGGACCGCAAGACCTGCGTGCTCATCACCAACGACGTGGACGAGGCGATCACGCTGGCCGACCGCATCATCGCACTCAACCCCGACGGCACGCTGGGGCAGGAATTCACCGTGACCATCCCGCGCCCACGCGACCGGACGGCCATGAACCACGACGAAACCTTCAAGAGCCTCCGCGCGGACATCACCAAATACCTTATGGATGTCGGTATCGCCGCCAAGATCGAAGGCGTGCGCACACTTCCCGAGGTCACGCCCATCCACGGCGTCCCCACGGCGGTGGCCGATGCGCAGAAGGGTCTGATCGACAGCCGCTTCCTCGATTTCAGCCAGCTCCACAAGGTTTACCCGACCCCCAAAGGCCCGCTTACCGTGGTCGAGGATTTCGACCTCAAGATCGACCGTGGCGAGTTCATCTCGCTCATCGGCCATTCCGGCTGCGGCAAGTCCACTGTCCTGACCATGGCCGCCGGTCTGAACGAGATCTCGAAGGGGGCCATCAAGCTTGACGGTCGCCACGTCAAAGGCGCCGACCCCGAACGCGCTGTCGTCTTCCAGGCGCCCTCGCTTTTCCCGTGGCTCACCGCCAAGGAAAACGTCGCCATCGGCGTCGACAAGGTCTATCCGCGCGCCTCCCGGCAGGAACGGCAGGACGTCGTTGAATACTATCTCGAACGGGTCGGCCTTGCCGAGGCGATGGACAAGCCCGCGCTTGACCTCTCGAACGGCATGAAACAGCGCGTCGGGATCGCCCGCGCCTTCGCCCTCTCGCCGAAGCTGCTCCTGCTCGACGAGCCCTTCGGCATGCTCGACAGCCTGACCCGCTGGGAGTTGCAGGAGGTCCTGATGGAGGTCTGGTCCCGCACCAAGGTCACCGCGATCTGCGTCACCCATGATGTGGATGAGGCGATCCTGCTGGCCGACCGCGTGGTGATGATGACGAACGGACCGCAGGCCACGATCGGCAAGATCACCCAGGTCGATCTGCCCCGGCCCCGCACACGCAAGGCGCTTCTCGAGCATCCGGATTACTACGCCTATCGGCAGGAGGTGCTCGATTTCCTCGAGGAATACGAACACGGTGCGACACCTAAACCGAAACTCAGTCAGGCCGCAATCGCGGCGGAGTAGAGCTCATGGAAACGCACCAGATCACCTTGGTAAAAGACAGCTTCGAGAAAGTCGTCCCGATCGCCGACACCGCAGCCGAGATCTTCTACACGGACCTTTTCGAAACCTCTCCCGAGGTCAGACCCTACTTTGCGGGGGCGGACATGACCGAGCAGGGCAAAAAGCTCATGGCGACGCTCGGCGTCGTTGTCCGCAGTCTCGACAACCTGCCGACCGTCCTGCCTGTCGCCCGGGACCTTGCCATCCGGCATGTCGGCTACGGCGTAAAGGCAGGCGACTACGACAAGGTCGGCGCCTCCCTGCTTCGCACGCTCGAAAAGGGGCTGGGCGATGCCTTCACTCCCGACGTCAAAGAGGCTTGGAGCCAGACCTACGGCACCTTGTCCGGCGTCATGATCGACGCTGCTTACGGCCCCAAGGAGCCTGAAACATGACCCGAAAACTCGTCATCATCGGCGCAGGCATGGCCGCAGGCCGCCTGGTCGAACATATGTCTGCGGCCGGAGGATGGGAGATCACCCTCTTCAACGCCGAGCCGCGCGGGACCTACAACCGCATCATGCTCTCTCCGGTCCTGTCCGGAGAGAAGACCTATGAGGAAATCGTCACCCACGACGCGGCCTTCTACGAGAACCACGGCGTCACCTGCCGCTTCGGCGAACGGGTGACCGGCATCGACCGTGCGGCCAAGGTGGTCCGCGCCCCGAACGGTGACGTGCCTTATGACAAGCTCGTCATCGCCACCGGCTCCAACCCCTTCATCGTCCCGCTTCCCGGCCACGACCTCGACGGCGTCATCGCCTACCGCGATCTGGAGGATACGCAGCGGATGATGTCCCTCGGCCAGGGCACCAAGGCCGTCGTGATCGGCGGCGGCCTCCTCGGTCTTGAAGCGGCCGCGGGGATGCATGCACGCGGCGTCGATGTCACCGTGGTGCACCTCATGGGCCACCTGATGGAACGCCAGCTTGACGAGGCGGCGGGCTACCTCCTCCGCAAGGAACTCGCCCGCCGCGGCATCAACGTCCTCGTCTCCACCAACTCCAAGGAGATCATCGGCGAGAGCGGCAAGGTCACGGCGCTTCGCCTCGACAACGGCACCGAAATCCCCTGCGACCTCCTGGTCATGGCCGTTGGCATCCGCCCGGCCACCGCGATCGCCGCCGAGGCGGGCCTTGCCTGTGGCCGCGGCGTTCACGTCGACGATGCGATGATCACCAGTGACGAAGACATCCTTGCCATCGGCGAATGCGTCGAACACGACGGCCAGATCTTCGGCCTCGTCGCGCCGCTTTACGATCAGGCCAAGGTCGCCGCGCAGACCCTGCTTGGCGAGCAGGCCGCGTTCGTCAACCGCGAGACGGCGACGAAGCTCAAGGTCACGGGCTGCGACCTCTTCTCTGCAGGTGACTTCGCCGAAGGCGAGGACCGCGAAGACATCGTCTTCCGCGACCCGGCCCGCGGCGTCTACAAACGGCTCGTACTTCAGGACAACCGCGTCATCGGCGCCGTGATGTACGGCGACACCGCCGACGGTGGCTGGTTCCATGGCCTCATCAAGGACAAGACCGACGTAACCGGGATGCGCGAAACGCTCATCTTCGGACCCGCCTACCAGGGGGGTGCCGCGCTGGACCCTATGGCGGCCGTTGCAGCCTTACCGGCTGACGCAGAAATCTGCGGCTGCAACGGCGTGTGCAAAGGTCAGATCGTTCAAGCTATCGAAGGCGGCGCGGGATCGCTCGATGCGGTCCGCGCGACCACCAAGGCGTCCGGGTCCTGCGGGACCTGTACAGGGCTGGTGGAGCAGCTTCTTGCTGTAACACTGGGTGACGAATTTCAGCTGCCCACCGCCCAACCCGTCTGCGGATGCACGGACCTCACCCACGAGGATGTCCGGCGTCTCATCAAGTCGCGAGAGCTGAAAAGCCAGGCCGCCGTCTGGCAGGAGCTTGGCTGGACCACGCCCAATGGCTGCCATGTCTGCCGCCCGGCGATCAATTACTACCTCCTGGCCGATTGGCCGGTGGAGTATCAGGACGATCCGCAAAGCCGCTTCGTCAACGAACGCAAGCACGCCAACATCCAGAAGGACGGCACATTCTCGGTCGTGCCACGCATGTGGGGCGGCATCACCAACGCGCAGGAACTGCGCGCCATCGCGGATGCGGCCGACAAGTACAACGTGCCGACCGTGAAGGTCACCGGCGGTCAGCGCATCGACCTTCTTGGCGTCCGTGGCGAGGATCTGCCCGCCATGTGGGCCGATCTCGGGCGCGCGGGCCTTGTCTCTGGCCACGCCTACGCCAAGGGCCTCCGCACGGTGAAGACGTGCGTCGGCACCGACCACTGCCGCTTCGGCACACAGGACTCGACCGGCCTCGGCGTGAAGCTGGAAAAGAAGCTCTGGGGCTCCTGGACGCCGCACAAGGTCAAGATGGCCGTCTCGGGGTGTCCGCGGAACTGCGCCGAGGCGACGTGCAAGGATGTCGGCATCGTCTGCGTGGAGTCAGGCTATGAGATCGGCGTCGGCGGCGCGGCGGGGATGGACCTCAAGGAAATCGAACCCCTCGTGAAGGTCGCGACCGAGGAGGAGGCCATGGAATGGATCATCGCCTTCGTCCAGCTTTACCGCGAGAACGCCAAGTACCTCGACCGGCCTTACAAATGGATCGCCAAGGTCGGCCTGGACTGGGTGCAGGAGCGCCTGGGCGACGCCGCTGAGCGCGGCCGCCTCGTCGCCGCTTTCGAGCTGTCCCAGACGATCTATCAGAAGGATCCCTGGTCCGAACGCGCCCGCGCGGAAGAGGCCGCCAAATTCCAGCCGCTTGCCGATCTGACCCTGGAGGCCGCGGAATGACCTGGATCGACATCGGCGCCATCGATGACATCCCCCTCCGCGGGGCGCGTAAGGTGAAGACGCGGGACGGTTGCGTTGCCGTCTTCCGCACCGATGAAGCCACCGTCTACGCCACCTCCAACACCTGCCCGCACAAGGGTGGCCCGCTGGCAGAAGGCATCGTCCATGGCGCCAAGGTGACCTGTCCCCTGCACAACTGGATCTTCGATCTGGAAACCGGCGAGGCCCAGGGCGCAGACGAGGGCCGCATCCGGACCTACCCCGCCAAGGTCGAGGACGGCCGCATCCTGATCGACGCCGCCGTGCTCGGGCAGAGGGCCGCCTGATGGACGGCGCGGGGCTCGCGCAGGTCCGCTCGACCTGTCCCTATTGCGGTGTTGGATGCGGCGTGACGCTGCGCGCCGACGGGGCTGGCGGGCTCACCGTTGAAGGCGACCCGGACCACCCGGCCAATCAGGGTCGCCTCTGCTCCAAGGGGTTCGCGCTGGGTGAAACGGTCGGCCTCGGCGAGCGTCTCCTCGCCCCGCGCGTGAACGGAACCGAGACCGGCTGGCACGAGGCGCTCGATCTCGTCGCCCGCCGCTTTGCCGACACCATCGCCGAACACGGCCCTGACAGCGTCGCCTTCTACGTCTCGGGCCAGCTTCTGACCGAGGATTACTACGTTGCCAACAAGCTGATGAAGGGGTTCATCGGGTCGGCCAACATCGACACCAACTCGCGCCTCTGCATGGCGTCGACCGTCGCGGGACACAGGCGCGCCTTCGGCTCTGACACCGTGCCGGGCACCTACGACGATCTCGAGCAGGCGGATCTGGTCGTCCTGACCGGCTCCAATCTCGCCTGGTGCCATCCCGTGCTTTACCAGCGCCTCGCCGCCGCCCGCGCGGCGCGCGGTACGAAGATCGTCGTGATCGACCCCCGCCGGACCGCGACCTGCGACATCGCCGACCTGCATCTTGCGCTGAAACCCGGCACCGACGTCGCCCTCTTCAACGGCCTCTTCGCCTATCTCCGCGAAAACGGTGCCCTCGACGAGGCCTTCATCCTGAACCACACCACAGGCTTCGACGACACCTTCACCCGCGCCTCAGCCGACGACCCGGAGATCACCGGCCTCGACCGGCGCGACATCACCCGCTTTTACCAGATGTTCGCCGCGACCGAGCGCACCGTGACCGTGTTTTCCCAGGGCGTGAACCAGTCGACGCGCGGCACCGACAAGGTCAATGCCATCCTCAACTGCCACCTCGCGACGGGCCGCATCGGCAAACCCGGCATGGGGCCCTTCAGCGTCACCGGGCAGCCGAACGCCATGGGCGGACGCGAGACGGGCGGGCTGGCCAATATGCTCGCCGCGCATCTCGACCTTGAAAGCGCCGAACACTGCGCCGCCGTCCAAAGTTTCTGGGCCAGCCCCCGCATCGCCGAACGCCCCGGCCTCAGGGCCGTCGATATGTTCCGCGCCATAGGGGAAGGGCGGATCAAGGCCCTCTGGATCGCCTGCACGAACCCCGCCGTCTCGATGCCCGACGCCGACGCCGTCCGCGCCGCGATCAGGGCCTGCCCCTTCACAGTCGTCTCCGACATCACGCCCGAGACGGACACCGCCCGCCTTGCCGACGTCCTCCTTCCCGCCACCGGGTGGGGCGAGAAGGACGGCACGGTCACCAATTCCGACCGCACGATCAGCCGCCAGCGCCCCGCGCTTGCCGCGCCCGGTCTCGCGCGCCACGACTGGGCGATCTTCGCCGATGTGGGCCGCCGCATGGGCTGGACCGACGCCTTCGATTACCGCTCCCCGACCGAGATCTTCCGCGAACACGCCGCACTCTCCGGCATTGCAGGCCGCCTCGGACGCGACTTCGACATCTCGGGCCTCGCGGATCTCTCCGATGCGGACTACGAAACGCTGGCGCCCACCCGCTGGCCGGTCACCGCCACCCGGTCGGGCGGGCGGTTCTTCGGCGACGGACGGTTCTTCACGCCCGACGGCCGCGCGCGGCTTCTTCCCGTCCGCCAGAAGGCGCCTGCCGCCGCCCGCAGCCCGAAATACCCCTATCGCCTGAACACGGGCCGCACCCGCGACCAGTGGCACACGATGACGCGGACCGGCCTTGCGCCCCGCCTCTCGCGCCATCTGGCCGAACCGTTCCTGCAGATCCACCCCGAGGACGCCGCCGCCCTCGGCCTCGCGCCCGCCGATCTCGCGCGGGTCAAAAGCCCGTTAGGCACCGCCATCCTCCGTGTCCTGGTCAGCGAGGACGCTCCGATCGGGACGCCCTTCGCTCCGATGCACTGGACCGGCGAGACCGCGCCCGCCGCGCGCGTCGATGCCCTCGTCGCGCCCGCGAATGATCCCGTCTCGGGCCAGCCCGAAAGCAAGGCAAGCGTTGTCGCCATCGAGCGTTACGACGCCGGGTGGTACGGCTTCGCCGTTGCCGCCGACAAACCTGCCGCCAACGTCGCCTACTGGGCGCGCGTCCGTACAGAGGCCGGCTGGCGCATGGAATTGGCGGGCGAGACGGCCTGCGACGACTGGACCGGCTTCGCGCGCCGTCTTTTTGCCCTCGACACCGAACCGCAGGTGCTAACCGACGCCGCCACGGGCACCGCGCGCCTGGCCTTCACCGATGCCAGCGGCAGGCTCGCCGCCGCGCTTTTCATCGGGCGCCGCCCGGTGACCGTGGCCCGCGACCACATCGCAGCTCTGATCGGCCAGCAGGCGGGCGGCGTTCTGGCGGCACGCCCGCGCGGCAATGCGCCCGATCCCGGACCGACCGTCTGTTCCTGCACGGGCGTTGGCGCGAATACGCTCCTTGCCGCCGCGCACAGGCTCGGCGCAGACCTCGACCGTGTCTGCACATCCACCGGTGCGGGCGTGACCTGCGGCTCGTGTCGCCCCGAAATCACCAGCCTCATCAGGCGCTTCACCGTCCGCGAAGCCGCCGAGTAACGGAGACCGGTCCATGAAATCCTTTCCGATGTTCATCCGCACCACCGGCCGCCGGGTCGTCATCGCAGGCGGTGGCGAACAGGCGGCACAAAAGGCGCGGCTGATCCTCAAGACGGATGCCGAGATCGTTCTGGCCGCGCCCGCACTCGATGCGGAACTCCAGGGGCTCGTCACCCAGGGTCGTGCCACGCATCACGGCGATCGCATCTCGCCCGGAACGTTTGCCGGCAGCGAGCTGACCTTCATCGCAACTGGCTGTGCGGGCGCCGATGCCGCGCTCCACGCGATCGCGAAGGACGGCGGCGCAACCGTCAACGTCGTCGACCGCCCCGAACTCTGCGACGCTCTGACGCCATCGATTGTCGACCGGGACCCCGTCGTCGTCGCCATCGGCACGGAAGGCACCGCGCCCGTCCTCGGCCGCACGATCAAGACCCGGATCGAGACGATGCTGCCGCCCCGCATCGGCGGCCTAGCCGAGCTTGCCGGCTGCCTGCGCGGCGCGGTCGCCGACCGTTTGCCGCAGAACATGCGCCGCGCCTTCTGGGCCTGGGTGTTCAAGGGCGAGCCTGCGTTGCTCCACCGGATCGGCGCGGAAACCGAGGCCGCCGAACTCATCAAGGCCGCCATCGTCAGGCAACGCGTCCCGGACGTCGCCGGCAAGGGCCACATCGCCCTTGTCGGTGCCGGCCCGGGCGCGCGCGATCTGCTGACGCTGCGCGCTGTTGAGCGCCTGCAGGAAGCGGACGTGATCTATTACGACCGCCTCGTGGACCCCGAAGTCCTCGAATGCGCCCGCCGCGATGCCGAACGTGTGTTCGTCGGCAAAGAGGTCGGAGCATGCGCCTGGCCCCAGGAAAAAATCTGCGCGCTCATCGTCGCCGAAGCCCAGAAAGGCCGCCGGGTCGTAAGGCTGAAATCCGGTGACCCGTCGATTTTCGGCCGGGCGACGGAAGAGCTTGAAGCGGCCCGTATGTCAGGCATCTCGGTCGAAATCGTTCCGGGCGTCACCGCGGCCAGCGCCGCCGCGTCTGCCCTTGGTCGGGGTCTTACGGAGCGCGGAGAAACAGATACGCTCGTCATTGCTACGGGACGCTGCCGCGCGGGCGACGCGGGCGTCGACTGGGCGCATCACATGCGCCCGGGCACGACGCTCGCCGTGTATATGGGCGTCAAAAGCGCCGGGGTCATTTCTTCCCGGCTCCAGGCCGAGGGCGCGCCAGCAAACACACCGGTGGAAGTGGTGGTCGAAGCCTCGTGCAGCGGTGAATGCGTGATCCGCTGCACATTGTCGTCGCTCGCGAACAGCCTGGCGGAGCATAAGGTAAGCGGCGTGGCCCTCATTTTGATCAGGCTCGCCAAGAAAGGCGTGACCAAGGCGAGGCTCGTCGCCTGAAAGGCTAGCCGGCGTCGCTGGCTTCAGAAACTACCGACGAAAAAAGCCTCTTCTCAAAAAGATCTCCGAGATGGAGGAGCTTGAACGGATCGCTGCGAATGGCAGCATTGCGGGCCGCAGCCGTAGCATCTTGAATGGCGGTCGAAGGTCCGCAATGGGCCGGGAGTAAGGGGCACGATGCTCGACAGTCCGAGATGCTGCGCTGGCTCCGATGGCGGCAGTGAGACCAGACCTACAAAATGCTGCAGTCGACCTCGACGTCCGCTTTACACCTCTTAAACGCGAAACCTTGCGGCTCTATGCTGGCCGAAATCAAGGAAGGACATAGGATGATGAACGGTAAGACAGTCGTATGTATTGGTGGATCGGGCGGCATGGGTCGTGGCGTTGCGAAAGCAGCATTGGAACTTGGTGCTGACGTCATCGTTACATCGCGATCTAAAGTCAAAGCAGACCAAGCTGCGGAAGAACTTGGCTGCAGAGGCGAGCCAATAGACATCTACGACGAAACGAGCGTCACCGACTTTTTCACGCGCGTCGGTCGCTTCACTCATTTGATGATCACAGCGGGCGCGGTTGGGCGCTCGGGTTTCAGCGAAACGCCCCCAGGCGAAGCAGAGCGGTTCATGCAAGGCAAGGTCTGGGGTACCCACCGATGCATTTGGCATGCCAAGGATATCATGGATCAGGATGGATCGGTAACGCTCATCACTGGCGGTTATTCTCAGATCATCGACGATAAGGCTGGCCACGTTCACACTGCGTTCAAGGCCATGGAAGCGATGGCTCAAGTCGCTGCAGTCTCTTTGGCACCGATAAGATGCAACGTGGTGCGCCCGGGCTTCATCGACTCGGATCTATGGGCCGACATATCTGACGATGACCGTGAAGAACTTCGTCGGGTGGAAAGTGACAGAACGATGATCGGACGTATCGTGGAACCTATAGAATTGGGCCGCTTTGCGGTCGCACTCATGCAGACGCTAATTGTGACGGGAGCAATCATTCCTGTGGATGGAGGTCGGCATCTGTCAGTTGCTAGTTAGCAGCGTCAACCGGTGAAAGCGGACGCTGTGCTTTGAACCGCGACTGGCTGTTCCGTCCCGCGATGCGGTCTTCTGAAGCTGCTCAATGCTACACTATGAACGGATGTCTGCTCTGGTGAAGCTGCACCGCGGCAGACTCGATTGTTGCGAACGACCGCTTTCCGCTGATTCTGTGGAAAAACAACGTGTTGCGCGTGCAGAAAGTGGTGCGCTGAACTGAGCGCGAGTGCCTTACTGGTCAGGCTTTGCGCGTTTGCTGCGGTGCGGGAAAGATCTTCGCGAGCTTCCTCAGGTTCTGGGCGGTAGCAGCGAGGAGGAATTCGTCGTTTGCGCCGCATGGGCCGCGTAGTCGGAGGCGGCCCAGGCCGAGGATGCGTTTGAGGTGGGCAAATGGCATCTCGACCTTCTTTCTCAGCTTCATCGAGATGTCGTACTGGCGCGTCTTGGCGATGTCCCGGGCGACCTGGCGGGCGTCTTCATGTTCTTCGCGGGTGATCTTGCGGGCAGCGGCGTTGGGGCAGCACTTAGCTTTGGACGGGCAGGCCTGACAAACTTCTTTCAAGGCGCGATAGCGAGCGGTGCCTTTGCCGGTCGGCCCACGGTTGGGGTCCGAGTAATTGCGACGGAACTGCTTCAGCGCGTGGCCCTCAGGGCAGATGTATTGATCGTTCTGGGCGTCCCACTCGAAGTCGGCGCGCGTCCAGGTACCGTCGTTACGCCCAGACTTATCGAACACCGGAATGTGAGGCGCGATCTTGCGATCGACCAGCCATCCCAGAAGCGGCCCGGTGCCATAGGCGGTGTCAGCGATCAGCCGTTCTGGATGAAGATCGAACCGTTTCTTCACCCGCCTCAGCATTGTCTTGGTTGATCCAACCTCGGCCTGCCTGA